>JBJTQJ010000112.1:0-89541 GCA_046075565.1 Verrucomicrobiales bacterium | reverse complement strand
ACCGATCGCAACTTCACCCGCGCCGTTAAGGGTTGTCGTGGTGCCATCCGCGAAGGTGGTGGTGATGCCGGTGCCACCATTCAAGGTGAGAATACGCCCCGCGCCGACGGTGATGTTGGAGCTGGCACTGAAGGTCCGGCTCATGCCGAGGGTGAGGTTCACGCCGCCGCTGGCGATATTGATGCCGGATGTGCCGAGGGTGAGCGTGCCCGCGCCCGAGGTGGTGATGGCGGTGGTGGCACTTTGCACGTCTATCCCCTGCCATGACTGGGCAGTGGCAATGGTCGATGCCCCGCCGAGCGAACCGGTGACCCAGGTTGCGACATCGCCGGAACCGGGCACGACATCGCCAACCCATGAGCCGGTGTCCGTGAGGTCGGTGCCGTCGGTGTCCTTGTTGATCGCTGCCGCAAAACTATTGCCGACGAGAGCGGCGACAACCGGCAGAACCGGGAAGATGGAGCGTAAGCGGAGTTTGCGGGAGCGTGTTTTCATGGGCATCGTTTTCCTGGTTGGAGATGGATGGGTGGGATCCGGTTTTGGTTAGTCCAATAATATCGAATCGGGATGATCACGGCAATACATGCTTTCTGGTTTTAACATCCAACCAGTGCGGAACAGATTACCCGTTACGGCAAATTCACATACGCGCCGCCAATACCCCGTGGTTGCAAGGGAAACCGACGTTCAATGGCTACGGCGGATGCCCGGAGGCAGAGGGCCGTGGGCCATGCTCCCTCCCTACTGGCGCATGACGCGGAGAATCTTCCCGGTTGACCCTCCGGCGTGGCACAAGGACATTTTCCCGTAATGAGCAAAGTGCCTTCCCCAACAACCCCCGATCTTCGGCAAATCGCCGCTCTCTTCGACCTGCGCGCCGACTTTATCGACGGCGCGCCATATGGCTCCGGTCATATCAATGACACCTACTGCGCCAATTTCGATCAAGTCGGCCTACGTCCGCTCCGTTACATCCTGCAACGCATCAACACCAATGTTTTCAAGACGCCAGTCCAATTGATGGAAAACATCGCACGGGTGACCCGGCATTCGTTGGGGAGATTGATTGAAGAGGGAAATCCCGAGGCGAGGCGGCGGACCCTGACCTGCATCCCGGGGGTTGATGGCCAGCCCTATGCGGTGGATGCCACCGGCAACTACTGGCGCGTGTATCCCTTCATCGAACACGCCACCGGCCACGACGAGATCCAGTCCAACGAGCAGGCCTACGAGGCGGCCAAAGCCTTCGGCAACTTCCAGAAGCTGGCGGCGGGACTCGGTGGCGAGCGGCTTCATGAGACGATCCCCCATTTCCACCACACGCCCAAGCGGCTCGATGCCCTCAGGGCGGCCATCGCGGCGGATTCGGCCAACCGGGCGGCGGAAGTGAAAGCCGAGATTGCTTTCGTGGAAGCCCGGGCGGCGGATTGTTCACGCATCACCGACCTTATCGCTTCGGGCGTGATTCCCGAGCGGGTGACCCACAACGACACCAAACTCAACAACGTGCTTCTCGACAACAAAACGGCGGAAGGCGTATGCGTGATTGATCTGGACACGACCATGCCGGGCTCCGCGCTCTACGACTTCGGCGACATGGTGCGCACGGCCACGCCGACGACGAGGGAAGACGCGACTGATCTGAACAAACTCGACCTGCGTCTGGATCGCTTCGAGGCCCTCGTGCGCGGTTATCTTGCTTCCGCAAAATCCTTCCTCAATGCCGCCGAACTGGAGAACCTTGCCTTCGCCGGCAAGTTGCTGACCCTTGAATGCGGCATCCGTTTCCTCACCGATTATCTCTCGGGGGATGTTTATTTCAAGATCAAACGTCCCGAGCACAATCTCGACCGCTGCCGGAACCAGTTCGCCTTCGTCGCGGCCATCGAGAAGCGACTTCCCGAGATGGAAAAACTCGTCGCCTTCCATGCCGGATGATATCCGCGAACCCCCTACCCCGCCGCAACCCATCATGAAAATTCTCGTCACCGGCGGAGCCGGCTTCATCGGTTCTCACATCGTTGAATTTTACCAGGATCGCGCGGAGGAGATCCGCGTGCTCGACAACCTGCGCACCGGCTATCGCCACAACCTCGACGGATTGCGCCATACCTTCATCGAAGGCTCGATCA
Organism: Verrucomicrobiales bacterium; assembly: GCA_046075565.1. Classification (GTDB taxonomy): domain Bacteria; phylum Verrucomicrobiota; class Verrucomicrobiia; order Verrucomicrobiales; family SLCJ01; genus JBJTQJ01. The sequence continues at coordinate 87,409 of JBJTQJ010000112.1, read as the reverse complement.
CCGACCGCGAACTCGTGCGCCAAGCGGTGCAGGGCGTTGATTACATTTTCCACCTCGCGGCACTGGTCAGTGTGCCGGAATCCATGGGCAAACCGGGCGAATGTGTGAACCTCAACGTGCACGGGCTTCTGAATGTGCTCGAGGAAGCGGCGGCAGCCGGCGTCAAGAAGCTGGTCTTCGCCTCCTCGGCGGCGATTTACGGCGACAATCCGGTGGTGCCGAAGATCGAAACCATGTTCCCCGAGCCGAAAAGCCCATACGCCATCACCAAACTCGATGGCGAATACTATCTGAACATGTTCAGCAACGAGGGCAATCTCGAAACCGCCGCCATCCGCTTCTTCAATGTCTTCGGACCCAGGCAGGATCCGAAAGGTGCCTATGCCGCCGCCGTGCCCATCTTCATCGAGAAGGCCCTGCGCGGTGATGACCTCGTGATCAATGGCGATGGCGGACAGACGCGTGACTTCATCTATGTGAAAGATATCGCGGGCGCCCTCTCCTTCGCGGTCGAAACACCCGGGGTCACCGGGGTTTTCAATGCGGGATACGGCGGTGCCATCACCATCAATGATCTGGCCGAAGGTTTGATCAAGGCGGCGGGCTCTTCATCGAAGATCATCCACGGTCCGGAACGCGCCGGGGATGTCCGGCATTCACGGGCCAGCGCCGACAAACTCCGCGCCGCCGGATGGACCCCCGGGCACAGCCTGCAAGAAGGATTGGCCTCCACGCTGGAGTTTTTCCGGAAGAAGGTGGGATGAGCCACGGCTTGGAAAGTTTGACCATTGAAAGAATATGAGGTCCTTCCCTTAAATCGTATCGGATTCTCACTGCCTTACCGTGGATACTCGGCAGAATGAGCCGGTGCTGTGCGCACATCCTACAAGCCGTAGCGGAACGCCTTCGCGTTCCGCTGGGTGGGGACGACAATGCCTGCGGAGATCTGGCATGTCGTTCGCCATCGGCACCGGAAGCGGTGCCGCTACTGAAGAAGCCTCTTCGCGCGGGGAATTTTCATGTCGTAGCGGAACGCCTTCGCGTTCCGCTGGGTGGGGACGACAATGCCGGGGAAGACCTGACCTTCTCATTGACCTTGCATTCCATCCATTCCGTGACACTCCTTTCAGGCATGCAACTTTTGCGAAATCTGGCCATTGGTCTCGCCCTGAGCGCGGCCTTTGCGGCTCAAGCGATGGCTGCCGAGGTCTTTGAATGGCTCGTGCCCCTCGGTGGCAATGCCTATCTTACGACCTCCGCCGATGGCTCAAGGGATCGCGTGGAGCCGGCCGGCATCCGGACATGGCAGGATGAAAAAAGTGTATTTTCCATCTATTTCCGAATCGACCGCCCGGCCGAACTCGATCTCTCGCTCCGACTGAAAGTGCCCGAAGGAGAATCGGTCATCCGGGCGAGTGTCGGGAGCCAAGTCTTCGAAAAATCCGTCAGTGGTTCGGAGACGCAGGACGTCGCATTCGGCCGTGTATCCGCCAAAGCCGCAGGCTATTTGCGGGTGGATCTGCAGGGCATCCGGAAAGCCGGTGCGGTTTTTGCCGAAGTGGAGGCCTTGCTCTTCAGATCATCTGAAAACAATCTGAGGCCGGACTTCGTGAACAGCGCGGAGGCAAACCGATTTTATTGGGGAAGGCGCGGACCATCGGTGCATCTTTCCTACCAAACTCCGCCCGGGAAAACCTTGGAATACTTCTACAGCGAATTAACGGTGCCGGAAGGACAGGATCCCGCCGGTTCCTATTTCATGGCCAACGGATTCGGCGAAGGCTACTTCGGTATGCAGGTTCGAAACCAGGCGGAGCGCTGGATCCTCTTTTCCGTGTGGAGTCCATTCCATACCAACAACCCGAAGAGCATACCCGAGGACCAACGCGTCAACGTAATGGCCACGGGAGAAGGAGTGAAGACCGGCGAGTTCGGGAACGAAGGCTCCGGCAGGCAGAGCTTCCTGACCTTCCCATGGAAAGCGGGAACCACTTACCGATTCCTGAACCGCGCCCGCCCGGACGGACAAGGGAATACCATTTACACCGGCTGGTTCTTCGCGCCGGAAGAAGGCAAGTGGAGGCTCATCGCCGGTTTCGTGCGTCCGAAAACCAACAAACATCTTGGCGGAATCCATTCCTTCCTCGAGAACTTCGCGGATCGCAACGGCTATCTCGGACGCCGCGCCATCCATGGCAACCAGTGGGCGCGCGACACGAACGGCGAGTGGCACGAACTGACCCGCGCCCGCTTTACCGGCGACGACATCGCCAGCCGACGCTATCGTCTCGACTACGCAGGCGGTGTCGAAGGCGAAGGGTTCTTCCTTCGCAATGGCGGCTTCTTTTCCGAATCCGTGCCGCTGAACACCGGGTTCAATCGGCCACCGACTCCAGCGAAACGCCCGCAGATCGACTTCAGCACCCTTGATGGGGCAAAGTGAGAATTATTTGGACCATTCGTTCAGCGGCAAACGCAGAAAGAGCATCGAGCTTTTGCCCTCGTAAATCACCCCGATGTGATCGGCACGGGCGGGAGCAAGGCAGGAATAGCCGAAGCAGGGGCGCGAGTCATACGGACGGGCATCCGCTTCCGGCCAAGTGAGCCCATGATCGCGGGAAAGTTTCATCGTCATGTTAAGACGTCCTTTGATGGAATCAGGGTTTGAAAAGAACAAGAGGTCGCCGTGCCGTGCATGCTTCCAGCGCAAAAGACTGGCCATACACACCGGCTCTCTCAGCGCCTTGCGATCCGTGGGATGAAGTTCCCAGGTTTTGCCAAGGTCCTTGGTCACCGCAATGGTGCGTGCGCCGCCGCGATTGTCGCGGCAGTTGATCATGATCGAGCCGTCCGCGAGCTCGACGACCTGCGCTTCGGTGGTGTCACTTTTCACCCCGGTCCCCGTCTGCCACGTCCGGCCCTCGTCTTTGGAGTAAATCAAGGTAGACCAGGGTATGCCATCGGCGGCGCGATATTGAGCGGGGAAAACCAGCGAGCCGTCCGCCAGCGTGATACCGGCACCGGGGCCATTGAAGAAGAGCCTCCATTTTGGATCCTTCACTTGCGGCGTGATGTTGATCGGTTTGGACCAGGTGAGCCCGTCGTCATCACTGTACGCGAGCATGAATTGACCCGTTTCTTCCGGCTTCATCCCCGGGCCGGAGCCACCCCAGGCTCGCTTGCCATGGCTCCACAAGGCGGCGATCCAGATTCTGCCGCTCTTTGGGTCCACAAGAATGGCCGGATCACCAATGCCGTCATAGGAATGTTTTGGATCATTGCCCATATCCATGGCAACGATCATCGGCCCCCAGGTCTGGCCGCCGTCGGTGCTGCGGGAGACACCCACATCGATATCGGCGGGTAAGTCCCCGGCATGACGATAACGGATGTCGTAAACCGCCACCAAGGTCCCTGCGTTGGTCGTGGCAAGACCGGGGATGCGATAGGATTTCGAGTTGTCGTCGCCCGGCAAACGAACGGCATATCCAATTCGCTGGGATCCTTCCGGCGAGGGATTGGCAGGCTCCATGATTTTGCCACCCACTTTCACGCGGGAAACCGAGGCGTCGATGCGTCCGTCGATGGACGCCGTGCTCTTCAATACAGGAGAAATCCAGAACCAGTGGTCTCCGGCCATGAGATCCTGTTTGAGGACGAGCGGCATCTTTTCCGAGATGCTGGTGCCCTCCGCGATGACTTCGGCGGGATCGGCCGAGGGATCTTCGTTTCCGGAGAAGATCTTGAATGATGCGATGTCCTCCATGCGGGTGGTTCCGCCGAAGCCGAGTTCAACGGCCTCGAGCGGGATACTGCCCTCGCTGCCTTCGACGGTCACCCGGAAACCGAGGATGGGATTGTATTCCTTGCGAATGAACGCCGGGATCACCGGTTGTATGACCTCGACCGAGGTTGCCCGCGCTGGACCCGGACGATGGACCCTCACGTCGTCGATCAAAATCCCGGCCTTCTCCGGGGCCGTCACGCGGAAACGAAGTTCCTTCGTTCCATCAGGCAAAGTCTGCCGGACTTCCGTGAGGAAGCCTCCGACCTTGACCTCCTTGTCTGCCGCGCAGATTTCCTTCCACTCTCCGCCTTGCTTGGTATCGATGCGGAATTGGAAGGGATTGCCCCGGGTCCAGCGCTCGGCACACAACGAGAGCACCGCCCCTTTCTCGGACGGAGACGGGAGCGAAAGCACGATCGAACGCTCGCCCTGGCCGGAGAGGTGCAAACATTGTTTGCCGCTTTTCCCCCGGGCAGGATCGATGCGGGCGTGACCATCTTCGGCCGACCAGAGCCCGATGGAGGTCTCCAGACGCGTGAATGGCCCGCCGGGCGCGGATTCAAACGACTCCGCCGATCCAGTGACCACGGCGGCAAGAAAAAATGGAAGGCAGAATTTCATTTCGAGGAAACATGCCATACGCAGGCAGAAGGGAGAAACGCTTCCCGCCGGTCTGGTTTTGCTACCGGTTGAACCGGATTGCCGTTTTTCGTTCCCGGGGTGATGATTGGTTTTGCTCTTTGCCCGACTGGGATCAATACCGCTAAAAACCGGTCTTATAAACAAACCAGCATCGGGAACTTGCCAGTCACGAGGATCCGCCCTTATCGTTATCAGATGCGCGAAGATTTTCCCTGGAGTTAAGGGGTTTTCTCCGGGAATCCCAGGGGCCGCCGTCTGGAGGGACGGCGGCTCCACTTTTTCACTCATGTGGTTTTTCTATGCCAGTCATCAGTGCCATTCGGAAAACGACCTGCCTCGCCCTATTCTCATGCGGTGCGTCGGTTTTCGCTCTGCCTGTGTTCGACGAGCAATCGGTTTTTGTATCCGGTCAGGATGGTTACCATACTTATCGTATTCCGGCAATAATTCGCACGCCTAGCGGAGCTTTACTCGCGTTCTGCGAAGGGCGGAAAAACTCTTCGTCGGATACCGGCGACATTGATCTTCTGGTGCGACGTTCCACCGACAATGGCAATACCTGGAGTCCGCGTCAGGTAGTCTGGAGCGACGGTAGCAACACCTGCGGCAATCCCGCGCCGGTCGTCGCCGCTGACGGCACGATACGGTTACTCTCCACATGGAACCTCGGCTCGGATAACGAATCAATGATCGTCAACGGCACAAGCGCGGACACCCGCCGCGTTTTCGTTTTAAGTTCAATCGACGACGGTCTAACCTGGTCTCCCGCCACGGAAATCACCGCCACTGCCAAACAATCCGGTTGGACGTGGTATGCCACCGGACCCGGCGCAGGAATCCGCTTGGAACGTGGCATCCAGACCGGGCGACTCGTAGTCGCTTGCGATCACATGCGCGCGGATACCAAGGCCTTCGGTTCGCATGTCATTTATTCGGACGATGGTGGAACCACCTGGCACATCGGGGCGGTGGCAACCTCCACCGCCACCGTCCGGCCCAACGAAAATCTCGCCGTTGAACTGGTCGATTCTGCCCCGGGCAGTGGCTCCCGTCTCTATTTCAATGCCCGCGACCATCAGGGACCGCACTCCCGGGCCAGCACCTTGTCGCTCGATGGCGGCCATACTTTCATACCCGCCGAGTTTACCGACGCCCCGCATTTTGTTACCCCCGTCGTGCAGGGCGGCCTCGCCCGCTTCCGATCCATCGAAGCCGGAGATCCACACAACCGCATCCTCTTCTCCTGTCCAAATGCCGGCTCGCGCACGCGTATGTCGATCTGGTCCTCCGTCGATGAAGCTCAGACATGGTCAGCGCCGAAGCTTCTGAACGAGGGTCCTTCGGCCTATTCAGATATGACACGCCTAGGCGATGCGCGCATGGGCTTGCTTTTCGAGAAGGGCAATAGCTCGCCTTACGAGACCATCACTTTTGTCCGCTTCAACGAGGCCTGGCTTGACGAGCCGCCCCCGCCCGCCGAAAACCCGGGTGCCGCGTTCTGGAACTTGGAGGAGACCCCTCCCGGCCAGAATATCCCCACCAATGCTGGCGCCCTCAAGGATATCCACCCGGCAGACAACAATCTGCACCTCACGACCAGCGCGTCCTTCCCTTCCACGGCGGGCGCGTCCGCGTTCGGGAATGGGCGCGCTGTTTCCATCAAGGCCACCGGCGGACTGCGCATCCTGGATTCCGAAAGCTTCAACCGTTTCGACTTTGGCCCCAATGATTCATTCACCATTGAAGTCGTCTGTCGGATTCCCCTTGGCTCCACCCAAACGGGAGCGCTCGTCGCCAAGGACCTCGCAACAAACTCACCATCCTGGTGGCTCCGCGCTGAAAATGGAAAGGTCCGCTTTCTTGTCTCGGACGATACCAGCGAGCGCATCCTTTCCTCCTCTGCAAATATCAACACCGGCCAATGGCACCATGTCGCGGCCGTGCGCGATGCCACCAATCCCGCCAACAAACAGCTCCGCCTTTTCGTCGATGGTCAGATTTCCGGTGCACTGGCGGACAGCACCGTCGGCAGCTTCGCCAACAATAACGCCCTCTGGATCGGCCGCTACAATGCCGGCACCAGGCAACTCACCGGAGATATCGACCTCGTGCGCATCACTCCGTCGGCGCTCGAACCCGCTCAATTTGCAGCCCGCAGCACTCAGTATGACGCGGATGGGGATGGTATCCCGGATACCTTTGAACGCGGCGAGACTGGAAGGCTCGACGTACTCGGCCCTGAACACCGTGCCGGATTCGCTTTTGGATCAGTCCCGGTCACCGCCCCCATGCCATCTTCCAGGCTTACGATTGAAGGTGGAGAAATTGTAATCCGCAGACTCCAGCGAGACCTCCCCTTTTGGCACGACATGCGCCTCTTTCACTCGGATGACCTCAGGCGATGGGCACCGATTAGCCCCACATCATCCGTAGTGGAACCTCTAGCCAACGGACTCTTCGAGCGCACGGAACGCCTTCCTTTCCCGAGCGGAGAAAACGCCGCCTCATTCTACCGACACCAACTCGATCAAACGCCCTAAAGCCATTTCTAACATCTCCGACCATCACGCGATTCGATCTCGACTGGTGCCAAAAGGCATTCAACCTGCAAACCACCCATTCCTCCCTTCTTTTCCCATGAGCCTATCCACCATTTCAAAATTTCTTACCCCGCTTATTTGTCTCTCGGCCACCGCCACCGCCGATGTCGGATGGAATCAGGATAACAAACACTTCCCACCCGCTTCGGTCCACGAAGCAGCGGTCACCTCGTTCCTCAAACCAGCAGGGTTCGAGACACAACAGCTTTTCCAGAAGGGCCGGTTCCCGAACATTACCGTCGCCATGGATGGCACCGGGCTCGCCGCTTTTGGCAACGTTGAAGTCCGGCGGAGTGAAGATGGCGGCAAGACATGGGGGCCATCCATTCTTATTGCCAAAGGCTTCTCCATCAGCGGGCTGACTGTCGATGAAATCTCCGGCGATATCCTCGCTTTCATGGAGGAAGCACATCCGCCTTCGCCGCTTCACCTCTATCGATCGAAAGACGCGGGCAAAACCTGGGAAAAACAGAAATTCGAGCTGCACGCGAATTCACTCGGCCACACGCCTTCGTTGCACATGAACGAAAAGGGCATCTGCTTGCGCCACGGAAAATTCAAAGGCCGCTTGGTTGTGCCCTGCCGTTGGTATGGTCGCACCAACTATCCGCCCGAATTTTTCCACACCCATTATACGAACGCCATGTTCAGTGACGACGGGGGACGTTCCTGGAAAGCTTCCGAGCCTGTCCCGATCATGGGCTGCGGCGAGGCATCGATTGCCGAACTTTCCGATGGCACGCTTCATTACAATACCCGCCGCCACTGGGCACCGACCAAAGAAGATTCCCTCTGGCGCTGGAATGCCACCAGCAAGGATGCCGGACAAACCTGGGAGAATCCCGTTCGTTCCAAAACCCTGCCCGATGGCAACACCGACTCGACCTATGGACTCATGGGCGGACTGATGCGCCTTCCCGTGCTCGGTCGTGACGTGCTGGTCTTCAGCAACATCGTGAGCGATAAAGGCCGCCGCAACGGTCATGTCTGGGCCAGCTTCGATGGTGGTAAGACCTGGCCAATGCGGCGTCAGATCTTCGAGGGCAATTTCGCCTATTCAGCGCTCACCGCCGGCCGCCCCGGCACGCCATCGGAAGGGTGGATCTACTTGCTCCACGAAGGAGGGCCGCAAGGTGGCGGCACGGTGGCACGATTCAACCTCTCTTGGATTCTCGAAGGGGATAAAACCAATGATGGTGTGGTCCCGGACTGGGTGAGAGGCTCATAGCCAACCATGGTCCCCTGCCGCCGCCATTGGCCGACAGATCTACTTTCGATTTTGGCTCTGCTGCCTGCGAACTTGGCCAGGTGCTCTGGTGAAAAATCACCCATGGTGCGCGATACAGGGTTCGAACCTGTGACCCCTACCGTGTCAAGGTAATGCTCTACCACTGAGCTAACCGCGCATATTCGGGTGGGGGGAGAATTTGGCCGAAAACACAAATCGTGCAAGGCATTATTTTCCTTCCGGATTGGCGGGCAGACGGCCGGAAAGCTGGGGGCGCTGGCGGCGGAGATGCCGAATCATTTCGGGGAGGAACTTCTTGGCGAACTCAGATTCCGCGGCGGCATAGCCGTGGTCCCGCCAGAGGCGGCCGAGGGCGGCTCCCACGGCGGTGGGTTGGCCGAAGCGGGAGAGAAAGTGGTTGCTGGTGATGAGCCCCATCGGCCGTGCCGAGGGTTTTCAGAAGCCAGTCGCGGACCAACAAGGCCAGCACGGTATCCCCGAGCCATGCCTCGGCTTTTTCAATTTCCCGGGGGTCTTTCATAAGTCTTGAAAGCAAAGGCCGATAACCAAACCGTGCGCACCAGACAACTCCGTAGCTGTCAAATACCTCCACTTTACCTTCGACAGGCAGGGACGGCTGTCCTCAGCCGTCCGTGAAATCGTGCGGACATCGGAAGAGCATAGGCGTGGCGATTCTTCTCCCTCGGACCGTTGGGGACAACGGTCCCTGCCACGACTGGCGGACTTTGGCGTCGAATGGCATGGCCTCTCGCCCAAGCAAGACCGGGACGGTCTTGCTACACTGAACATGGAGAGACCACAGTTCATAGGAAATTGCCAAACTCACACGCGCACTCGTTCCATGTTCGCTCCGAGTTGGATCAACTTCTCGTCGATATGCTCGTAACCGCGATCGATATGGTAAAGCCGGTTGATCTCCGTGGCACCGCGGGCGGTGAGGGCCGCGAGCACGAGTGCGGCGGAGGCGCGCAGATCGCTCGCCATGACCGGTGCGGCGGAGAGGGCATCCACGCCCTTGATGACCACGGTGCCGCCATCACGATTCATGTCGGCACCCATCCGTTTCATCTCAGCCACGTGCATGAAGCGTTCGGGGAAAATGGTGTCGGTGACAACACTCAGTCCCGGTGTGGTGGCGAAGAGCGCGCACATCTGGGCTTGCATGTCGGTGGGAAAACCCGGATACGGCTCGGTGGTGATTTGCGCGCCGACGGGAGCGGCCCCGCGCCGGATGGTGATAGTGTCTGCCGTTTCCGAGAGTTCGTGTCCGCAGGCGGTGAGGGTATCGATAAGCACACGCAGTTGATTCGCGTCGGCCCGGCGGAGGGTCACTTTGCCACCCGCGATGGCTCCGGCCACGAGGAAGGTGCCAGCTTCGATACGGTCGGGAATGACCGTATGCTCGGTGCCATGCAATCCATCCACACCTTCGATGACGATGCGGTTGGTCCCGGCTCCTTCAATTCGGGCGCCCATCTTGATGAGGAAACGCGCGAGGTCTTCGACCTCCGGTTCGGCGGCGGCGCCTTCGATGACCGTGGTGCCTTTGGCAAGGGTGGCGGCCATCATGAGGTTGTCGGTGCCAAGCACCGTCGTGCCATGGGTGCCGCGAAGATTCACTTCCGTGCCGCGCAATCCATCGGGCGCCGTGAGGATGAGGTTACCGCCTTCGACTTCAACCTGCGCACCGAGCGCACGCATGGCGCGCACATGCAGATCAACCGGGCGATCGCCGATGACACATCCACCGGGCAACGACACCGTGGCTTGGCCCAAGCGCGCGATGAGTGGTCCCATCGTGCAAATCGATGCCCGCATCTTGCGCACGAGATCGTAAGGCGCAACGGAGGAACAGTTTTTGATCTCGACGCTCACGGTGCCGCTGGATCGCTCGACTTCGGCCCCGAGGTTTTGCAGGATTTGCACCATGTAGTTCGCATCACTCACATCGGGCACGCGGCAGATGATACATGGTTTGTCGGTGAGAAGGGTGGCCGCGAGAATAGGAAGAGAGGAATTCTTCGATCCGCTCACATTGATGACGCCGTTGAGTTCGGAACCGCCGTTGACGATCAGTTTATCCATGGTTGGGGAGTGGGGAGAGTTGGTGAAAAATGTTCATGCTCCGGAGGTCGGAGAGACCGGGGTCGGCGAGCGACCGAAAACAAAACGGTCGGCTCCTTGAAAATCAAGTTCGCATCGGGCTCCGGACAAACCGGCGGTGGCGAGCAGGGCGGCGGTGGCTTCACCTTGGCCGAGTCCGACCTCGAAGGCAGCCAATCCACCAGGCGCGAGCGCGGCCGGCAAAGCCGTCACGAGACGCCGGATGATCTCGAGTCCGTCCGCTCCTCCGTCGAGGGCCAGGGCCGGATCGAAAGTGACCTCCGGATCGAGAGTTTTCATGTCGGAGGCGGGCAGGTAGGGCAAATTGGCGACGATCCGTTCGAAGACTTCTCCCGCCACCGGTGCGAGCAAATCGCCTTGGAGGAAACGAACCCGTTTCTCGTCCAAACCGAGCAGGCCCGCATTTTCTTTGGCGAGAGCAAGGGCATCCGGGTCAAGGTCGATAAGGGTCACCTCCGACTCCGGCCAAGCGAGCGCGAGGCTGAGCCCGATCACGCCGCTGCCACATCCGATGTCAACGACCCGGGCTGGCGGGGAGGAGGAAAATTCCTTGAGCAGCTTTTCTACCAGTTCCTCGGTCTCCGGTCGCGGGATGAGCGCGCGGGCATCGGATTTGAAGATGCGCCCGAGGAAATCGACATCGCCTAACAAATGCTGCAATGGTTCGCGTTTGCCCCGGCGTTGCAGAAGCGCGCGCAGTGGAACCAGTTCCGCCTCGCCGAGCGGACGATCAAATTGCAGGTAGAGGTCGAGGCGTTTGATCCCGAGCACATGGGCGAGCAGATGCTCCATGTTGCGACGGGCCTCGGGCACGCCCTTTTTCTCCAGCCAGCCCGATCCAGCCTGCAGGGTTTCCAAAACGGATTTCGTTTCTTCGGGCATCGGGAAAAATCAGCCGGCCAATTCGTGGAGGCGGTCGGCCATTTCCGAGGCCTGGAGCGCATTGATCAGAGGATCGATCGCGCCCTCCATGACGGTATCGAGATTGTAAAGGGTGAGGCCGATGCGGTGGTCGGTCACGCGATTCTGGGGAAAGTTGTAGGTGCGGATCTTTTCCTCGCGACCGCCCGAGCCGATGAGCTTGCGCCGGTGCTCGGAATAGGCCTCGGCCTGCTGGCCGCGCTCGCGCTCGAGCAATTTCGCGCGCAGGAGCATCAACGCCTTTTCCTTGTTCTTGCCCTGGCTGCGCCCATCTTCGCAACGCACCATGAGGCCGGTTGGCAGGTGGAGGATTTGCACGGCCGACTCGGTGCGGTTCACGTGCTGGCCGCCCGCGCCACCGGAGCGGCAGACGTCGATGCGCAGGTCTTCGGAACGGATGGCGACATCCACCTCTTCTGCCTCGGGAAGCACGGCCACGGTGGCGGTGGAGGTGTGGATGCGGCCTTGGGCCTCGGTGGCGGGCACACGTTGCACACGATGCACGCCGCTTTCGTATTTCAGCCAGCGGAAAACCTCCTCGCCGGATATGCGGGCTACGGCTTCTTTGAAACCACCGGCTTCGGAAGGCGATGCCTCTATCAACTCGGCACGCCATCCGCGTTTCTCGGCGTATCTCGAATACATACGCAATAGATCTCCGGCAAACAAAGCCGCCTCGTCGCCGCCGGTGCCGGCGCGGATCTCCAGGATGGCGTCGCGGTCCTCGGTCGCATCGCGCGGGAGCAGGGCGTAACGCGTTTCCTGATCGAGCGATTCGAGGCGGGCTTCAAGGGCGGGAATTTCCTCGGCGGCCATTTCCGCGAGTTCGTCATCTCCCTTGGCGAGTTGGCGGTTGTCGGTGAGGGCGCGCGCGACATTTTCCCGCTCCTCCCAGAGGGTGACCAACGATTGGAGACGCCGGTGCTCGCGGGTGCTGCGGGCCGCCCGGGCGGGATCATCGAAAAAATCCGGCTGGCCCATGCGGAATTCCAGCTCGGCGAGATGTTCCCGCCGTTTGCCGACCAATGCCGCGAGGTCCATGATTCGTGCGGGTTGGGAAAAAGAAAAACGCCGGGAGATTGCTCACCCGACGTCATCTTGAAAATGAGGAACGCGGGGAATGCCCCGGCCACAAGGGTATATCCCGGGGCCGTGTTCTCCGGGTCAGTTGGAAGCGGAAAGCTTCGGCTTGGTACGACGAAGGGTCTCGGAACCGAAACGACGGGAGAATTTTTCGACCCGGCCGGCGGTATCGACAAAACGCTGCTCGCCGGTGAAGAAGGGATGGCACGCGGCGCAGATACCGACCTTGAGGCTGCGGGAGGTCGAACGGGTGTTGTAAACGGTCCCGCAGGTGCAGGTGATGGTCGTTTCCTCGTAGCGGGGATGAAGGTTCTTTCTCATGGCGTCAGTATTGGGCGGACGGGTAATCTAGGGGGTTTTCCCCATTTACGCAAGTGCCAACCTGAAAATCCGCGAATTTTCCCGGTTACAGCCCCGACGGGCCATGGAGAGCAGGTCGCTGGCACGGATCCCAACCGTCCGCTAAATCAAGAGGCCATGGCCCATGAAGTATTTACCCCGGCAGGTTTTCCGGACTATTCGATCGTCACCGGTGTCCCAATCGAAACTTCGGAAAAAAGAATCTCGGCCATGCCTCCCGGCAGGCGGATACATCCGTGCGAGGCGGGCGAACCCGGATTGGGGATTGGTCCTTTGTGCATGCCGATGCCTTCACTGGTCAACCGCATCCAATAGGGCATACGCGCCCCGACAAAGCGCCCCCCGGAAGGGACCTTATCGCGACCGTTACGGGCGTCGCTGACCACGGTTTCACCGGCGGCGTCCTCGACCCGGCCCCAGATGTTCGAGTCCTTGTCCTGCTTCTTCTCCTGGATGCGGAAACTTCCCCCCAGAGTCCGATGGCCCTGCACCCCGGTTGCCACGTAGGACCAACCCACCTCCTGCCCGCCCTTGTAAAAGAGCGCCATCTGCTCCTTGCGATTGATGCGGACGGAGATCGGTCCTTTTACATCCGTCCCGTTCCAATCGAAGAGCATGCGCATCTCGATGCCGCCGACCACCATCGGTTTACCCGCTTCACCGGTCGTCGGGCTGTCCGTTTTTGATGTCGTGGACCGACAGGAAGGCAACATGCAAAGAAGAACCATCGCGCCGACGATGGTCGCTCCGCAGGTCCGGGATGTAGGAGGTTCGGTCTTCATAAAAAATCCTCAGCCGATGCGGCAAGCGGCCACATTAATTCCCAGACCGTGTTTACCGCAAGCCCGAATCGTGGGGAAAAATTGGCCACAGGGGAACGCCAGACGCTTTTCCCTTCACGCGGTCGCCCGACCGAGACCAGCTCCCGCGAAAGCTCGGGAGCAGGACAAAAAAGTGAGCGTGCTATCTCCACGTTCACACCTTTTCTCTTGGCTGTCTATGGTCTCATTCGCGCTATCCCGAAGGGATTGTGTCCCGGAGCCCGGGGTTGCGCCGTGTGCGGGGCTACCCCGGGAGTTCCAAGCCAAATATCATCAACCCTGTAAGGGTTGTGCCCCCGTTGGACGCAACCCTTTCAGCGTCCATAACCGGGAGATACCTAAACTCACTTTATTGGAGAGAGCAGTCTTGTGGAGGGATCGTCCGGTTTGTCGGTTCGTAAGGGCGATACAGGAGCTTACCCCAAAGCGGTGGAGGAACCACCGCAGTCCAGAGCCTCCGGCGGATGATCTGTGGCTCCATGGAAAAGGGAGAGCGTGGCTCTCGGGGTTGGCTTTGCGTAGCGCCGCAGGCTCTTGGACTGCTGGGATTCTTCCCTTCTCTTGGGGGGTGACGCGGCGGCTCAGTGAGTCGGGACCACCCTTCGAGGAGCCGCGGGGAAACTTGAGAGAGACGAGCAAGACGAGCCCTTGTGTTGGAGTGCGCCGACATCGGCGGCGCTTTCAGGGGCAAAGCGGCCTAATACTGTCGGTTTAGAGCCTTCATCCGGGAACCTGACTTTCAGCGCCGACACCTTGATCAAACACTTGCGAAAACCGCCTTTTTGATGAACCTTCCATCATGAGCGTGGCCGAAATCCAAAAGGCGATCCAGGGTCTTTCCACGGAAGAGCGGCGGCGGCTCGCCGCTTGGCTCGTCATGTTGCGCCATCAGGATCTGGCCGAATATCGGAAGTCTCTGGCAAGGAAAATCGATGATGGGAATCCGGAAAACTGGGTTTCGCTGGAAGAATACGACCGTCGGGTTTCCTCCTGAACATGCGTTATCGGCTGCTCATATCGATGGAGGTTGTCGAGTTCGTGGAGCGATTGCCTTCCCGGCAACGGAAACCCTTGCGGTCTGCCATAGCGGCGATCGGTGAAGATCCGTTCGCCTGTTCTGATGCAACTGATTTTGACGATACCGGCAGATCCATCCACATCCGCATCGCTGAAGATTTCGCCTTGATGTATTGGATTGATGACGTAGACCGCCACGTGAAAATTCTCGACATTCACGCATCCGACCGGTGATGGTCGTTTGGGTTGCGGAAGCGCGACAGGGCAATATCAGGATGCTCTTGCCTGAGATCACCCCAAATTCCTTCGTGCGAAATCGAGCGCCTGCGTGACGGCGAGGCGTTTGAAGGTGGCGCGGTCGCAGAGGAAGCGGTGGCGGCGGGCGAGGGTGAAACCATCGGAGCGGGCGAGGCCGACCCAGAGAGTGCCAACGGGTTTTTCTTCCGTACCGCCGTCGGGTCCGGCGATACCGGTCAAGCTGAGGGCGATATTCGCGCCGGAGGCAGCGAGCGCGCCCTTGGCCATGGCGAGGGCGACTTCCTCGCTAACAGCTCCATGTGTCTCAAGCAGTGCCTTCTCCACGACGAGATGATTTGATTTCGCCTCGTTAGCGTAGGTTACAAAACCGTGGCCGAAGACATTCGATGCACCGGGCACATCGGTAAGAGCGGAAGCGACCGCCCCGCCGGTGCACGATTCGGCGGTGGCGATGGTTTGTCCGCGTTCGCGCAAGAGTCCGACGAGCGCGCGGGCAAGATCGGCGTCGGAGTCGGAGTAAAATTCGGGACCGAGAGCGGGGCGCACCGCTCCATCACCGGCGCTGAGGGCGGATTCGTCGCCGACGAGGCGGAGTTCCATGGTGCCGGTATTGTGGGCGCAGTAGCCGATTTCCAGTCCGGGGATCGGTTCGACGAGCGGGTCGAGTTTTTCCGCCAACTCCCCTTCCCCGATGCCGACGAAATGGTATTCGCGGATGCGGCGGCGGTGCGTTTCGGCGGCGAAAAGTTTTTCCAAAAGCGGCAGGACCTGCTGGTTGAACATCGGATGAAGTTCGCGCGGTGGGCCGGGCAGCAGGCAAAGCAGACGGGCCTTTTGGCCGGGCAAGGCGTCGCGTCCGGCGAAGGCGAGTCCGGGAGCGGTGCCGTGATCGTTGGCGAGGGCCATCGCTCCGTGGGGAACCATGGCTTGGCGACGCTGGTTTTCCCCGCAGACACGTCCACGGGCGGCGAGGCGGGCTTCGATGCGCCCGTAGCTGACGGGGTCCAGTTCCATGCCAACGCCGAGGCAGGCGCAGGCGTATTCGCGGGTCAGATCGTCGTTGGTCGGGCCGAGCCCGCCGGTAACGAGCACGAGGTCGGCTTCGGCAAGCGAGCGGGCCATTTCTTCCTGGATGATCGGCCCATCGGGCAAGACGAGGGCGCGACGGACTTCAATCCCTTCGAGAAAAAGTTTTTGTCCGAACCACGCGCCGTGGCGGTTGAGGGTGCGTCCGAGCACAAGCTCGGAACCGGTATTGAGGATGTCGCAGACGATGGGCATGAGAGCCGCACTTTACGCCGGCGACGGCATGCTGGACTGCCAATCTACCTTGGGCGCGTCGGACCAAAGGGCTTCGATGGAATAAAACTCGCGTTTGTCGCGATGGAGGATGTGCACGACCACGTCCACGAAGTCGAGCACGGTCCAGAGGCTATCGAGGGCGCCGTCGCGTCCGTAGGGGCCGACGCCATGGGCGGTCTTCAACTCATCGGCGACCTCGCGGCGGATGGCATTGAGGTGCGGCGGCGAGTTGGCCGAGCAGATGACAAAGTAGTCGGCGATGTTCGAGAGGCCGCGCAGATCGAGGACGACGATGTCCTCGGCTTGTTTCGTGTCGGCGAGACGGGCGGCGGCGATGGCCAAGTCTTGGCCGATAAGAGAGTCGGGTTGCAAAGTTCGGTGTGGCTGGGAAAGGGTGGAATCAGGGCTCGGTTTCGAGCAGGATGGCCTCGGCTTTTGACTTGAGTTCGGCCAAACCGGGGGTCTCGGCCACTAACCACTCGATCCAAACGCGGGCGGAAGCCCGGCGGATGGACGGATCCGCGTGTTCGAGGGCCATGACGAGGGCGCCCCGGAGGGATTCGTCACGGGCACCCACCCAAAGCAGGCGGCGCATGCAGCGGGCCTCGCAGCGGGCGTCGGTCGCGGAGGACAGCATCGTCAACATGGCAACCACGTCGGCGGGCAGGGGTGAGCGCAAGAACAAATCGGCTTCCTTGGTCGGAAGGGCAAGCACCAGCCCCCCGGTGGGAGCATAGACGGGCTTTTGGTCATGGGAGTAGTTGGTGAGTTGACGCCAGATGGCCTGCCAGCGGGCGTGTTCGGTGATGCCGAATTTTTCCAGTTCGGCGAGCGGGATGGAAACGGAGACCCGGCGGATTCCATCCTCGCGGGTGGTTTGGCGGGCCGTCACTTGCTCAGGGAGAGCCTCTTTTTCACGTCCGGGGGCGGGAGTGACGACCAGATCCATTTGGTCGGCCGAACGCGAACCAGTCACGAGGAAGGCAAATTTCCGCTTGCCATCCGGAGAAGAGAGGAGCAATTCCAACGTGTAAGGCGCGGCCTCCCCCTCGGGGGGATTCAGGTTCCGGGCATCGCAATCGAAGACGAGGAGCAGGCTGCCCTTGTTTATATCGGCGCGGACGGTCAGGTTGGGAAGCGCTTCGTCGGGAATGGCGCGATCTTCGGGGATCAGGGCGACCCTTTCCTCAAGAAAAGCGGAAAATTCCGTTCCAGGGGATTGGGCGCGCAGGCCCGCCGGGAGGGCGACCGCGAGGAGGATGGCAAGGGCTTGCCGAAGCATATTTCCAATTTCCATGCCGCCGGGCCCTTGGTCAAGCCGGGATCCGGGTGGTGGCGGGCGCCCGATTTCGGGGTTAGGAGGACGTGGAAAGCCCCTCGTCCGGCACGGGAAGCCGTGCCGCTACTGGGAAACCCCAAGGTGTAGCGGAACGCCTTCGCGTTCCGATGGGAGAGGACGCCGCAACTCAAACGAGGTGGAGCATCGCCCGCCCAGCAAGGGAAGCCGTGCCGCTATAAGTCCGAAGTCGCGGGTTCCGGCCCATTATTTGTGGTCCTTGCCCAGTTTCAGGCGGAGGGCATTGAGGCGGATGAAGCCTGTGGCGTCGTCCTGATTGTAGGCGCGGGTCGGGTCGGCCTCCATGGTCGCGATGGCTTCGTCGTAGAGGCTGAACGGAGAACGCCGCCCGGCGCTCATGATATTGCCCTTGTAGAGTTTCACCCGCACCTCGCCGGTGACACGTTTCTGCGACTCGGCGACGAGAGCCTGGAGGGCCTCGCGTTCGGGAGCGAACCAGAAACCATTGTAAACCAACTGCGCGTATTTCGGGATCAGTTGGTCACGCAGCAGCATGACCTCGCGGTCCACGACCAGGGTCTCGAGATCGCGGTGGGCGCGGTGCAGGATGGTGCCACCCGGGGTTTCATAGACGCCCCGGCTTTTCATGCCGACGAAGCGGTTTTCCACGATATCGACGCGACCAACGCCGTGACGGGAGGCGAGAGCATTGAGCACACGCATCACTCCGAACGGGGTGAAAAGGGTGTAGCCGTCGCGTTTGCCGGTGCTCGCGACTCCGTATTTGGCGGCGAGGTCGGCGACGCTTTCGCCCAGCAGGCCGATGGCATTGCCGCCTTCAAAAAGAACCTGCACGTATTCCGCCTTGTCGGGAGCTTCCTCGGGCGAAGTGGTCAGCACATACATGTCGCGCGTTTCCGGCGTGGTGCTGTCGAACCACGGGTCTTCCAACATTCCGCTCTCGTAGCTGATATGCAGGAGGTTGCGGTCCATGCTGTAGGGCTTTTTCGCGCTCGCCTGCACGGGGATATTGTGTTCGGCGGCATAGGCGATCATTTCAGCGCGGCCTGGGAAGGCATCGCGATAGACCTGCATCCGCCACGGGGCAATGACCTCGATCTGCGGGGCGAGTGCGGCCACGGTCAACTCAAACCGCACCTGATCGTTGCCTTTGCCGGTCGCGCCATGAGCGATGGCATCGGCTCCCTCGGCGAGCGCGGCGCGGACCATGCCCTCGGCGATGCAGGGCCGGGCGATGCTGGTGCCGAGCAGGTATTGGCCTTCATAAATGGCCCCGGCTTGGAGCATGGGATAAATGAAATCACGGGCGAAAGGCTCCCGCAGATCATCGATGATACATTTCGAGGCGCCGGTGTTGAGGGCCTTGGCTTCGAGGCCGTCGAGTTCCTCTTCTTGTCCGACGTCCGCGCAATAGGCGATGACCTCGGCCTGATAATGTTCCTTGATCCACTTGAGGATGACGCTGGTATCGAGACCACCGGAGTAAGCGACGAGAATTTTCATGGTAAAGCTTAAGATGCGGGCTGACCGCCAGTTTGGCGGGCGCATACGGAACCACGGGCCGGGGGATTTGTCATCCGGGTTTTGTCCGGCAAAACAGAATCACGGCTCGCCTTGGAAGCCGGCACGACCGCGGCGAATCTGATCGGAAAAGTCCTCCGCATTCCCGACGGCATGGGCGGCGGGATTGATGTGGGCTTGGTTTTTCAAAGCGGCAAAATCCATGCCCTCGGGATGGCGGAAAGCCCCCCGTCGCCAGAGCAGGAGATCCATTTTGCCATTTAGCAGATACCGCCAATCCCATGGCAGATGGTTGGCCGCCGACATCTGCGCCCGGATGCTGGTGGTACAATTGGCCATCAGCACGTCATAAAATTGGGCCCGCTCGTTGAGTTGGTTGATGCGGGTCACGTATTCGAGGAACCTCTCCCGCGCCTTATCCGGCGGGGTGCGAAGCCGATAGAGATACACATCCTCGTTTTCCCGGAAATTCGTGCGCACGCGGATGACGTCGCGTTCATCGGCGGCGATATAACTCAGTTCATAGACCTTGTAGAGGCCGGCGAGCGCGGAATATCCCTCCGTGGCCTCGCGGCGGGTCTCGATGGAAAAGGCAAGACGTCCATCCGGACCGAAATCAAAACTCAAGATCGGATGGGCCATCCACGGCGACCCCCAGTAATTGATGAACATGTCGAGCCCGCGCAGTTCGGATAGCCGATAAGTCCGCGTCTCCCAATGTGGGATCTGGATGATTTTCCCGTCCGCACCTTTCTCGTAGTCGAAATCCCGCACGTTCTCGACGGTGACCACATCACCAGACACCGTGGCTTTCGCGGCACGCGCATATTCCGGTGCCCACTCGCGATCGTTCGACGGACGGATAAGGACCCAAGGCAGCCAGACGATGAGGAAAAATGCCGGCCAGACCAAAGCGGGACTCCGCCAACGACGCAGCGCGAAGCGTGTCCCGACAGCGGTCGCCAACCACAGAAATGCGGTGACCGCACCACCCGGCAAATCGAAGCAAATCGCCCCGAAGGCCCAGGCCAGGGCAAGAACGGTGACCACCCGAAGCAACCAGATCGAGATTTTCCGCAACCATGATGGCATGCGTGCTCCCTGTGGCAGTGGCGCATTCGGACTCACGGTATCGTTTCCAGCGGGGGGAGGTGGGATTGTTTCAGCCATCAGCGCCGCTACCATGCCCCGGATCCCCCGCCCTGCCAAGCGACGGATTTGTTAGCACATGGCCTCGTGGCGCCTGCCCCGTAGCGTTACTCTTCCTCCAGATAGGTCCGCAGGCTTTCCCGAATCTGAATCCGGGCGCGGAAAAGCAGGCTCTTCACCGCCGGAACCGTCGTGTCGAGCACCTCGGCAATTTCCTCATAGGGGGCGTCCTCGAAGCGTCGGAGGATCACCGCCATACGGGCTTGCTCGGGCAACGCGGCAATGGCCTTGTCAGCCGCCTCCCGCAGCTCGTCGTGAAGCACCATCGAATCGGGAAGCGGTGTCACATTGTCCGGTGTTTCGAAATGGGTCGCCTCGACCTGCGCCTCCATGGAAACCTCGTGTTTCCGGTAGGTGCGGCGGCTTTCATTAAAAACGAGATTCCGCACGATGGTGAACAACCACGTCGTGAACTTCGCCGACGGCTCATAACGCGGGGCCGATTTCCAGACCCGCACGAACACCTGCTGGGCCAAATCCTCCGACTCGGACGGGCGCCCCGTCATCTTGGCGATGGTGCCGATCACGCTGCCCTGGTGTTTCTCCACCAAGCGCCGGAAAGCGGTGTCATCGCCCGCCGCCGTCGCGCGCATAAGCCGGATGTCCTCGGCGTTGGACTCCGAGGCTTCCGGGGAAATGGGGTTGGTGGTTTCGTCGGCCACTGGGAAAGTAGCCACGCTAGCAGCTTGCATTGCTGGTATCAAACCCGGACATTGTCCCGGCGTTGCGCCCACAGAACAATGTTCCTGCCCCGACTCCGGATTCCCCTTTCCAGCCTTGCGGCCTTGGCCCTCGGGGCGGGCCTGACCGCGATCTGGTTTCTGGCCCCAGATACCGCCGATCCGGAGAAATTGCGGGCGGCGGAGGCGGGCACGGATCCGCAGGTCACCGCAGCAACCGCTTCCGAGACCTCCGGGCAAACTGCTCCATGGAAAACCAAAAGCGTCGCGAAGGATGCGGAGCCAACAGCGCAAAAACCGCCAGTCGAAGAGTTCGCAGATATGGAATCCGTCCGCCGGAGCATGCGCGCCCAACTCCGATACCAGGCCCGCAACGAAGCCCTCGAACTCACTTACCGTCTCGAACTCGATCCGAAGCAAGCCGAAGGGTTGTTGGCCTCGACGCTCACCGAGGCGGAAAACCGCTTGCAAGAATTGGCACCGAAAGAACCATGGGCAACAAATGTTCCTTGGATCGCTCCAACCGCCGCTTGGCTCGCAGCCAACCTCACCCCCGAACAAAAAAAAGCATCTCCGCTTTAGGGAATCCAAGCGCCAAGAGAAAAGGGAGCAATACGCACTCGAGAATACCAAGGCGATCACCCGCACCGTGAATCTAACCGAGGAACAACGCGCTGCGGTCATTCAGAAATTCGCCGATAGCTACGTGGAAACTGATGAATTCGAGGAATTCATCAGCTACGGAGAACCGATTGACATGACCGCCATCAACAACGTTGAAACACCTGCCACCGTGGTGATCACCGAAAGCCGGATCGAGATGCCCGTCTTCTCCAGACGCGACAATTGGCTCGAGGAAATCCTTACGGAAGATCAGCTCGCATCGTACGTAGAATTTCAGCAAAAGCAGTGGGAACTAGAAACGCTTCTGACAGAAGAGATGGGAGCGGTGGAAAAGGAATAGGATATCGGAGCGGCGGCACTCCCCCTCCCTCATCGAATCCCCGCATCTTCAGGGCTTGCATTTACCACTAAACCCCGGACACTGGCCTCGTGATCGCCTTCTGCGCCCGATGAATCTTCCGGTCAAGCTTCGTTCCGTGTTCATCAACTTCGCGGCCTTGGCCGTGGGCGTCGGGATGGCGGCCGCATGGCATATGAGCCGGGAGAAAACCGCTCCACCGCAGACCAAGGTCGTTGACGCATCCGAACGCGTAAGAACCGAGCCAAAAACCGAGGAATCTCGCGGACCAATATCTGCGACCGAACCTGAAGTGCCGACCACTTCCACCCAAGCGCCAAGAGCTTTGGAAGCCCCGGCGACAGCAGGTCTGCTGACCATCGAAAGTCCGAAGTTTGCCCCGGGTTCTCCAGGCTTCGCCGCCGAGCAACGCCGCAATCGCCGGCTTGATGCGCTAGAGCTGACTTTCTTACTCGGACTAAGCACGGGGCAGTCGAAGGAGCTTGAAGCTGTCCTGCTGCGCGAACTCGAATCTGCTCCCTTGGCTCGACGGGATGAACTAATATTCGATGGGGCAAAGATACAATGGCTGGAGGAGAACCTGACGGCGCAGCAGGCCAAAACCTATAACCGAAACACTCTGGCCAAGGTGAACGAACCTTATGAATCGGCCGCTCTCGAGTCCGTCCACAAGATGGCCAGAGTGCTCGATCTCACCCCCGAACAACGATTCGATCTCTTTGCCGCGGAGACCCGAAGGAATATGATGCTGAGTTCCGGAGCCGGTGTGGCGCTTGTTATCCCCAAAGAGACAGCTGAGGCCAGCGCCCCGGTCTCGGGACTGTCAGAGGTGACGATACTGCCCCCAGTGCGCGAGGTCGGGGAAATCCTGACACCCGAGCAGTGGAGTCGTTAACAGGAATTCCAGCGCGGTGAAGAGGAACTTCGTGCCATCAAGAGCAGGGAACTGACGGAGGTGCACCTTGACAAATAGGAAAACAAGCCATTTTATCAGCCCGCTGGTGGCTTGTCTCCTCGGCATGGGACTAACCACCGCGTGGTTCCATGCCCGGAAGCCCGCGGAGGTATCCGAGAGACATGGCGAAGAGGCGGCCAAAGCTCCCAGGCAAGTTGCAGAGGCAAACGCACCGGGCCACGCCGCAACCATCAACCCGCCAGCCGGACTGCCGTGGAAGAGAAAAGATCCCGCGACACGGGCTTCTTCTCCGGAATCGACAGAACCTGAATTCCCACTCATTCTGGATCCGCCTCCTTTTGGCAGTCCTGAACACCTCGTGAAGCTACATCACGAGATTCGTTTGGAAGCTCTTGAATTGACCACACTGTTAAATCTAAACCCCTCACAAACAGAGTCCCTTCTCGCGGCCCTTTCCGACAATCAGGATTCCTTCGGAGGATCCCAAATAGGCCTGTGGTTAAAAGAGTCCCTGACACCCGAACAAGCCGAAATCTACGCACACAAGAAAGACAGCGAAACCCGGAACGACGCGGAAGCAGATGCGCTTTGGAAAGTCTGGGGCTATTCCAAGGTCATGGAACTGAGCGAACATCAACGCCGTGAACTATTCAAAATCGAAACCGATCGGAATTTCGAGCTTCTGAAAACTCGCTCCAAGGACCCTTTTTGCGATACAACACCAGAGCTCTTGCGGGTGGGGGTGGGGCTGAGCATGATTCTGAATATGGCGCAGTATCAGGCCTACCAGGAATTCCGACGCCAGGCCAACGAGATCGAAGAATCCTACGTGAAAGAGCTAAAGGCTTCATTGCCAAAACAATCCTCACCCTGACCGAAGTTGATCGGCGGGCAGGAGCGAGCGCGGTGATCAGGCGGAACCCATGCTTGGGAAAGCGCCTGCATCGACAGCGCTTTTTGGAGGTAAAGTGGCTCTTCTTTTCCACTGATTCAGGCGCTGCACGAAGCCCTCGACTCATGGTTGGAGTTCGGGCTTCAGCCCGTCTCATGCCGCAGGGCCAACCGTCCGACGGGCTAAAGCCCGAACTCCAACAAACCTCCCGACACCATCACGGACAATCGTGCCTATAGGATCGGATACCGTTCTGGCCACCCTCGCGTCTCATCTGACACCAGTGTCCTAGAGGCCATGCGCATAAGAAAGCCGTGTAGGGCCTTTCATGGAAACGCCGAACGCTCGGAAAGATGGAACGCGGCGCATGCCCGGCCCAGCATCTGGGCTTTGCCTTTGGGGAGAAAATTGCACGGCCCATCCGCATGGGGTAGAATGCCGCCGCGTTCCACCATGGCTTTGACCGATACCCGCATTTCCAATCTTCCCTTCGATCGCGCGGTATTGGAGATTCGCACCGTTTCCGGGCCTAGACTCGAAGCGGTATTTAATGCTCCCGGGCACCCGGCCGCTAAATTGTGGATCGAATTACCCGAGGAAGCGGTCGCGCCGGGGGAACCGGCGGTTGGGGACGCTTTTTTTCTCGCCGCCCTTCCGGCAGCGATGAAAGTGGGCCTGCCTTTCGAAGTCCGGGGAACGGTATCGCCATCATTGATCGCCGGGGTGGCAGAATGGCAACTGAGCATGGTTTCGTTGTTTCCAGGAAAATTCCATAGCGTGCCCGTGAGCACGTTCAGTGAAAATCCCGGCCAGGACGCTGCCGCGGTGCCGCCGGATCTCGTCTCTGCTGCCCGAGGCTGTTTGATGTGCTTCAGCGGAGGAGTGGACAGCAGTTTTACGGCGCGGCTTTTCTCCGGCGCCGCCAATCCCCTTGGCATTCCCCTCGCGGCCGGTCTCTTTGTCCACGGGTTCGATATCGAGAAAAACAATCACGCGGGATTCGCGGCAGCGGTGGAACGGGTACGGCCCATCCTGGAAGCGGCGGGAGCAAGGTTGCTGGTGGCCAGGACCAATATCCGGGATCTTTGCCACAAATTCGGATTGGACTGGGGCCAGGAAGTGCACGGTATTCATTTGGCGGCGCTCTTGCACGTCTTCCGCAGCGGACACTCGGCGGGTGTGATTCCATCGACCTATCAGATTCGAGATCTCAAGGCGCGCTGGGGCTCGCATCCGGCACTGGACCCTTCCCTAGGGCTGCCGGGTTTTCCAATTGTCCATCACGGCACACCATGGAACAAACTCGGCAAGGTGCGCGGCATCGCCGATTGGGGCGTGGCCGCCGCCCGTCTGCGCGTGTGTTGGGAAGGACCGGACGCGGCGGCCAACTGCGGCGTATGTTTCAAGTGTATTGCCACACAATTGTGTTTTCTGGCAGTCCGCGGTGAAATCCCTGCGGCTTTTCCGCGCCAATTCCGGCCTGGCGAAATCAGGGCTTTGCGGCTTCGTGATCGACAGAACCTTCAGACTGCGGAAAGTATCCTCGCAGTCGTGGTGGGCATCGGTGCCGGAACTTGGTGGCTCGCCGAATTCGAGCAGTGTATCACCGAAGCGAGGGAGCGTTTGGCCCCGGAAACAATGGGAGCAGAAGTTCGCGTCGCTACCGGCCACGCTTGGCTGGAGCAATTCGCAGCCTGTGTGAGGGCTTGCGATTTCGGAGCGGGCGAACGCCTCTGCCTCCCCGGTATTCTTGGATTCGGCACCATCGCCGAGGAAGCAACGGGAATCGATGACCTTCGGACTCGCCAGTGGTCATTCATTTGGCCGCGAACCAATGGCTTTCATTTTTGCCCCGAAAGCATACACTGCCAATCGTCGGCGGATAACACGGCCTTGGTTCTGACCGCGTTATGGAAGTCAATGGGCCGTCGAGCGGATGGAACGGAGTTCGAGCGTTCCGGTCGCGCCACCATTCTTCTCTTACACCAGCCCGATGGCCATTACCGAGCCGCCCACACCCATTTCTCATTGGCCCCCAACCCCGGAACCGGGACAAACTCTTTCTGACCCATTATCATGTGTGGTATCGCTCCATCATATCTACGGATTCAACCCCCGATCCAGAAACCCTTGCCGCCATGGCGGCGGTCTTGACCCATCGCGGGCCCGACGATGAAGGAATCTTGGTCCACGATCTAGTGGGACTGGCTCACCGGCGTTTGGCAATCGTCGGACTGGGAGAAACCGGCCACCAACCGATGGTCCATCCGGATGGGCGTTGGTCCATTTGTTATAACGGTGAAGTCTTCAACCACATGGAACTCCGCCATCGCTTCCCGGGACATTCATGGCGAGGCAACTCCGATACCGAAACCTTACTCCATGCCATTGCCACGACAGGCTTCGGCATCCTTCGGGAGTTGAACGGATTTTTCGTCTTTGCGGCCCATGACCGGGCCACCGGACGGGTTTACCTGGTCAGAGACCGTTTCGGGGTGAAACCCCTGCTGTGGGCGCGGCTGGGCAATGGCTGGTGTTTTGCCAGCGAGATGAAGGCGATGATCGCGGCGGGCGTCGCGAGGCGTCTGAATGCGCCCGTCCTTCACGGCCACCTCGCCCGTTTCTGGGTCTATGGACCGGAAACCTGCCTCGAAGGTGTGGAAGTGCTTTTGCCAGGGGAAATGCTGGTGATCGACACCGGCCGGGGCTTGGCGGAGCGGCACAACTGGGTCCAGTTGTCCGATAGCATGGACCCGGCACTCCGTGATGAGTTGGCCGGGGTTTCCGACAAGGAGAGAGTGGACATGTTGGAGAAAACGATGCTCGCGTCAATTGAGCGCCGCATGCTTGCGGAAGTTCCGGCCGCGACCCTCTGCTCCGGGGGAATTGATTCATCCCTCGTCACGGCCATGCTAGCCCGCCTGCATCCGGAGGTAGAGGCTTTCACCATGTTTCACGTAGAGCAATCCACCTGGGATGAAAGCCATTACGCAGAACTGGTGGCCAACCAAGCCGGGGTCCGTCTCCACCATGTCCCCATGACCGCCAAGCGGTGGCGGGAAAGCTACGTTAAAATTGCCTGCGGGCTCGGGGCACCAATCTGGTATGAGAGCGCCGTGGCCGGCATGGAGTTGGCGGCAGCGGTTGCGGCGGATGGGCGCAAGGTGTTGTTAGGCGGCGAAGGCGCCGATGAAATCTGCGGTGGTTATGATTTCAAACACATGGCCGCCCGCGCGGCATTCTTCAAGGAAATCGGGAGAGCAGCGCCCCAGGACACCTATGATGAGGGACGCTGGCCCATGGAAGCAGAGCTCTGGCGGGTGGTCGGGCAAGCGGAGCCCCTTGCTTCGGAAGAGAGCTACATCGGAACGCTCCGCGCCGACCTGACGGCGGCTACCGCGCATCTGCCGCCAGCCCGCGGTGAGATGATTCAATCCGCAGCGCTGGAATGCAAGACACACCTTTATCGCGGACTCCGACAACTGGACGCATGGTCGATGGCGCACAGCGTCGAGGCCCGCGAGCCATTCCTCGATTTGGAGATGGTCCGGTTCTGCCTGAGTTCTCCGATGGAAGGCCATCTCTGGCCGACGATCAAAGGGGACTCAAGGAAGTGGCCCGGCGCTGGATGCCGGCAGAAGTGGCCGACCGCCCGCGCAAACTTGGCTTCAGCTTGGATTCGAATCCATTCTTCGGCGAACACGCCAAGCCGGAATTCCTGATCGATTCCATGCTGCGCGAGCAATTCAAAGTCGCCAAACCACGTCTCCTCACCAAATGGCTCGAACCGGGACGAGGCCGCGGTGCTTTCCGGTTGATCAGTTCGGAAATCTGGATGCGACACTATATCGATGGACAATCGGTCGCCGCCATTGAAGACGCACTCTGGCGGTAATGGTGCCCGCTCATTTGTCGGACGATTGTTTTCTGGTTCGGCTGTCGATCTTGCCCACTTTGTCGCTCATGGATCTGATCTTGGCAAACATTTGTGCCTGGCGCTCCATCTCGAGACGGTGTAATTCTCCCGCATGAAAAAGGGCGGCCAAGGGGGAAGCGAGTCCGGCCCGGATATGGCGGTTGATGTAAGCCGCAGTTTCGAATTCGTGGTCGGCAGCGTCGGTGTTGTCGGTCTCAGCCCCGGTCGCCGGCCGACGATGCCAGAACGCATGTGCCGATGGCACACAGGCGATGTCCCACCTTAACAAAAAGCGGAGATTGAAATCCCAGTCATCGAGCACGGGCATGACCGCATCATATCCGCCGAGGTCTTCCCATGCTGCACGTTCATAGACAAACGAATTGGTCGTGAACCGGTTGACCGCCGCGAGCAAGGGCAAAGTGACACGGGTCAATTTCGGATTGAGTTCCTCCACCCTTGTTTCCAACCATTGCCCTCCCTGCCATTCTTCATACACGATCGTGGTGCGAGTCACGACTCCGCGGCAAGATGTATCACCGTGCCGGGATTGCAGGACCGAACAGGTCAAAGCGAGAAAGTCCGGACTCCATGTGTCGTCATCGTCGAGCAATACAACCAGAGGTGCGGAACCATGCCGGATCCCGATATTCGAAAGCTCACCCATCTTTGGCCCCGCCGTGATCGGTAGATGGAGCAGGCGCTCGCCTGCCAGACCTGGATTTGCCGCCAGCCAATCCGTGGTTGCCGCGTGGTCCCCGGAGTCAACGAGGATCAGGTTCCAGTCGGTGAAGGTTTGGGCGCGCACGCTCGCAATCGCACGGGGAAGCAGACTCATGCGATTCTTGGTCCGCATGATGATATCCACGGCGGCGACCGGGGTTTGCGACGATGTCTGCGGCTGGCTCATGGTGGTGGGGGAAAACATTCGAGGATACGGGCCCGGGTTTGTTCGGCGACGGATTGCAGATGGCGTGAGACAGCTTCCAGATGATAAACGTGGGCGGCACGATCCGCCAGCGCTTCCCGCACCCGCAGGGATAACATGGCGGGGGAGATTTCGGCCAACGCATGAGCATGCTGCGGACACTGATAAAGCGCCATCAGTCCTTCGATTTTCGCCTTGTAATACGGGTTCTGCCAAAGCCCGAAGGCGGGCACACCGGCATGCAGGCAAAAAAGAAGAAAATGATAGGAGATGCCAACTCCGACCGCGGCACGTGCGGCCAGAGCCAGCAGCACCCGGGCATCGACGCTTTCTTCCACCGCGAAAAACCTCGATGAAGGGATACCGGTTGCCACCAACGAGTCAATTAGGGATCTCGCCGGACGCCGGTCGTCATCCATCGGATCGTAGCTAACCGGCAGGAACAGGAAGTGTGGAGAGGATGGCAAAGCGGCCAGATCGCGAAGCAGGTTGGACCAGAATTCAAAATCCGGTTTGGGATACTTCTTTCCGTAACTGGAGGCATCACGCAAATTCAAGGCCACCAGCGGATGACCCGCTCCGAATCCGCCAAGCAGACGGTTGCCACCCTCTTGATCCGGCCGGAGCAGAAGCGCATCATCACCGGTATGCGCGATTTTACCGGCGTTCACTCCACAGGAACGCAGGATCCCAGCAGAAGCTTCGCCATCGCGCACACCCACCACTTCACAAGCATTGAACATCATCCGGGCCGCACGGGCATCGAGAGGATGCGTGAACTCCGGCCCCACACCTTGGCTGGTCGCAAAGACCGGAATGCCGGCGCGACGGGCGGCCAAGGCCTCCCAAGCCTTCACATGCAACCAGTCGTGCCACCACAGACTGTTCATCGATCCGCTGCCCGGAATAAACGCGGCGACCGCCCTCTGAAAATGTTCACGCAACCCCTCGGGACGAAGCACGAACCTGAAACCCCTGGCATACGACCGAATCCTTTGCCGCGTGCTCATCCGGGTCTCTTTGTTCCATGGCTGTGCAAGTGCCGCATCCGGAGATCGGATGCTGGTGACTCCAAGCACTTCGGCGGTGTGCTCTGGATTGTTGGCGAGAAAAAGCGGCTCAAGATCCGGTCGTGCGTTCCGCAGCCACTGGAGAAAACCCGCATGCATGGCCAGATCCCCGCGATTCTGGTGGGTGGTGCCGCCGAAGATGAGAATGGTGTTTTTCCGTGTCATTCGCTGTTCTCAGTATTTGTCACCAAAGCTTCCACCACGGGCGCTTCGCGATCCGTTGCCTCGACTGCCGTGCTTCCGCAGGGAGGCGATTGAGGATCTTGGCCCTGGTCCATTCGGGGTCCGCGGCATAGGCCGCCTCCACGATCGAAGCGCGCATCAATGAAAAGACTTCTTCCCGCCAGACTCGGGAATTCGGAAGCTCCGCGAGGAGTTCCTTGGGCAGTTTTCCCAGTATGGCCACACGATGGCTGGCAATCGCGAGATCAAGTGCTTCGGCGAGTTCTTCATCCCCCGCAAGTCTTGCTTCATGAATCGTCTGCTCGATGAATGGAACCACCAGCTCATGGTCGATCTCGAGGGAGCGGAGCTCGGCAATTTCCGGCAGCCGGGGAAATGTCGTCGCGTGTTCGAGTGCCCCCAACGCCCGAAGATTGGCGATGGCTCTCAGACACTTTTCACAATGGCAGCAGTTGTAGCTGTTGTCGGGATTCCTCCAGCAAACGCGCAGATGGCGCAGGGCATCCACGTTCTCGACGATGGTACGGATTTTCTCGAGGCGATCCATATCACAAGAATCATGATGGATTCGCAGCCATGGGGATGACCATCTTTCATCGATGAACGGATGGGTTCCGAAAGCCCCCGAATCCTTCCATGTCACGCTGCCCGGCACAATCATTTCGCCGAAGGAGGCCGCAAGCAAGTGCGCCACGCCCGCCATGGCGGCTCCGCAATAGTGGCTTCCCCAGTGGACATGCCGATCGCTGAAATCCCGGAGATCCGTGAGAATCTCCATCATCGGCAAATCAAAGCGCTTGGCCGCGTCCCGGAGGCTCGAAGTCACACCTTTGGCCAGTTCATTATTCCCATGAGCGATATCAAAGCCGACGACAAAGACTAGTTCTGAAATGGGTGCACGGTGTCGAAGCACAGAATAGGTTGAGTCCACGCCACCGGAAAAGAAAATTCCCCGGCGGTATGAGTGCCACTCGCGACGCATCGCGGCGGTGGCCACAACCGAGCCAGACCGCTCGAACTTGTCCGGATACCAGGTGCGGAAGATCTCCCTCAAGACTTCGAGATTTTCCCACAGCGCAGGATCTAGCGGAGCCTCGAGTTCCAGACGGGCTCCAATCGTCATGGACGGGAGCAAAAACAACGCGGCGCACGCCGCCCCGAGCGCGGCGGATTCGATTTCCAGATGCCGGTTGATCTCAACTCTGAAGACACCATCCCCCAAAGCGCCCGTGTAGGTGAAATCAACGCGGGTGTTTCCCGCCATCTGGCGGACAACGGGCACCGGCACCCGCACGACTGGCTGGACTTTGGTTTCAGTCATCGGAGGAGCCTCCCGTGCATTGATACTGGTCCGCGAGGGTCAATAGCCAGGTTGAATCCACCCGCGCTGCCGTTGCCAACACTTGCGGCAACAATCGGCGGGACAGTTTTGTCCAAGCCGGTGTGTCTATCGCCTCCCTCCCGACTTCGCCGAGCCGACGCGCCCAATTATCAAGACGATCACGCCGCAGGGATTCATCAAGCCAAGCCGCAACCTCCGAAGTCTCGTCGCGTTGCTTGATCACGGCGAGCGCTTCCTCGCACAATTCCCGATCACATTCGACACAGGCGGACACCAACTCGGCATTCATGGGCCCGCATTTTACAAGCCTTGGCCATTCCGTTTCCTCTCCCAGCGCATAAAGGGCGATGCGAGTGCGCAAACAAGACGGACACGTCCCGCATGGGATTCCATCGTCCGTCTGGCGCTCACAAACCTGAAGAAACTCGCCTGCCCAGGGAATCGTCGCGGCTTGGGTCCATTTTTCCATCGCCGTAAGCCCACGGCCGGAAAATTGCAGCACGTTTCCTTCCGGCAAAAAACATTCGGTCAGGGCGAAATGATCTCCGCCTCTTGGTGGCGAATTCCAATTCCGTGGCGAAGGCCAGGTGATTTTCCCAAGACTTTCCGACAGCAGATTCGCGACAGCCGCTACCATCAGCGCCGGAACATCATCGAGATGGAACGAATGATGGCCGTGAAGAGTGATTCTCGGGACCACGGTCACTAGGTGCGCGCTCAATCGGTCGGCGACGTTCCGCATGAACGTTTCCAGTTTCTCTGCTCCGGTGGAGGACCCGATATGGATGAGATGACTCGGGGAGATTTGATGCAGGGCGGAGATTGAGTCTAGGTCCGCTGAAAAGAGTATCCCTTCTCCGGAAAGCCCGGTTCCACGCGGTTTCCTATCCCACTGGGCATCAACCGCCACCAATGAACATCCGGGCAAACAAGCGATGGCAATTTCCTGGAAGCGTTGGCAGTCGCTCTCCCATCGAGAAGGAAGACTGCCATGAACTTTCAAATTCTTGCCCGCGCGCATCGCCAGTAGCAAAGCCAGGGGAAAAAACGCCGCGAGATCCGATTTCACACTTCCGACACCATTCACTTCGAAAACCAAATCTGCCACCGGCTCCCTGGTTCCTGCACCATCCTCAGGCGACTGCCAGATTTCCGCCCGACCAATAACCGGCCCGGAGGAGTCATCCGTTTCAAGCAGGGAGAGATGAAAGTGGGCTGCCATGATCTCGGGATTGCTCAACGAGCCCGACTTTCGCCGTCAAGAACCCGCGTGGTCAATCCATTATTTGCAAGACGCCGGCCCAAAGGATAGCAAATCGGATTTGCCCCGGCTCTCAGCAGGCACCACTGAGGACCTCAACTACGTTACCCGCGCCCATGCACCAGTCTCCTGCTCCCATGCTTCCCGGAACGGCCCGCACCGACTACGAACGCTATCTGCGGACCGATGAGTTGCTTGCCTTGCAGAAAAGGCCCGGCGAGCTGACCCATCGTGATGAATTGCTTTTCCAGACCGCGCATCAAAGCACGGAACTTTGGCTGAAGCATGTGGCATGGGAAATCGAAGGTGCGGCGGAGCAGATTGTCGATGGTCAGTATGGGGAGGCCTGCAGGTTTCTGGAGAAAGCCGACGACGCCATGGGCTGCGTTGGCCAATGCACGGCCATGGGCCCCATCGGATTACCACGCCTTCCGGCCGCAATTGGGAAATGGCAGTGGATTCGACTCTCCGGGGTTCAATCGCATCCACGAAGTCGCGACGTTGCTGTCGGACAAACTCACGGCGGCCTTGGACCAAAGTTCCATCAGTGTCGGCGATGTGACCGCGGAGCGCCATGCCCATCCGCAATTCCATGCCATGATTGAACGTATGCTCGATATCGATCAGCGCATCGCGGAATGGCGGCACACCCACTTCCTCATCATCCAGAGGTTGCTTGGATCGGATGCCGTCGGCTTGCAGGGTTTTCCGGTCGAAAAATTGCTGGGACGGTTGCAGCACCGGTTGTTCCCGGCGCTCTGGAGTGACCGTAGTAAGGACGGTTGATCCAAGTCGCTCATCCTTCGTTGGAATCCGGGCGATTGAAGAACCGCCTGAGGCGCAACCGCGCCAATTCCGCCCATCCCGCATGACCCAGACTGCGCAACTGGGCTTTTAGCGGATGTCGCCACTCGTCGCGGTGACGGCGCAGCTTCTGCCAGAACCATCCGGGGTCCAGTTGGAATAGCGCGTCAAAGAATCGGTCCCGGATCCGTGGATCTTTCTTTTTCCATGCCGTGGTGCCAATCAACTCCTTGCGAAGAGGCTCCAGCAGCTCAAGCACCTCCTTGACCTCCGAAGCCTTGAGCATTTCGTCGAGTGGATCCGAAATATCTCTCCGGCCAAGTTGGCGCGCCGCATCGGTGATTTCCTGCCAGTAAGGGCGGCGCATGGAATCCGGCCGGAGAGAAGAAATCATTTCCCAGTCGAGGTCGGAGGACTCGAAAGCAGGTGCGGCCTGCTGCCGGAATCCGAATACTTCCAGAGCCGCCAAGGTGCGTTGGCATTTTTCGCATTTCCCGCAGTTCAGATGAAATGGGAGCATATCCCAACAGACTCGCAAATGGGCCAGGGCCCCGGGCATGGCCATTCCAAGGAGCCGCACCCGCTCGACCCTCGGAATGGACACCATGTCACAACGCATACGGAATCCGGGAAGCCTCCAGAGGTTGTGCATCACCGGATGCTCATGGGCCGGCAGACACCCTTTCCATGTCGAGTCGCTGGCCACATGCACGCGTTGATACAATCCACGTAGTAAAAGCGCGGTGCCGGCAAGCACCGCACCACCCATGTAAACCCAATCCAATGCATAGTGGCGCAGCGCTCGCACGTTGGTCTCAACGTGCACCACACCAACCCCGAACATCCGGGCGGCGGCATGGATGGCTTTATCAGCCAGACGGGAATGAGCGGTCATGACGGGTTCGATGTCAAAACCCGTCAGGAAAACGACGTCGGCGAGTTGTCCCTGTCGTGCCACGAGCGTGTAAAACGAGTCCACACCACCCGAAAAAAACGCTGCTTCGCCTCGTCCCTGCGGAAGGATTTGTGGTTCGCTTTCCGTGTGCATCTCAATCCGGGGTTTTCTCCAATCTTCGAGCCACGCATCGGAGATTAGGGCATATTCTTCCAAAACCTCCGCAAACCCGGTGGCAGCCGATGCCTCAGCCACCAGATCCCAGTGGCGGGCCATGGCAAAGGGCAACAACGCTGCCATGGCAGGTTCTATCCCAATGAGCGAAGATTGAATGGCCCGGTTGATTCGAAAACTCAGTGTATCGAGAATCCGGGCCGACACCTCATCCGATCCCAGGCGGAGCAGATAGTGGACCTCGGTAGCGGTATCGGTGCAACAAGAGACCGGTGCACCAACAAAGAGGCGCATGGGTTCACCCGTGCGGTCCAACGGACCATGGCACCAGGTCTTTTTCATGACCAAAGGGCCCTCGTGGCGCGAGCGGGGTCGGAGTTGACCACGGCACCCATCTTCTGGTCAAGCCATTTGCGGGCATGCGACGACCAATGGCGCCAGAGTGGATCGCGGATGCCCTTGAGCTATTTCGACGCCGGCGCGGATTCGATCGCCGCGTCACCGGTCTCGGCCAATCTGGCAAGCAGAAGCCGGGTATTCTTTTCGAGCAAACAATTCTCCAGGGCCGGAAGGAATGGTGAATCGGGGCGGTGGGTTTTCCCGATCTCGAGAGTCTTTTGGTAAATATCACTTATCCAAGTGCCCGAAAAACGGGTTTCGGCGACCGCAGAACGATCGAGGTCGCGATCAAATGCGGGGGACAGATCATCAATGCCTGCGAAGTGCACGGCCAGCATGGTCCGCAGGCACTTCTCGCAGTGCCCGCAATTCTTCCCCTTCAGGTAACCATCCCGACAAACAATCAGATGGGGAAGCAAATCGGGATGACCTCTCGCCAAATCAAGAGCCTTGCCAGCACGACATCTTTGCGCTCCGTCGTAACGGATTTGGACATGATTCGTGGTCCATAGAGGATCGAGCATCCATGTGGATCCGTGCGGGAACATCTGGCAATACTGGTTCGAGCTGGCGATATAAACGGTGTCGATTGTTCTGGTCAGCATCAATCCAACGGCCGCGAGCATGGCTCCGTGGCTGAATTTGAAATCCCCTACCAGCTCTTCGCCGGCTTCGCGATGATCGGTGTGGATTTCATGCAACGTGAATCCCCTCGCCGCCGCCGCCTCGCGCACGCGCCTTCCCACCAGAGCTTCTTCTTCTTTCGTCTGGCCGGGAACATCGAACCCATGCACATAGATCAGGTGGGTGATCTCCTTTTCATGCCGCAGCAAGGTGTTCCATGAATCGACCCCGCCGGTGAAGAATGCCGCTCAGCCTCGTCCCGGCACCGGTGTGGTGGCGGGCCGGATTGGGAAATCAAGCGGCACAGCCGCCAATGCCTCCGACCACCACTCGCCCGCGAGATCCATCGCGATGATCGCATCTTCGGCCAATCTTTCGTCCACTGGATTCTCCACCACAAAGGGCAAACGATGTGCCATGGCGGCAAATAAACCCACGGGCACCACCGCGTCATCCGTCTCCGGTTCACCCAAGGCCGCCGGAAAATCGTAGGTCACCAACTGTTGTCGCTCCCCGGCGCGGATGTCGAATTCCACGCGCCAACCTCCATCATCCCGCTGCTGGCGCCGCGGTAGAATCCGGAAAGTCAGGGGAGGGGAATCCATTCGGGGAGCCTGCCAAATCTTCGCGAACTGTCAAGGGTACCGCCGGAAAAGGATGGCGCGCTTGATTTCCGGGGCATCCATGGCGATCATTCCCGGCTATGCCCACGACGGTTCCGAACTCCGCTTCCCGCTCACGCGCCCCCCTTTACGCCACCGTGGCGTGTTTGGCGGTGGCCGTCATCGCGATACTCATCCTGCGGGGAATCGACATTCCATGGAGCGGCAAGCTGGGCAGCAACCTCTACGGCGTTGAAAAGCCCGCCCAACTCGGACTCGTCGAAAAATACCAGCGGCTGGTCGAGGTCTCTACCAATGTCGAGGACCCCGCACGGAGTTCGCTCAAGGTGCGGGACTGGAGCCGGATTGGCATGTGCTTGTCGAGCACCGTTGTGCTTGCCCTCTCGCTAGTGGGCGCGGCCACGGCTTGGTGGTGGGGGCGATTTCTCTCCGGACCACCCACGGGCCCCGGTGAAGTCGGGCCAAAAATGGATCGCCATTCATGGATCCTTCTTGGTTTGCTTCTCGTGCTCGGAGCCGCTTTGCGTTGGCCCGCGGCATCGCAACACCCGACCTATGACGAGCAGGACAACATGCGGCGGAACTACCACGGTTATCTCGATTTCCGCGAGCCGGGAAAAGCCCCCGAATGGGTTGAAGCGGGGTTCTCCCATGCCGTCTGGGAAAACGAGCGGGTCAATAACCCCTATTTCTTCAGTGTCCTCAGCCAAGTTTCCCAGACGACGTGGAGGTTCATCACGGGAATGTCCAGGGAACGCACCGACCTGTCCGCCATGCGTTTTCCTTCCCTGCTCTTCGGCTGGCTCGCCATCGCATCCGTCTTCTGGTTCGCACGACAAATCGGTCTGACCCGTCTTGCTCCCATCGCTGCGGCTCTCATGGTCGTGCACGGGCTTGCCCTCCACCATTCCGTTGAAGCCCGGGGCTACGGATTGAACCTCTTCATGGCCTCGCTTCTTCTTGGCTTCGCCTGGCGGGCATTGCAGATAGGAAGAGCGCGGGATTGGTTCGCCTTTGGTTCTCTCGTTTTCCTTTCTGTCTTCAGTTACCCGGGTTCGCTGTATTTTGTCGCCACGGTTAATCTCTTCGTCGCGGCCACCCTGCTCTGGCGTTGGTTCAAACAAAAGGACCCGCATGCCCTGACTGCCTTGGCACGCTGCGTGGTGGCGAATGCCGCCGCCGGCTTGCTCTACCTCTGGATCGTCTCGCCGGCCATCCCCCAGGCCGTGGCAGAGTTCCAGGAGAAATTTCCGCAGGGCAATCTCGGGTTCAGTTGGCTCCTCGGTGCGACGGTGACCTACGCCACCGGCCTCATGCCCATCTACGACCAAGTGTTTGCGCCGCCCGAATGGCAGGGACCGACCCACGTGGAATGGTTCTTCACCCACTTCCCGAGGATGTGGCCGATCTGCCTGCTTACCTTTGTTACTCTGTTCTTCTTCATCAGCGGCTGGATTTCGCTGTGGAAAAAGGGTCGGTTCCGCGCCGGATTTCTGTTGGCCGCCGCTGGTTCGGGGGTGCTCATGGTTTTGCACCACTACTTCTTCACCGGATACTCACTGTTCCACTGGTATATCATTTACATTCTCCCCGCCGTCCTGCTGGCCTGGGCAGCCGGGATCGATTCCTTTGCTGGAAAAATCGGCACGAAATTGAAATGGCGCGAGTCCACCACCGCGTCGTTGCTCACCGCCGCGATCTGTCTATGGATGTTTGTCATTTCCTACAAGTTGCCGAATCTTGAAAGATGGGATGATGGTATCACTTACCTGGTGCGCGAACCCCCGGGAGGAACCTGGGAGGGCAAATCCGATCCCATCCGCATCGGCGAAATTCAGCGCGGTTCAAGCCTCTGGGTCAATACCGCCGACGGATACCTCTTCCGCATCCGCGACTACAAAGACAATCCAGATCAGTGGAACCATGTGCTCGCCCGTCCCCTCGCCGAATGGGGTAAAGTGCCCGGGCAAGCCGACTCGGGCCCTGCCGCGCCTTGAGTCCTGGCAGCGAAGCGCCAATGTTCCGTATCCTGGCGCGCGGCTCCGACGTTTAATGTCAGTTCCTCCCAACCGACTCTTCTTCAATTCATGTTTCGCCTCGCCATCAGGATGCTTTTCGGTGACACGGCGAAGTATTTGATGCTGTTGGCTGGCATCGTTTTCGCCACTTTCTTGATGGTCCAGCAGGCTTCCGTCTTCTGCGGCCTCATCCGCTGGACGACCGCGACGGTCAAAAATGTCGGTGCTCCGATTTACGTCGTCGAACCAAAGGTGGAGCAGGTCAACGAAATGAATCCTCTCCGAGACACGGATGTGGCGTTGGTGCGATCCGTAGGGGCGGTTCGCTGGGCCATGCCCCTCTATTCCGGCATGCAGAAGGTTCGATTGGAAAATGGAAATTTCCAAACGGTGCAACTGCTCGGCGTCGATGCCGCTTCCTTCGCGGGCGGACCGGTCCGCATCACGGAAGGCCGTCTGGAGGACCTGCGCCTACCCAACACCGTAATCATCGACAAGATTGCCATCGAAAGATTGTCTACGGACAAGAACAAACCGATTGGCATCGGTTCGACATTCGAGATCAATGACATCGAAGCCCGCGTGGTCGGAATCTGTGATGCCATGCGCTCGTTCACCGGTGGACCCTACATTTGGACCACCTACGAACGCGCTCTGCAATACACCCCGCCACAGCGCAAGATGCTTTCAGCCGTGCTGGCCGCGCCCATCGCGGGCATGGACCCTGATACGGCCGCCGCGGAAATTGCGAAAAAGACCGGCTTGCGCGCCTTCGTGAACCGCGACTTCGGATCGAACCCCAACGACTTCAACACCTCGACCATCTGGTGGTATGTCAGGAATACCGGCATCCCGATTTCCTTCGGCACGACCGTGGTCATCGGATTCATCGTCGGGATCGCCATCGCCTGCCAGACATTCTATGCCTTCGTGCTCGACAACCTGAAAAACTTCGGTGCTCTCAAGGCCATGGGCACGTCGAATTTCCGCCTCAGTTTGATGTTGTGGTTCCAGTCCATCACCGTCGGGATCATCGGCTTCGGGATCGGATTGCTTTTCACTTCCGCCTTCGCCTCCGGAGCCCTCGAGAACGGCCAACCGCCATTCTACATGCCGACGATCGTGCCCATCGCCGCCTTTTGCGTGATCCAATTGATTTGTTTCCTCGCCGCCCTGCTCGGAGTAGTCCGGCTCGGCCTCTATCAACCCGCCATGGTTTTCCGTGCCTGATCCATCCCAAGCTTCGGCAATCGTGGTGAATGTCCATGGTGTAGAAAAAAGTTTCGGCACCGGGGCAGCGAAGCTCCATGTCCTCAAGGAAGTGGATTTGCAGGCCATGAATGGCGAGATCCTCATGCTGGTCGGTCCCTCGGGATGCGGAAAGACCACCTTGCTGAGCACGATCTCCGGCACCCTGCGCCCCGACGCCGGACAGGTGGAAGTCTTCGGGCATCCGCTCCACAGCATGAGCGGTCTCGCCTTGACCGCTTTCCGCGCCAAAAACATCGGATTCATCTTCCAGCAATTCAATCTGATCCCGACCCTCAACATCGCGGAGAATGTGAGTGTCCCGCTATTGATCCAAGGATTCGGCCAGGGAAAAGCCATCCGGAAAGCGAAGGAAGTACTGGATGCCGTCGGTATGGCAGACCGCTGGAGCGAACGACCGGCCAAACTGTCCGGCGGACAACAGCAACGGGTAGCCATCGCGCGCGCTCTCGTCCATGAGCCGCCACTGGTGATCTGTGATGAACCGACAGCCGCGCTTGATGCCCAGAACGGTGAAATCGTGCTCGATCTCTTCCGGAATGTCGCCCGCACACCCGGCCGCGCCGTAATCATCGTCACCCATGACAATCGTATTTTCTCCTATGCCGATCGCATCGCCCGCATGGACGATGGGATGATCGTCGGTATCGAGGCCAAAAGCCCGGACGACACACCCCATTTTGTTCACGAGACCGTTCCCGTCCACCTGCCCTGACTACCATGAATCTGCTATCCAAATTCATCCGCTACGCCACCATCTTGCTTGCCCTGGGAGGCTTCTATGCCATTGCCGTGGTGGCCCAAGTCCAACAAGACAAACAGATGCCACCTGCCGGTGAACCGCCAATCGCCCCACCCGAGAAACCCTTCAAGTCATCCGTGGCCGGCACCGGCATCCTCGAAGCCTCGAGTGAAAACGTCGCCGTAGGTGTGCCGGCGCCCGGTTTGGTGGCAGCAGTATCCGTCAAGGTGAACCAGGAGGTCAAAAAGGGCGACCCGTTGTTCCAACTTGATGATCGAGATCTCCGCGCGGAACTACCGGCCATCGATGGGGAAATCGCCGTGGCGCAATCACAGATTGCGGTGGAAGAGGCGCTGCTGAAAAAAATCGAAGCACAGTTCGAGCGCCTGAATGCCATCAAGGACACGAGGGCTTTCAGTGTCGAAGACCTCGACAATCGCCGCAACGACGTGCGCGTGGCCGTAGCCCGGCTCGCCGCTGCCCGTGCCAGTCTTACCGCAGCCTCGGCCGCACGGGCGAAAGTGGAAGCACTGATCGAGCGCCTCACGGTGCGGGCTTCCCGCGATGGTACGGTTCTTCAGGT
This sequence comes from Verrucomicrobiales bacterium, assembly GCA_046075565.1. Taxonomy (GTDB): domain Bacteria; phylum Verrucomicrobiota; class Verrucomicrobiia; order Verrucomicrobiales; family SLCJ01; genus JBJTQJ01. The sequence goes on along the minus strand of JBJTQJ010000112.1, from coordinate 46,896 downwards.
GAATATCAGGGAAGGCGAATTCGCCGGCACCATACCAAAGGCACCGGCCATGATCATCGGTGATACCGACAAACTTCAGGTGCGCGTGGACATTGATGAACAAAGCGCCACGCGCGTCCGCCCCGGCAAGGCCGCCCGGGCTAGCCTAAGGGGCAAACCGGAAATCTCCTTCCCCTTGGTATTCGACCGCATCGAACCATACGTCATCCCCAAAGTATCGCTGACCGGCGCCAGCACCGAGCGGGTGGATACGCGGGTCTTGCAGGTGATCTACTCCATGACGCCTCCAGAAAACCCTCCGGTGTATGTCGGCCAACAGGTCGATGTCTTCATCGAAGCGGAGGAGTGATGGTGAATCGCTCCCGGGAGCAAAGTCAGGATGTTTGATTCTCTTGGTTCACCCACGGTCCGAGAGCCTGCGGTGCTTATGAACCGACCCGCATCTTACCGCCGGAGGCTTTGGACTGCGGTGGTTCCTCCACCGCTTTGAGTGTGTTGTCACCTCGCCCTCAAGAACTGGGAAGAATCCCAGCCGTCCGAGAGCCTGCGGCGCTCATGCACTGATGTCATCCCCCGCAATCTCAACCTACCAGCGTGCCCTCCGTCACCCCGAGTTGGGCCGTCGCCTTGAGCGTACGCCAAGCGGTGGCGGGATTTGCCCGACCGGCGAACAAATCCTGATAGAGCCGGATGACACCCATCGCGCGCTCGCGGTCTTCGGTGAGGAGTTCGAGACGGTAGTGGGGCAACCCCGCTTTGAGCAGCGAAGGAAGAAATTGGGCGCCGGTTTGCGCTTGCCCGTGGAAGAGAGTGTTGCGGCAGCCGACATCGGCGAGAAGCACGTGTTTCATGCCAACCCGATCACGCATGAGCACCTGATGGTTGTCGCATGGGCGCCCGCAGTTGGTGAAGTCGGTTCCTTTGGACAAAAAAGTGCAGAAGACGCAATGCTCCATGTGAAACATCGGCATGTGTTGGTGCAAGGTCAGCTCGAACCATGAGGGCGGAGCGCCGGAGAGCAGATCGAGCACCTGGTTGATGTTCAGATCATACGAGATGGTCATCCGATCGAGACGGGCGGCCTCACGCAGAAGGGAAGCCGTAATTGGATTGGCGATGTTCAGAGAAAAGTCACCATGACGCCGAAGCCCATGGTGATCGCGGAAGTATCCCAAGGCCCCGAGATTGCGCAAAAGCACGCCATCCGGTTGCGCGCGTTCGATCAGTTTGAAATATCCAGCCTCACCGGATTTCTGAATGCGCGGTGTCGCCAGGAAGATGGCCGCTCCGCTCGACTCCCGCGAACGCACCAGCGCGACCGCGTCTTTGCCCCGGCGGATGTCTTCGAAGTCGGCATGGATTTCCGTGATGCCACAATCGAGCGCCGCTTCAATTTGCTCGAGGTTACGCGCCAGCACCGAAAGCACCGTTGTCTCCGCTTGGGATTGATTTACCGAGACAACCGGAAGCAAAGCAACCATCGCTTCCTTGGTCGAAAGCACGGGGCCGCGAGATGGACGCATGGCCCGCTCCACCGCATCGACGAGGGCGCGGCGGAGTCGGTTGAGCGCACTCACGGGCATGGACACCGGGTCATTCAGGTCGAGGTCCAGATTGCCGAGATGGTAGGGCGTGCCACCGAGACGACCGAGTTGGGCCCGCAGCACATCGGCACCAAGCGCGGGGGCTCCGGGCGCGGCGGCAACCAACAGGTCCGCACCGGTGACCGTGGCTCCGGATCGCTTTTCCCGAATGACCAGCGCTTCACCCGCGCGTCCACTGACTTCGAGCTCGAGCGGCAAGGTGCGCCGGTTCTCAATCCGGCCTTTCCACGTCTCGCGCAAGCGGGCATCCAGCCGTGGGTCGCTGGTTTTCCAGATGCGATCTCCAGCGCGCGGACGCGCCTGCTGGATCCGATCAGCGGGAAACTGGAACCTGCGGCCCTGCACACGCCCGATGCGTCCGCCGGTTTCATTGTTGGTATCGCCGCCGGTGTCGATCACGATGCCATCTTCGGGCATGGCAAGCACCTCGCGATCCAGTTCGAGCCAATCGGGGCCGACACGCGCAATCGTTCCTAACAAAGCTCCGCGTTTTTTTCCGAAACGAGCATGAACGAGTGCGGGATGGTTTGTTCCGGTGAGCCAGCCCGGGGTAAGACCACGGGAGAAAGTCATTTCGAGGGCATAACGATCATCCTTGCTCGCCGGAGCCGGGGCACCGGCCATCGCACGGTCAAGCGCCTTGCGGTAAACGGCCGTGACCGCAGCCACATATTCGGGCGATTTGAGGCGTCCTTCGATCTTGAAACTCACGACCCCACGCGCGAGCAGTTCCGGTATTTGATCATGGGCCGCCAGATCCTGCGGCGAGAGCAAATAACGTTGGTCGCCAAGATTGATCTTTTCACCATCCACGAGCAACTCATACGGCATCCGGCAGGCCTGGGCACATTCACCGCGATTCGCACTGCGCTGCCCGAGCGCCTCCGAGGTCAGGCATTGCCCGGAGTAGGCGACACAGAGCGCGCCATGCACAAACACCTCCATCGGCACGAGCGGTTCGGACTTTTCCCCGTCCGTGCGGGTGAACCTTTCGATCTCGCGCAGGGAAAGTTCGCGTGCGAGCACAGCCCGTTCGAGTGGCACCAGCCCGCGCACAAAAGCCAGTCCTTCCGGCGAGCTGATGGTCATCTGCGTTGAAGCGTGGATCTCCACCGACGGCGCGATGCGGGCGGCCAGCGCGGCAAGACCGATATCCTGAATAATGACGGCATCCACCTTCGCCGCTTCGAGGCGTTCGAGTTGTGCGGCAGCTTCCTCCAACTCGCGGGTGAAGACGAGCGTATTCATGGCCACGAATCCGCGCGTGCCCCGGGCGTGCAGCCAATCCATCAATTCCGGCAAATCTTCCTCGGTGAAATTGTCCGCCCGCAACCGGGCGTTAAATCGCGGCAGCCCGAAATAAATGGCATCAGCCCCGTTGGCGACCGCGGCTTTGGCGCAGTCCCAATTTCCGGCGGGAGAAAGCAATTCTGGACTTGGAGGCTCGGAGAGCATGTGAGCCTGCAATCTACACCAGATCGGCGCGATGGCCACCTCGGGAAAGCAGGTCCGGTAGCGCGCGACATCAGCACGTAGTCACGGAAATCGTCCGCATCCGTCGCAATAGATGCATTCTGAAGGAAGCGGCATATCGCCGCATCGGCGAGGTCAGTCCCACACATACCGTTCATCATAGTCGATCCCGTATTTCTTCAGGAAGTCGCGGTATTCATCCTGGAAGGTCCGCGTATGGTGGTGCTCCTCCTGCGTGTCGATGTACTGTAGTAGCGCCTCCTTCTGACTCATCCCCACGGAGAAGGCGCCATAGCCCTGTTGCCAGGAAAAGTCCGTGAACGCGGGGCCTTGCTCCTTCAGCCATTTGCTGGAGGTGGTTTTCACCTCCTTCACCAGATCCGCCACGGACAAGGTGCGGGAAAGACGCACCGTCAGGTGCACGTGATCCGCCACACCACCGACTCGATACGCCTCACAATCACATTGCCGCACCGCTCCGGCGAGAAAGGCGTGGGATTTCTCTCGCATGCCTGGTACAAGCCACGGATGGCGGTCATTCGTGCTCCAGATCAAATGGATGAGAATATTGGAGAGTGATTGTGGCATGGTAAACTCAATCGGCGGGTTTTGATGTTCCAACGGAGCGATACATACCAGCCCAGGGTGCAACCCTGGGAATGGAGACGACGAAACGGAGGCGTTCTGAAGGAACGCCGCATCCGGGTTGTTTGGGCACACGTCCGCCATTCGGGGACATGCGGCGTTCCTTCAGAACGCGGGGATTGATGGCATGGCATACCCAGAGCTTCGCTCTATCCAGGGTTGCACCCTTCGCTGGTATGCGTTGCCCCATTGGGGCATTTCTTTGCTCCAACGGAGCCGTGCACACCAGCCCGGGGCGCAAGCCCGGGGATGCTTGGCATGCCACCTCCCGAATCGAGGCACCTGCGGAAGGGGTGTCGGTCGGCGGGCGGCAATTACGCGGGCTCATCAGGGCGGTGGGCAAAGTGAGAGGCAGTTAAACACCACTTCGGCCCGCCCGCCAAGAGAAAGTGGTTAGAAAACGGCAAGACCCGAGACAAGCAGGCTCGGGAGGCAAAAAAACAGGGCGGCGTCACGGCCAAGCTAGCCGTGCTCCTTCTTCGATCGGGTCCAACTCACCCGACGAGATCTTGCTCAGGTCTCCTCATCCTGTCCCGGTTATTCCATGGGCGTCCATGGGTGCAGGTAGTGGTGGTGGCCGTGCCAGTCGGGCAGGTTGTAGGCGCTCCATGCGACCATGGCCATGTAGGCGGTGGGCAAGATGATCAGGGACAATCCGAGTGTGGCCAGCGCCATCAGACCGGAGACGAATGTGACGAGCGCATTGCCGAGCAGGAGAATGCCCAGGCCTGCGCCAAAGTGGTTTTTGTAGAGATGCCCGGCCCCGGGGAGAACACTCAGCAACGCGGCCACCTCATCACGGTCCACCGAACCGTTTACCGACAGAGTCGTTTTCATGATGACAAAGAGGGTGGTTGGATCTCTCAAGCCCTTTATGACAAATTGGCGGACAAAAGGAAAGAAAAATCTACCTATCTGCGCGTGAGGATGCGTGTTTCGCGGGTGGCGGTGTCTTCGATGACCACGGAGTCGGGGCCGATGTCGGCGATGGCGTAGGTTTTCGGGTCGCCGGTGAGCTTGAATTTTTCCCCGCGTCGGGCGGTGATGATTTGCCCGCCTTTGGCCGGCTCGAGCACGGCATACGGTTCTTCCATGGGCACGGGTTGGCCGGAGCGGATTTCCCGGCGCGGTCCACCGGCGGGAATTTCCACGACGGCGGTGCTGGCCTCGAGCGCTTCACCCGTATTCTTGGAGGTCTGGATGCGGCGGCGCACGGAGACGAGTCTCCAACTCGTGCCTGCGATGGGTTCGTTGGCACGGGAGTCGACACGTTCCTGGGATCCTTGCAACTTGCGGAAGCGGGCGGTCACCCCGTCGGGCAAGACGGATTCGAGCAGGATGGGAGCGGGTTTTTCCCGGTATTCCGTGACCTTCCACGCACTGGCCAAACCATCGAATCCGGGCGCGGGCACGACCAAGGTGGCATCTTTGATCGACTGGCCGATGCGCACCTTGCCATGGGCGATGGAGGCCGAGGTTTCTTCATCCGGCGGCGGATCATCCGGCTCAAAGATGAGGATGGGACGCGGATCGGCGAAGATACCAATTTCCTCGCCATTCTCGGGGGCGGGCGCGGAGAGGTAATCAGCCACGGCACGGGCTTGGGCAGCGCGGATGGTATCACCTTTGGCGAGGCTTTCCTGTTCGGCGCGGACGGCGAACTGCGCTGGTGTCCATTGTGTTGTGGAGTGCAGTTCGAAGCGATTCGCGCCGTTGTCGAGCAGTCGGCGGGCGACGGAAACATGTCCATTCGCGGCTGCAAGCATCAGGGGAGTGTGCCCTTCGGAATCGCGAGCGAAAACCGATGCCCCGCGCCTCAGGTAGAAATCTGTCATTTCCACGTCCCCGTGTAAGGTGGAGAGAAGCAAGGCATCATCGATATCGGCGGCACTGGCCTTGGCCGAGAGCACGGCGGCGGCGTCGAGACGATGGTTCCAGGTGGCAAGGGCAAGCGGATGCCAACCCTCCGGATCACGCGCTTTCGGATCGGCATTGCTTTCGAGCAGGAGCCGGACGGTGGGTGCGGAACCGCTGGCGGCTGCGAGCATGAGGGGCGTTCGGCCCTCCGATGCGGGTGCGTTCACTTGGGCACCCGCCGAGATGAGCAACCGCACGACATCGGCGGCGTCGCTCTGGCTGGCCGCTCCGATGGCGGTGTTCCCATTGGTGTCGGGAACATCCACGGCCATGCCGGCGGCGAGAAATTCCTCCACCGATTTCACATCACCGGATCGTGCCGCACGATGGAAATCCTCGACGGAAAAGGCGAATCCCCTTTTGGAAAGACGCTCCATAGCCGCGTCAGGCCCGGATTTCCGGCATGCGGGAAGAGCCCAGAGCGCGAGCAGTCCGAGCAGGAGCGGAAAAACGCGGCGACAACCGCCTGTTAGCAACCATGGCCCCATCCTTGCCCGAGATTACCCGTTTTCAGCCTGCGGAGCAATGGCGGATTTTGGAGCTAAGCCAGCCGGTAGCCCCTTCGAAAATTCCAAAACCTTTCCCCCTGTTCAACCCCAGCCGACCCGACCATACACAGTTCCCGCTTTCTCACATTGGGCGCAACTTCCCTCTTGCCCCCACCTTCGATTTTTGACATTCTCCCCTCCACGCAGACCTTTTTCTCCCAAATTCGCCACGTTATGCACACCATTGTGTGGATAAACCACGTCAGGCGTGTCCTCAGTTCTCAATATAATGAAACAAGTAATTCTCGCTGGGCTGGTCGGAATTTTCAGTTGTGCCGCCGCTGCGGCCGGAGATTTCGCGACGGAGATGCTGGATTCGACATTCAAGCTCTTCCATGTCGATTCTACCGGCACGTGCATCCTCGTGCGTCGCGATGCACCCGACCAGAGCCTTTACCTCGTGACTGCCGCTCATGTCCTCGAACGCACCAAGGGCGAGACGACGATTGTCGTTCTGCGTGAGCGCAACGCTGACGGATTCCATAAGCGCCGCGACCACACCGTCAATATTCGGCGCGATGGTGAACCTCTTTGGGTGCGCCATGACAAGGAGGACGTGGCGGTTCTACGGCTATTGGAGGCCCCGCCTGTTCCGGTCAGCGCCTTGCCATTGGCGGCCATCGCTGACGAAGCCGGGTTGACGGCCGCAGGGTTGCACATTTGCAGTCCTCTTTTCGTGTTGACCTATCCACAGCGTTTCGAGGCCAACGACGCGGGATTTGCCGTGGCACGCCAAGGCATCATCGCCAGTCATCCATTTTTGCCCATTCAGAAGCATCATACCTACCTTGCGGATTTCACGTCATTCGCCGGCGACAGCGGCGGCCCAGCGTTTGTTGCCGGTAAGGACGCTCATCCGTTACTCGTCGGCATGGTGCTTGCACAATTCCGTCACGACGAGCGCGTGACGATGGAGTATGAGGAACGCACCATCCACCACCCGCTCGGGTTGAGCAAGGTGCTTCACGCTCAGTTTGTCCGGGACACCATTGAGCAAGCCGCAAAGAAAGGTGACACGCCCTCCAGGTAACCCGCCGGAAACGCCTAACAATAAAGGCTATGTTGTCGCGGAGCGGTGTGGAGCCTATAGACCTGCCCATGGTTGAACAAGCCCGGCGCGGCCCTCACGCGGGCGTGGGCGGTTTGCGAAGAGCGGCCAGTTCCGTGTTGGTATGCCGGAGGCGGCTGGAGAGATGGCGGGCCAGCCGGGTGAGGATATGGATTTTCAGCGCGGGGCGGAGCGTGTCGAGTTGATCGAAAGCGGCCCGCCCGAATTCCAAGCACTCTACGGGTTCGATGGCGACGACGTCGGCGGAACGTGGTGCCCGGTCGATAAAGGCCATTTCGCCGAAGTTCATGCCGGTCGAGAGAACATCGAGACGTTGGTAATGGTTCGAGTGGAGCGATGGGAGCCGCACTTCGACCCGTCCGGAGAGAAGGAAGAACAAACTGTCCGCAGCCGTCCCTTTGGTAATGATGACATCGTCCGGCTGATACGAGCGGGGCTCGAGCAATCCCCGGAGAATTTCGACATCTTCGGCGGAGCAACCGAGCAGCAGATCGGTTTCCGCGAGGCCGACGGCCACGGTTTCCTGCCAGTCGCTTTTCAGGACCTCCTGAAGCAGGGCATTTTCGCAACGTTCGAGGGCGGCATCGTGTTCTTCGTGCAGATTTTCGACGGGGAAACCGGAAGCGAGCAGGGCTTTGCGGAATGCACCCGGGTCCGAACAAATCAGGACCACACCTTCGGCGGCGAGGTTCTCCCGCATCTGGGAGAGAAGGCGCAGGCTCACGCTGTCGGCGCTGACGACGTGCGTGAAATTGAGCAACACATGGCGGCAATAGGCAGCCTGGCGCACGAGCGCGCGCACCACCGGCTCGAAAGTCGAGAATACCAGCGGCCCTTGCAACTCAATCACGCGGATGCGTTCGCCATAACGCCGGAGGGTCTGGAAGGCGGCCGCGGGCAAACGGCGGCGCGAGACGACCTGCGTGGCGTTGTAGGAAACCCGGAGGGCGGGTGGGGGCGCGACTTGAGGATTGAAGAGATGCAAGGCGAGTTCATTCGCCAAATCAATACACACGCGGATGCCACGGGCGCTGTTGCCCTTGGCATCGAGCGGAGGAGAGAACACTCCGATCCCGAGTTGCCCGGGCAGAACCGCCATGATGCCACCGCCGACGCCGCTCTTGGCAGGCAAGCCAACACGATAGAGCCATTCCCCGGACCAGTCATACATGCCGCAGGTGGCCATGACACCCAGAATATTGTCCACGTATTCGCGGCGGATGGCATGTTCGCCCGTAAGTGGGTTCACTCCCTGGTTCGCCAAAGTGGCGGCCATGACAGCGAGGTCGGCACAAGTCACCTTGAGCGAACATTGCTGGAAGTAGGTCTCGATAACCTCGCGAGGTTCCTCTTCGATGATGTCTAAATTCCGCAACATCCATCCGATGGCACGGTTGCGGTGGCCGGTGCGGCTTTCGGATTTATAGACATCCTGATCCACCTCGAGATCATTTCCCGCGCAGGTGGAAAGATAACGGCGGATGCGCTCGAAACGCGAACCTTCATCGGTAGCGAGGATTTGCCCGCAGGTGGCAATGGCTCCGGCATTGATCATCGGGTTGAACGGGGAACCAGAGCCCGGTTTCAAACTGATGGCATTGAAGGCCTCGCCGGATGGTTCGGTGCCCACCCTCGCGAGCACGTGTTCCTCGCCGCGGTCTTCCGAAGCGAGCCCGTAGGTCAGCGCCTTGGAAATTGACTGGATGGTGAACTTCTGGCGGGTGTCACCAATCTCGTAAAGATGACCATCGCGGGTGGCGATGCAGATCCCGAACCAGTCGGGGTTCGCTTTCGTCAGTTCCGGAATGTAATCGGCGACCGCCCCCTCGCGAAGGGACGCGTAGCGCTGGTGCAGTTCCCGCAGGACCCGCTGGGTCGGTGACTTCATGGGATTCGGGTGTTCGGGAGTTCATGGGAGTTTCCCAATCACCAGCAGGGAATGTGCCGGAATCCCCGGCAGCAATACCTTCGCCCCCGAACCAGAGGAAAATCATCAGTCCGCCGAAACGAGGCGGACGATCCGGTTGGGATTATTGAGCACGGCGTAGATGGTGCCATCCGGGGCGGTTTTCACGTCGCGCACGCGCCCGATGTCCTTGCAGATGATTTCTTCCTCGACCACCTTGCCCATGGAAACACGGATGCGCCGGATCTCCTGCTGCGCGAGGGCGCCGGCGAAAAGATCGCGTTCCCACCTGGGGAATGCCTTGCCGTTGCCGATGGCGAGTCCGCAGGCGGCGATGGAAGGTGTCCAGTGCATGACCGGTGGCTCGATGCCGGGGCGGGATGTTTCGCTGGTCATGGGGGTGCCGTCGTAATTCATGCCGAAGGTCACGAACGGCCAACCGTAGTTCGCGCCCTTGCGGATGAGATTCAGTTCGTCGCCGCCGCGCGGGCCGTGTTCGGTGGACCAGAGGCTGCCGTCACGCGGGTCGAGCACGAGGCCCTGCGGGTTGCGGTGCCCGTAACTCCAGACTCCGGGCAAGGCAGGCGGGGCCTTCGCGAAGGGATTGTCATCTGGCACGCGGCCGTCATCATGGAGCCGGAAAATTTTACCTTTTGGATTCGCAACATCCTGGGCTTCTTCCTTGCCACCGCGTTCACCGACCACGAAATAAATGTATCCTTTGTCGAAGACAATCCGGCTGCCGAAGTGCACGCCGGCACTGCCGTAAAACTTGCGATCGCCTCCCCAGATCCATTGCTGATCCACCCATTGGTTATCCTTGATGCGTCCACGCGCGATGGCGGTGAGGGTTTTGGGTTTTCCATCTTTCTGCCACCCATCGGAGAGGGCGAGGTAAATCCAACCGTTCTTTTCGTAGTCGGGATGCACGGCCACGTCCATCATGCCGCCTTGCCCGTGATGAATGACCGCCGGCGTGCCCGCGACCGGAGGCTGCAATTTGCCATCCTTGTCGATGAGACGCACCGGCCCCGGGCGCTCGGTGATGATTTTTCTTCCGTCCGGCAAGAACGCGATGGCCCATGGGATGTCGAGTCCATCGGCGATCGTTTCGAGACGATACGAATGATGCGTCGTCTTTGTGACTTTGTCGAGAGATGGTTTCGGGAATTCAAGCTTGCGAAACTTTTCCTGCTTCTCCTGTTCCCTTAGAAAAATCACCAACGAACGAATCTGCTCCGCGGAGAGGACGCCCTCCCATGGCTGCATGCCCAGGGTCTCGTTGCCTTTGGCGATCGAACGTGTGATCTCCTCATCGGTCGCACCATGCTTCCATTGCCCGTCGACCAGCGAACCTCCAAGTCCGCCCTCGAACTTTCCACCGTGGCATTGGGCGCAATAGTTCTGGTAGATTTCCTCGACCTTCTGCTTGGGCGCGGCCGGCTCGGCGAGCAAGATGGAAGGAACCACCGAGAAAGCGGCAAAAAATCGGGGAGAAAGCAGGGCCTGGCGCATGAGGTCGAATATCAGGGAATCAAGCCACTTTACGCCGAGGGCAGCAAGCCCGAACCGCGTCGATTGACCCGCGAGGGGAAATTCTACTTTTCCGCCCTTGACGTTCTTTATTGGACTGACAATGTATCCAAATCCAACCATTTATCCCACGTTCATTCTGCTATGCAGTTTAATATCACACACAAACCCGTGCTTGACCCGGAATTTTCCCCGGCGGTTTTGTGGAATCGCGCCTACCGGAAATTGGCGGACTCGACACCGGGACGCCGTGAAGTGAGCATCGCGCTTGGTCGAGAGGACGGCTTGAATTTTCTCTGGAAGAGCGCGCTTCTGCCGGATTCACCGGAACACCGCGCCGACAATCTCAAATACGTCGAGCGGGTGGTGAAGTTTCTTCTCTGGATGAAAGGCGGGAACCAAATCATCGTCGGCGGGGCACCCGAGATCGCGGCGGCGCTGGGAAAAATTTACAGCGAACAAGGAGAGAGGGCTTTCGATTGGGACTTTATCGGAAAGCGCATTTACGGTCATCCGATCTCCGTAGAATCGGTGGCACTGTCGGATGTTCCGGCGGCGCGGGATTCGGCGGTGAGTCTCGGCCGTCACCTCGATGGCAACCGCATCGGCTTTGATCTCGGTGGCTCGGATCGAAAAGCCGCCGCGGTGGTGAATGGGGAGGTGGTTTTCTCCGAGGAAATCAAATGGGATCCATATTTCCAGAAAGATCCCGAATACCATCTCGCGGGCATTCGTGATACCTTGGCCCGCGCGGCCGCGCATTTGCCGGGCGGAAAAGTGGATGCCATCGGTGGCTCGGCCGCCGGGGTCTATGTGAACAACCAGGTGCGCGCGGCTTCACTTTTCCGCGGCGTGCCTGCGGAAATGTTCGAGTCGCATGTGCGGAAAATGTTCGTCAATCTCGCGCGCGAATGGGGTGTGCCCTTCGTGGTCGTGAACGACGGCGAAGTGACCGCCTTGGCCGGCTCGATGAGCCTCGGCAGCAACCGCGTGCTCGGCATCTCGATGGGGACTTCCCTCGCGGCTGGTTACGTGAACGGCGCAGGCCAGATCACGCCGTGGTTGAATGAACTCGCCTTCGCGCCCGTAGACTACCGCGACAACGCTCCCGTCGATGAGTGGAGCCGTGACACCGGATGCGGTGTGCAATATTTCTCGCAACAAGGCGTGGCCCGTCTGGCCAAATCGGCAGGTTATGACTTCGGAAAGATGCCCTTCGCCGAGCAACTCGAACAGGTGCAGGCCGATATGAAATCCGGCAATGAAAATGCCGCCCGCATCTATCGCACCATCGGCACCTGTTTCGGTTACTCCATCGCCCATTACGCGGATTTCTACGAGATCGAAAAACTCCTCATCCTCGGACGGGTGACCTCCGGCCAAGGCGGTCAGATCATCATCGAGGAAGCCAACCGCGTGCTGGCTGATGCCTTCCCGGAACTCGCTACCGTCATCACCATCACAACGCCCGACGAGCAGATGAAACGCCACGGGCAGGCCGTCGCCGCCGCAAGCCTCCCGGCGATCTGAGAGGATGGACGCCTCGGCAAGAGGTCCTCGGCGGCGGTTCACGAGCAAAATTTTTCCTCTGATTGGCGTTTTCGTCTTCCCTGAGACGGCGGATCGCCCTAGGCTTGGGATTGTGAACTCGCTCACCTCGCCGCAGCCCGCTTCCCCCAACCACTCCACTCACGACGCCAACGACCCCCGGCCGGTCATCGGAATCACCATCGGCGACGCCGCCGGTGTCGGCCCGGAAATCATCCACGAAGCCGTGAACTCGGGCCTCGTGCCCGGCCATGTCCGCTATCGGATTATCGGCGACACCACCGGGATTGTCGCCGGTCAACCGGACGCGGAGTCCGCTCGCCGAGGATGGGATGCCATGAAGGAATCCGTCGCCCTGTTGAAATCCGGAGAAATCCAAGGTGTGGTCACCGGTCCGATCAACAAAGCCGCCATGTATGAGATCGGCTTCAACTATCCGGGCCAGACCGAGTATTATGCCGAATCATTTGGTGTCACAGATTTCACCATGTGCCTCACCGGCCCGCATCTCACCGTCGCGTTGGCCACCATTCACCTGCCGCTACGTGAAGTGCCTGGGAATCTAACGACCGAGGGCATCATCCGCACCGGTCGCCTGCTCCACCACTTCTGCCGCCAACGCGGACACACTTACCCGCGCATCGCCGTGGCGGGTCTCAATCCCCACGCCGGTGAAAAAGGAAAAATCGGCAGCGAGGACGAGGAAATCATCCGACCGGCGGTCGAGGAACTCAATCACACCCATCCCGGTGTCTTCGAAGGCCCTTGTTCGCCCGACATCGTTTTCTACCATGCCTACCGCCGCGACTACCATGCCGTGATCTGCATGTATCACGATCAAGGCCTCATCCCGCTGAAGATGGTGGATTTCCGCGAAGGGGTGAATGTCACCCTCGGGCTCCCCTTCCCCCGCACCAGCCCGGACCATGGAACCGCCTTTGAAATTGCCGGACGCGGCATCGCGCGCCCCGACAGCATGATTGCGGCGATCAGCCTCGCCGCCCAGCTCGTGCAGACGATGTCCACGTCGTGAGGGAACCAAAGGTCGAAAGCGCGAAAACTAACAAGACCAATCATGGCCAACATTCCCTGTTACCGCTGCGGGCACCTGCTTGATGTTTCCCCCGGGTCCGGGAAGACCCCGGATGTCTGCCCGAATTGCGGGCAGAACTTCGCAACCCGCAGTCCATCGTTTTCCTCAAAGGGGACAAGCGACGACGAAGCGAAGTCCGAATTGAGCACCCGTAATGTCAGTGCCATCGCGCTGCTCATCGCCCTCATCGCGGGCGTGGTGAAACCAGCGGCGGATAGGGCTACCGAAGTGGGCAACAGCTTGGGCAACGGTATCATCTTGATCGCCGTCGCTTTCCTGCTGGCAGTTGTTGCGTCCATTATCTGTCTGGCTTTCGGCAAGAAATTCCGCCGCACTCTCAACCGTTCCTACTCTCTCATCGTGATTATACTCGCCTGTTTTCTTCTTGCCGGGGCGGCGGCGAAGAGAATCACCGGCCGCGAAGAGGACAAGAATCAGCAGCAAAAGCAGGCCGCCACGGAAATGGTGAAGGACCTCGCGGCTTTTGAGAAGGCAGTGAAAACTTCCGCGGAAACCGGCCAACCGATCCAACTCGATCTTGCCCCTTCCGGCAATCCTGCTACCGAGGCGGAAAAAATTCAGACTATCTCGCGCATGAATCTCCAGGCTGTGGCCGAATTGCAAAATGGCTATCTCAAGGCCCTAAATGCGACGGGATATGATACACTGCTCGATCCGGATCGTGCGGCCAAAGACAAAGGGTTCAAGGAAACCCCGGAAATCCTCGCCAAGAGCAAGGCCGTAGTGGCGGAATACGGTGCGAAATTCAACGAGCACTTGCGAACCTTTCCGGAGAAAGTAAAAAGCACGATCGGGAATCCGAGCTCAGACCCTTCATGGTTCCGGGGTTTCGAAGAAGGTTTCCGCAGTAACACCAAGAATGGCGCCCGAATTCGGGAACTTGAAGCTGCAATGATCGAAAAAGTTGGTGAAAGCATCGAAGTCCTCGCCGCCGCCGAAGGAAAATGGGAAGCGCAGGATGGGCAGTTTATGTTCGAAAATGACGCCGACATGGAGAAGTTCAACGCGGCATTGAAAGAAGTTACGGACTTCGGAGCAGAACAGGAAAAGATCCGCGAGGAAGCCTTTTCGAAGGGAAAATCGGGTCTGGAAAAACTGGCGAAATGACCACCCAGCGCAATGCAAGAAGGCCAGCAAACTCCTGTCGGGCAAACCACTGGTCACAGCTCGCTTCGCCATCTCGACCATCGGCCATGGCCATTGCCTTCCGGCTCCTGGCAATGGCGTCAGCGCTGGCTTGATCTTGGATTCATCCATTACCGCGTCGCCGCCGGAGTCCTCCGACCGCTGATCCCACCGGAACTGGAGATCGACACGTTCGACGGGACGGCCTGGGTGTCGGTTGTTCCCTTCACCATGGCCGATCTGATGTGGCGCAACCTCCCATCCATTCCTCCCCTGAATCACTTTCCCGAACTGAATCTCCGCACCTATGTGCATGCCGATGGCAAGGCAGGTGTTTGGTTTTTCAGCCTCGATGCCGACTGCCTGCCGATTGTTCTCGGAGCCCGTTATTTTCACGGCATCCCCTATTTTCGCGCTGCCATGATCCGGAAAGAGGAAGATGATGGCATGGTTTTCCAATCCCATCGCCGGTGTGATGGAACGGCCTTCCGGGCGCGTTTCCAGTGCCGCGGCCCCATCTTCTTCTCCGGTCGCGGATCGCTTGAGGAATGGCTGACGGAACGATACTGCCTTTACGCGGTCAGGGGTCGAACTCTCCGCCGGTTGGAGGTCCACCACGAAAAATGGCCGCTCCAATCGGCCGACTTCCAGATCGAACGCTACGACTTGCTTGAACGCGCCGGGATCGTCACGCTCGACACCCCGCCGCTCTTCCATTTTAGCCCCGGTGTCGATGTGGTTACATTCCAGCCGGAAAGGTTGGAAAGGGTGTGAATCCCCCAATCCCCGGTTGCGCGGTGGCGAAGTCTCGGGTATGGAGACGATCATGAGCACACCGGTTGTATTGTTATTTTCAGGACAAGGTGCCCAGCGGGTCGGCATGGGTGCGGATCTTGTCGCCAATGACCCCGCCGCCAAGTCCATGTTGGGGGAAGCCGCCGCCGCCCTCGGCTGGCCGCTGGACAAAATCATGCTTAAAGGGCCGATGGAAGAATTGACCCGCACCGGCTGCTGCCAGCCCGCGCTCTACGTGCATGGCCTCATGCTCCTGCAGTCACTCCGCGCCCGTGTGCCGAATCTCGAGGTGGTCGCCGCCGCCGGGCTAAGCCTTGGCGAGTTCACCGCGCATGCCGCCGTCGGCACCTTTCCTTTCGCGGATGGCTTGAAAATTGTCGCTCGTCGCGGCGAATTGATGGATGAAGCTTGCGTGGCCAACAAAGGCGCCATGGTTGTGATGATTGGAGGCGAGGAATCCGCCATCCGCCAGCTCGCCACCGAGTGCGACATCGATGTAGCCAACCTCAATGCCCCCGGCCAAATCGTGCTCAGCGGTGCCGAAGCCGGCGTGGATCAGGCGGTGGCCAGAGCCAAGGAAATCGGCGTCAAAATGGCGAAAAAATTGCCCGTCGCCGGAGCTTATCATTCCCGGCTCATGCAATCGGCGCAGGATGGACTCGCCGAGGCCCTCTCCCGGCTGCCCATCCAATCACCTCCGGTCCCGGTCTGGAGCAACTTTGCAGCCCAAGCGGTTTCGTCGCCGGAGGAAATCCGCGGGGTTCTGCTCAAACAAGTGACCGGCTCGGTGCGTTGGGCGGAAAGCATCGCCGGCATCATCGCGCGCGGACCCAAACTTTTCCTCGAACTCGGTCCCGACAAAGCCCTCGCGGGCATGGTGAAGCGCATCGCTCCCGAGGCGGAAGTGCTCAGCGCAGGCACCACCACTGAACTCGACGCCATGGCGGAGCGGTTGCGGGGCTGAAATCGCGGAGTCTTTCTCCCGCCAAGCGCCATCTTCCACAACGGCATCGCTTCCGGTGACGGGCAGGCGACTCTGCTCGCTCCTTTGCGCCGCGAGGATTCCGTTGTTCAGGTTGCCGGCGCATTTACCCTTGAAAGACCGTGGTGTTCCTGTCGTAATGGGCAAGTCCCGATGCCCCTCCCCCGCTCCAATCCTTATGGACAAACTTGGCTAGCGCTGTTCTGCGCGGTCGGGGCGTGCACTGGGATTGCCAGGTCTGCCGATGCACCACCCTCCTTCCGCAACGATGTCCTGCCGATCCTTTCCGGCCATTGCTACGAATGCCACGGATTCGACCCTGGAACAAGGTTCCCCAAGGACGAGCCGTTGCGTTTGGATGACTTTGCTGCGGCAACCGCAACACGCTCGAACGGCAAACCGGCGATTGTCCCTGAAGACCCGCAGGCCAGTGCGATCATACAGCGGGTTCTCTCACAAGATCCGGGACTGGTGATGCCGCCACCCAAGGCCCACAAATCACTGAGCAAGGACCAAATCAAAACCCTGGAACGTTGGATCGCTGCCGGTGCGAAATATGAGCGACACTGGGCTTTTGATGCACCTCCTGCGACCGTCCCGGTTCCAGAAACGAAAAACCGTGAATGGTCTCAGAATGCCATCGATTCGTTTGTCCTCGCCCGGCATGAAAAAGAAGGCCTCACACCCTCGTCGCCCGCATCACCGGAGCGTTGGTTCCGCCGCGTCAGCTATGATTTGACCGGCCTGCCGCCGACCCGCGAGGACCTCGATGCTTTTCTCGCCGACACTTCACCGCAAGGCCGCGAGAGAGCAGTGGACAAACTGCTGGCCTCCCCACGCCATGGCGAACACATGGCTACCCACTGGCTCGACGTGGCCCGCTACGCGGATTCGTTCGGTTACCAGGCGGACGTTGAGACCGAAGCGTGGCCCTACCGCGACTGGGTGATCCGCGCCTTAAACAACAATCTTCCCATCGATCAATTTATCATCCAGCAACTGGCTGGCGACTTGCTACCGGATGCCACGCGCGAACAAAAACTCGCTACCGCCTTCAACCGAATCCATCGCAAGACCAATGAAGGTGGCTCGGTTCCGGAGGAGTTCCGCCAGGATGGGATATCCGATCGCGTTCATACCATTGGCACTGCCTTCATGGCCCTGACCATGGAGTGCTCACGCTGCCACGATCACAAGTATGATCCAATCTCGATGAAGGACTACTATTCCATGGCCGCCTTCTTCAACAGCATCGATGAATTCGGCATCATGGGCTACCAAACCGGTGTCCTGCCACAACCGACTCTCCCACTGCCATCGCCGAGTCAGGAAGCGGAGCTCACGAGCAGCGCAGGGAAAATCGAGGAACGCGAACGCGAACTCAACGCTGGCATCGCCAACGCCGAAACCTCTTTCCAAACATGGCTCAACTCAAACCCCACGTTTCCAGAAATTGATCTCGCGGGTCGTTTCGATTTCGATACCCCCCCGGCCGGAGGTCAAGCCAAGGCCGAACCCGGACCGAACCAAATTGTTCCGGGCAAATCCGGCAATGGTGTCCTCGCCAACGGTGACGATGCGATCCGCCTGCCTGATTTCGGAATCCACCATGCCGACCAACCAATGTCGATCTCGCTCTGGGTCAAGCCTGCCGAAGCCTATCCCCGTGCGGTAATCTTTGCCAATAGCTCGTCCGCCGATGTGCCTTATTCCGGGTATGAATTGCTGCTATTCAATGGAAAACTTAGTTGGACCCTTGCCCGAGAATTTCCCGGCAACGCGGCCTCCATCACAACTACCGCGACAATTCCTGTCAACGACTGGACTCATGTAACTGTAACCAGCGATGGCTCTCGCAAAGCAGCGGGACTCAAGGTTTACGTAAACGGGAAAACCGCCGACACCACCATCGCAGCGGATACTCTGACTCGAGACTACTCCATAGGGGGCGGCCTGAAATTCACCGCCCGATCGCGCGACCCCGGTCTGCGGGGCGGTATGATCGATGATATCCGTGTCTACAAGCGCGCCATCACTCCGTTAGAAACCGCTGCCATCCACGCAGGAAAACATGTCGGTGAAATGAATGCCGATGCGAACGCGCTTCGCGACTATTTCGTTTCGGCCGTCGATCCCGCAACCCGCGAACTCTCGAATCAACTCTCGGCGGCGCGGGCCGCCTACCGCGATGCGCAAAGCAACGTGCGAGAAATCGTAACCATGCGCGAATCCGCCCAACCGGTGCCGGCCTATATCCTGGCCCGCGGCGATTACACATCGCCTGCCGACAGCGTGGAACGCGAAACCCCGTCATGGCTTCCCCCTTTCCCCGAGGATCAACCGCGCAATCGGCTTGGCTATGCAAAATGGCTCACTTCACCCGACCACCCGCTCACCGCTCGCGTCACGGTGAACCGACTGTGGCAGCAGTTCTTCGGACGTGGCTTGGTTGAAACCTCCGACAACTTCGGATTGCAGGGAGCACGCCCGTCCCACCCCGAACTTCTCGATTGGCTCGCCCGCGATTTCATCCATTCCGGTTGGGACCAAAAGCGCATGATCAAACAAATCGTCCTCTCCGCGACCTATGGCCAGGACTCAGTCGCTTCGCCCGCTCTCCGCGAGCGCGATCCCGACAACTCGCTTCTCGCCCGCGGTCCGGCACGTCGCCTCAGCGCCGAACAACTCCGCGACTCCGCCATCTCCCTCTCCGGCCTGCTCTCGCCGACCATCGGCGGACCGCCCGTCAAACCTTATCAGCCCGCAGGCTCGATGTGGAAAACCCTCAATAATTTTCTCCCGGAATACAAACCCGACCAAGGCGAAGGACTCTACCGCCGCTCGCTCTACACATTCTGGCGACGCACCACCACGCCTCCGAACATGATCGCCTTCGATGCCGGTGCCCGCGATGTCTGCGCCACCCGCCGCGCGGTCACGAATACCCCTCTCCAGGCGCTTGCCCTGCTCAATGATGTGCAATTTGTCGAGGCAGCCCGCAAACTCGGGGAACGCATACTTGCTTCCGGGGGACCGAACGACGAGAGCCGCGTCGCCTGGGCATGGCGGGAAGTTATCGGCACCACTCCGAATGCTGAGCAGCACGACCTTCTACTTGAGCTTGTTAGGGAACAACGCGAGATCTTCAAAGGCGACCCACAAAATGCCGCCGCCCTACTCAAGACCGGCGAATCTCCCGCCAATCCCGCGCCCGATCCTGTCGAGTCCGCCACTTTCACCGTCCTTGCCCAGGCCTTGACAAACCTCGATGCCCACATCACCCTCCGTTAAGCCATGTTGGAAATCACCCGCCGCCACTTTCTTTCCAGACTCTCCACCGGCATCGGTGGAGCCGCACTGGCTTCTTTGCTCCCAAGCCCGTTGCGGGGAGCCACCCGGGAGGCCATAGAGCCTTTGCTCGCCCACCACGCACCGAAAGCGAAACGGGTCATCTATCTCTTCATGTCCGGCGGCCCGTCGCAACATGATCTCTTCGACTACAAACCATTGCTCAACCAACGCAATGGCGATCCCCTGCCCGAAGAGATTCGCGGCGGCCAGCGCTTGACCGGCATGTCGGGAAACCAAGCCATTCTGCCGCTCGCCGGGTCCCAATTCAAATTCGCCCGACACGGGAAAAGCGACGCTTGGGTGAGCGAGTTATTGCCGCATAGCGCGGGCATCGTGGATGACCTTTGTTTTGTAAAATCACTCTGGACGGAGGCCATCAATCACGATCCCGCCATGACCTTCTTCCAGACCGGTTCGCAGATTGCCGGTCGTCCGTCACTCGGATCATGGGTCACCTACGGTCTCGGATCCGAAAATGATAATCTTCCTGGTTTCGTCGTGCTTGTTACGAAAAAACCGACCGACCAGCCTCTTTACGCGCGCCTCTGGGGCACGGGCTTCCTTGACTCGCGTCACCAGGGCGTGCGTTTCTCCTCGGGCAAGGACGCGGTCTTCTATCTCACCGACCCGGATGGGGTTTGCCGGACCGGACGCCGCGCCCTCTTGGACAAACTTTCCGCTCTCAACAAGATCGACTACCAGAACGAACTCGATCCCGAGATCGAAACCCGCATCTCCCAATACGAAATGGCCTTCCGTATGCAGACCAGCGTGCCCGAGGTGACCGATCTCAGCGGGGAAAGCAAAGAAACCTTTGATCTCTACGGCCCCGACTCACGCCAGCCCGGCACCTTCGCTGCCAACTGCCTCTTGGCCCGCCGCCTTGCCGAACGCGGCGTGCGTTTCATCCAACTCTACCATCCCGGCTGGGATCAACATGGCAACCTGCCAGCCGCGCTCCGCAGACAATGCGAGGAAACCGACCAAGGTTGTGCCGCCCTCGTGACCGATCTCAAACGCCGGGGAATGCTCGACGACACCTTGGTGGTGTGGGGTGGCGAATTCGGACGCACCGCCTATTCCCAAGGCAAACTCACCAAAACCGATTACGGACGCGACCACCATCCCCGTTGCTTCACCGCCTGGATGGCCGGCGGAGGAGTGAAAGCCGGCAGCAGCTACGGAGCCACCGATGATTACGGTTACAATATCGTCGGTCCGGACGGACAAAAGATCGAACCGAGCAAACACCATTTCACACCCGGTGCGGTGCATGTGCACGACTTCCACGCCACTTTGCTCCATCAACTCGGCATCGATCACACCCGTCTCACCCATATGTTTCAAGGCCGCCGCTTCCGCCTCACCGACGTGCACGGGCATGTGGTCAAGGATCTTCTGGCGTGAGCACGTTCCTTTCTGAAAGACCTTGGTATTCCTGAGTCCCGATGCCCCTCCCCCGCTCCACCCCTCTTGGACAAACTTGGCTAGCGCTGTTCTGCGCGGTTGGGGCGTGTGCTGGTATTGCCAAATCTGCCGATGCTCCTCCCTCCTTTCGCAACGATGTCCTGCCGATCTTATCCGGACACTGCTACGAATGCCACGGCTTCGACCATGGAACAAGGTTCCCCAAGGACGAGCCGTTGCGTTTGGATGAGTTCACAGCGGCCACTGCGCCACGTTCAAATGGCAAACCGGCGATTGTCCCTGGCGACCCGCAGGCAAGCGCGGTCCTGCAGCGAGTTCTCTCGCAAGATCCGGGACTGGTAATGCCGCCACCGAAGGCCCACAAGGCTCTGACCAAGGACCAAATCAAGATCCTGGAACGTTGGATCGCCGCTGGCGCGAAATACGAACGCCACTGGGCCTTCGATGCCCCGCCTCCTACGGTGCCGGTTCCGGAAACGAAAAACCGCGAGTGGCCCAGGAATGCCATTGATTCGTTTGTCCTCGCGCGGCACGAAAAAGAAGGCCTCTCCCCCTCCTCGCCCGCTTCCCCGGAGCGTTGGTTGCGCCGCGTCACCTATGACTTGACCGGCCTGCCCCCAACCCGCGAGGACCTCGATGCTTTTCTCGCTGACACTTCACCACAGGCCCGAGAGCGAGCAGTGGACAAACTGTTGGCTTCCCCCCGCTTCGGTGAACAAAGGGCGACGGCTTGGCTCGATGTCGCGCGTTACGCCGACTCCTTCGGTTACCAAGCTGATATCGATATGAGGGCATGGCCCTATCGCGACTGGGTCATTCGCTCCTTCAACAACAATATCTCCCTCGACCAATTCATCATCGAGCAAATCGCCGGAGATTTGCTGGAGAACCCGACGCGGGATCAAAAACTGGCCACCGCCTTCAACCGCATCCATCGCAAAACCAACGAGGGCGGCTCGGTGCCGGAGGAGTTCCGTCAGGAAGGAATCTCCGACCGCGTGCATACCATCGGCACCGCCTTCATGGGACTGACCATGGAGTGCTCCCGGTGCCACGACCACAAATATGATCCCATCTCGATGAGGGACTACTACGCCATGGGGGCGTTTTTCAACAGCATCGACGAGTTCGGGCTCATCCAAGGTGGTTCGTCCAGAGGCACGGTTTTGCCCCAACCAGCGCTCCTTCTTCCGACCCCGGAACAGGAAAACCTGCTCACGCTTCATCAGGAAGCGATCCGATCCGCCGAGACCGCCCTAGCCACCTATCTTCAGAACTCCGAACTCTTGTTCCAAACCTGGCTGACATCTTCCAAGACCTTTCCTGCTCCGGATCTGGTCGGAACCTTCCTCTTCAACGAAAGCACAGGCGCTTCCTTGAAAAACGAGGCTGACCCGAAAAAGCCGGCCAAGTCGGGAGGCAACCGCTTGGTTCCTGGAAAAAATGGCAATGCCATCCTCGCGGACGGCGACAACCTCACCGCGCTACCCGACTTCGACGTCAACCACTCCGACCAACCGCTCTCCATTTCGCTCTGGCTCAAACCGGGCGAGGACTACCCGCGTGCCGTCGTGTTCGCCAATACCTCATCGTTCGACACACCGTTCTCCGGCTACGAACTCCTCCTGGAAAAAGGAAAGCTGGTCTGGACACTCGCCCGCGAGTCCCCTGGTTGTGCGGCATCCATCGAAAGTGCCGAGACAATTCCTACAGGCGCATGGACCCATGTGACTGTCACCAATGATGGATCGCGCAAGGCAGCTGGCCTCCGGATCTTCATCAATGGCAAAGCTGTGCCCACCAAGACACTGCGCGACAATCTTACTCGAGACTATCACATCGGCAATAGCCTGAACTTCACCGCTCGCGGCCGCGACAAAGGACTACGGGGCGGGATGATCGACGAAGTCCATGTTCACCTGCGTGCCATTTCCGCGTTGGAGGCCGCCGCCATTCATGCAGGCAAACCACTGTCGGAAATGGAAGCAACTCAGGAGCAACTTCGCGAATACTACTTTTCCGCTGTTGATCCGGAATCGCGCAAACTGATGGCGAATCTATCGACCGCCCGCGCCACCTGCCGCGACACGGAAAAAGGCGTGCAAGAAATTGTCACCATGCGCGAGACGGAGTCACCGGTTCCTGCCTACATCCTCGCGCGCGGCGATTATACCGCGCCGACCACTGAAGTTGGACGTGAGACCCCCGATTGGCTCCCGCCCTTTCCGGAAGATCAACCGCGCAACCGACTAGGCTTTGCCAAATGGCTCGTCTCACCGGATCATCCGCTCACCGCCCGAGTCACGGTGAACCGGCTGTGGCAGGAATTTTTCGGGCGCGGACTGGTGGTGACTTCCGACAATTTCGGATTGCAGGGAGCGCGTCCATCGCATCCTGATCTATTGGACTGGTTGGCACGCGACTTAATCCAGAGCGGCTGGGATCAGAAACGCATGATCAAACAAATCGTCCTCTCCGCCACCTATGGCCAGGACTCAGTCGCTTCGCCCGCTCTCCGCGAGCGCGATCCCGACAACTCGCTTCTCGCCCGCGGCCCCGCACGTCGCCTCAGCGCCGAACAACTCCGCGACTCCGCCCTCTCCCTCTCCGGCCTGCTCTCGCCGACCATTGGCGGACCACCTGCCAAACCCTATCAGCCCGAAGGTTCGATGTGGAAAACCCTCAATAATTTCCTTCCGGAATACCAAGCGGACAAAGGAGAAGGCCTTTACCGCCGCTCACTCTACACATTCTGGCGACGCACCACGACGCCACCGAACATGATCGCCTTCGATGCCAGCGCCCGCGATGTCTGCACCACCAACCGCATGGTCACCAATACCCCTCTGCAAGCGCTTGTCCTGCTCAATGATGTGCAATTCGTGGAAGCAGCCCGCAAACTCGGGGAGCGCATCCTTGCCTCGGGGGGACCAAACGACGAG
Source organism: Verrucomicrobiales bacterium (assembly GCA_046075565.1). GTDB lineage: Bacteria > Verrucomicrobiota > Verrucomicrobiia > Verrucomicrobiales > SLCJ01 > JBJTQJ01. The sequence goes on along the minus strand of JBJTQJ010000112.1, from coordinate 22,916 downwards.
AGCCGCGTCGCCTGGGCATGGCGGGAAGTCATCGGCACTACTCCAAATGCTGAGCAACGCGACCTGCTAGTCGATCTTGTCAGCGAACAACGCGAGATCTTCAAAGGCAACCCACAAAATGCCGCCGCCCTGCTCAAGACCGGCGAATCTCCCGCCAATCCCGCGCTCGATCCTGTCGAGTCCGCCACTTTCACCGTCCTTGCCCAAGCCTTGACCAACCTCGATGCCCACATCACCCTCCGTTGAGCCATGTTGGAAATCATCCCCGTTGCTTCACAGCTTGAAAACTAGAATTGGGCGAGAACACTCGTCCTCTGTTTTCTGGCGACACTCTTCTCACCAATCCGGTTTGCGACCAGCCTTCTTCGGTTTGTCCAGGCGCAGGTAGGTGCGGCTGGCCACCTTTCCGGGGTTACCAACCATGGTTTCGACGCGCATTTCCTTGAGCATCCAGCCATTTTCGACTTTCATGCCGGAGAGCACTTCGAATTGTTTCACGCATTCGCCTTTCTGGTTGTAGCCCTGCACCCGCAGGAGGGCGGCGCTCTCCTGATCGATCCACGCGTAGACCACCGAATACGGTCCCGGTGCTCCCGGATTGTTGATGCGGATCTTCCATGCCTTCCTTCCTTTGAATTCCACTACCTCGAGGATGGTCGCGTCTTTCCAGAAGAGGAAACGCAAGGCAAGGTCCTCATAGGTGATGTCGGTGCCGCGCAGATTCTCGGCGTGCCGGGTGGCGGGCACGGGTTTTTCTTTTCCATCGGCCAGGGTCTCGGTGAAGAGAAACCGATCATCCCCCAGATGGAGCGTGATGCGTTGCTCCGGATTGGTGAAGGAGAAATGGATCTTCTGGTCCGCCATGGTCATGCGGAAAGGGATTTTGGTTTTTTCCGCGGCCAACTCCCCTTCCAAGTCCCCCTCTTGCAACGCGGCGGTGAATCTGGCCTGGCGCAAGATTTCCGAAGCCTCGGGTTGGGCATTCTGGGCGGCCAAAGGAGCAAGGCAAACCAGCAGTCCGCTGGCGAGCAAGCCGAGGGCTCGGAATCGGGGAAGTCGGGGTGGCATCATGGGGGTTCCGGGTGTAAAGGTGCGGGCGTCCGGGCAACCGGTCGTCTGTGGGATGGACGCACCATGCCCCCGGATCCTTCAATTCTCAATCGCACGTTCCCGGAAAATCCATGTGGCAACACCATCGGCCGCTTTTCATCGCCCTTCTTATCCTGACCGCCGCCCGGCTTGTCCTGGCCGGCACCCTCGAATTGAGCGCCGACGAAGCCTACTACCATCTGTGGACGAAATACATGGATTGGTCGTTCTACAGCAAGGGTCCCGGTGTAGCCTCGGCGATATGGTCCAGCACGGCCATTTTCGGCGACAATGCCTTCGGGGTGCGCTTCTGGTCGCCGCTGCTCGGATTCGGCACCAGTCTCCTGCTCTACCGGCTCGCCCGCGGCATCTTTGATGGCACGGTCGCGGCATGGAGTGTGGTCGTGCTCAATGCCAGTCCGATCTTCAATGCCGGGTCGATCGTGATGACCATCGATCCCCCGAGTGTTTTCTTCTGGGTTCTCGCCATGCAGTTCATCTGGACGGCATTGCACCGAGCCTCGCCGTGGTCGGCGTCCTGGGTGGCGGCGGGCTTGGCCATCGGTATCGGGTTTCTTTTCAAATACACGAATGCTTTCCTCTTTGTCGGCCTAATCACCCTGATCGCCACCGTGCCGCGATGGCGTCCACTTTGGAGAAAGCCGGGACCATGGCTTCTGGTAGGCGCATTTCTCCTCTGCACATTGCCGGTGGTCTACTGGAATTCCCAGCATGGATGGATCACGCTTGTTCACCTGCTCGAGCGCGGCCGCATCGGAGAATCGACCGGATATAGCATCATGCCATTGTTAGGTTACCTCGGTTTGCACGCCGGGGTTTATTCGCCGCTGCTTTTCATCGGCTTGTTGTGGGGAATGGTGTGGGGGTTGCGACGTCATGCCGCTGATCAGCGCGTGGCCTTCTTGACATCGTTCTCCGCCCCGGTTGTGCTCTTTTACTTTTTCCTCAGCCTCAAGGAAACCGGCGAACCCAACTGGACCGCACCCGGATTCGTCGGCCTGGGGATCCTGACGGTTCATGCCTTCCACCGCACGCCTTTGCGTGGAGGCGCACGCGCTGGCATCCGTTTTGCCACCCTCGGTCTGGCCATTCTCGTCTGTGTGTTGTCCTTGAACTTGGATCTATTGCGCCGCGCCGGATTGCCACTGCCGTATTCGAGGGATCCGCTCGTCCGTTTGCGCGGCGGGGTTGAACTCGCTCAAGCCGCTGCCGGATTCACCCGCGAACACACCATCGCCACGGGAAGAGAACCATTCATCATCACCCAGCGTTACCAACTCGCGGCCATGCTGCATCACTATCTGCCCGATGATGCCGGCGTCTTCCGACCGACGCCCGAGTTTCCACTCGCTTTCATCGGGGAAAGCCCGGCCATCCGGAACCAGTTCAGTTTTTTCCCGCGTTACGATCAAAGGTCAGCCGATGCCAATCCCGTGTCGCCCTTTATCGGACGCGACGCCCTTTATATGGATGACTCGGATGAGAGCGACGGCGTGCCCGAGGAAGTCCGGCAGGCCTTCGCCCATGTGCAGGCGATCGGGCTTGTCGAAGTGCAACGCCTCGGCCGCCCGGCCCACCGGCTGACTGTCTTCCGTTGTCTCGACTATCACGGGACGGAACTGTGAGAAGATTGAAGATTTGCGATTGCCGATTGCCCGGAGCGGCAGCACAACGAATGCGGCGCGCGAGAAATCTTCCCTCTCCAATCTTAAATCTTAAATCTTAAATCCTTTCCCCGGTTGACCGATCCCTCCCCGGTTCGTATCCTGCCTTTATGATAAAGCTTCTCTCCTTGCTCCTCCTCTTCCCCGCCTTGCTTTTTGCCCAGACGGGTGCCAAAGACAAAGAAGCCCTGCTTGCGAAAATCAAGGACAAGGAGTCGGCATTGACCTGGGTTATCACCGGCGATTCCATCACCCACGGGGCGTGGTTCACCAATGGCGCCCGTTCGTATCCGGAGCATCTGGCCGAACGGGTGCGCGGCGAACTTTTGCGCTTCCGCGACATTGTGACCAACACAGGTGTCTCGGGCGAAATCAGCACCGGGCTTCTGGCCGACTACGATTGGCGGGTGCTGCGTTTCAAACCGGATGTCGTCTCGATCAATCTCGGCATGAATGATTGCGCGAAGATCCCCGTGGAACAACACAAGAAGGAAACGGCCGAGATGATCACCAAGGCGAAAGAAGCCGGGGCGATCGTCATACTCCATGCCACCAACACGGTCTTCACGGAGCACAAGCACTCGCAAAAGCTTCCTCCGTTCATTGAAGCGGTTCGCCAGCTCGCCGTCGAACACGACGTCATGCTGGTGGATCATTACAAGAACTTCTCCGAGCACAAACAAGGCGCGGAAAACCGCACCTGGTTCAGCGATGCCATCCATCCGAATGGCCTCGGCCACGCCCACATGGCGGCGGAGATGTTCCGCGTGCTCGGAATTTACGATCCCGAAAGCGACACCTGCAAGTTGGCGAAGTGAAGCGCCCCGGCTTCCAATTCATGATCAGCGAGAGATAGCTTATGCTCACTGGGCACACTTGTCGCCCCTAGAGCTGGGAAGAATCCCAGCAGTCCAAGAGCCTGCGGCGCTCACGCAACGAAGTCGTCATGGACCTTCACGCATCATCCGCCGAAGGCTTTGGAGTGCGGTGGTTCATCCACCGCTCTTGGGGTGTGTAGCCACCTCGTTGTGTCAGGCGGTTTGTTGGAGGCCGAAGGATACCGCGGACTCAGGACGCGCTCGGCTCGATGAGGCCGAATTCCCCATCGCCACGGCGATAGAGAATGGAGAGGTGGCCGGAGGCGGCATTGGTGAAGACGATGAAGCTGGCATCGCTCATTTCCAATTCGAGCAGGGCTTCGTCGCGGTAAAGCGGGCGCACGCTGTAGGGTTCCTCATGCACGCGCGACGGCTCGATGTCGGGCTCGTGGTGACCGGCGGCGACTTCGGCGGCAGCATCCTCAAGCATGCCCTCTTCGAAGACTTGCTCGGTCAGATGGCGGATGGAGATATTGCGCGGGCGGCTGCGTTTGAGCAGGCGGGTTTTGTGTTTGCGCATGCGGCGGGCGATCTTGCTGATCGTCTCGTCGATGGCGGCATACAGATCCTCGTGGGTGGTCTTCGCCTGGATGGTGATGTGGTTGGCGCAAAAAAGAATGATTTCGGCCGTCTGGCGTCGGCTCTTCTCGACATCGAGCACGACACGAGCTTCGATGATGCGGGGATAGTCCAGATGCAGTCCTTCGATTTTTTTCCCGGCGTAGTCGCGGAGCGCCTCGGTCAGTTCGATATGACGGCAGGTTACTTTGACGGGCGGGTTTACATTGGCTGTTTGCATTTTCGTTCCTCCTTTGGGATTTCGTTTATGGGGTTGGGAAAAATCGGATTTTCGCGACGCGGGCTGATTCACATGCTGAAGCGCTCGCCGAGATACAATTCGCGGCTCAAGGGGTCGTTGGTCAGGAATTCCTGGGTTCCTTCCCTCAGGACCTTGCCCTCAAAGATGAGGTAGGCCCGGTCAACAATGGTGAGAGTTTCGCGCACGTTATGGTCCGTAATCAATATGGCCAGACCAGCCCGCCTCAGGTCAAGAATAATTTCCTGAATTTCCGCCACGGCGATGGGATCGACGCCGCTGAAGGGTTCGTCGAGCATGAGCAGGCTCGGTTCCGTGACGAGCGAGCGGGCGATGGTCAGGCGGCGTTTTTCGCCCCCGGAGAGAGTGAGGGCGGTATTGTTGGCGAGGTGGGCGATGCCGAAACGGTCGAGCAGGGCCTGGCAGCGGATTTTCTGCTCGCTCCGGGAGAGGTCGGTGCGGGTTTCCATCACAGCCATGATGTTGTCCCGGACGGTGAGGCGGCGGAAAATACTCTCTTCTTGCGGCAGATACCCCATGCCCAGACGCCCGCGTTTGTACATGGGCTGCCGGCTCACGTCGTTCCCCTCGAAGACGACCGTGCCTTCGGTCGGCGGCACCAGACCCACGACCATGTAGAAAGTGGTGGTCTTGCCCGCGCCATTGGGGCCGAGCAGACCGACGATCTCGCCGTGGCCGACGTGGATATCCACGCCATTCACGACGGCTCGTCCGTCATAGACCTTGCGCAGGCCGCGGGTGAAAAGAAGTCGATCCGAGTGACCGCCCGCAGGTCCGCGGTGGGCCTCAGCGGCCTTGACCTCCACCCGCGCCCCCTTCCTTCTGATCTTTCTGCTTCTTGAAAACGGTGCGTGCGTTGTTGCCAAGGCGGTGTTGTCCGTCCTCCTGTAAAATGATCGTATCGGCGTAGAAAAGGTAGTCGGAACCGACATCCAACTCGGGCTGGGGACTGCCGGAGAGCGTGATGACCTGCTTTTTGGCATCAAAAACGGCCTTTTGCCCTCTGCCGATGCTGAGTTTGCCGTCGGCTCCCTTTTTGCGGATGACGACCTTCCCGGTGGCGATGGCCTCGCGGAGTTTGGGCTGCTCCTCAGGCTCTTCGGGAGGGGCATTGACCGCTGCTTCCACGTCCAACTGAGGTTTGGCCTTGGGCGGGGGCGGAGGATCACGGTATACCTCTAATCGCTGGCAGTTCATTTCCATGCCCTGCGAGGGGTGGAGGAATTTGACATCGTCGATGTAAATCATCAGGTTTTTGGTCTGATGGATCTCGGCTCCGCCCGCGCTGGTGACGGTGATCAGCTCGTTTTTGTCCTCTTTAGCGTCAGGCGGTGGGGGCTGCGGTGCCGGGGCCTGCTGGGCACAGGAAATACCGGACATCAGACCGGAAAAGGCGAGAAATTTGAGAATTTTCATGGTACTGGAGATTCAGGAGGCCCCTTTTTGGCGTCGGAGGGGCTTTCTTCGGCGGGGGGCTTTGGTTTCGATCCAGTGAGCTTTCCCCCCTCAACGTAAATGTAAGAAGTGACTTTGCCTAGGATTTTGATCACTTCGTTGTCCTTGGAGTATACGCAGCCTTGGCCATGGAGGTCCATGGCTTTGCCGCGGAGACGGGTCGGGGCGGATGAAATCAGCCTGCCGGTGGAAAGGGCGTAGAAGCCGCGTTCGACATTGACGACGTAGTCGAGATTGCCGTCAGACAGGTAGCGTTCGAGGTCCATGTCGAGCAGGTCGAGTTGGTCGTCGTCGATGCGAGTCAACTGGCGCACACGCATCCGGGAAACGAGCCGATCCCCGTTGAATTCGGGCATCCGCACGTCGAAACTGGGAACGCCGATGGGGAGGAGGCTGGCGGCATTGAGAGCGGAAACCGGCGCGTCGATTGTGGTTTCCCCGTCCGGGGGTGTGACCGTCTTGGCGTTCGCTGGGGGTGGTTTTTTCTCCGGGGCGGGCGGATTTTTCGCGGGATTCTCGGGTGGCTTCTCCTTCACCTTTTCTTTCTCCTTCTCCTCCGGGGCCTGGACGGGGGCTATCGGGGGGGTACTGTGGGTCTCCGGCCCGGCTTTTTTTTCCTCCGGAGCCGCAGGTTCCTCCACTGGACGGGCCGACCGGACCTCGGGTTGCAGGATCTGCTGGGCGCCTCCAACCATGGGCAGAAGGAAAAAAAGGCAAAGGAGGGTGGATGTCGGCTGCATTCCTGCTTTCCTTTTAGCCGAGAAAGCGTCGAGTATCAAGCATTCCGTCCAACCATCCTGACCGACATGACCACGACCACTCCCTTCCACCCGGCGGCCCGCGTCGCCGACCACCCGCTGCTCGACTATCATTTGGCCCGTCTGCGCGAGGAATCAGCGGGGCCGGAGGCCTTCCGCACCCATGTGATCGCGGCGGCACGGGTGCTGGCGGTCGAGGCGGTTCGGGACCTGCCAACGGTCGAGCGGCCGGTGAAGACGCCGCTGGAAATGACCACCGGCCGGGACTGGGAGCGGCCGCTCGTGCTGGTGCCGATTTTGCGGGCCGGTCTGGGATTGCTGCACGGATTCCTTGAAGTGCTGCCTTGGGCGCGGGTTGGGCATTTGGGCATGGCCCGCGATGAAGAGACCCTGCAACCGACTTCCTATTTTTCACGCCTGCCCGATGGCATCGAATCCTCCGATGTGATTGTGCTCGATCCGATGCTGGCGACCGGCGGCAGTGGCGCGGCGGCCCTGGAAGAACTCCGCCGCGCTGGAGCGCGTCATTTGAAATTCTGCTGTCTCGTGGCGACGCCCGAAGGATTGCAGCGGATGGCCCGCGACCATTCCGACATTCCGGTGCTGGCGGGAGTATTGGATCGAGGACTCAACGACCAAGGTTTCATCCTGCCCGGCTTGGGTGATGCTGGCGATCGTTATTTCGGCACCTGAGTGGGCGGTCCTCCGTCGAGCATGGACGAATCGAGCATGAGGGGAATCACATCCGCGATGAATTTCTGAATGTATTTGTCCAGTTCGCCGTCGGGAGCATTGGCGAGGGCGCGGGTTTTCTCGTTGTCGTTCAGGTGAACGGCCACGGTGAAATAGGCCCAGCGCTGGTTGGCTCCACGGAGCAACCGATCGCGGACATCGCGGAAGGTGCGCTCGTAGTGACTGCTGGTGAGGAGGTCGTTGCCGACGAACCAGTAATAGGTGAGGAAATTGGTCGAGTGTTGCACGGGCGGAGCGTCTTTGCTCGAGTCGACCCACTGGAGATTGGTGAATAGGCGCATCACAGGCAAAATGCGCCCGTCCACGAGTTTGACTTCGCGCCCTTGGCGGACGAGACCGATGTGTCCTTGGGCCACCAGACACCGCTCCGGTCGGTGGATGGAGTTGTTCGGATCCATGCCGCTCAACACGATACCCACTTCCAACTGGAAATTCGAGTTGGCATGAATGTATTGTGATTTCGAGAACTGCGTGTCGGGAGCGAGGATGGATTTTTCCTGCGGCGACTCCACGGTGTCGCGCACCTTAACCCAGTCGCCGGCGATCTCGGGCCACTTCATTTTCACGGCCGAAGGCAACATCTCCACATGATCCGGCAAGGCCACGACGGCTCCCAGGCCGATGATGGACAAGATGATCATGAGCAACAGGCGGGCGCGCATCGGTTCAGGCGGCTGGGGGTTCGGATGTGGTCATGCGGCGCACGACGCGCTTTTTCACCCGCCGATCGAGGGTGAGCAACTGGTGGGTGGCAGCCATGCCTAGCAAACCAATTGGGAAAATGAAAAACGACGCATAGTCATGATAGATGCCGCCAGCGAATTCCGGAGATCCGAATTCCGCAATCACGAGGATGGTCACGATGCGGAAGGCATTCACGAGGATGGCAAGAGGCAACGCGGCCGCGAAGAGCAAGAAACGGCGCCACATGGGCAAGTTCACCACATAGACATAGACCGCCGCGATAAGCACCATGGCCATGAGCGAACGCACGCCGCTGCAGCCGCCCGCAATGTCGAATCCCCATTTGTCGGATGTGGCCGATTGGATATTCGTGCCGCTCTGGAAACAATCAATGCCGCAGGCTTTGGCACCATAATACCCAAGTTGGGTCGCAATGACCTGCAAGCCATTGGTTGCCTGGATGATACCCGGCACGGGCACGGCGAGAGCGAGCATGAAGACCGGGAGCATGGAAATTTTCGCTGCCCTAATTCCGCCGAGATACCAGATGGCTCCCCAAATGACAAAACACATCGAGCCGACCGCCATCCGCCATTGGATGACCCGGTAGGCGACAATCCAGAGCAGGATGCCGAAAAAGAACACGGCCAATCCCCACCGCGCCGACGACGCTTCACGTTCGATGGGGCCCGCTTTCCAAAACCCCCAGGCGAGGAGCGCAAGAATCAGCGGAGGAACCATGTAGCCGTGACCGTAATCGGTTTCCTGATTCCAACTCGACTTCAGCCAGGCCAGTGCACTGAGTCCGCTCGCCCCCGCGCCCATGACGGGATAGAACAAATAAAATCCCACGATGGTGGAGAAAAGAACGGCCCCAAGCCCGGCCTCCACCGGATGGGAGGTCAACCATTTGGTCCATCGCTTGAAGGTGCTCGGAAAATCGGTTTCCATAAAAATGGGCGGGATCGCAGTTCCCGGGCTTGCGGGGACCCTATCTTACACGCATTTTGCACGTCGTCAGCCCGGAAATTTCCCATGCCCAGCGAACCAATACGATTTTCCCCGATTTACCAGACCCGCGTGTGGGGTGGCCGCCATCTCGAGACGCGCCTTGGTCGCGCCCTGCCTGCCGATGGCCAACCCTATGGCGAATCCTGGGAAATCGTCGACCGCCCCGAAGCCAACAGCGTCGTCCGCGATGGCCCGTGGTCCGGAGTGACCCTCGAACAACTCTGGACGAACCACCGGAAGGAAATCTTCGGCTTCACCGGCGGACCGGAACGCTTTCCCATTCTCTGCAAGGTGCTCGACGCGCGGGACAAACTCTCCGTGCAAGTGCATCCCCCGACCGCGGTCTGCCAGGAACTCCGCGGCGAATCGAAAGACGAAGTCTGGTATTTGCTCGAAGTGGACGAGAAGGCTGAACTTTACGCCGGATTGCGGTGGGGCGTGACCAAGGCGCATTTCGAATCCGCCCTCCGCGAAGGCGGCATGGCCGGCCTCCTCCATGTCCTGCGCCCGCGCGCCGGCGAATCGATCTTCCTCGCCAGCGGTCGCCTCCACGCCATCGGGGCCGGTTTCCTCATCTTGGAAATCCAGCAGAATAGCGACACCACCTACCGGGTTTACGACTGGGACCGGGTCGGCCTTGATGGCAAACCACGCCAGATGCATGTCGAAGAAGCCTTGATCGCCACCGATTTTAACGACTTCGAGCCGTCCATGCGACCCGAAGGCGAAGGCGACCTCATCCGCTGCCCGCATTTCTTCGTAGAACAACTCACCCTCGCGGCCGGACATTCCCACCTGGCCACCGCCGATGGAAAATTCCGCCTGCTCGCCGTCGCCAAAGGTGTGGTCGAATGTGGAGATGAAATCTTCCACCCCGGGGATTTTGCCCTGCTCCCCCACGATCCCGGAGCCATCCGCAGCACCGGTGGTGCGACCGTCCTGCTCGCGGGAATGCCGTGAGGGTTTTTCGGAGAATATCCATCCTGTGCTTGCCTGCTCTACGGAAAAACGCAAACTTCCTCCCATGCGCATCTTTTCCTTTCTGGCCCTTTTCATCGCGTCCGTGGCTCCGCTGATCGGCGGCGAGCGGCCGAATGTCGTTGTCATTCTGACGGACGACCTCGGCTATTCGGATCTCGGTTGTTATGGTTCGGAAATCGAAACCCCGACCCTCGATCGGCTCGCCGCCGATGGCCTGCGTTTCTCGCAGTTTTACAACACCGCAAAATGCCATTCGTCGCGTGTTTCCCTGCTCACCGGTCGGTATAGCCGTCAGGCCGGCGATGAGTCCCTCGCCCGCGCGGTCACTCTGCCCGAGGTCTTGCGTCCGGCCGGTTACTTCACCGCCATGACGGGGAAATGGCATCTCTCGAAAGAACCGACGGACTTCGGATTCGATCGGTTTTTCGGCCACCTCTCCGGCGCGACCAACTACTACAAGGGAGACAAGAGTTTCCGGCTCAACGGCGAGCCGTGGACCGTGCCCGACGCGGGCTTCTACACCACCACCGCGAACGTGGACTTCGCGCTTCGCTTCATCGGCGAAGCCAGGGAGGCGAAGAAACCATGGTTCCTCTACATCGCCCTCAACGCGCCCCATGCTCCCATCCAGCCGCTCAAGGCCGACTACGAGAAATACCGCAACCGATACACCAAAGGCTGGGACGAAATCCGCGAAGCCCGCGTGGCCAAACAAAGAAAGCTTGGTTTGTTAGGAGAAAACACGAAAGTCGACTCCAGACCGGACCATATCCCGGCGTGGGAATCGCTGCCCGAAGCCACCCGCGATTGGGAAAGCCGCCGCATGGCCGGTTACGCCGCCTTGATCGACCGGGTGGACCAGGAACTGACCCGCGTCGTCGCCGACCTAGAAAAATCCGGAGAACTCGACAACACGCTTATTCTCTTCTTCTCCGACAATGGCGCTTGTCCCTACGATCGCAATAACCGCGGCGTTGATCTCGAACCTTACAATCCCGAGACCAACTGGACCGACAGCACCGGCTGGGCCTGGGCGAGGAATAGTCCATTCCGCTACTACAAACAAAACCAATTCGAGGGCGGCATCGCCACCGCGGCGATCGCCCATTGGCCGAAGGGTCTCAAGACCAAAGCAGGTTCCATCAATGCGACGCCTGCGCATCTGGTGGATATCCTGCCGACCATCGCATCTCTAACAGGCGCTGAGATCCCGAAAACATTTCCCGGACGCGAACCGACCCCACTCGCGGGTGTCTCGTTGCTGCCTGTCTTCGCTGGCAAGGAACTGGAGAAACGCCCCCCCATTCATTTCTTATTTGGCCAAGACCGGGCCTTGCGTGACGGCGACTGGAAACTGGTCTCCTTGAAGGGTGGTCCGTGGGAGCTTTACAACATTAAGGAGGATCGCACGGAAACCACCAACCTCGCCGACCGCGAACCGGAACGTCCCGCCCGCATGAGCTCAGAATGGCACCGCATGGCCCGCGAGGAAGTGCTCGCGACGGCACAGGAACAAAATCCCGTCGGCAAGGAAGCACCGAAGAACCACCAGGAGTGGACCGACTACACGAGCGACAGAACCGGAAAAAGGGGCGGCAGGAAAAAGGAGACTCCGTAACGAGAGGTTTGGACCGGAATCAGCAGTCCAGCGTAAGGCCGTCGGTGCCACGGCCTTGGGTTGGATAGTTGGTGGCAATTGCCTCCGGATTTCGAACCGAATAGTGGATGAGCCAAATGTTCGATTTTCGTTCGTTTCCAAACGAAATCGAAAATCATCTTTGACATCAGGCATTGTTCCGGCAGCATTTTCCCATGTTTCGTCCGAAAGTGATGGTCTACGGGTCCGCTGGTATAGCCGCCGCGGCGCTGGCTGCGGAATGCGCCGCTTTGATTCGCGAGCGGCAGGCGAACGGTCAACAGGTGGTGCTCGGGCTAGCGACGGGCGGGACACCAATTCGATTTTACGAGGAGTTGGTGCGCCTCCATCGCGAGGAGGGGCTGGATTTTTCCACCGTCACGACCTTCAACCTCGACGAATACCTCGGCCTCGCCCCGGAACATCCGGAAAGCTACCGCAGCTTCATGCGGACACACCTTTTCGACCATGTAAACCTGAATCCGGCGAAAACCCATCTGCCACCGGGCATTGTCGAGGCGGGGAAGGAGGCGGAAGCATGTGCCGCCTACGAACAGGCCATCCGGGATGCCGGGGGCATTGATTTCCAGATTCTCGGCATCGGGCGCACCGGGCACATCGGGTTCAATGAGCCGGGCTCGCCCCGCGACTCGCGAACCCGCATGGTGCATCTGGACCCGGTGACCCGCCAGGATGCCACGGCGGCCTTCGGGGGGCTGGATCACGTGCCGACCCACGCGCTGACCATGGGTTGTGCGACCATTCTTGATGCCCGCGCCCTCCGCCTGATGGCTTGGGGAGAAAATAAGGCCTCTATCGTGCGGGAGGCCGTCGAAGGCCCGGTGACCGATGCCGTGGCCGCCTCGTTCCTGCAACTGCACGGCAACGCGCGATTCCTTCTCGACGAAGGTGCGGCCTCCGCCTTGGGTTCGCCGGCCTGATTTGGTCTCGAAATCTCTGGATTGGCGCAAGGTTTCCCCCGCGCGTATCGTATGCGGCATTCGCGAATCGGGTCCGGCCCGCGCACCCACAGCCAGTCATGAAATACCATTTCCTACGCACGACACTTACCCTCCCGGCGATTTGCGTCGCCCTCTTGCTTGTTTCTTGCAAAAGGAAGGATGAAATCCGCGTCTATGAAGTGATTGTGCCACCGGGGGCCTCCGCGACCCCGCAACCCGTCATGGGAACACCTTCGCAGGCGGGTCCGGCCGCGGCGGCTGCGGCTGCGGTATCCGGCGTGTCCGTGAAGTGGGCGGCCCCGTCCACCTGGGAGACACAGCCCCTCACCAATCTCATCAACAAGGGCTACTACCGGCTCCCCGAAACCGCCGGTTCGCGACCCGAACTGACAATCTCCGCCTATCCCGGCCCGGCGGGCGGCCTCACCGCGAACGTGAACCGTTGGCGGCGCCAACTCGGATTGTCCGAGCTGGATGCGGCTGCGCTTGAGAAGGAAATCGGTTCGGTCCAAATCGGTGGCCAAACCCTGCGTGTTTGCGAATTGTCCGGCACTCGTCCGGATGGCACGAACGGCTTCATGCTCGGGGCGGTGCTCGCTTTGCCGTCAGAAACATGGTTCTTCAAAATGTCCGGCCAAACCCCGGCACTCGAAGCCTCGCGCACGGCTTTCCGGGAATTCATCAATACGCTGCAAATCGGGGATGCCCCCAAGTCGGCGCCTATCGCTCCGCCTGCCACGCCCGCTCCATCTACATCCGGTCAAACCGCTCCGGTCAAAATGGGTTTCGTCGCCCCCAACGGATGGGAAGAGCAGCCGGCTTCCGGCATGAGAGACGCCAGCTTCCGCATTCCGGGAGCGGATGGGAAAGATGCCGATGTCTCGTTGATACGCCTGAGCGGTGGCACCAACGCCCAAAACGTGAACATGTGGCGTCAGCAACTCGGCCTGTCCACTATGCCCGATGCGGAGGCGGCCGGGGTATTGTCGGCGGTGAAAGCCGGCCCAAGGGAGGTGCGCTTCTACGATCAAAGCGGAACGGGTGAAACACCGGATCGCGCCCGCATCCTCGCCGCCATCTGGGACGAAGGCGGAACGACCTGGGTCGCCCGCGTGCGCGGCAGCCACACGCATCTCGAGGCACAGAGGGAATCCTTTGTCGCCTTCCTCTCGTCCCTGCAACTTCGCTAAGCCATGGCAGAGAAAAAGAGTATTTTCCATTCTATCTTGCGTGTGGCCGGGGACCTGCGGATCACCGTGGTCTTGCTCGCCCTCGCCATGATATTGGTGTTTGCGTCGACAATTGCGCAAATCCATATCGGTCTGAATGAGGTTGTGCAAATCTACTATCGGCAATGGATATCATGGTATGATTTCTATTCGGGCGGCGGATGGGACGAGGCTCGTGGCGCCCTCATCCCTCCGAAACCGGTCTTCCGACTCTGGCTACCGGGAGGGTATCTGCTCGGCACTGTGTTTCTCATCAATCTGGTGGCAGCGCATGCGACCCGCTTCAAGCTATCATGGAAAAAAGCCGGCATCTCACTCATCCACGCGGGCATCGTCTTGATCCTTCTGGGCGAACTCTTCACCGGCCTGCGCGCCCGCGAGTCGAACATGATTATCGACGAAGGGCAAACCATCAATTATTCGATAGTCAGGGATCACTACGAACTGGCCATCGTTGATCGCACCGATCCGACGCGGGAAAAACACATCGTAATCCCCGATCACCTTCTGAAACCCGGGGCGGTGATTTCGCCACCCGAGTCCCCCTTCCGGATCGAGGTCATCGACTTTTTCGAAAACGGGATGCTCGCCACGGCCATGGATCAAGTGTCGGGCAGCGATTGGCTACCGGTGAACGCGGATCGCGGGCAAGGTCAGGGCATGAAGGTCCGCCGCATGGAACTGGCCAAACAAATGGATGAACGCAATCTGCCCTACGCCCTCATCCGTCTGATGGAAGGCGACCGCAATCATGGAACATGGGCGGTCTCCGCACTCTTCGATTTGAACAACATCGAGCAGCGCCTGCGCGATTCCGCCGGACGCGCATGGGACATCAATCTTCGCGGGACCCGCGCCTACAAACCATTCAGTCTCACCCTGCGCGATTTCCAGCATAATAAATACCCCGGCACGGAGATTCCGAAGGACTTCTCCAGTTACGTCACGCTTACCGAAGCCGAGCTGCCCGAGGGCCGGGACATCCGCATCTGGATGAACCATCCGCTGCGCCATGGTGGCTTTACCTTCTACCAAGCAAGCTACAAGAACAACGACACCACGACGATTCTGCAAGTGGTTGAAAATCCAAGTTGGCTCATCCCCTACATCGCCTGCGTGATCGTCACCATCGGTCTCGCACTTCAATTCACTCTTAGTCTGGCGCAACACCTTGGCAAACGGAAGCGCCCGGCAGCCCCCGCGCAGACATGAAAAAATTCCTCCCCATTCTTCTGCTCGGCCTCGCCCTGATCTACGTCTTGTACGAGGCCAAACCGCCAGCGGCGCCAAAGACCGGACCGGACTACCATGCCTTCGGGCAAATTCCGGTGGTGAGCGGCGGGCGGATCAAACCTCTCGACACGGTCGCCCGCAATGCGTTGCGCGAAATCAATGGCAAGGCCACCTTGCGGGAGAAAGCCACCGATGCTTCGGCGGCGGTTGAAATGAACCACAACGAGTGGCTGGCCGAAGTGCTCTTCGATGCTCCCGCCGCTGGAAAACGCAGGGTCCTGCTTGTTGAAAACGACGAGGTGAAGGCCCTCTTCAACCGCCAAGGCGAGGTTAAGGAAAAGCGTTTCTCAATCTCCGAAGTCGGACCGGCCACCGACAAAATCCAGGAAATCGTCATGGCCGCCGAAAAGAAGCCTAAGGATTACCGCACGGTCTTGGACAAACAAGTGATGGCGCTCTACGAGCGCATGACCGTGCTCGGGCGGCTCATGCACAGCATCCAACCACCCGGCCTGCGCGACTACAAGGCGAGGATGGATGCCTTACCCTCGCTGGTGGAACGGGTGATTCCGGCGACCGCGCGGATGCAACGCGGGGAAAGTTACGACGAGGCCGCCGTGCGCGAGATGTCGATGGTCCTGCAGGCCTTCCAATCGGTGCAACGTTTGCACGGTTTCTATGCCATACCTCCGCGCGACAAACTCGACGCGTTGGAAAATTGGAGCGACATCGGAACCGTCGTGCTGGACGAAGTTGCCCGCGGGGCCGTCCACGACGCCCTAGACAACTGGGCCCGCATCGCCGATGCCTGGCACCGGATCGGTGAAGACAATGGCGCTTCGTTCAATGCCGAGGTCCAACGCCACCGGGAATGGTTGGACCAAAGAAATTTCGCGGGCTTGAACAAGGCATCTTCCGAATCGTGGTTCAATGATTTCGAGCCATTTTATGTCTCCATGGTGCTTTATGTCGCGGCTTTCCTGGTCGTGCTCGCGGCATGGCTGACTGGTTCGCGCGCACTCTTCGACAGCGCCTTCCGCATCCTCTTGCTTACCCTCGTCGTGCACAGCCTTGGCATCATCATTCGGATTTGGTTGAGTGGCCGCCCCCCGGTAACCAACCTGTATTCCTCCGCCATTTTCATCGGCTGGGGAGTGCTCATTTTCTGCCTCGTGCTTGAGCGTGCCTTCCTCCGCAACGGCATTGCCAGCGCATGTGCCGCTCTCGTCGGCTTCGGGACCATGCTCATTGCCCACCATCTTTCCTTCGATGGTGATACCCTCGAGGTGAAACAAGCCGTGCTCGACAGCAATTTCTGGCTCACCACCCATGTGCTCATCATCACACTCGGCTACTGCGCGGTTTTCCTTGCCGGATTCATGGCCATTCTCTGGCTCATCCTGAATCTCTGCCGCGCCCGTTTCTTCGACGCGAAGATGCGACGCGTGGTGCAAGGAGCCGTCTATGGCGTCCTCTGCTTCGCCCTTCTCTTTTCTTTCGTCGGGACGGTCCTTGGCGGTATCTGGGGCGACCAGTCCTGGGGACGCTTCTGGGGATGGGATCCGAAAGAAAATGGGGCTCTACTCATCGTGCTCTGGAATGCCATCATCCTGCACGCCCGATGGGGCGGCATGATCCGCGAGAAGGGACTCATGGTCCTTGCCATGGGTGGCAATATCGTGACTGCCTGGTCATGGTTCGGCACGAACATGCTGGGCATCGGATTGCACAGCTACGGCTTCATGGAAGCGGCCTACATCGCGCTGGTCACCTTTGCCATCGTCCAACTCATCCTCATGATTCTGGTCGTCTTCGTGGCAGACAAAAAGCCTGCCGAGCCACCTCCTTTGCCCAAATCATTTGGCACGGACGACACGGCAAGCAACCCCGTTTGATCGGCAGCTTTGTGCCTCTTGGGGGGTTCTCGGCGCTACCGAAGACTACCGCGTCTTTTCACCGCGCAGGTCGTCACCCGTGCCGAATTCACCATCCGGACCCGCCGAGATGATATCCATGCTTCTCCCAGAAAGGGCGTGGAAGAACCATGGTGTGCCCCAACGGTCGAGCAGTTTGCCCTCCGGCGAGAGAGCTCGATGTTGGGCGGGGAAAAACCTCAGCCCCTTGGCATTCATCCCTTGGAGCGCGGCGATGATTTCATCATTCTCGCCCACCGGATTTTCCCCAAGCGCGCGGGCGAAGTCGTTTAAAAGTATTTCAAGGATTTCCAAATCCCGCTCCGCGTCGACCTCCGGCGAGAGAAGGTCCGATACCATGGCCATGGACGGATGATCCGTCACCGGCGGACGAGGTGGTGTAACGGGAATGGAAGAGGATAAGGGAACCTCGGGCGGCGGATCGCTTTCCTTCCCCGGTGAAAAGACCAAGAACAGGACAGACGCTACCAACACGAGCAACCCGGCGGCCAATAGAAGCGGGAAGCGGGAAGCGCTGCTCACAGGAAGTTGAGATTCGCGGTCGAAGACGTGAATGGATCATCGAATCGCGGCAAGTTCGGGAAAATGGCGGCCAATTCGTTTGAACCGACTCCGAGCCAACGGGCCATGTGGGCGCAATACTGATCCACGGATGTCCCCGGAATCCATCGCCCTCGTCCGCTATTTCCCGCATCGATTGAACCGGTGGCATTCCCGGTCTTGAGGATGGGAAACTGCCCATACAAATTGCCTCCTTGGACAGCCCCGCCCATGACGAGGGCGTGGCCACCCCAGGCATGGTCGCTCCCGGCTTTGCTGGGATCCGTGTTGTTCGGCGTGAAGGTTCGGTTGAAATCCGAGGCGGTGAAGGTGACCACCTCATTCCAAGCATTCACTTCGGGGGAATTCAGGGCATCGTGGAAAGCCTTCATCCCGGTCGAGAGCTCCGACATCAGGTTCGCGTGGCTGGCCAGCATATTCTGGTGGGTGTCGTAACCGCCGACCTGCACGAAAAAGATCTGGCGCTGATTTCCCAAGAGGCTGCGTCCGGCAATGAGTCTGGCCACCATCTTCAATTGATCTCCAAGCGAGTGCTTGGCTTGGGCAAAATGGGTGTCCAGCGTGGTATCGAGGGTCGAGGATGTAGCCGGGATCGCGGTGACTTCGAGGGCCGACCCAATGATTCCCTCGGTCGCGCGGGCGCGCCGGAGAATCCGGTTGTATTCTTCCTCGTGCAGATTGTCGTGCGTCAGGCGCATCACATCCTCGAAGGCCTTGAAACGTTTGCCCGTGTCGGTTGTTTTGTAACTTCCATCGGGATTGAGCGCGTTTACATAATTTGTCCCATACCCGGCGAGATTGACCGTGCCCGAGGGTTGCACCACATACTGCACGACATCTCCACCGGTGCCAATCTGGAAAGAGTTCACCCCGGCAAGGGAAATGGACATGGAAACCTTCGAGGCCGATGGTGAATTGTAGGACCCGTGCAGCAAATCAGCAGCGCGACCACCCCATCCACTGGTAAACGGACGATCCGGCAAAGAACTCTGCCACTGCATCTGTTGATCCGAATGAGAGAATAGCTGCGATGGCAGGGTTATTTGACCGGAACTGTAGGCCGCACGTGAGGGCACCGGGAAGGCCAGCGTGCCGACATTGGCCACGACAGCCAATTTATTCTGATTAAAGAGACTCGCCAACGCCTCGGCAGAAGGATGAAATCCCAGTGGTTGAATCTGGCCTGCATAGTATTGATTGAAGGCCCGGCAGGTCGTAGGGATGTTCAGTGGGTGGAGACTCGCACTCGGCAGGGCGAGCACCCCCCGCCCGGCTTCATAGTCGGCCCGCGCTGGCGAATCCCCGGGAGCAGCGGAGGGCGCGATCATGTTGTTGGAGTCGTTGCCTCCATTCTTGAAGAGGAAAACCAGCGCTTTGTATCCTCCGCCGGGCGCTCCCTGGGCCATGGCCGCCGTCATCAATCGCAGATGGGCAAGCGCATTAACCAAACCTGTTACTCCTAGAGCGGCGCAGGAAGTTTGGCGCAGGAAGTCACGGCGCCCACGGAGCCGTTCCTTCTCATGATTTTTGATGGGAGGGTTCATGATCGGGGATTCTATTTTTGCACGGCAAAAGCTGGATTCTTGGTGATCAGATACGCGGCGGCCTTGATCCGATCATCCATGGATCGCGCCTGGCCAGTGGCATCATTGTTCGAACCTGAACGAATCGAAAGGACACCGTCGATGAGGATGGAGCGCGGAGTGCCCGGCGTATCCCCGTATTTCGCTTTGAGAGAGCCCTCACAAAGGAGCAGATCAAGACGATCCACGACCTTGGTCACGGCGGCCCGCAACGCGGTGGGATTGTTGAAAGTCGTGGTATCGCTCTGATTGAAGATCCCATCACCGGTGGTATCGGTTTCGGAGAGATAGAGATTGGAGAGTTGCTGCCAATTCGGCTTCATGTGGTCGGCATCGGGCGTATAGCCTTTGCCGACATAATCCGGAAAATCGACTGTTGATTGACCGTTGCCGCTAAAAATGGGAGAATAATGGTAGTTGATGCCTCTGACGATGGTGGTCTCATTCGCAATCTGGAACTCGGGCGCGTTCAATCCATTCTCCGAAAGTTGCCCGGGAGGGGCGAAATCCGGGCGATACCAATTGAATACACTCGGCGCGTCCATCGGGGTCTGCACCAGATCCTGATCCGTGTTGGAATAACGGACATGCCGCGCCCCCGCCGGAAACTTTGCCAATTCCTCCGCCGGATACCCGTGACTGGAAAGATCGGATAGCAGAAGCTCCGGCCTGGCTTCCAGGGCGCGCAACAATCCCACGTGGCGCAACAAGGGTTCACGCGGTTTACCAGCGCTAGTAACCGAGAGTGGCAGTGACGCGTCCCTCGCCTCGGGATCCAGCAGCAAAGCCTTGATGGTTTGGCCGAGGTTGCCACCGCTCGTTGTGAAAACCTGCGCCACCCGGTGGGTATAGCCGGGAGATGGATTGGCCGAAGTGAATCTCTGGATCAACTGGCGGGCCAAGAAGGGCGCGGTATTCGCATGGGCCGCGAGATGGTCGAGAGCCATCGCCAAATCCTGCTCACCGGTCTGACTGGCCGGAACACTCAAACCGAGGAAAGACTTGGCACCCGTGTCATGGAAGGTCGGAAACATCTTCATCGGATTCGTCCAACGGTCCTCGAAACGCTCGCTGCCTGCGGTGCGATTG
Organism: Verrucomicrobiales bacterium; assembly: GCA_046075565.1. GTDB lineage: Bacteria > Verrucomicrobiota > Verrucomicrobiia > Verrucomicrobiales > SLCJ01 > JBJTQJ01. The sequence goes on along the minus strand of JBJTQJ010000112.1, from coordinate 2,557 downwards.
AAGTCGGTGTTGGGGACGACCGTGTTGCTGGCGCTGGGGTTGTTATAGACACTGAACGCCCAACCGGTAAACACGCGGGCTAGTTCGGTAATATCATTTTGTGTGTAGGTCGGAATCGGTAGTCCATCCGCGCCGAGCACGAGGGTACCATCTGGATACAATCGCACGAGCCCGATGGAGAAGAGCTGCATAACCTCTCGCGCATAGTTCTCATCCGGCGACACCAGCACGACACCCGAACCATTGATGATCGCCTTTTGGTTCCGGAGGTGGGAGAGATAGTGGCCCATCACCGGATGGAGGCTCACGCCTTCCAGCAAGTGCCTGAAAGAACCACTCCCGCGTTCCGCCAGCATGTCGTAGTAATTTGCCAGCCCGTAAGCGCGCTCGTAGATCTGGGCGTCCGCTTCGGAGACCACGAAGATTTGCCCGAGGGCATGGGCCATTCGCTGCCGGAGTTGTGCCGGCGAGTTCATTGCAACGGTCCACCATGCCCCGCGACGATTCGTCTGGTTGGGGTCGCGGGCGAGATTGATTTTCGTTGGATCATCGGGGTTGGCATACGCGGCAAACTCCCTCTCGTTGCCCGCACGCGTAAGAGCTTCATGCGACGGAGAAGGCAGAAGAAGCTGCTCGTCGATCCATGCACCAAAGGCGGCAATGCGATCTCCCCCGTGGGTTTGCACCCGATTCCGCATGGCAATGATATCGTCCATGTTTGGACCAAAAGTTGCCTCAGTGAGGAACCTCGCGATTTCACGGTCGAGGGCGTCGCCCGTGACCGGGAGCACCGGCGAAGGCGGTGCTGGGAGCTGGAAAGCCGTCGATCCGGTCACCCATTGGAAATTCGCGCCGATTTCACCGCCGGTGGCCGCGCTGGTGAAGACCATGAAAGAAAGCTCTCCGGAGATCAACGCATCAAGGACCAATTGGTCCGCCGTGTATTGTTGGCCAGCTACCACCGGCCAGTTGATGCCGCCATAACCGGAGGGAGGAACCGAGAGAAGGGTGCCTCCACCTTCAGCGAGCAGCTGAGAGGCACTTGCCGGAGCTTTGAGATTGGTGAACGAAACAACCAACGAACCCTTGGCATTGTCCCCTGCCAAGCGGAGGCTCGCCATCCCCGATCCCAAGCTCGTTACCCCCGGCCTCGGCTTGAGATAAGCAACAAAAAGCCGAATGTTTTCCGGCGTGGGCTTCGCGTCACAAACCCGAGCTGTCACCACATGACTCGTGCCACCCACTGTCCAGCGGACCTCCTCAGGGACTTCGGTTTTTGTATCCGTCATGGGTCTCACCACCAAGTCCATCGTTGATTGCCCGGCCGGGATGATGAGTCGGTGACTCACCGCGGCGCCATTTCCATCCTCGATGCTATACTCTCCTGACCCGGCGGTGCCGGCTCCGGGACGGGAAACGCCCGCCGGACGGAGGAATACGGCGAACGGCCATGCCCCTGCCGATCGCGTGAACGTAAAACGCGCATTTGTGTTTTCTTTTTCGTAGGCATCTCCAACCACAGTGGTGATGTTCAATCCACCTTGCATGGTCGCCTGCGCCCAAGCGACCGCCGCTGCACCATCTCCGTTCGGACTACCGCTCGAAAAGCTGTCGCCAAGCGTCGGATTAAAACCAAGCTGCAACTCCGCCCAATCGGACACTCCATCGCCATCGGTATCCGTATCCTCCACCCCAACTCGGTAGAACGTCTTGCCGGCGACTGAATCCGGGTCGTCAAATGCCACCCGCGAGCCATTGGCCACGACGGCAAGTCCAACGGGCGACCATGGACCGTTCGGGAAGGGAGCCGAAAAAAGACGGTAGCGTTTGCCCGGTTGCGCCGGCACTTCCAAATCGACATTCGCGGCCACGTCCAGAAAGTCCACGACAAAAGAATGACTCGGGTCGCGCGGATCCGTCCCCGCTTTCGCTTCCTCCTCGTTGGTCTTTCCATCACCATCGGAATCCTCGCCCGGCACCAAACCCTGTGCCGCGTAACGGGCGGTCCACACATCACAAATCCCATTGCCATCCGTATCCACCGCCTTGAGCAGGCTCGGGGTTTGGAGAAGAAATGCCAGACAAGCGATGGAGGGCGCGCGGAGGGTCATCTGCCACATCATGGGTTTATTCCTCCCAATTGTCACGTCGAAAATTTCTTCCTGAAAATTCGACACTCTCGACGACTAAATTTCGGCAGAACGCGAAGCGAACCAGCGGATCATATCGTTCCGGTTGAAAATTGGATCAGTGTCCTAGATGGGAATCAAATGTTGATTGGTTAATCACGTCCAAGACCGTTGAGCAGGGAAAGATATTGGTCGGGCTGGCGGGATTGCCTGTCGCTTTGCTTTAGCCCGCATATCTCACACTTTTCGTGACGAGGCGCCGGCATTTCCCGGTGTGGCAAGGCGCGCGCGGCGAGGGACGATGGGCTGTATGGAAACATACTACCCGAGGAGTGAGCAAGCGCAACGCCGCCACGGCGGGGAAGGGCAAGCCGCAGTAGAACAGGTGTGAGATATGCGGGCGAGGCTTTGACGGCTCACGCCGTCAA
>JBJTQJ010000111.1:0-14654 GCA_046075565.1 Verrucomicrobiales bacterium | reverse complement strand
CTGTTCGTGCGCGTCACGATTTTGCCTTTGTGTCCGGCGTAGCGTTCCTTCTGGACGGCACGGGCCGTTTCGACACGGGCGCGGATGATGGAAGACAATTCCCCGGTCGCTCCGCTTTTTAATTCTCGGTATTCGACCTGGGGCACTTCGATATGCAGGTCGATCCGGTCCAACAACGGACCGGAGATGCGCTGGCGGTAGGTTTCGATCTGGCGCGGCGAACATCGGCATTCCCGTTTCGGGTCGCCATGGTAACCGCAGGGGCATGGATTCATGGCTGCGACCAACATGAACCGCGCGGGAAATGTCAGACTGCCGGCCGCTCGGCTGATCGTGACTTTGCCGTCTTCCAGGGGCTGGCGCATGACTTCGAGGGTGCCGCGTTTGAACTCCGGCAGTTCATCGAGGAAAAGCACACCGTGGTGGGCCAGGGAAACTTCGCCCGGCCGGGGGTTCGTCGAGCCGCCTAACAAACCGGCCTCGGAGATCGTGTGGTGGGGAGAACGGAACGGCCGGGTGGCGAGAAATCCTTTCCGCGTGTCGAGCAGTCCCGCGATGGAATGGATTTTCGTGACTTCGATGGCTTCCTCTTCCGACATGCCGGGCATGATGGTGGGCAAACGCGAGGCGAGCATACTCTTTCCGGTGCCGGGCGGGCCGATGAGCAAAACATTGTGGTTGCCGGCGGCGGCGACTTCGAGGGCGCGTTTCACCGAGTGCTGGCCTTTCACATCCGTAAAGTCGATGGGATAACTGGCATGGGTTGCGAAAAACTCGGCGCGATCGAGGTGGTAGGGCTGACGCCAACTCGCTCCGGTTGCCACTTCCCAGGCATCGCGAAGGGTGGTCACGGGAATCACATCAAGGCCGTCAACCAGCGCCGCTTCCGGGGCATTCTCCGCCGGCACAATCATACGGGCGCGTCCGCATCGTTTCGCTTCGATGGCGACGGCGAGCACACCCTTGACCGGGCGGATGCTACCGTCGAGCGCGAGTTCGCCGACCACCACCGTCTCATCGAGAGGGAAGTCCTCGCCGCCGAGTTCCGTGCAGGCGATCATGCCGAGCGCGATGGGCAAATCGAATGACGGTCCTTCCTTTTTCAAGTCGGCGGGCGCGAGATTGACGGTCGTGTGCCCGCTGGGAAATCCAAACCCGCTATTGCGGGTAGCGGCCTGCACCCGTTCACCCGATTCCTTCACCGCCGTGTCCGGCAGGCCCACGATCACGGTCTTTTTCAGTCCCATGGCGGCATGGACTTCGATGGCCACCTCGATGGCTTCGACCCCGTGCACGGTAGCGGATGTGAGTTTGGCAAGCATGTCTTTATGAACATGCACTGGATCATTTCCCATGGGAAGCAGAAAATTCTCCCGCCCGGATATGACAGGTCTTTGGAGGCCGCTCTTGCCCCGGCCAGTGTCCGCCGCCAGATTCCGCAATGCCTGAGAAAAACCCGTGGAAAATCAACCACACCGCTGAAATCTACGACAACCCTTGGATCCGGGTCGTCGAGCACCAGGTGACCAATCCCGCGGGGAAACCCGGAATCTACGGGGTCGTGCATTTCAAGAACACCGCCGTGGCGGTGATCCCGGTGGATGAAGACGGTTACACCTGGCTGGTTGGCCAATATCGGTTTCCCACCGGCACCTACGAGTGGGAAGTTCCGGAGGGCGGAGCCCCGGCGGACGAGGATCCGGAGGCTTGTGCCCGGCGTGAACTGGCGGAAGAGACCGGTCTGCTTGCCAAGGAACTCCGGCCGATCCTTGAGATGCAGCTTTCCAATTCGACCACCAACGAGCGGTCGATTTCTTATCTCGCCACCGGCATCACGCACGGCCAAGCATCGCCGGAAGATACGGAGAAGTTGGCGGTGCGACGGCTTCCGCTCGTGGAAGCCATCGCCATGGCGCGCCGCAACGAGATCCGCGATGCCCTCTCGGTGGCTTCTTTGCTCCAGCTGGACGCCCTCCGCCGCGATCCTACATCGGGGCTGCCTGCCTGCATCAGCCGAGGAGTGTGAACAATAGGGGAGGGGTGACGAGAAGGAGAAGCCGGTTGGTTATGGTTGCATTCATGGTCTTCTGCAATCTCTGTCGCCACCTCCTTGCAGGGCAAGAGCGAGACGCTCTTGCTACGATTGTCATAGAAGCTCAGCGGGACTCCGCCACCGAGCCTCAACCAGAAGCGTAGCAAGACCGTCCCGGTCTTGCCCTGTCGAACTGGTTACTCTTTGTCGTTTCTGGTGCCAAACTGACAGGATCGGGCATCTTGCCCTTGTTGGTTTTTCTGTTGGCAGGGCGGCTGGAACCTCCTACGATTCACTCCATGATGCGGCGGCGTCCCATCCTCCATGGCCTTTTTGGCGCGCTCGCGGCGATGTCGCCTGTCCCGCTTTTCGCGGATCGGGAAGCACGGCCGGACACGGGGCGACGTCGCCCCTTGCGCACCTCGCTGACCAACAAAGATGGACGGTCCATCGAGGTGCGGATACTTGAAGTCGAGGATAGCGCAGTGATGGTCCAACTGCCCGCCGACAAACGCACCATGCCCATCGAGCTCGCGCGCTTGGCGGATGATGACGCCGATTATCTGCGTGAGATACGGGCGCTTTCCGATCCAGTCTGGGGAAAACGCGACATGGACATCCCGCCAGCCCCGTCTGCCGCGTCATGGATCGAGCCGCCGATCGGAGGTGCGTATTACAATCGCACCCGCAAGGACATTGAAGCCGGCATCCAGCGTATCCTCGCCAAGCCCGCGCCGCCAGGTGTGCCGGCACCGATCCAAGCAGCCGAAAATTCGCTCAACCTCTATCGTTTCCTCAGCAACGTTCCGCATGAGGTGGTCGCGGATGCCGTTTTGAATGAACGCGCGCGCGAGGCGGCACTGGCCTGCGAACGCGCGGGGCGCTCCGGACATGACCATGGTCACTTCACCGATAGTTGCAACATCACCACCGACATCGGGGAACCGACCGTGGTTTACCGTGGAGTGGAAGACGCCGGTGAGAACAACCGCGGCATCATGGGGCATCGCGCCTGGATTCTGAATCCGCCCATGGCCCGCACCGGATTCGGTGCCGGCAACAATGGTTTCTCCACCATGTGGGTGCTCGACAATAGCGGACGAGCCGCCTCCGGTGTTTGGTCCTATCCATCGGAGGGTTTGTTTCCGCTCCGTTATCTTCACGGAGACGAGTGGTCATTTTACGGCGCGCCCGATCCGGGAAAACCCGAGAACGTGCGGGTGGAAGTGCACCGGTTGCATGAACGAATCACCCAAACGTTATCTCCGCGCGATCCTCTGCCGGGGCTTGCCTTGAAAGTGCCACGCATCGGCATCTCGAGGGCCACGGGTGTGGCCGCCATCAACTTCGAAGTCGAACGTCCCTATCGCCACGGCAATCATGCGGTGCGCATCAGCACCGCCGAGTGGATGAAACAGTTTGTCGTCGAGTTGTATTGACCCGGGAAATGCGGGGCAGGGGACAATCGCGAGACGCAAGGTTTTACCTCACCATCTGATTTTCATTGCTCGCGACGGCGGCCTTGACGGCTTCAATGAGGTCGGGCGGATCGAAGGGTTTGGGGAGAGCCGAGTGGAAGCCGAAACGCCGGGGGTCTTCCATGACGGGATCGTCGGAGTAACCACTGCAGGCGACGGCCTTCAACTTCGGATCGAGGGCGAGGAGCCGGCGAATGGTCTCGACGCCGCCCATGCCTCCGCGGATGGTCAGGTCGGAGACAATGACATGAAATGGGCGGCCATTGGCGCGGGCATCTTCCCACGCGGCGATGGTTTCTTCCCCGACTTCGGTTTCGCGGACTTCCCAACCGGCCCGGCGCAGCACGAAAGAGACGGCTTTGCGGACCATCGCTTCATCTTCGAGCACGAGCACGCGCAGTGGAGAATGGGATAGCGAGGCGGCGGGTTCGAGAGAAACGGGAGGCGCGCCGGATTCAAGCTTCGGAGTGGTCTTCGCCGGGGAGGGGGAATCGGGCGAGCTGACCGGGAAACGCAGGGTGGCGGTCGTTGATTGCCCGGGCCTCGATTGGATTTCCAAGTGGCCGCCATGGGCCCGGGCAATCGCATCGCAGATGGTGAGGCCGAGGCCAGTGGCATTCTCGGCGGAGCGGGTGGTGAAATACGGTTCTGTTAGGTGGGGGAGAAGATTTTCATCAACACCATGGCCGTTGTCTTCGACACGAATGTCGATGGCGCGACGGCTTCCGCTGCCGCTCGCGGTGACTTGCAAGCCCACACGTCCACCGGGGATGGAGAGGGCGGCATTCGAGTTGCGGAAGAGATTGTCGAGGGCACGCTCGAGTTGGAGGGCATCCACGAGTAAAGGAGGCAATCCATCTTCAATGGTCCATTGGTAGGTCGCACCGGGACGTCGTGGCAAACGCGGCCACACGCCCTTGAGCCAGACGGCGAGGTCGATAGGGCGGCGGATCGGTTTGCCCCCGCGGGAGAAGACCCCGATTTGACGGACGAATCCGGCAGCTTCGGCGGCGGCCTGGCGCACCGACTCCAGGTCTTCCTGCCAGTGCCCGCCCTGTCCGGCCAAATGGGATTCCACGCGGCTGAGCCCTCCGAGGATGGCGGTGAGACGGTTGTTCAGTTCGTGCGAGTATCCACGCGCGAGGTAACCGAGATCCTCGAGACGGCGGGCGCGATCTTCGGCGCGCTTTTCCTCGTCCTCGCGGCTGGCATCGCGCAGGAAGACGAGATGGCCATTGTCAAAAGGAAGCACCTGGCCGGCGAGGCGTCCGCCATCCCCACGTTGCAAGGAAAAGACCGCCGATTGTTTTCCCGAGCGGGCGGAACCGGCAAGCGACCATCCGGCATCGGCGAGCACCGCGTCCCAAGAGCGGGAAACCATGGCCGGACCATCCAATCCTAACAACGATGATGCAACCGCATGCACATAGACGACACATTCGTCGGGAGCGAGCACGACGACGGGTGCGTCGTCTTGGGCTTCGAGCCAGCGCCATCCTTCGCTGGAAGATTGCTCGTGGTCCGGCGGGGGTTCAACGGGTGTGAGCACCACCGTCATGCCGGTGAGGCCACCGGCCGCGCTGCGGGCGAGTCCAAAATGGATCTTCACCGGTTGGCGGCGTCCGCCGGGCAGGGCGAGGTCGAGCAGACCGGTCGAGACATCCTTGCCCATGGCGCGAGCCCAACGGGTCAGTTGCACGCGTTCGCCGGCCGGGTCGATCAGTTCGACAAGATCATCGATGGCCCGGCCGGGACATTCGGAAGCGGGCATTCCGAGCAGCCGCGCGGCGGCTGGATTGACCGAGCGGGTGATGCCGGCAAGGTCGGTGGTCAGGACACCCTCGGTGAGTTGGGAGGCGGGAGATTCGGATTCCCCGGTGCCGCGGCTGCCGAGGGCATGGGCGAGCATTTTTCCTAACAAACCCATGTCCACTGGTTTTCCGAGCACGCCATCGGGCGCGATGGATGCAACCGCACGTTCGAAGTCCGCCTCGCCGACATGACCGGACACGAGCACGACTGGGACACGCCAGACGCGGCGGACTTCCTCGGCCAGGGCCTGTGATGATCCACCGGCCCCGAGGTCGTAATCGACGAGCACGGCATCCGGCCGGCCGGTGCGCAGCAGAGCGCGTGCGGACGAGACATCGACGGCGGGCCCCAGGGCCCGGAAGCCCATGCGTTCGACTTCCATGGCCAGCAGGTTGCCCACGAGAGGCTCGTCTTGTACGATGAGGATACGCGCGCCCGATTTCATGCCTCGTGCTCGGGAGATCCGCCGGGGGTGGCCGGAATGACCATGCGGAAGCAGGTGGACTGGTGGCACGACCATGTCAGGCGACCGCCGAGATCCTCGCAGGCCATTTCCACGATGCGCAAACCGAGTCCGGCGTCGCGGTTGAGGGAGAATCCTTCGGCCACACCCGGGCCGTGGTCGGTCACTTCGATCCACGCCGAACCACCGAGCGTGCCGGAGTTCAGGCAAACCGGTCCATGGCCATGGCGCAGGGCATTGTCGAGCAACTCGCGGGCGGCCAGACCGAGCATCATGAATTTCGAAGCGGGCAAGAAGACGGGCTCCAATGAACGTTCGATGGCCTCGGACGGTAGTCCGGTTTCGCGGCTGACGAGATTGGCCACGCGACCGAGAAATGCGGATGCATCCACCGCTTCCTCGATCTCGGAGGCTGTTAGAGTCGAGCCATAGGCGAGAGACGCGACTTGAAGGCGACGTTGCAACGAGGCCGTTCGTGGTCCGGGTGTGCCGGCATCGATGGAACAAAGCGTGGCCAGCACCTGGAGATCGTTATTCACACGATGGCGCAGGGCCCCGAGGCGGCGGGACTCGACGATGGGTGCTTGGGGCGGGAAATACGGAACGAGCGCGGGGGCTGTTGCGGAAACGCTTTCCTCAATGACAAGGATGGCATTGGCGGCTTCATTGGCGACCGGGCGATCCAATCGCGCCACACGCACCGGTTTGCCATCGCTGGTGGTCAGGAGCGTCGAACGTCCCGGCTCGAGGGTCTGCGCTTTGGCCCATCCGCCATCAAGCAAGGTGTCGAGATCCGAGCCGATGATCTCGCGGCGTTTGCGATCCATCAGGTTTGCAAGCGATTCATTCGCATCGACCACCTCACCAAGACCGTTCACGACTACCATGGCGATGGCTGCTTCGTGGAAGAAACCACGGAACTTCGCCTCGCTGGCACGAAGCATTTCGGTGGCCCTTGTCTCGTCGGTCACGTCACGGGCGACTACGAGCATGCGACCATCTCCGATCAATCTGGATTGGAGTTCAATGGACTTTTCCACTCCTCCGGATCCCGCGACGCGGAGGACGCATGGCACCTGCTTCCGCCAACCGAGAGAACGCCAGCGCCCGAGATCGTCTTCCGAGGCGAGTGCCTTTTCCGCCAGCCATTTTCCAAAAGAAACCCCACGCTCGTGGGATTGTCCGATCAGGGAGGCGAGGGCATCATTGGCGGCGAGCACATCACCCTGGGCATCGAGCACGACAACCGCGAGCGGAAGATGACGGCCGATTTCGTTCCAGTCATCATCGGCATTTGTCGGGCGGGGTGAGAGTTCGCGGGCTTCGCCGAGAGCGCGCACGAGCTGGTCGAGCCGTTCGCGGAGCATCGATTTCTCGGCTTCGGAGGCGGCAAGCCGCAGGGCATCCGCAGCGGGAGCGCCGTCGCTGGTGCCGGCGGGCAGAGTCATCGCCCATCCTCGCAGAGTCTCATTTTCCGCGCGGGCTCCGATGAAGCGCACCAAGCGCGGCCCTTCGTCGGTGGCGACCGACATCGTTTCGTCCACGGGCAATCCGCCGCGCAGGCAGGCACTTACTTTCTGGAACCATGCGGGAGTGAGGGAAATGCGACTGCCAAAGGCATCGGCGTGGGATTTGTTCGAGCCGCTCAGACCGGCGAAACGTCGAAGACCTTCCCCAACCCGTCGGAAGACGCCGCTGGCGTCCACTTCCCAGAGCAGGACAGGCATGTCTTCTTCCCATGGGAGATTCCAATCGGCCACGGCAGGCAATTCCGCATCAAAGGGTGAAGGTTCTTTTTCCTTCTTCACCGGACCGGGGGCGGTCATGCCGATGGATTTCGCGGGCTTGATAGCTTCCGATGTCACGGCCCGGGGCACGCCGATCCGCACGATGCCGTGGATGTCTTCGGTGGGATCCCGATAGTGGGGGAAGAGCGACCATTCGATTTCGTATTTCTCCCCGTCAACACTCTGGAGAATTTCGGTAATCTTGGCAGGGAAGGGGAATTCGCCCCCGGTCCTCCAGTTCAACATGGTCGTGCGGAAATCCTCGGCGGAAAGACTGGTTTCGAGCACGTGGGCAGCTTCCCAGTAACTGCGCCCGAACATGCGGCCCTGGCGACCGACCGCGCCCGAGAATCCTTTGCTTGAGCCGAGAATGATGCCGTGCGGATCCTGAACGACCATCCATCCGGAGGTGGATTTCAAAACGGATCGCCCGAGCCCTGCTTCAAAATGTTGAGAACCTCCGGTAGGTGCCGTCGTGGTGCGCGGTTCAAAAATGGCGATGACTCCGCCCGGTTGACCCCCACTATCGCGCCAGGGCGAAATCTCCCACCGCAGGGGCAGGGCAACTCCCGATGAGGACAGAACATGGTCTTCCTCGCGGGCGAGGCTTTCTCCGGCGAGGGCGCGTTGATACGCTTCCTTCCAACCGCTTCCGAGGTTGGGAAAAATTTCAAAGTGCGAACGTCCATTCACTTCGGTCTCGTAGAGTCCGAACAGATCGCGCCAAGCACGGTTGCACAGCCGATAGCGCATCTGCGTATCGAAAACAGCCATGGCGGCGGACGTCTTGTCCATGAGCGGCGGCAGCCAATCTGGCAACTGCGCACGCACCGGCGCGGATGGCGGGGGAGTCCGGGGGGCAGGCAAACGGGTTACCGGCTGCGGGGCGGCGGGAGCGGGTTCGCGTGCGGCGAGCCATCCCCGGGCATCCGCCAACACGAGACGGGCTGATTGCTCGTCCGGTTCAGCCATCGAGGCATGGGCTCCGCGGCGTCCACCAGTGAGCCAGGCGGGATCGTGTTCGCCGTCTCCGACAGCCACGACATAAGGGTCGTTGCCCGTCTGGCGGGCCCATTTGACCAATTGACGCAGGGTTTCATCCTTTTCCACTGCATCCACTACCAGGATGTCGAGATTTTCCCAATGGCTGCCAACCTCATCCGGCGTCCGCACCAGTTCAACTGAGGTGCCTTCGGCCTCAAGGGCACGGATCATAACCGAGCACGCCCCGGCGCGGCTTTCCAAAACAATCGCCTTGTAGGGATTACGCGTTTTTTGAGTGATTCGTTCGTGCGAGGTCAGCGCCATAGAATTATGAGAATAAAATTAACCTCAAACTTAAAAAACCATGAAGAATGGGGGTTTGGCAACTAGAATCTGCGAAAAGTAGAGAGAAAGATGCGAAAAGATGGGTTAGTCGCGGTGGTAGGGTTCGCCGCGGTCGAGGGTGTGGATCCGGTAGAGTTGCTCCAGCCAGACGAGGAGGGCGAGTTCGTGTTGGAGGGTATGACGCCCGAGGCTCCAGCGATCGGGCACGGCGGCGCGCAATGCGGGCGGGTGTCCATCGGCTCCGCCAATCAGCACGGCCACCTTTTTTGTCCCGGTGTCGCGGAGTTCGCGGGTTTGGTCGAGCCATTCGCGCGTGGTGAGCGATCGGCCGGTTTCGTCGAGCAGAAAGGCCCGGCAGCCGGAGCACTGGTCGAGCAGCCGCCGTGTCGTCTCCGGCTCTCCGGCTCCCTCCTTAATCCAAACCATTTCCACCTCGGCATAGTGCCGCAATCGGCCGAGATAGTCCTCGATGCCGGTCTTCGCATAGGCCAAAGACGGCTTTCCCACCGCCACTACGCGCCATTTCATATTCACCGATGGTAACGGAAAGCGGAAAATTCGAAAGTCCGAAATGTTCAAAGCGGCGGGGAATGGCGATTTTTCATCGTGCTTTTGGCTATCTGCCGAAAAAACGAAGGCAATTCCGGTTGAGAATGATCCTCCTGCGGCTAGGATGGGCATTCCATTCCATCCTTATGAATATCCTTGTTGTTGGCGGAGCGGGCTACATCGGTAGCCACTGTGTGAAGCAGTTGATCAAGGCCGCGCACCGTCCGGTGGTGGTTGACAATCTCGTCTTTGGTCACCGCAGCGCCGTCGCCGCAGGGATTCCCTTCTACGACGTGAATTTGGGCGAAAAGTCGGCGATGACCCGCATCCTGCAGGACGAAAAAATCGACATTGTCATGCACTTCGCCGCCTTCGCCTACGTGGGCGAATCGGTGCAGGAACCCTTGAAGTATTACCTCAACAACGTCGGTGCCACCCTGCAACTGCTCGATGCCATGGCTGAAGCAGGCGTTACCAAATTTGTCTTCTCCAGCACCTGCGCCACTTTCGGCGAGGTCAAGACCCTCCCCATCATCGAGACGCTCCCGCAGGCCCCCATCAATCCCTATGGGCAGACGAAGCTCGATATCGAACACGCCTTGCGCGCAATTTGTTACGCCAAGGATTTCTCCGCCGCTGTCTTCCGTTATTTCAATGCCGCGGGGGCTTCCGAGGATGGAAGCATCGGCGAGGATCACGACCCGGAAACCCATCTTATTCCGCTCGCCATTGATGCCGCGCGGGGCACGCGTCCGGCCCTGAAGGTTTTCGGTCTCGACTATCCGACCCCCGATGGCACCTGTCTGCGCGACTATATCCACGTGGACGACCTTGCCCGGGCCCACATCGCTGTTTTCCCGGCCTTGGAAAAACCGCACACGTTCGTGGACTACAATCTCGGCACCGGCACCCCGACCTCCGTGCTCGAAATCATCACCGCCGTCGAAGAGGTGACGGGTCTCAAAGTTCCATGGGAGGCCGCGCCGCGTCGGGAGGGCGATCCTCCCGCCCTTTATGCCGACAGCTCGAAGGCCCGCCAGGAACTCGGCTGGGTGCCCCGCCACCAGGCCATCCGCTCGATTGTCGAGTCGGCCTGGGGCTGGCACCGTGACCGCCCGCAGGGTTATGGCGACCGATCCTGAAGATTCCCGTTTCCCTGATTGACCGATTATCCCGTCCCCGCTAGTTTACTCGCCGCTCATCCCATGCTCGATTTCCTTCGCCACCACCAGAAATCCGTCCTCCTTGTCGTCACCGTCGTCGTGTGTATCACGTTCGGATGGTTCTACGTGCGAACTGATACCCACAGCGGGCACCCCGGTGGTTCCACCGTGCTCGGCAGCATCTACGGCAAAGACATCACCGCCCGCGACTACCAGAACATGGAGCGCCATGCCACCGTGGCCAGCCACCTGCAGTTGCCGGGCATGGATGTTCTGTCCAGTCTCATGCCTCCGGGTTCCCAGATTGGTTATGTCGCTGTCATGCGCATGATCCGTGAGGAGGCCGCCCGGCTCGGACTCGCTGTGACCCCCGAGGAGGCGGAAAGCCACATCACCACCCTCGCCGCCTTCCAGACCAATGGGAAATTTGATCCCGCCAAGTTCCAACTTTATGCCGGAGAAGGGTCGAATGACGGCCTCTTCATCGAACGTCCCAACTACTTTGGTCAAAGTCAGATGGCTGGCCCCTACAAACTCAGCCGTCTTGGCATGACCGTTGGTGATTTGCGCGAAGTCGTGGGCGACTTCATGCTGCTTGAGAAACTCCGCGAACTCCTCGGTGCCGGCTTGGCCTACAATCCGAAAGAAGCGGAACGCGACTACGCCCGCAACCAGCAGAAGGTGAAAGCCTCTCTCGTCCGCATTCCCCACGCGCGTTTCCTCGATGGCATTCAGGTTTCCGATGAGGAAATCAACAAGGAGTATGAAGAGGGCAAAGCCGCCAAAAGTCCGGATATCATGACCACTCAGAAATGGTCCATCGAATACGTGGCCATCACCGCCGAGAAACTCCCACCGCCCGCGCCGCTGGCTCCCGCTGCCGATGGAAAGGAGCCGGAACCCGAACCCGAAAACCCGGAGAAAGCCCGTGGTCGCGCCAAACTCGCCGACACCATCTATCGCGCGCTCACGCCGGACAAGACGCTCGCCGAGATCGCAACCGCGAACGGGAAAACCGCTGTCACCACCGACCTCTTTGAAATCGCCACTCCGCCGGAAGCCCTTGTCGGACGCAACCAATTCATCGCGGCCATTTCAAAGCTTGGACCGGATCGTCCCTCGCCTCCTCCCGTGAACGATGGCGACACCTGGTATGTCTTCCGTCTCGTGAAAAGCGAGGAGCCCAAGGTCAAGGAGTTGGATGTGGTGAAAGAGGAACTCGTGAAGGAAATCAAAGCCCGCAAAGCCAAAGAGGCTGCCCTGGCCGCCGCCAAGGAATTGCACGGAAAATTGAAACCGCTGCTCGAAGGCGGGAAGTCATTCGCCGATGCCGTCACCGAACTCGGGGAGAAGTCGGAAGACTCGCCCGCGCCGGATAAACCGATGGACGCCAACCCGGATGAACGTCAGATCGCAAGGACCATCGGGCTGGCCAAACCCGGAACCCTCGGAGAGCCCATCGAAACAGCCGAAAATGTTCTTGTGCCTTATCTCGTCGCTCGTGAAATCGAGAAGTCCGAAAACAAAGGTGTCCAACTCGCCAGCCAGACCTCGCGGATGTCGGAGGGTCTCCGCTACGCTGTCTTCAACGAATGGTGGTTCAACCGCCTTACTTCGGCCGAGTTCATCGACAAGGCACGCGGCCAGCCTGCCTCCTGAGTCTTTCCGGCGGTGCCCCGCGATACGGCCATGGGTTCCACCGTTCTCATCATCGAAGACGAATCCTCGATCGCCGACGCGATCGAGTATGCCTTGCGCAGCGAGGGATTCCACACCATGCTCGCCCGCACCGGCGGCGACGGACTTGTTCAAGCGCGAACCGGTGCGCCGTCATGTGTGATTCTCGACATCGGCTTGCCCGATCGCAGTGGATTCGATGTCTGCCGCGAACTGCGTTCCTTCACCGATATCCCGGTGATTTTCCTTTCGGCCCGCGACGGGGAAATCGACCGCATTGTCGGTCTCGAACTCGGAGCCGATGATTACGTCGTCAAACCATTCTCACCCCGTGAGTTGGCCGCCCGCGTGCGTGCCGTGTTGCGCCGCCGTCCGGAAACCCGCGTTGTGAAGCCAGTTGCTGCACCATGTGCCTCGGATGTGTCACTGTGCCATGACCCGGAGCGCCGCCGCATCCTGTGCTTCGGCCAGGTGCTGCCGCTCACCCGCAATGAGTATCTTCTGCTCGCCACCTTGTTGTCCGCACCCGGACGCGTCTTCTCCCGCGATCAACTCATGGAGGCCGCATGGGAGGATCCCGGTTCCGCCCTCGACCGGACCGTTGACGCCCATGTGAAATCAGTGCGCGCGAAAATCCGCGCCGTCGCGCCCGACCTCCAGCCCATTGAAACCTATCGCGGTCTCGGATACTCGCTTTTCGAGTCCGTTGCTTCCTGATCCTCCGCCCCATGCGCACGACCTTCCTCATCCAGGCGCTGGTGGTCTTTTTATCACCTTGGGTTTCTTTTTGCTCGTCCGTGATCTTTTGGAAGACCTCGAATTCCAATCATTCCAGGCGGCTGAAGTTCTGATGGTGGATACTTCGAATGTTCTCGCTGCATCGGTGGAGCAAGCAAGCGCTGGCCAAACAAAACCTGTCACAACCTCGCTCGCCGCGACCCTGGCCACCGCCCGCGCCCGTGCCTTCGAGGCGCGCATCTTCAACACCGAACGCAAGTCCGTGGGTATGAACGTGCACGTGACCGATGCAAAAGGGATCGTTATCTATGACTCGGAAGATCTCCGTGTCGGCAAAGACTTCTCCGCTTACCGCGATATCGCCCTCACGCTCTCGGGAAAATACGGTGCGCGTTCGTCCCGTCTCGACAAGGACGACAAGAATTCATCGGTCCTCCACGTGTCGGCACCTATCCGCGACCGGGCGAACATCATCGGCGTGCTCGTGGTGACCATTCCCCAGGCGGACTTTTTTCCTTTCGTGCGCGCACGGGTCGCCCGCACCTTGGGTTCCGCCGCTCTGATCTGCTCGGGTGTCGTCTTGCTGTCGCTCGCAGTCTTCTTCTGGTTGTTGCGTCCCATTCGACGGCTCACCAGCTACGCGAAGGCGATTCGCGATGGGCGTCGTGTGCCTTTGCCTCCCCTTGGGAAAAGTCGCGAGGCCCTCACCCTTGGTTCCGCAATGGAGAACATGCGGGTCGAACTCGAAGGACGCGCCTACGCCGAAAACTACATCCGCACCTTGGCGCATGAACTCAAGTCTCCTCTCGCGGCCATCCGTGGGGCGGGGGAGTTGCTTCAGGAAGATCTGCCCGAGGCCGACCGGAAACGGTTCCTGGAGAATATCCTGCGCGAGACCGACCGCAGCGAGTCTCTCATCCGGCAACTGCTCGATCTAGCCCGATTGGAAAACCGCCCGGCCATCGACGGTTCATCACAACTCAACTTGGTTGATCTTTGTCGCGAGGCCGTTCAGTCCGCCCGACCGAGAGCGGAAGCCGCCGGTGTGGCCATGGAGTTTTCCCCTGAACCTCCCCCGAGCGCGACCATCCCCGGTGATGCCCTCGCCCTGCGCACCGCCATCGCCAATTTGCTGGAAAATGCGATCAGCCATTCCGCATCCGGACAAACGGTCACACTCTCCTTGGCCGACCAGGCAAAGGATTGGGTCATCACCGTGCGCGACCACGGACCCGGAGTGCCCGACTTCGCCATGGAAAAAGCCTTTGATCGGATTTACTCGCTCCCGCATCCGATGACCGGTCGAAAAGGCACGGGACTCGGTCTTGCCTTCGTGCGCGAAGCCGCCCATCTTCATCATGGTAGTGCCCGACTGTCCAACCACCCCGATGGTGGAGCTATCGCCGAAATCCGCTTGCCCCATTCAGTATGAAAGTTTCCCATCCTTCATCTGCAGTGGAGGAGTTGGCAACTGGGGATCTCCCAGCGCAACCTGTGGACGATTGTCCCGCCCCCGACGGAATGTCCGAATTGACACTGTGATGTAAGCTATGGCCGGGCAACAGACCCGACCATGAATCCGAAAGACGAAAAGACCACCCGCACCCGCCGCCAATACTCCGCCGA
>JBJTQJ010000110.1:0-51643 GCA_046075565.1 Verrucomicrobiales bacterium | reverse complement strand
CGAATCCTGCTCGGACGCGTTTGGGGCCTGCGCGCGCGCATCACCTTTCTCGCGATTCGCGCCGCCCACTCTTCCTTGAGCCTGCGCACTGGAATTCTGTATTGGGGGAAGGCCACAGGTGAGCATACCCTTTCTTGATTTGTTCCGCAATAGGGAAGCTTCTGGCTCGTGCGCACCTACCAACAGCCCGGACCCGACGCCCGCGCTCTCTGTATCATCGCCGATGCCTTCCCCGGCCGCCGCGCCATCGGCTTCGACAGCTTGGAAATCATCCTCCAAGGCGGATCCATCCATTGCCTGCCGCAACAGGAGCCGGAGTGAAAGAAGCATGGGGGAGGGGGCAATCTTGCTCCGGCATCCCGCCCGGTGGGTGGGCGAATCAAGCCATCCCGTTCACCAAGCGGCCATGCCAGTCCGATGAAGTATGGATTGCTGAAGACGAACCCAATCTGGACTGATTCGGCCTCTTTGGAAATTTCCGGAAGACCATATGGACCGAGAGCTAACACCAAAAAGGAAATCTGCCGCTTTCATAAAAATCTTGGCACGGCGGAATGGGATCTGTAGGCTCTGCACGTATGACAGCCACCACAATAAAGCACATTCCTGCCAGCCAGGACACCCGATCCGGTTCTGAACGTTTCCCCCGGGGGGGCAGAAACACACTTCTGGCAGCAGTGGTTTCCTTTACCGGCTTGCTGATCCCGGCCGCTGGTGCGGAGGAAGCGCCAGCTTGGGCCGGGACTGCCAAGACCGCTCCGGCGGGGTTGCTCGATGTCGCACAGACGAAACGCCGGTCGCTGTTCTTCACCGAACGGGAGGTGGGCGGAAAGGTGGTGCCTAAGATTGGATTCTTCATCGGTGCCGACGGGCTGGCCTTGTGCCCTCTTCAGCCGTTGTCTTGGAAGGTTAGTCCTCAGTTTATGATGGAAGACGGGGAAGGAACCGTGCTCCCGCAACCTGTGGTGCTCGCGGTATTCCCCGAACAGGGACTTGCTTTGGTGAAATTCGCTTTCAAGCCGGGCACATGGCTGAAGATTTCCAAAGAGCCAACATCTGTCGGCACATGGTTGGCCGTGCTTTCCCCGTCTTTTGCTCCGAATCCCGTCTTGGGCCCCATCGTGGCCCATCGGGAAATGTCAAATATAGGCGAATTGGTCCCCCCCCGCCCACCGCTGAAGCAGTTCAGCGTTGCGGCCAGCCACAGTCCCGATATCGCGAAGGTATTCGTGGAAGGCGCGCCCCTGCTTGATGCGCGCGGGGAAGTCGTGGCGGCATTCTCCGGATCCCAACCGATGCCTGGCCAGACTTTGAGAATAGCCAGTCCTCTTGCGGTGTTGCTGGAACCGATTCAGGAGGCTGTGAAGCAGGGGAAGCGTCTGGAAACTCCGCTCTCCGCCAAGGACCTGCAAATGGATCCGGCTGCCCTGAGCGAGGAGGCATCACTCTTCGGAGCCGCTATAATGCAGGAGGACTTCGCGAAAGGCCGGGAAATTGCGAAAGCGCTGGTCACAAAGTTTCCCAACAGCTCCTATGCGCGGAATCAGGAATATATCGTTGAGCAGCGGGAGGTTGATCTCGGCAAGGGCAGCGCCAAAAAATTGGTCGAACTCGCGGAACAATTTAAGCTTCGGGATGACAGCCCTCCGTGGGAAAGGGCAGCCTATCACTGTCGCCTCGGTGAAGCACTCGGGCGTGCGAATCGCGCGGACGAAGCAATCGTCCATCTCAAGAAATCCGATGAACTGTGGCCTAAGCACATGGCATGCATGAGCCTGGCATTTCTTTTCGACAAAACGGAGCAATGGGAGGATGCCGAGTACTATTGGCGGCGCACTACCAGTCTGGATCAGGAGCGTATCGAGTATTGGAACGCGCTGAATCTGGTCCTTGCATCACGCCTCAAATTCAAGGAAGCAAGGGAAGCATCAGACCGTGCCCGCTTTCTTGAACAACTGTATAGCAACCCCTGATTCCGGCGGAAACCCGCCCGCCGCGGCCGAGGCCATCGCCGCCCCCGGAATCCAGCCAATCCGGACCCGAACAGCATCGTCAAACTCTGGCGCCGCAGGCCCCGGATGGCAATGGGACGGCGGCGAAATGCCGAGAAACTAAGATCAACCGCTCCCGGAAAAATCTTGGCACGGCGGAAAGGGAAGCTAAGCGCTGCTTCCATGGCAAACACTTCCAAAAGCCCGGGCTTTCCTCAATGTTGGCGTCTCAACGCAGGATGTCGGCCCGCGGGTATCCGGGAGTTGCATTGAGGCCGGGTCTGCGGCAGATTAGCCGGCATTCATTGTGTGGCGGGTTGCCTCAAACAAACAGATGAAATTTTTTGACCCCTCTTCCAGATTTTCTTTTTGCGGTCAGCCGACCGCCCGGGCACCCTTACATGGGGACAGGGCGGCCGTGCTTGGAGTGTTCCGAGGGGATGGGATTGGCCCGGAATTGGTCGATGGCTGCATCTCCCTTCTCGAAATTCTCGGGACGCGTGGGGGCCGGCGCTTCGATCTCCGCTTCGGTGGGGAAATCGGCGACGAGTCATCCAAGCGCTGGGGCAAACCTTTGACTGAAGAAGCGGTTGCCTTCGCGGACGGGATTTTCAAAGAGGGAGGTGCGTTGTTCTGCGGGGCGGGTGGCGGGAGATTCGTTTACGAGATGCGGGCGCGCTTTGATCTCTTTTGCAAGATGAACCCGATCCATGGTTATCCGGAGCTTAGCGGCACCGGGCGGGTGCGAGCTTTGGAGGGAGACCCCATCGATCTGTTGGTGGTGAGGGAAAACCTCGGAGGACTCTACCACCCCGAAGAAGAGACTGGCGCGGGGGATGCAGGAGAAAAGCGGGTTAAAACCAGTTTTTTCACCAGCGAGGCGCAGGTGCGCGAGTTGTTGCGTGTCGCATGTTTGGCGGCCACGGCCAGGCAAGGGAGACTCTGTATTGTCGTCAAACGTGCGGGCATTCCGGCCGCAAGCCGGCTGTGGATGAATGTTGCCGAGGAAGAAGCGGCCATTCAAGGAATCGATCTGGAGGTGCAGGACATCGATTACGCCGCTTATCGCATCGTGCAGGATCCACGGAGATTCGACGTGCTGGCAACTCCGAATTGCTTTGGCGATATCATGGCGGATCTCGGGGGATTGCTTTGCGGATCGCGCGGCATGACCTTCGGCTCAAGCCATTCACACAATGGGGCCGCGGTGTATCAAACCAACCACGGTGCCGCGCATGACCTGGTTGGCAAAGGAGAAGCGAATCCGGCGGGGCAGATTTTCTCGCTGGCATTAATGCTGGCTGATCACTACGGCATGGAGGCAGAGGGGCGCGCGTTGGTTGATGCGGTGAGAGAAGTGTGGCGCGCAGGATGGCGCACACCGGACATTTTTGAGCCCGGTTGCCGTGCACTGTCCACCGCGGAAATGTTCGCGGAGGTGGGAAGGCAACTGTCGGGGCTGAAGTTCCCAACATCCGACCATTGAATGCACGATCAACCCGCGAGATTGGCAGTCGGAACGGGGCAAGGCCGGACCTCGTCTTGTTGCCGTTTGGTGCTCGTCGATTTACAAGAGGATTTCCTTCGCTGCCCCGGCTTGGTGCCTTGCCGCGAGCAGGTGGAAGAAGCGGCGAGGGAGCTATTGAACAAATGGCGCACTCTCGGGGCTCCGGTGGTGCATGTGCGAACCACGATCCTGCAAGACCCGGACAACCGGATGCCCCACTGGCGAAGCGAGGGGCGCTGGATGTGTGTCCGTGGCGAGCCCGGGCATGCCTGCCCTGAAGGATTGGGAGAGGTCGAGGGGGAAAATGTTTGCCACAAATCCGGCTACAGCGGGCTGCAGGATCCCTCATTTGTCGAACTTCTCGGGCAGCCGGAGGAACCAGTGGTGGTGTGTGGTGTTCATCTCCACGCTTGTGTTCGGTCCACCGTTCTCGATCTCCACCAACGCGGCTGGCGGAATCTAGTCGTGGCAAGCGAGGCGGTGGCATCCTACGACCCGGTGCATGCGCTTGCCACGCGGGATTATCTGGAGGAACGCGGAATCGGCTTTGCGACCAATCGGGAACTCATCGATTGGATCGAGGTGGATCTACCGTCCGCTTCACCAGTGCAGGTTGTAGAGACCAGTGAAGAAATCAAGCAAGTGGTGTCGTCCGCGCGGCAGAGACAATCGGCATGGCACGCGATGGGTGTCTCCGGGCGGCTCGGGATTCTCGCGGAACTGGCCACACGCATGGAGCAGGATGCAGAATCATGGGCCGAGTCGATCCGCACCGAGGTCGGGAAGCCGATCACCATGGCCCGTAACGAAGTCACACGATCCATCGCGTTGCTTCGTGCGGTGCATCGCCGGGTATCAACCGAGTCATCAATTGTGGATGGTCCCGAAGGTCTTTGCCGACGGGTCCCGCTGGGGGTAGTGGCGGTGATCACTCCTTGGAACAACCCACTCGCGATTCCGGTCGGCAAACTCGCCCCGGCGCTGGCATACGGGAACGCCGTCGTTTGGAAACCGTCGCCCCTCGCGCCGATCATCGCCGAACGCTTCGCGGCTCTGCTCCAATCCGTCGGAGTGCCACCAGGTTTGGTGGGGATGCTCGGTGGTAGTAGCGTGGTGGCCCGGCGGCTGATGGCTTCGCGCGGGATCGATGGGATTACCCTGACAGGGGGGGAGAAGGCTGGTTTCGAGGCGAGACTTGCTGCAGCTCGCACTGGAGCTGCCTTGCAATTGGAACTGGGCGGTAACAATGCGGCGCTGGTTTGGGAGGATGCCGATCTGGAGGATGCCGCACGGCAGATCGCTTCCGCTGCATTCGGCTACGCTGGTCAGCGTTGCACCGCCAACCGCCGAGTCGTGGTCGCCGCCACCGTGCGGGACCGCTTCCTTGCTCTGCTCGTCGATGCGACGCGGAACCTGCGCTGGGGTGACATATCCGATCCGGAGGTGGTCGTCGGCCCCATGATCAATGACGCGGCCGTTGTTCGCGTGGCGGCCCTGTTGCAGCGAGCCAAGGACGCCGGGGCAACCTGCCGCATGTCCCATTGCGAGGTTGGAATCAAACCTCTTGGCGATGCGAATTTTCCCCATTGGCATCCCCCGACTTTGGTCCTCGGTGCGGCTCACGATTCGGAAATCGTCCAAGAGGAAAGCTTTGGACCTGTTCTGGTGGTTCAGGACGCCACCAGTTGGAAGGAGGCTCTCGGGTTGGTCAATGGAGTGCGCCAAGGTCTCGCGGCCGCGCTGTTTTCATCCGACCACGGACGGTGGGAGCACTTCCGTGAGGCGGCGCAAGCTGGAATTCTGAAATGGAATCGGTCCACAGTGGAGGCGGGAGTCGATCTGCCATTTCCCGCGTGGAAAGAGTCCGGCGTAGGACCGCCGGAACATGGTCCGGGCAATGCGGAATTCCACACCCGATGGCAGAGCCTTTACCAGTAATCCTCCTTGTTAGGTCGAATGCGTGGAGGAAGCCAGCGCGGACTCGCACTTTCGGAAAAGTGCTTGGCACCGCGGAATGGGAAAGCTATGCTCCGCTCGCCATGCTTTTTCAAGGTTGTCCATTCAAAAAGCAGCTTCCTGTTCTCAGCCAACAGAGAGAGGGTGCTGTCCGATGATGTGGGCGGGAAAATTGCGAACCTGGTGGAACCGTTTCGGGACAAGACAGTCCCTGATTTCTTGGGACCAACACGCATTCGAGTCATCAGTGCAGGAGCGTTTCTCAAAGGTTGCGGAGAGTTGCCCGGAGCAAATCGCGTTGGTGGGAAGCGAAGGATCGTATTCCTACCGTGAGCTCGAGGATGCCAGCGCAGCGACCGCCGGGGCGCTGTGGGTGGAATTCAGTGGTAAGCGGGGAAGAACGGTTTTATTGATGCGCCACGATGCCCCGTTGGTCATCGCCGCCCTGGCCCTGCTCAAGGCCGGGCAGACGGTGGTGGTTGCCAACGCCACCGACCCTCCTACCAGAATTGGAGCCATCTTGCGGGACTCCGAAGCGGAATTCTTGCTTTGCGATCGGAATAATCTGCTGCTTGCAGGGCAAATCGCCGAGGATTTTGGCCCCCGGCTTTTGGTCTGGGAAGAGTGGAGGGATCGAGTGGGTGATACCTCGGTCCTGCCAGTTTGCAGCGGAAGCGATGTGGCTTGGTTGGTTTACACCTCGGGGAGCACCGGCCAGCCCAAAGGAGTCATGCACAGTCATGGGCTTGTGCTGCACAATGTATGGAGGAAGCGGGTGGTTGAGCCTCTGCATGTCGGTGACCGGGTCGCTCTGCTCTCCGCACTCAGCAGCGGCCAGGGGGTGGGGGTCGTGTGGTGGGCTTTGCTCAATGGTTGCTCGCTCCACCCTTTTCCGGTCGCAGAGCGGGGCTTTGCCGGTATGGCGGAGTGGATCCGACGCAGCGAATTATCCATTCTTTCCTTCTCCGTTTCGGTTTTCCGCGGTTTCTGCTCCAGTCTGCGCGAACACGATGGATTCCCGAGCGTTAGGCAAGTGCGCCTGGCGTCCGAGGCGAGTCGGGGTGGCGACTGGCGTCAATTCCGCCGAGTCTTCAGCGATTCCTGCAAAATGGTCGCCGCTTACTCGCAGTCAGAATCCGGGGCGATTGCGATGGGGGTGGTCGACGAGGCGGGTGATGAGGAAATGGATCCACTGCCAGTCGGTGTGGCTCTGCCCGGTGTGGAAATCGAGATTCTGGGCGATGACGGGCAGGTTCTTGATCCAGGACAAGAGGGGGAAATTGTCGTTAGGGGACGATATCTGACCAGCGGGTATTGGAATCGTCCGGATCAGTCCACGATCCGGCCTGATCCGGAGCGCCCGGGCATTTTTATCCTCCACACGCGGGACCGGGGATGGTGGCTGCATCGAGGCGTCCTGCTGGTGCGGGGACGCGTGGATGAAGTGGTCAAAGTCCACGGCTTTCGAGTCGCGCTCGGCGAGGTGGAATCGGCACTACTCTCCAACGAGGGTGTGCTGACTGCGGTGGTGACCAGCCAGGAAGTCAAGGGCAGCACCGAACTGGTGGCATGGGTCGTAAAGAGGCAGGATGCCGCTTGCGATGAGGATTCGCTGCGCAGCGAGATGCGGTCGCGTGTGGCGCGCCATGCGGTCCCGAGGCAATTCGTGTTTCTCAACGAATTGCCGTTGAACGCCCATGGGAAGCCCGACCGCAAGGCTTTGGCGCGGCGCGGGGCACCGGCTGCCTCCCCGGAATCCCGACGCAGCCCCCAAACCGAAGCTCCAATTCTCGATCCGACCACCGCCTTGGTGGCACAAGCATGGAAAGAAGCTTTCGATATCGAGGCGATTGGGGCGGAAGATGATTTCTTCGCACTGGGCGGCGACTCCCTTGCCGCCGCAGTGATTGCCGCCAAACTCGAGCAGGTCAGCGGTGGCATCTTGCTCTTGGAAGATTTTGTCAAGTATCCGACCGTCAGGACATTGGCTGCTTATCTGTCCGCGCATGTTGATGGTGTCGTTCCTGCCGGTCGGCAGCGTGCCCAACGCCAGCCAACCAGCTCAGAAGCCACCAGCTTTCCGCTCTCTTTTTCTCAGGAAGAATTATGGCATTTCGTAAAGGATCCGGCGATGCATGCGGCGGCCACACAGAAGTCGCGTCATCGCATTTGCGGCCCGCTCGATCCCGAGGCTTTTCGCCTGGCTTTGGGATTCATATTCCGCCGACACTCCAGTCTGCGCACCGTGTTCCGCGAGAAGGATGGACAACCGGTTCAAGTGCTGCTTCCCTCGTTAACCCCGACACTAGAGATTCTTGATGTTAGCGACGATCCGGATCCGAACGCGGCCATCGGCACCGTGCAGCACGCTTTCGTACAGCGCGAGATAGATCTCGAGAATGGGCCGCTGGTCTACTTGGCGTTGGTGAAGATTGCCGATCAGGAGTTCAACTTGCTGCGGGTCAGCCACCATCTGATCTCTGATGCCCAGTCGTGGCATCTTTTCTTCCGCGAACTCGGCGTGCTCCACCACGCGATCCGGGAAGGCCGGACGATCCCCCTGTCCTCCGAACCCGGTTATCAACTCTCCGACTTCGCCGTTTGGCAGCGGGAGATGGAGGGCGAAAGTCAAGATCTCATCCAGCGGGAACTTGACCGCTGGCGAAGCTTTCTTCAGGCGGGACCGGCCAAACCACGACTTCCGATGCAGAGAAAGAAACGCGTCGACGGACTGCCGTCAGGCATGGGGTTTATCAAGGGCACGAGTGATGCTTCTGTCGGCGCTTCGATGCGGTCCTTTCGTGAAGACAACGGCCTCACGGTATTCGTGGTGAGGCTGGCGGTATTCGCGGCTCAAATTGCTCTTGAGACCGGCGAGCGGCGTATGATCCTCAGTACCCATCTGAGCGCGCGATTGCGTCCCGAGTGGCAGGATTTGTTCGGCTTTTTGGTCGGCGATGCGATGCTGCCCTTGGAGTTCTCCGGCGAACCCGGACTGCGCACATGGTCGCGTATGGTGCGGCGGGAACTCGAGCGCTTGCATGTGACAACCCACCTGCCGCACCACCGCATCTACGAAACCCTGCGCCAAGAGGGTTTGCCGATGCCCGGGCATCGCATCTTCTGTAGTATTTCGGACCCTCCCGATCGAGGCATGTTCGGCGACCTCGAGATCGATCCGTTACCGATTGGGGGTCATGCCATGCCGCCCGGGTTTGCCCTGCGCTTCGGTCGGAAGGATGAGGACGCGGTGAGATTCTACTTCGACGCGGGCCGCTTCGATCCCGACGCGGTCCGTGCGTTTCTCCACCGCTATCAGCGGCTGCTCGCGCTCGCCCTCGCGCACCCCGACCGACCGCTGCGGGCGCTTTGGGATGCGGGCCCGGAGGCATCTGGGATTTAGACTGGGTATGGGTGGAGGGCTCCTCCGTAGCTTCATCGCCAGCAGAATGGCTTGCGTAATCAGGGTTCTCAAACAGAACACCGACTTGGTTACCGACGCACGGAATCGGACTGCTCGTATCGAGATGTGATTGATCACCGTGGGTTTGCCGGAACAGCAATCTGGCACACCCACCGAGGCCGGGAGAGCAGGTCGGGAGCCTTGATTCTTCCTTTGGGCATCATTTTCCGTCCTGCCGCTTGAAATGCCTCCTGAACTTGGCGGAATGCTTGGGATTCCTGGTTTCCACTGCTATTCCCGGCTGCGGTCCTGCTTGGGTTGACGCTGCGCAGCGAAGACTCCCTCCCATGGGCTCTTTCGTGAGCCTCCCGTCAAAAGCAATTTTATAGAGCTTTCAATCAGCGGACTCCTGATGAATGATGTAGGGTTCCCAAATCCTATGAAAAAGACACTGCTGATTCTACTTGGCCTGCGCCTTGTCTGCCTGCCGGTTCTGGCGGCCGAATCCTTTTACAAGGAAACCCCGCTTTTTTCCACCGCGCCATCGCCGGAGAAAACCGTAAACGTCATTGAGCGCTTCGGCCCGGTCGGCATGGCGATGGAGCTTCATCAGCCCGCCTTCACCATGGTCGCGGGCACGATCGAGCCCGGCTCACCCGCCGAAGCCGCCGGCCTGAAAAAAGGCCAGGTCATCACCTCGATCAACGGCCAGAGCCTCAAGGATATCGATCCCCGTATCCAGCTCGGCAAGATCCTCGCCGACGCCGAAGCTGCCGATGGTGTTCTGAAATTTGCCATCAAGGACGTGGCGGAACCCATCGTGGTGAAAATCCCCGTGCTCGGGTCCTACAGCAAGACATGGCCGCTTGATTGCCCGAAGTCCGAGAAGATCGTTCGCGGCTTCGCCGACTACATTTCCAAACCCGGCTCGAACAAGGGTTTCGCCGACACCGGTATGCTGTTCTTGCTTTCCACCGGCGAGGAGAAAGACCTCGCGCCCGTCAAGGCATGGGTGCACTTGATCGATCCCAAGAAACACAATGGTTATGCCTGGCACATCGGCTTCGGCGGTATTCCGCTCTGCGAATACTATCTCCGCACCGGCGATCCCGTTGCCCTACCGGTCATCGAAAGCTGGGTCGCGGCTGCGAAAAAGGGCGAATACCTTGATGCTTGGGCAGGCCGGGGCGGCGTGGTCAAGCTCGGCTACGGCAACGGCCACCTCAACGCTGGCGGAACGGCCGTGGTCACCTTCCTCTTGCTCGCCAAACAATGCGGTGTGGAGGTTGATGAGAGCCTTCTCAACCGCACCCTCGTCCATTTCTTCCGCTATGCCGGGCGCGGTATCAACCCCTATGGCGACGATCGCCCGGAGACCTCTTTCGTCGATAATGGTAAACACGGCAACCTCGCCTTCGCCATGGCTGCCGCCGCCTCGCTCACCCCCGAAGGCGAGAAATCGATCTATGCGAAGGCGCGCGACAACTCCGCCAAGACCAGCTTCTACACCACCACCTTCATGCTCCATGGTCACACCGGTGGTGGCATCGGCGAGATCTGGCGCAGCGGCTCCATCCAGTTGCTCGCGGAGAAAGACCGCCTCCAGCACCGTGAGTTCATGGATCACCGCAAGTGGCACTACGACCTGTCCCGCCGCTTCGACGGTTCCTTCGGCATCCTCGGCGGCGCGGGTTACGACGACCTCGAATGGGGTGCGCTCTTCCCATGGGCCTATACCTTCCCGCGCAAAACCCTGCGCATTACCGGCGCGCCGCCGTCGAAGTTTTCCAAAAGCTACACGCTCCCCGCCAGACCATGGGGCAATGAAGCCGATGACATCTTCGTCTCCACTGACTCCGTTCCCGACAAGGATGGGAAATTCCTCGACCTCTCCGGGGAAATCCTGACCAAACACTCCGCCAAGCCGTTCATCATCGGGCTCAACGCGAAAGAACTCAGCGACGACGACTTCCGGCTGCACATCCGCCATCCGCAATTCCTGATTCGCAACATGATCGCGAACATGGCCACCGGCCTCACTGCCGATTATATGTTCCCGAAACCGGGGCCGCAGCCCCGATTGCACCTGCTTGAGGAATTCGCCCGTCACCCCGATCCCCGCGTCCGCTACGCTGGGCTTCGCGCCTCCGTGCGGATCATGCAACCCGATGACGATTTCTCCAGGCGTATGTTTGCCTACGCCATCGAGCGGCTGAATGACGATGCCGAATCATGGTTCGTGAAGGATGCCTGCCTCGCCATCGTTGGCAAAGGAAGCGTGGACATGATCGTCCCCCATGTGGATCTGCTCATTTCCTACCTGGCACACCCGGAGCAGTGGCTCCAGAATGGCGCGCTCCAAGCACTCGCCACCATCGCCATCGATGAGCGTTGCTATGTGAAGGTCCTGCCCGCGTTTGGCGAGTTCGTTCAGAAAACCCCGCGTCAGAGCACCACCATGGGGCCGCTCTACATGCTCCGCGGCAATCTCCCCAATGCCACGCCCGCCGTTCGCGATGTCGCCCTGAAGGCTCTCGGCTTCAGCTACTCCGACTACGAGGGTCCCTCGACTTGGCAGGGTGGCCAGAACATGGCCGACCACCGCAAGGAGACCATCGATGTCCTCGCGGAAACCCTTGCCAGCGTGCCCGGTGGTTACGATGTCCTTTTCGAACTTTCGAAGAAACAACACCCGGATGATCCGCTTCCGCATGACAAGGTCTTCCTCGCGGCGAACCCTGAAAGCTTCGGGCCGAAGCTCCAGGAAACCATCAAGCCGATCATCCGCGAGAAGTTGATCTACCAATACATAGCGGAAAACCGGCAAAGGATTTTCAACGAACTGGAAAAACCCAATCAGAATGGTGTTGTCACCAACTCCATCGACGGTCTGGTCAGCCTCTATCAGAAGGTTGGTGTGCACGACTACGATTGGAACGAATTCGGTAAACTTTCCGAAGCCAAGTGGCACTACCACTCTTTTGATCCAGCGGAGAAACAGGCCTACGACAAATCGCCCTGGCGCTACCGTCCCGTCACCATGCCCCCGGGTATTGAAAACTGGTATGCCCCCGGCTTCGAGCCCGCGAAGGTCGGTTGGAAACTCGGCGCCATGCCCATCGGCCAATTCAAAGGCCAGCTCGATACCAACCACCGCGGGAGCACGCGTGATGACAACTTCTGGACGAGCAAACCGAAAACGTTGTGGGAAAACGAAGTGCTGCTCGTCACCCAGAAATTCGAGCTCCCCGCTCTCAAGCCCGGCCACATCTACCGCCTGCGTGTTGATCGCGGCCAAGGCGTTGGCGCGGGCGATGGCTTCAAGCTTTACATCAACGGCAAAGCCCTCGCGGAGAGCAAGGAGGGTCTCGGCCGCCGCGCCGGCGACACCATCCGCGGCGCATGGATCACCAAGGAATTCACCGAGGACTTCGCCAAAGGGCCGGTGACCATCTCCGCAATCACCTTCCTCCGCTACGGCGACCGCGCCATCGTCCAGATGCCGCCCGTCCCGCAAGGCATCTTTAGCCTGTGGCTGGAGGAACGCGCGCTTCCGCCCCTCGACGCTGCAGTCCTGCGCAAGTCCGCGCTCTTCACCCCGCTGCTCAGCACGGAATGGCAGAGCCGCAACGACCCGGCTCCGGTCGGCGACGAAGTTCAGGAAAACCCGCCGTTCCTCTTCGACGGCAAATTCGTCGCCAATCCCGCCATTCCCGGCAAGTGGAAGCTCGCCGATGTCGTCCGCACCATGGAGGAATTCCAACCCGATGGGAAAAAGGTCAACGCTGGCCGCGCTCCGTTCCAAGATTTGGATCTCAAAGCCGATGGCAGCTCGGACTCCCCGCTGCTGCTCTGGTCCGGGGACGCCCTCATCGACATCAACAATCGCGCCGCGCTGAAGATGATTCCCAAAACCATCGGTGGCGCGGATTATCTGTTCGTCGAAGCCGGTGGTTTCGGTCCCAAGAATCCGGTTGGCTGGAAAACTCTGCTCATGGTGATGAAACGGGCTGACTATTAATCCAAGCAGGATTTTTTTATCCGGCTCCTGCGAGCCCGGGTTAGCGGAGACGGCCCCAGACGCTCATTCAGGGGCCTTCCGTTAAAAGCAAACACTTCGCCGCGAATGAAATCCGCCAATTCAGATAAACGATGAACACCTTTGGTAAAGTTCTGAGCGTCTTGGCCGCAGTGCCTTTTGTTTTCTCAAGTCCCCACCCAGCGACTTCGCCGGACATTGTCGTCTATATGTGCGACGACCTCGGTTGGGGCAGCACGACTCCCTATGGGGCGAACCCCAAATTGATCCGCACGCCCAACGTCTCCAAACTTGCTCAAGCGGGGGTCATATTCGATAACGCTTCGACCACCGCGTCCGTTTGCTCGCCGACACGCTATGCGATGCTGACCGGCCGTTATGCGTGGCGCACCCGCCTGAAGTCGGGAGTGGTGAATTCATTTGATCCGCTGCTCATTGACCCATCAACTCCTACACTCGGCGGCTTTTTGCAGGAGCGTGGTTACGACACAGCGCACATTGGCAAATGGCACCTCGGATACAAGAGGGAACGCTTCAAAAACCTGCTGGGTGACATCAGTCCGGGCCCGAATGATGTCGGCTTTGACTACCACTTCGGGATCCCCAACAACATGGACGACATCCACAAGGTTTACGTGGAGAACCGAGGAGTTTTCGGTTTGCGCAGCGACCGCATCAAACCCTATGGGCAGAGTTTTTATGGAACGCCATACACCGGATATGACGCTCCCCAGCGCGACGAACCGGAGGTCATGACAGAGACCACCAAGCGTGCGGTCGATTGGATCTCCAAGCGCAAGGAGGGCAGGCCGTTTTTCCTGTATTTTGCAGCGGTGGCGGTGCATCACCCCGTCCTACCCTCGAAACGCAGTGCCGGATCCAGCGCCGCCGGTGCCTACGGGGATTTCATCCACGATATTGATGACTCCGTTGGACAATTGATGGATGCCCTGGAGAGCCGCGGACAACTGGCGGATACGGTGTTCATCTTCACTAGTGACAACGGCGGGGACATCCCGCCGAAGAAAAAGACGGCTCTGTGGCAAGCAAAAGACAACCCACCCGAACTTCAAGCGCTCGAAGCAGGCCTTGAAATCAATGGAAAGTGGCGCGGCGACAAGCACACCATCTACGAAGGTGGATTCCGTGTCCCGCTGATCGTCAGTTATCCAAAACAGATCTCGGGCGGCGGCAGATCCCCTGCCTATGTGAGCACGGCGGATTTCTTCGCGACGATTGCTGAGATACTCGGCACCAAAGACTTGCCGGAAAACACAGCGCCCGACAGCTTCTCCTTTGCCCACGTTTTGCATGATCCCAAAGCTCCGTCGAAGCGTCCGCACACTGTCCTGAATGACGTAAAAGGCCGCCAGGCCTTGCGCTTCGGAAAGTGGAAAATGATCGACGCGAAAGTTCCGGACAGCAAAGACCTCGACATTGAACTTTACGACATCGAATCCGATCCCAGCGAGCAACGGGATGTCGCGAATAAGCACCCCGAAACAATCGCGCAGGGCCAAAAGCTCCTGCAAGCGATCCGCGACGCGGCATCCAGCCGCAAGATCGAAGGACCTTGAGAAACCGGGGCGGCACCGCTGCCTCCCCCTGTGCTACCCCGAGGCCCGAAGGAGCACGGGCATCCCCTCGTGAATCTCGATCGTGGCTAAAAATGCGAAACGCGGCATGGGCAGGTAACTCAAACTTGCCAGCATGGCGATGAAAGATCTTGTCGCCAAAAATCCCATCGAATATCATCGGGTCTGATGAATCGCCGTGACTTTACGCTCATTCTGAAATCCATTCTTGCCGGAATAGCTCTGACTCCGGGGCAAACAGCTTTGGCGGAGATGCGGAACCGGCAACGGATCATCGTCATCGGAGCGGGGATGGCCGGTTTGGCAGCGGCGAGGCGCTTGAAGGGATTAGGGCATGAGGTGATTGTGCTGGAGGGGCGCGATCGTATTGGCGGGCGGATCCATACGAGCATGCAATGGAGCGATCTACCGTTGGATCTCGGGGCATCTTGGATTCATAACACCAAGGGCAATCCGCTCACCCCGTTGGCGACCGAGGCGAAGGCAACGATGGTCACCACGCGCTATGCAGACTCGACCGGCTATAACACGGATGGTAGCAAGTGGACGGCGGCAGATGAGAAGCGGCTCGATGCCTTGCGGGAGAAGATTTACAGCATCCTGGAGGTGGCCCAGGATGCCGATGCGGATCAAACGCTCCGTCAGGCGCTGAACAGCCTCTTGGGACCCGATGCCACCGAGGCGGTGCGGCGTGAAGCGAACTTTATCCTGAGCAGCGAGATGGAGACCGAGTATTCCGGCAGCGCCGGACAACTCAGCGCCCACTGGTATGACGAAAGCAGTGCCTACTCCGGGCCCGATAAACTGTTCGCCGCCGGATTCCGGGTCATCATTGACCATCTCGCCGCCGGGCTCGACATCCGCATGGGCAAAGTGGTGACGACCATCGACTGGAGCAAGCCGGAAGTCCGCGTGACGACGAATGGCGGCGAGTTCACGGCCGACAAGGTGCTGGTGACGCTACCGCTGGGTGTGCTGAAAACCGGGCAGCCTAGATTCACTCCCGCCTTGCCAGCGGCGAAGCAGGAGGCGATCAAGAGACTGGGGATGGGACTACTGAACAAATGCTGTCTGCGATTTTCCAGCGCTTTCTGGCCGGAGGATGTGGATTGGATTGAATACATCCCGACGGTTCATGGCGAATGGACGCAGTGGGTCAGTTTGCAAAAAGCCATGAAGAAGCCTGTTCTGATCGGATTTCTTGCCGCCGACGTGGCCGCGGCCAAAGAAGCGCAAACCGATGCCCAGATCGTCGCCAGTGCGATGACCGTGCTGCGCACCATCTACGGCAATGCCATTCCCGAGCCGGAATCATGGCAAATCACCCGCTGGGCGGCTGATCCCTTTGCCTGCGGATCCTATTCCTTCAATGCGGTGGGCTTCAAACCGGCCATGCGAGCCACATTGGCCGCGCCGCTGGACGGCCGGTTGTTTTTTGCAGGAGAAGCCACCGAACGCACCCGCTTTGCCACCGCGCACGGCGCTTATCTCTCTGGCCTGCGGGCGGCCGAAGAGATGACCGGCAATTCTTGATCATGATCCAAGGATCATTTTCGTGCTTACGCAAAGCTCCGGCTCGTGGTCGCGCAGCCAGGCGGTCACCCCGGGATCGGGTTGGTGCTTGGCGAGTTCGCTCAGGACCTTGGTATCCACGAGGTAGCTCACAGGGCAATCGACTTGGTGGTATCTCTGGAACGCGGGGAAACCTCGAATGGGCAGGGACAGGCGAGAAGATGATCCACTAGGCCGCTGTTGGGGGGGGCGGTTGATCCGTCGCAGGGTGATGGTGTCTTCATCATCAATGAAAACTTCAAAATCCTGCCCCGGCTGCAGATGCATCTGCTCCAGCACGGCGCTGGGTAAAACAATCCGGCCTTTTTGTGAGAGAACGGTGGTCATGGTATGGCAATCACACTGTCATCGTGTGCTTAGGCGACGTGAATTTTGTGGCGGCCACCCGTGCCTTCGATCTTCTGGGCGGTGCAGGTCACCACACTTTTTTCACTTTCGGGTCGCGGGTCAGGCTCACGGGTGTGACCATCGGGCGGTCCAGTGGAAGCGCGCCGTCCTCCATTTCCCGGATGAAACTCTCGTGGGGTTTCCAATTCAGCGAGCCCAGCGTTTCCCAAGTCCCGAGGGTAATGCCAGCGCGTGCGCGGGAGCAGCGAGAAGGAAATGGCCACACCGGATTTGAACCCGAAACCCGGGTTCGCGCAATGGAGATCTTGCAGGCCGGGAGCTTCGCCGCTCAGCCCCAGAGATTGGCCGGATATTCCCCGGCTTCGATGAGTCGGGCGATGGAGGCCATGACCTGGGGTTTATCCTCGCGGTAGGTCACACCGAACCACTCCGAGCTGGTTGGCAGCATGCGCGTGTCGGCTTTGCCTTCGCGGATCAATTCATCGACGACCATCGGGATGTAGGCCTCGCTTTTCAGTTCGCGGCCTTTGGCCGAGAGAAACTCGATGAACTTCGATTCGAGCAGCGGAACAAGTGCGGGCGTGAAGCCCCACATGTTCATGGATACCAATTCGCCACCGGTGAGCGGAATCGGTGCCGCTCCATCCTCGCGGTTTTCCGCGCCCGTATTCGTCTTGAAGATTTTTGTCATTTCGACCACCGACTCGAGGTAACCCTCGGCGTTGGCCCGGCAAATGCCGCGGGCGACGCTGCCGAAATCGGAGAGGGTGCGGCGCAGTTCAAACCCGACCATCGCGAAATGGCCTTTGGTGGTTTCGTCGCGCGGCTCGGACAGGAACTGCCCGAGCTGCACATAGGCGTCGCGTCCGTAGAAGTCATCGGCATTGATCACGGCGAAAGGACCATTGACCAAATCCCTCGCTGCGCGGATCGCGTGGGCGGTGCCCCAGGGCTTTTCGCGCCCATCCGGAACCGTGAATCCTGACGGCAGATCATCGAGCGATTGGAAGGCATATTCCACCGGCACGCGGTCGCAGAATTTCGCTCCCACGCCGTCGCGGAAGGCTTGTTCGAAGTCGCGGCGGATGACAAAAACCACCCGGCCGAAGCCGCCCCGCAGGGCATCGAAGACCGAGTAGTCGAGCACGGTTTCCCCGTTCGGCCCCATCGGGTCCATCTGTTTCAATCCTCCGTAGCGGCTTCCCATTCCGGCGGCCAATACCATCAAAGTCGGTTTTTCCATAGGCGCCCTACCCTTAGACCAGACGCGGAAACCGCGCAACCGGGCGGGACCAAAAAGATTGCTTCCGTCCCGACGAGGAGGGTTAGAGTAGGGCATGGGACTCCGGATCACCGCCAACTTCGCCCTTTCCGCCGATGGAAAAATTTCCGCACGCGGGCCGGGTGGATCCGGCTTTGGTTCAAAGGAAGACCACCGGAGGCTTCTCGCCTTGCGGGCGGAGGCCGATGCCGTGCTCGTCGGGCAAGCCACCCTCGTAGCCGACCGCATGAGCCTCGGCCTTGGCTCGACGCGGGAATGGCGGGACCAACGGCTCGCAGCCGGCCGGGCGGAATTCCCGGCCCGGGTGGTGGTCGGTGGTCGCCACCCCCTCGCCCTGGACCATCCGGTTTTCTCGGCGGCGGCCGGGCCGCTCCATATTTTGCTTCCCTCGGGACAGGGTGGGGGAGATGCGAAAAATGCTGTCTGGCATCCCAGCCCCGAAAGCAACGGTCCCGACCTGTGCCGCCGGATCCTTACCCTCGCCGAATCCGAGGGCTGGCGGCACCTCCACTGCGAAGGAGGGGCGCGAATCTTCAATCTTCTGGTCCAAGCCGGCCTGGTCGATGCCCTTTACCTGACCCTCGTGCCCGTGGTCTTCGGAGGCTATACCGCCCCGCGGTTGCTGTCGAAGGATGTCGCATGGACAGCATCGATCGGGCTTCAACTCGCTTCCGTGGAACCGGTGGGCGACGAGCTTTTCCTTCGTTACGAAAGGGTGACAAATCAATGAGCCGCGTCGAGTATCTTGCCGAACCCGATTTTCCCATGCGCACATCCCTCATTCTGCTCACCGGTCTACTGGCAAGCCTCGCGACCGCCGCCCCGAAAGAACTCCCGAAGGCCAAGGTCATCGCGAGGGCTCCGTTGATCGAGGTTTTGGAGCAGCCAACTGCTTCCGCCGAAGGGCCGAATGGAAGTCTTTTCCTTGATTTTGGCAAAGCCACTTTCGGCAATCTTGAGTTGGAGTTTGCCGCTCCGTTGGCCGCTCCCGCGGACATCATCGTGCACTTCGGGGAGAAACTCGCCGGGGCGGGAAAAATCGACCGCAATCCTGGTGGCACGATTCGTTACCAGCAGGTTGAGGCAAAGGTGGCGGCGGGAGCCAAGTCGGTGAAGATCCTTCCCAAATGGGAACCCAAGCATACGAACTGGATTCCCAATGCGGAGGGCATGGATGAGATCACGCCATTCCGTTATGTAGAGATCGAAGGGCTGGCATCCAATAAACCAAAAGCCACCCGCCGCACGCGGCAAGTCGCTTTTGATGAAAAAGCATCCCATTTCTCTTCCTCCGATCCCGTGTTGGATGCGGTCTGGGACATGTGCAAACACACCATCCGGGCCACCACTTTTGTCGGCCTCTACGTTGATGGCGACCGCGAACGCAAGCCCTATGAGGCCGACGCATGGATCAACCAGCTTTGTCACTACGGCGTGGATGCCCATTACTTGACTGGACGGCTTACCCATGAACATCTGCTCGTTTACCCGACCTGGCCGATGGAGTGGCGCCAGCAAGCGGTTCTCATGGCTTGGGCGGACTATCTTTACAGCGGCGATGATGCCTCCATCCGCGCTCATTATGACGTGCTCGTGCAAAAGCTCATGCTCGATCGCCGGCGCGAGGATGGATTGTTCCTTGGTCAGGAAAAAGGCGAGCCGCGCGATATAATCGATTGGCCGGTCGGCGAACGCGATGGCTACGACATGAAGGTGATGGTCAAGACAGTCACCAGCGCGTTCCATGCCCACTCGCTGCAATTGATGGCGCGGATGGCCAAGGACATCGGGAAAACAGAAGATGCCTCCCGGTTTGAAAAGATGGCGCAGGTCACCATCGCCGCCATGCGCGAGAAACTCATGGATCCGGCGCGGGGTATCTACATCGACGGCCTCGACCAAAAAACCGGCAAACCCTCCGCCCATGCTTCCTTACACGCGAACATGCTTCCGCTGGCCCTCGGATTGGTTGCACCGCAGCATGTGAAGTCGGTCGCGGATTTCGTGGAGAGCCGGGGCATGGCGTGTTCGGTCTATGGTGCGCAATTCCTGCTCGATGGATTGTATGAAGCCGGTCGCGCGGATGCCGCCCTCGCGCTCATGAATGCCAAACATGATCGGAGCTGGCACAATATGATTCAAGCCGGCTCGACGGTCGCGCTCGAAGCATGGGACATCAAATACAAGCCGAACCTCGACTGGAACCACGCCTGGGGCGCAGTGCCTGCCAATGTCATTCCCCGCAAGCTCATGGGTATCGAACCGCTCGAACCGGGATTCAAGCGTTTCCGGCTTCGTCCGCAACCCGGCAACCTCGAGCACGCTTCCATCCGCGCCCCCAGTCCCAAAGGAGCGATTGAAGCAAACTTCACCCGCCCGCAGGGTGCATGGAAGCTCGAATGCTCCGTGCCTGCGGGAACGACCGCCGAGGTGCATTTGCCCGCGAAATCGATGGAGGAAATCACCTTCACCAGTGAGCAGAAGCAATCCCCGAAATTCCTGCGGATGGAAAATGGCAGAGTCGTCGCCGAAGCCGGACCAGGGAAATACTCCGCGATGTGCCCGGCCGCGAAGAAGTGAACCCAGATCGCGAAATGGGAATCAGCCGCTTCATTGTCCGGCTTTACCCGTGCCCAATACTGTCGGTTTAGCACTAGAAATGCCAAAGAGCGATCAGGTCTCAGGGCAAGACCGGGACGGTCTTGCTACTACTCCGATGGATCCTCATTAGGCCATATCCCCGTGAGGTTCTATGTCAATCGTAGCAAGACCGTCCCGGTCTTGCCCTACAAGGGAGTGGACGTGCCTGACCACGGACACGCGCAAAAAAAACGGCTGGCCGGAGAACCGGCCAGCCGCGTTTGCGAGCGATGATGCCTTTGGGCTGTTAGAGTTTCTCGACGAAAGTGACGTAGGCTTCGATGCCGAGAACTGCCAGGGCAATGATGGTAAAGATGATTTGAGCGGCCATGATTGTGTTGGATTGGCTGGAATTGATTGAAGCTTATTTGCTGAGCAGGTCGATGAAGGACGACTCGGCTTTGACAGCTTGAATGTCGGCGTCTTTGACATCGGCCACGCGGCTCTTGGCATACTGGAGGGTGCCAAGGAAGATGGTGGTGAGTAGCACCAGGGCGGCGAGGATGATGTTCATCGTATCGCTTTCCCCGGCGGTGTCTTCGGCGCTGGCGGACTTGGGTGCCACGCTGATAGGCGCGCTGGGCGGCGGGAGATGACCAAGCGGCTGGGTTTGCCGCAGCTTCGTGGTGGCTTGCGGAAGAACCTGGGTGGGGGCGGCGCCGGGTGCTCCGGGCGTGGGCTTGAGCGCGGTGGTGGCGGCCGGTCCAGGGCCACCAGGACGAAGCGGGATGGTCGGCGCGGCGGCGGGGGCGCCACCGGGGGCACCGGGCTTTTTCAGGGCAATGGTCGGTGCAGCGGCGGGCGCTGTCGGTTTCAAAGTAACCGTCGGGGCGACGCAGGGAGCTACGGGCGGAGTCGGTTTGAAAGTAACCGTCGGGGCGACGCCGGGAGCTACGGGCGGAGTCGGTTTGAGCGGGGCCGTGGCCGTGGGAAGCGAAGGCGGCTTCGGAGCGGCAACTCCGGAAGGAGGAGGCGCGGTGGGGGCCGCCATCGATTTCGGGGCCGTCGGTCCATCCTTGGCTTCAGGAGTGGCTTTGAGCGTGATGCGGACCGTTTCCTTGCGCAGAGGAATTTGGGAAGTCTTGGTTTCCGGCTTGCCCGAGAGCGAGACCCGCGAGGTCTTCAACGGCACCTGCGAGGTCTTCGTGGTGACCCGTGCGGTCTGCGGGGGAATGGGCGTTCCAGAGGGATTCTCCGGCGTTGGTGTTGTGGGATCCTGCTCGCTCATAGGTGATGGAATGATAAACCGGGATACCCCCGGGTTGCAATTTTGTTTTTCC
The DNA here is from genome assembly GCA_046075565.1 of Verrucomicrobiales bacterium. Taxonomy (GTDB): domain Bacteria; phylum Verrucomicrobiota; class Verrucomicrobiia; order Verrucomicrobiales; family SLCJ01; genus JBJTQJ01. The sequence goes on along the minus strand of JBJTQJ010000110.1, from coordinate 30,030 downwards.
CGGATTTTTGGGTATATGTCAACCGGTTTCAGCATCCTGCCCGAGGATTTTGGCATTTTTTGGGGGATTTTTGGCCTCCAAGGGGCTTCTGGAGCCGATTTCGTTTATCTGAAAAGAAAATACGATTTTTTTCCAAGAAATCCCCATCCACGGTGTCTTGTCTATAGAAGCCCACTCCATGCCGGTTTCCTCGACCCAACCCGCGCCCGCCGCCCGCATGTCCGAATCCGCCGCGCCCGACCTTCCCGCGCTGTTTGAGGCGGAGGAGGGACCATTGTTGCGGTATGCCTTCGGGCTGCTCGGCCGCCGGGCCGTGGCCGAGGAGGTCGTGCAGGAGGCGTTTCTCCGCCTGCACCGGGAATGGGAAGGAGTGCGCAACCCCCGCGCCTGGCTCTACCGTTGCGTGCGCAATCTCGCCTATAACGAACACCGCGACCAAGCCCGCGAGGTTTTAGCGGAGGACGCCGGAAAATCCGAACCCCACCCCCAGGCCGCACCGGATGAAGAACTCGGCCGCCACGAAGCCATCGGCACCCTCCGCCTCCTCCTTTCCGAACTCGACCCCGACGACGCCCGCCTCATCGATTTGAAATACCGCCAGCAACAAAGCTACGCCGCCATCGCCGCTACCACCGGCCTCAGCATCGGGAATGTCGGCTACAAAGTCCACCACCTACTCAAGTCCCTCGCCCAAAGCCTCCGCCAGGTCGGCATCGACCGCGCCTAAGCCTAACTCCCTCTCTCCCTTTCCACAATGAACCCACCGCTTGAACCATGGAACGACCCGACCCTCGAAGCCCGGGTGGTCGCCTGCGTTCTCGGCGAAGCCTCCGCCTTCGAACGCGCCGAAATCGACCGCCTGCTCTCCGAGTCGCCGGAACTCGCCGCTTTCGCCCGCCGCATTCGCGCCGTACACGGCTTGCTCGGTGAAGCCACCCGAGGTGGCGCGGAAGACATCTGGAAAATGGAACCCGAACGCCGCGGCAAACTCCTGCTCGGCCTTGGGGCACCGATGCCTGCGTCGCAGGCCATGGCCATGCCCGCCCGGAAGAAACGGCGATTCGATTCCCGTAATCTTCTTTATGTCGCCTGCATGGTTTTCGGGCTTGTTGTTTTCAGCAGTTTGTTCTTCTCCGCCTCATCCGGTCGACCTGGCTACTCCGCCAAGGTGACGAAATCCGAAGCTCCGCGCGAAAGCGATGAGCAAATGGTCGCCCTCGCCAAAGAAACGCCCGCCGACCTGTTTCGCAGCACGACGAAAGACGTTAGCGGCGCGCTGGCCGCTAACGAGGCGGGCCCTCAGAGCGCGGCGCACTATAGTAGACTGGCTGAAACTGGTAGCAGTTCTGGCGAGACAATCCGATTTGGTTTGGGACAGACAGAGGATAGAAGTGAAGTCGCCGCTTCGCCTCCCGGCGCACCGTCTTCGCCCGCCGTGGCGTTCGCCCAACCATTGCCAGAGCCTGCGCCGCCCCCCGCGCCGTTGGTGGCCGACAATAGTGGCAGCATCAATGTCGCCGGAGAGTTGAAGCCCCAGCAGGTCGCCATCGCAACCAAGCATCTCGAAATCCGCCAGAAGAACAACGAGGAACTCGACTATGACTTGACGGTCGCCGACGAAAACAGGAAAGCCCGGAGTGGTCAGGATACGTGGTTTGGCACCTCCGATCTGGCGGAAGGAAAAGACAAAGATGCGGAATCCGCCTTCAAAAAGACTGGTTCGGGCAGCGTTGAGCTCTCCGATGGCAACAGCAACGGCGGTGGCACCGTGGCGAGGAATGGCAGCCTCTCGTTCGAAGGCTTCACAAACATGGGAGAACCAATTAACGGCGTCACCAATGGGCGTCGCTCCGGAGATGCTCCCGTCAGCCGTGGCCAAATTGACTCAATTTTGTCAGGCAAAAATGAGAAGCCCGGCGAACTCAGCCTGCGCGAAGATGTGGCAAAGGTCGAGGTCGTCCGCGAGTTGAAACCCGGCGATGTTGGTGTGGTTTCCGAAATCGAGCCGCAGTCCATGAACCAGTCAGGCGGCATCGCCGCCGGAACATTTTTCCCTGCCACCCCCCCGACCCCGACGGATTTCGAAGAACGCGTCGATTCCTTCGGCAACACGATGGTTTTCCCCACCGAGTACGATCCACCGGAGTTGCCCAACTCGGTCGGCGGTGCGGTGCGCGAGAATGTCTCGAGGTTCGATCTTGCCGCCTCGGCACAAATGGGCGAGGTCCCGGTCGTCGGGCGCCTCTTCCAAGATCGCTTGGAGGAAACAGCGCCGTCCGCGGATGCTCCGGCCGGTGGTGGAGGGGAACTTGCCGGGAAACTTGAAATCGAAGGTGAGAAAGGTGAGAAGAAATCCGGTGCGGATGTGGATCCCTTCGCCTCCGGGCCGGACGATTCCGCCGGCGATCCCTTCTCGTCCCTGCAGGAGGAGGCCGCTGCCGATCCCTTCGCCGCCGAACCAGAAAAACCCAAATCGCAGGAAAAATCACCCGCGCCTGAGCAGCAGCAAGCCGCTCCGACCATGGAGAACAAGCTCACGGACGCCGAGCCGGTTTCCACCTTCTCATTGAACGTCTCCGATGCCTCGTTCCAGCTTGGTGCGCGCGCTTTGTTAGGCGGCGCTCCCGTGCCACCTGAATCGGTGCGCGCCGAGGACTATGTCAATGCCATGGACTACGGCGATGCCATGCCCGCCCGCGGCGAGGCCGTGTCGGCTGTCATCCAGCAATCCGGCCAACCGTTCGTGCCGGGACGCAATCTCGTGCGCATCGGGGTGCGCACTGCTGCCGATGGACGCGCCCAAGGCCAGCCGCTCTCTCTCGTTCTGCTCGTCGATCAATCCGGTTCCATGGAACGTCCCGACCGCGTCGAGGCCATGGAACGCGCCCTCGGTGAACTTGCCGGGTTGTTAGGAAAAGACGACACCCTCACGGTCATCGGCTTCGCCCGCGAACCGCACTTGCTCGCCGACCGCATCAGCGGAGACCAGGCCGCCAAAGTTCCGGCACTCATCCGCAACTCCCCGCCCCAAGGTGGCACGAATCTCGAAGCCGCTTTTGATCTCGCCTCCGAAGTGGCGACCCGTCAGGCCAAACCCGGTGCGCAGAATCGGGTCGTTCTCTTCACCGATGGCGCGGCCAACCTCGGGCAAATCGATCCGGAAGCCCTCGGCGCCCGCGTCGAGGCGCTCCGCCGTCAGCGCATCGCCTTCGACGCCTGTGGAGTCGGGACGGCCGACCTCGCCGACAACGTGCTCGAAGCCATGACCCGCCGCGGCGACGGACGATATCTCGTGCTTGATGCCGAAGGCGAGAATTCGGTCGCCAAACAACTCGCCGGTGCCTTCCGCCCGGCCGCGCGCAACGTGAAAGTCCAGGTGCGATTCAATCCCGAACGGGTCGAAGCCTACCAGCTCTTCGGTTTCGAAAAACACCTGCTCAACGAAGAAGACTTCCGCGACGACAGCGTGGATGCCGCCGAACTCGCCGCCGCCGAACAAGGAAACGCCCTCTATCAAGTGCGCATGCGCGCCGACGGACACGGCGACATTGGTGATGTGGCGGTGCGCTTCCAAGACACGACCACCGGTCGTATGGTCGAACGCAACTGGACCATTCCCTATGACCCGTCCACTCCCGCGCTCGACCAAGCCGCTCCTTCCATGCAACTCGCCGCCGCCGCCGGTTTGCTCGCCGAATCCCTCCGCGGATCGCCCATCGGTCAAAGCGTGGACCCGGCTTCTCTCGTCAACGTGCAAGTCAAACTGCGCTCGGCTTTCCCCGGCGATTCGCGCGTCGCCACCTTGCTCGCCATGTGGGAGCAAGTCCGCCAGCGCCGATGAACATCAATCGGAGATGAATCGCCGCTCCTTCAACTTTCCAACTCCCCAAGCCCACCCCATGTTCCGGATCTGTAGACCGGTTGTGCCAGGCGGCACGCATGGCGCAGAGCGAATGTCCGGCGCAAGTGTCGGACTGCGGTGGCACGCGAAGCATGACACCGCTTTGTCAGGTGGAGCCGATCGCCCTGAAAAGCGCTGTCGGCGCTCGCAGGCTCCCTCTGCCAGCGCACTCCAACACATGCGCGACGCACTCAGCTTCGCAGCCGCACTCAAATAATGAACCGCGTAGTTCTTCGCTTCTGAATTCTCTCCCACATCCCATCGCCATGAAAACGCATCCATTCCTCCTTGCCGGAATCTTCTTCGCCCTCGCCACTCCATTCTCTCCGCTCTCGGCCCAAAACGTGCAAGTTCCCGAAGCTGGTCTGCTCGTGGTCGATGCCGGCCGCGTGCCGAAGGAACCGGCCTTTTTGTATGCAGTGGAAGTGGATTCAATCTTGGTGCCGCAGGCTGAAAACATCGCCCAAGCACTGAGCGTGAAAGGAAGGGTCTTGCAAGGCAAACCCGATCTCGTGAGCCTCGCCCTGCACGGGGATGGCTATGTAATCTCGGTGGATGGTAACGGCATCGCCGGCTGGGCAACCCGTTCGGAACCGGGCGCTGGTGGAAAACGCTGGCTCGACGTCCGCTTCCAACCACTTGCCCCCAACCAACCCGCCCCCGCGGGCTTCGAGATTTCGATCACGATGAAAACAAATGTCCCCGCGCTGCCGGGTGAAGTTTCTCCCGTTCTCGCCGGCGACGCCGGAGCGGCCGGATTCGCCGGGCGGGTCATTCTCCGCCCCGGCGAAGGCGTTGACGCGCGCGTGCTCGAAAGCGACGGGCTCATGGAAACGAAAAACGATGGCAATACGAAATCCTTCGTCGCCACCGGCCAACCGCGCCTGCGCATCCGTGTTTCACCTCCCGGTGGAGAGTCCGTCGTGGATTGGGCCGACGCTCGTGTTGATCTCGCCCTCTCTCCCGACGGCAAAGTTTTTGAAGGCGAATGGATCGGAACCGCACGTGTGCGCCGGGCGGATGCGGAAATTGTCCTGCTCACGGGAAATGTGGTGTTGTTAGGTTTGCCAAACGACCCGGCCGTGCGGGTTCGTGTGGTTGATGGCAAAACCCGTCTGGTCTTTTCCGAAGCACGCGATTATCCGCTCCGTGTCCCCATCGCCGCTGCTGTCGGTGCCAGTGGCGCATGGAATGGCCCGGATTTCACCCTCGCGGGATCCGTCGTCATGCCGGTGCTGCTGCGCGGCCTTGGAGCGACCATCGAGTTTGATCCGGCATCCACCGTTTTGCCGGTGGCCGAAGGGGGTGCGTTCACCGCTTTCCTGCCACCTGACGGTCGATTCGCCCCTCGCTGGCGCGAGGCCGGTCTGGCCAAAGATGGCAAACTTTATCTCAACTCCATCGCCAGCGTGGACATGATTGTCACCGCCGCGGTGGCCAAACAGGACACGACCTTTTCCATCCGCGCCTTGCAAGGGGAATTCCGCGAACTCGACTTCCGTCTCGATGGCGCGGGCGAAATCCTCTCTGTCTTTGGCGAAGATGTCGCGGCGTGGAATGTCGCGGATGGACCTGATAAATCCCGCGTGCTCAATGTGAAGTTCGCGCGTGCCATCCGCCAAGCGTCCGCCCTGCGGGTGCAAAGCCAACTGCCCTTGGGAGCCTTGCCGGCGACGGCCTCGCCTTTGCGCGTGACACCCGTGACCGGAGAAACCCGCCATGCGGGTGCCCTGCGCGTGACATCCATCGGAGCCACCCGGGTGGAAGCACGCGATCCGCAAGGACTCATGCAGCTATCCCCGGAACAATGGACAGGCGAAGCCGCGGCCACCAATGCCCGCCAGGTGCTCGTCTATCGTTTTCCGATTCCGGACTATTCAATGACCTTAGGCGTGGACGCCATGGTGCCGGAGCTTTCCGTGAACCAAGTGCTCGTGCATGAAATGGGCGAGACCGATCGCGTGCTCTCGGCTGAACTCGAATTGGAGGTGCGCGACGCGCCCATCCGCGAATGGGAAATCCTCGTGCCCGCCAATCATTCGGTCGCATCCATCGCGGGCGCGCAGGTGGCCGACCATGTTCTGGGTGGCGAGACTGGTTCCGGCCAACGGCGCCTGCGTATCCTTTTCGGCGATGCGGTCATTGGCCGTCAGTTGATCAGCTTGCGTTTTGAAAAGAACACGGCCGCCTCCGCTGGAGCGTGGGACCTTCCCGTGCTCGGGTTCCCCGGTGTGAAGACGACGCGCGGATTTGTCGGTGTCGCGGCCACTCCGGGATTCCGACCAACGCCGGGCAAACTCGAAGGACTTGCCGAAACTCCACCCGCCTATTTCCCGCGCCAGACTCCCGGCCTGCAACACGCCTACCGCATCCGTGATGGCGTTTGGAAAGCCCGCTTTGATGTGACCGCCCTCGGCCAAAACGTGCAGGCGGATTTGTTCCACCTTCACACCCTGCGCGAGGGTATGGAAACGGTGAGCGTATTGGTGAACTTCTTTACCGCCGGTTCACCATCATCGGAATGGCGCTTCGAAGTGCCGGAGGGCTCGGGAAATCTATTGATCGACGGACAAGGCGTGCGCGCATGGCGGCGGAAAGGCGGCGAGATCATCGTCTCGCTGCACAAACCATCGCTCGGCGCTTCGACGGTGCTTTTAACGTTCGAGCAACCACTGCCCGCACGCGGTGCGACCTTGCAACCGGGCCGCATCCGTCCGCTCGGTGTGCAGGGCGAACGTGGTGTCGTGCAGATTGTTAGCCCATACCAGGTTCGCCATGCCGTCACGAAAGCGGAAGGCAATCTTCTCCGTCTCGAAGCGGGCGAGCTGCCGCCCGACAAACAATTCCTCAGTTCCTCGCCCTCGTTGGCCATTTTCCAATACAACGAACGCCCGTTCGCCATCGAGATGAACATCGAAAGTTTCGAGTCGGCCGAAACCGCCGCCAGCATGATCGATTTCGCCCGCCTTGCCAGCACGGTGGCTTGGGACGGACAAATCGTCACCGAAGCCCGTTGGTTCGTGAAATCGCGCGGCCAAGGTTCGTTGCGCCTGAAATTGCCCGAAGGTGCGACCCTCTGGGAAGCACGCGCCGCCGGCCAACCCGTGAACGCCCGCTTCGATGGCCAGACAACGTTGATTCCTTTGCCGCCTACCACCGATACCGTCACGCCGGTGGAAGTGACCTTGCGTTACGGACAAACCGCCGTCAGCGGAGGGAAAGCCCGGCTCATTGCTCCGGTGGCCGAGGTGCCGACCGCCATGGGTGAATGGGAAATCTCCGCCGACCGGGGGCGCGCACTCGCTCCCGCCGGAGGAAATATTCTGCCCGTCGGACCGGATCAACGATCCTTCCTGAGCTCTTTGCCCTGGAAGCGGTTGCTGCTTGGAAGCGCGTTTATGGGACTGCTGATCGTCCTCGCGCTCCTTGTAGGAGGGCGCCTTCCTTGGATGGGGGCAGTCATCGGAGCCTTCGCCATCTTGTGGGCCCTGGCACTCGCCCTCAGTAGCCCGCGCGGCGTGTCCGCAAACGATTCCTTCCGCCTGCAATTCGCCGCGCCCGTTGTTCCGGCCGGGGAAGGCATGATCGTGGAGGTGCGGAACATGCCTGCTTGGCAAGCTTCCATTCCATGGACATCTATCGCGCTCGGATTTTCCGCCCTGCTACTGCTGGCCGCCGCGTGGTTGGCTCGCCACCGCCGGGGCGGATTGTCGGGTCTTTTCGCTCCAGTTGGCTGGGCTTTGTTAGGAGCCGCCGTTTTGAGCACGGCCTACGGCACCCCATTGTGGTTCCTGCTCCTCGCTCTCCTCGGTTTCTTTTCCATGCTACCGATACTCAAGAAATTGTTTTCCCCTTCCGCTCCGCCGGTTCCCCCGGCCGCCGCGCTCGTTCTCTTGGCCTGCCTCGGTTTCTCTGCGACGAACCTCCGTGCCGCCGATCTCTCCTCGGTGGAACAAGAATGGCTCGTGCGTGGTGAACGTGGTGTGGCCAGCGTAAAAATGGTCGTGGAAGCGAAAACCGGCGAAACCGTAAAGGTGCTGAATGGCGGGCACACGCTCTCCGCCTTCGAAGGCGACGGCGTGCGTATCGCCCGCGCTTCGGCCCAAGCCGATGCCGATTATCTCGCCGTGGCCGAACGCGACGGGCGACTGAATCTGTCGTTCCGTTATGAATTCCGCGCCCAGGAAAAAGCTCTCGAGATCGCATTGCCCACTCCCAACGCCCCGGTGAATACTCTCCGGGTGGTCTTTGAGCGTCCCGATTGGATGGCGGCGAGCGTGTCGTCCATCAAGGCCACGCCCATCGCCGGACTTCCCGCAGGCCAGAGTGGCGATGCCCTCGTGCTCGCGCCCGCCGCTGCATCGGTGGTGCTCTCCCCGCGCCCGCGCGACGCTTCCGCCGAGCCGCTCCGTTTCTTCGCCGAAGTGTCGAACCTTTACGTTCCATCGGCCGGCATCATCAACGGACGCCATCGTATCAACATTCGCCCGACGCAAGGACAGGTGGGCAAGCTTGTCCTGCGGGTGCCGGAAAAATTCACCGTCGGTGACGTGCGTGCGCCTGGACTTGCCGATTGGAAATTTGATCCTTCGGCCCGCGCCCTGTCGCTGGTCTTCGCCCCTGCGCAGAGCAGCGCCTTCCTTATCGAGGTGATCACCCAACGTCCGACTGGCGATCTTCCCTACACCGCCAATATCGAGCCGTTGCACGTCGAAGGCGCGGCGGGAGAAGTCGGCATGACGGGCATCGCACCCGGAGGCGACGCCCAGACCGACACCATAACGCCGAAGAAGATGGCTGATATGGATGGCGGGGACTTTGATCGCGAACTCCTCGGACGCGGCAAAGCGACGATTCTCCCGCAGAAGGTTTTCCGCCACACCGGTGTCGATTCCTCCATCGAGGTCAAACTGATGCCGGTGCAACCGGAGATCAAATCGGTTGTTAGGCAGACGGTCTCCATCGGCGAGGAGCGGCTGACCATCGCGGCCGACATCGAATGCGCGATCACTCGGGCGGGAATCTTCCAATTGAGCTTCGCCGTGCCGGAAGGCCTCGAGGTGGAAGCTGCCAGTGGTGATGTGCTTTCCCATTGGACGGAAGCCGGCGTGGGCAAGGACCGCGTGGTCACGCTTCATCTGAACGGACGCACTATCGGCGCGGCGAAATTCGCGATCACTTTGTCCGGTCCATTCCCCGGAGCGCGTGCCAACTGGGATGTGCCGCGGCTTGCCTTGCGTGAAGCCACCCGCCAGAGCGGTCGTCTCACCCTCGTGCCCGATCGCGGCATCCAGGTGCGACCGCTCGCCCGCCAGCATGTGACCCAGGAAGCCGGAGAAGATGCCAAACCCGGCCGCCCCGGCGCGCTGGTTTTCCGCTTGCTGCAAGGGGATTGGAAATTGTCGCTGGCCATCGAGAAACTCGAACCGTGGGTGACCGCGCGTTTGTTGCAGGATCTGACGCTGCGCGACGGTCAGATGCGCGGACGCATCGCCCTGCGCCTGAAGGTCGAGAATGCCGCCATCCGTTCGACTCGCATCCGTTTGCCGAATCTCGATGCCGAGGATGCGCGCAGCGCGCGCGCCACCGGCGAGGCCGTGGCGGATCTTCTGCCCGTGGCTGGTGAGCAGGACTTGTGGGAACTGCGCTTTCAACGCGGCGTGCTCGGCGAGATCCCCGTGGAAATCCGCTTCCAACGCAAACTCGGCGGAGACACCTCCAAACTCGATATCGCCATGGCCACTTTGCCGGATGCGCGCCAGTCGTCTTCGTTCCTCGCTGTTCGCTCCACCGGTCGCATCGAACTCGACGCGCCCGCGCCGGGCAAAGGCTGGCACCGTGCCGATTGGCCCGGCGTGCCATCGGAGCTTGTCGATCCAACCGACAGCGGCGCGCCCGCGCTTTGTTTCCGGGCCGTTGAGCCGGAAACACCACTTGGCATCTCCCTGCGCCGCCAGGAAATGGCCGAAGTGCTGAAGCTGCGCGTGCAAAAAGCGAAGTTGTCCTCCGTGCTTTCGCCCCACGGGCACTCGCTGACGCGGGTGGATTTGGCCGTGCGCGCCGGTGAAAAATCGAGCCTGCGTCTGACCCTGCCGGAAGGCAGCGAACTCCTCTCGCTGACCGTGAACGAACAGAACACCGCTCTCGCCCGCGAAGGCAAGGCGATACTTTTCCACGTGCTTCCCGGACCTGATGCCAACGAACCGATCGCGGTTGCTTTCTCGTATGTCAGCCGCGGAAAAACTGGAAAACAAATCGATCTGTCGGGTCCGGCGCTCGATGTGCCCATCGAAGATGTGGAATGGGATCTCGTGCTGCCGGAAGGTCACCGCCTCGCGGAGCACAAGGGAGGGCTCATCCTCCGCGAACAAGCGGGAGCAGGAACACCAATCTTCAACCTGGATTCGTATCTTGGTTCGGTTGTGGAGAAAAAGAAAAGCCAGTCCGCGCGGGGATCAAGCGATCTCGCCGAAGGCAACCGCTGGCTTGCCGAAGGGAAAACCGAGATGGCCAAATCGTTCTTCAATCAAGCCGCCGCCAATGGTGCGCTTGATGCACCGTCGAACGAGGATGCGCGGGTTCAATTGCGCAACCTGCAGACCCAACAAGCGGTGGTGGGATTGAATACAATGCGCCAGCGTTTGCTGCTCGATAATGCCGGAACGAGCGGCGCGGTGGCCAACGAACAATTCGAGAAGGCCGCCAGGGAGAACCCGCTCCTGCAAGGCCGCGGTGAATACGATCCGCGCCAATTCCAACAACTCATGGAAGGAAACACCTATGAGGAGACGAGCACGCTCAATCGACTCGCCGACCGGATCGTCAGCCAGCAAGCCGCCGCCACGCCAACCCTGCGCAGTCTCGACATCGCTCTGCCAGAACAGGGCGCGCGCCACACCTTCACGCGCGGCGTGCAAGTCGATGGCAGCCAGCCGCTGGCCTTGAGCATCGGCATGGAACGTGGCACGTCCAAGAAAGCCTACCTCTGGTTGATCTTGCTGCTCGCCATCCCGGCCATCACCGCCGCCTTTGCGCGCAAGATGCGGCGTCAGGCGTGAGTCGAGTTTGGTTTTACCTTATCAATCTCGAAAGGCGCATTTCAATCAGCAGCGGAACGCCTTCGCGTTCCGGTGATGGGACATCGCGGCTCGGAGGAAGTGAAGCGTCCCTCGCCCGGCACCGGAAGCGTTGCCGCTACGGGGGTTCAACCGCTCGTGCCAGTAAGCATCCGAATCGCAATCGTGTCAGAGTGCGCTGGCAGAGGGAGCCTTTGGCGAACGACGACAGCGCTTTGGAGGATGGTGCGTCCCTATCCCAAAGCGGTGTCGCGCCGGGGCTTGCCGCCGCACTCCAAGCTTCAACAAATTCTAAGGCGAGTTTCCTTTGCACCGATTCTTGAGTTGACGCGCATGCCCCTTCAGGGTTTGGGAGATTCTTTCTTCGATACCCGGGGTAGCCCGGCAAGCCGGGCAACCCCGGGCTATGGGGCACAATCCCGTTGGGATTGATCCCTAGATTCGACCTTCGGCACAAGAGATGGTGCAGGACGGTGGTGATCAGCTTCCGATACCGGGTTTATCGGGTGCCTCCGCGAGCTTCCTCACGGCCGCTTCGGCTTCACTTGCGGTGCTGGTCGCGGGCAGCGCGGGACCGAAGGAAATACACGCCGGGCTAGCGCGTTCAGTGCGTCGCCAGGTGAAGGGTGCGCCGCCGGCATGGGAAAAGAACGATCCCCACAAGCCGCGAATGGCCGCCGGCACGACCGGCACGGGGCTGCGACGGAGAATGAGTTCGAGTCCTCCGAGGAACGGGTTCATTTTTCCATCGGTGGTGAGTTTGCCTTCCGGAAAGATACAGACGAGATGGCCTTCTTCGAGGGCGGTTGCGGCGGCTTTGATGGCTCCGTGGGCTTTGCCGCGCGCGATGGGCACCGCTCCGAAGATGTTGAGAAACCAACGCGCCCACCACAGATTGTAGTAGCCTTCGAAGATAAGGAAACGGATCGGTCGGGGGCAGGCGGAAGAAAGAACGAAGGCGTCCACATAACTCATGTGGTTGCACACCATCAGCACACCGCCTTGCGCGGGCACGTTCTCGATCCCGCTTGCTTTCACTTTCCAAATGCGGCGGGCGAGCGGCAGAAGAATCATGCGGAAGAATCGATCCGGCAGCAGCCGCAACGTAATGAAGGCGACGATCAGCGAGGCCGCGCCCATGATGCCGAATTGGGCGCCCACTCCGAGGCCGGATTTCATCATCAGTGCCTGAAGAAGGGTGGCGAATACCATGCCGAGGTTGTTGAGCAAATTCGAAGCGGCGATGAGGCGTCCGCGTTCCGTTTCTGGTGCCAGCTCCTGGAGAAAAGCGAAGAGCGGAACGTAGAAGATCGCGGAGAACGCGCCGACGGCGATGAGACCGATGCTGAAAGCGTTCCCGCCAACCGGAGTGAAGGCGAGCGCCGCGCAGGCCAGAGACATGAGGATGCCACCGGCAGGCACGAGGCCGAATTCCGTGCGTTTGCGGCCGACGAGAGCCGCGACCATGGCACCGATGGCGATACCGCCACTGGCGCAGGCGGTCATGATCGAGGTTGCGCTGCCCATGCCGCCCTGGCCGCCGGTTGCTTCTTTTGCAACCTGCACGATGACCAGTTGCGCCATGGCGCCGAGGATCCAGAAGTAGGTCACGCCGATGGCGGACAGCCGCATGGCCCGCGTGGAGAAGAGGCGTTTCAGTTCGATGAAATGCCCCCATAACAATCCGGGATGGAATCGTTCATCCGGTTTGCAGGGCGACACTTTTTCCACTCCCGCGCCGAACAAGAGCGCGAGCAAGGTCGCGGCAGTGAGCAACCAGAGTGGAGCGGCGGCGGCGGACCATGCGTTGTCCGCGGTGGGCGGACGCCCCATGTATCCATGGTCAAAAGCCCATCCACCGACAAACATCCCGGTGAGGATGGCGACGATGAGGGTCATTTCCATCCAGCCGTTGGCGAAGTTCAATCGTGCGGTGCCCACCAGTTCCTTGATGATGCCGTTTTTCGCCGGACTGAGCAGGGTGGATTGCAGGGCGAGCAGGAAAAATCCGGCCGTGGCAATCCAGATCAGGCGAAGATGCACCGCCGCCATGATGGTGAGAAACACCGCTGATTGCAGCACCAAGGCGGAGGTGATCATCGACTTCTTTGAGAAGCGATCCGCCATCCACCCGGTCAGCGGGGAAAAGAGGATATAGGGCACGACCAGACAGGCGGCCAGGATGTGCTGGAAATAGCCCGAAATGCCGCCCAGTTCCGCCGCCAAGGCGGTGCCGAGTGGTAGCAGGATGAACCGCACCGCGTTGTCATTAAACGCGTTCTGAGTCTGCAGCGCGACCAAAGCGAGAAAAGACCGCCAGTTGCGGGTGCTCGGGGTGAAGTTCTCTGCGTTTTCGGCCATGTGGGGTCGGCCCCAACCTTCGTTGGGTTTTTCAGATCTGCCAATGGGAAATGGAGGCAGCCCGGATACCGTTCTCTTTGCCCCAGATTTCACCAATGGAAATCGGTTTAAGGGCAAGACCGAGACGGTCTTGCTACGGTTCGGGTGGATGCTCGCGGGCAAAATCTCCTTGATCTGCAATGCCCACTGTAGCAAGAGCGTCTCGCTCTTGCCCCGTAAAGATGGGGTCAGGAACTTGAATCAACGAATATGTGCGGCAAGGGAGGCAGGGATCATAGCTATCAACCCGATGGTAACTTCCACCGGCAGGCCGATCACATTGTCCAGCGGACCGTCGACTTCCGCTCCTAACAAATCGGCATGCTCTTGGATGCCGTAGGCCCCTGCTTTGTCGAGGGGATCGACCAGAGCATGGTAGGCGGCAATGGTGTCATCATCGAGAGCGGCGAAGCGGACACGGGTCTTCACGGTGCGGGTGCCGATCACGCGGTCGCCAGCGACAAGGGCAAGGCCGGTCCAGACCTCGTGTTCGCGACCGGAGAGGCGCCGGAGCATGGAAGCCGCTTCGGTGAGATCCGTCGGTTTGCCCAGAGGTTCGCTTCCCAGATAGACGAGCGTGTCGGCTCCGAGCGCGGCCGCGTCAGGATGACGAGCGGCCACCTCGCGGGCTTTGGCGAGCGCATTCCAGACCACCAGTTCTTCGGGAGCCATACGCGCATCGTGCAGCTCCTCGGTGAGCGCTGTCTCCACGGTAAAATTGACTCCCGCTGCCGCGAGCAGGTCATGGCGGCGCGGACTGGCGGAAGCAAGAATCAATCGGGGGACGGGCATCGGGCGAATCTGCCCGAAATCAATGGGGTGGCAAGGAAAAGCGGCTTTCGCGCGCTGAATGCAAGGAAGTGATTGACTCCCCCCCGGACCATGGCCGAAAGTGTCTCTCGATGGCCGAAGAATCCCATATCGTGCTCGATGCGAACGGAATCGAGGCGAAGATCTTCCGGATGGCGGCCGAGATTATCGAATCCTGCGGCGGAGTGAGCCCGGTTCTGGTTGGTATCCATACCCGCGGGGTGACGGTTGCGGAGCGACTGCACAAGGCGCTGGCCGCCCAAGGCTGCGAGGCTCCCCTCGGCACCCTCGACATTTCCCTCTACCGCGACGACCTCGAACACCGGGGCAGCGTGCCCGTTTTGAAGTCCACCAAGGTGCCCGTGCCGGTGGATGGAGCGCGGGTCATCCTCTGCGATGATGTTCTTTTCACCGGGCGCACTATCCGCGCCGCCCTCGATGGCATCATGGACCTCGGGCGTCCCGCGAAAATCGAATTGGCCGTGCTTGTCGATCGCGGCGGGCGCGAGTTGCCCATCCAAGCCGACTATATTGGATTTACCCTGGCCACCAGTCCCGGCCAGCACGTGCGGGTGAGCCTTCGCGAATGTGATGGCTCCGAAGCCGTGGCCCTCCTTGATCCCGCTCACTCTTCCGCATGAATTCTCCGGCCCGACGCAAAGATCTCCTCGATATCGAATCCCTGCAGCGGGAGGAAATCGAATTCCTTCTCGAATCGGCCAAACCCTTCAAAGATCTTTTCCAGCGCTCGGTCAAGAAAGTCCCGACCCTGCAGGGAAAATCGGTGCTCAATCTTTTCTACGAGCCGTCCACACGCACGCGCTCCTCTTTTGAAATCGCCGCCAAGCGTCTCTCGGCCGACGTGACCAACTTTACCGTCTCGACTTCCTCGGTGGTGAAAGGGGAGAGCATCATCGACACCATCGATACCCTCCAGGCCATGCGCGTGGATTATATCATCGTGCGCCACCAGATGTCGGGCGTTCCGGGTCTCATCGCGCGGCACACCCAGGCCAGTGTGATCAATGCCGGGGATGGATGGCACGCCCATCCAACCCAGGCCCTGCTCGATGCCTTCACCATGCGGGAGATTTATCCCGATACGGCCGGGCGACGGGTGCTCATCGTCGGCGATTTCCAGCACTCGCGGGTCGCGCGTTCGACCAGCCGCATCCTGCATAAGCTCGGCATCCATGTGGCCGCACTCGGTCCCGGCACGCTGGTGCCGCGTTTCCGGCCCGACTACCTGAAGGTCTTCACAACCTTCGACGATGCCATGGCCTGGAAACCTGATTTCATCTACCTGCTGCGTGTGCAAAGGGAACGGCAGCAGGATCAGTTTTTCCCGAGCGTGCACGAATACCACCAGCACTTCGGACTGAATGCCGAACGATTCAAGCGCGTGCGCGCCGAGGGCATCCACGTGATGCACCCGGGGCCGGTCAACCGCGGCGTCGAGCTGGTCGATGCGGTCATGGATTACGAGCGCACTCTCATCAACCAGCAGGTGGAGAACGGCATCGCCACGCGGATGGCCGTGCTTTACTGGCTGCGCCCCGGCACCGTCGAACGCGAATCCTAACAAGCTCCCATTCTTCTCCCATGCCCGACCTTCTACTCCGCAGGATTCAAATCGCCGCCACCGGACAAATCGCCGACGTGCTCGTGCGCGCCGGCCGCTTCGAAGCGATTGGTGAAAACGTGCCCTTGCCATCGGGCGCGAAGGAGATCGATGCGGGCGGGCTGTTGCTCTTGCCGGGATTGTTCGACATGAATGTCCATCTGCGCGAACCGGGGCGCGAAGACAAGGAGGACATGGCCAGCGGATCTGCCGCCGCCATCAACGGAGGCATCACCGGAATGCTCGCCATGCCGAATACCGACCCGGCGATTGATACCGGCGGCATGGTGCGGAGTGTGCTGGATTTGGCAGCCGCCAAGTCGCGGGTGCCGGTTTTTCCCGCCGGATGTATCACCAAGGGACGTGCCGGAGCGGAACTGGCCGCCATCGGCGACATGGCCGCCATGGGCGCACGTCTGCTTACTGATGATCCCAAGCCGGTGGAAAATCCGCAGGTCTTGCGCCGGGCGATGGAATACGCCCGTGATTTCGGCCTCACCATCGCCAGCCACGCCACGACTCCAGCGCTCTGGCAGGGAGGGGCCATGAGCGAAGGCTACACCAGTTACGCCCTCGGGCTGCCCGGCATCCCTGCCATCGCTGAGGAGATTGCCATCGGCCGCGATATCGCCTTGGCGAGGCTCACCGGTTGCCGGCTCCACCTCCAGCATGTCTCGACCGCGCGCGGCATGGCCATCGTGCGCGCAGCCAAAGAAGAAGGCCTGCCCATCACCTGCGAGGTCACGCCCCACCATCTCATCTTCGACGAAACTGCGGTCGGTGATTACGACACGCGTTTCAAGATGGATCCACCCCTGCGTCTTGAGGAAGACAAAGCCGCTTTGTTGGATGCCCTGCGCGACGGCACGGCCGATCTGATCACCAGCGACCACGCACCGCACAGCGATTTCGAAAAGAACACCGATTTTACCTCGGCTCCCTTTGGCGTGAGCGCCCTCGATACCGCCCTACTTGCGCTCCACCATCATTTCATCGCACCCGGTCATCTGACCTGGAGTCGGCTCGTCGAAGCGTATTGCTCGGCCCCGCGCCGTTTGCTCGGCTTGCCCGTGCCGGAAATTGCCGTCGGCAAGGAAGTGGACGCGGTGGTTTTCGATCCGAAAGCGTCGACCAAAGTGGACAAAGATTTCCTCCGCTCCCAAGGCAGAAACAATCCGTTCCTCGGCCAAACACTGGGCGGGTCCGTGCGAATGGTTCTGCTCGGTGACCGGATGCTGCTCGAGAGGTGAATGAAATTAACAGAATACGACACCCATTCCCTCCTGGATATTTTCCAGGGTCAGGAACGGGACCGGTAATGGTCCGGCGTGGGTTCGTCCGCCTCAGGCGGAGCGCCCGCAGCAACTCTTGAATTTTTTCCCGCTGCCGCAGGGGCAAGCATCATTACGACCAACGGTCGGCAGATTGCGCTTGAGGGGCAGACGGAGTTTCGGGCCGGTGTCTTCCGCTGGTTCGGCGGAGGGTTGGGAGGACATGGTCAGGTTCCCTGCATCCAGAGCCGGGCGCATGGAACCTGGAGGTGGCGCTTCGTTGCTACCGGCGGAGCTGAGACGTTGGGGCAGGCTTTGCAGGAAATGCTCGAACTGCTGGAGATTCGTGGTGCTGCGGAAGAGATTGTTGAGCACCTCGAACTTGATGTTCTGCATCAGATCGCCGAAAAGCACGAAAGCTTCGTTCTTATATTCGACAAGCGGGTCCTTCTGGCCGTGGGCGCGGAGATACACGCCGTCACGCAGGCCGTCCATGCTGTAGAGGTGTTCTTGCCAGAGGCGGTCGATGGCATTGAGGAGGATATAACGCTCGAGGTCCTCGACGGCCTCGGGCGACTCGTGCTGGATCTTGAGATCGTAGGCTTTGCGCACGCGTTCGATGAGGAAGGCGGCATTCCCGCTGCTGTCGCGGGTGGAGAACGCGGCGGCGTCGGTGCCCATCCCGAGGGGGAAGGTCATGTTCACCCAGTTGAGCAGACCGGCAGGGTCGCCCGGATCATCTGGGTCCTCGCTAAGGAACTGCGAAACCTTCAGTGGGATCGCTTCGTCGATGATCTCGTGGATAAGGTCGCGCGGGCGATCGGAATCGATGATCTCGTTGCGGTAGTCGTAAACGACCTGGCGCTGTTGGTTCATCACGTCGTCATATTCGAGGACGCGTTTCCGGATCATGTAGTTACGTTGCTCGACGCGTTTCTGCGCCGTTTCGACGGAGCGGTTGAGCAGCGGGTGCTGGAGTTCCTCCCCTTCCTTCATGCCGAAGCGTTCCATGAGCGAGGTCATGCGGTCGGCGGCACCGAAGTTGCGCATGAGGTCGTCCTCGAAGCTGAGGTAGAAAATACTCTCGCCCGGGTCACCCTGGCGGGCGCAACGACCGCGCAACTGGCGGTCGATTCGGCGCGACTCATGGCGTTCAGTCCCGACGACGAGTAGTCCGCCGACTTCGGGCACGCCGGCTCCGAGTTTGATGTCGGTGCCGCGACCGGCCATGTTCGTGGAGACGGTAACGGACCCCGGTTGCCCGGCGCGGGCGACGATCTCGGCTTCCTGGAGGTGGTATTTCGCGTTCAGCACGCTGTGTGGGATCTTTTCCCGCTTCAACATACGCGAAAGAGTCTCGGAGGCTTCGACCGAAGCCGTGCCGATAAGCACCGGCTGCTGGCGGCCGTGGGCGTCCTTGATCCGATCGACGACGGCGTTGAACTTCTCGCGGCGCGTTTTGAAAATACGATCATTCTCATCGCGGCGCTGGTTGGGTTTGTTCGTTGGAACGACAAGCACGTCGAGGCGATAGATGTCGTAGAACTCCGCGGCTTCCGTTTCGGCGGTGCCGGTCATGCCCGCGAGTTTCTCATACATCCGGAAGTAGTTCTGGATGGTGATGGTGGCGAGTGTCTGCGATTCCTTGTCGATTTTCACGCCTTCCTTGGCTTCGACGGCCTGGTGCAGGCCATCGGACCAACGGCGACCCGGCATCTCACGGCCGGTGTTCTCATCGACAATCACGACCTTGCCTTCGGCGTTCACGACGTAGTGCACGTCTTTTTCGTAGAGGCAATAGGCTTTGAGCAATTGCGCGATGTTGTGCATGCGCTGGCCCTGGAAGTCGAGCTTCTGCTGGAGCTCGGCCTTGCGTTGGTCGCGTTCGGTGTCGGAAAGCGACGGGTCGCCATCGATTTCGGCGAAGGCGGTGCCGAGGTCGGGCAAAACGAAGGCTTCCGGATCCCCCGGGCTGAGGAATTCGCGGCCCATTTCCGAGAGGTCGGCTTCGTTGCTGCGCTCTTCCATGGTGAAGTAAAGCGTCTCCTTGATCGCGATGAGGGCTTTCTTCTGCGCGTCCTGATAAAATGAAAGCTCGGCTTTGTCCATGGCCCGGCGCAGTTCCGGTTCTTCCATCATACGGAGCAGGCCGCGGTTGCGGGGTTGGCCGAGTTTGACCTTGAAGAGGGCGAGACCGGCGGTTTCCGGGTCGCCTTTATCCACCGCTTCCTTGGCCTCGGCGATACACTCGTTCATGAGCACGGTCTGGCGTTTCACCAACTGTTCGACCAGCGGCTTGAATCTCTCATACTGGTGGGTGGTCACGGTGACCGGACCGGAAATGATCAGCGGCGTGCGGGCTTCGTCGATGAGAATCGAGTCAACTTCGTCGATGATGGCGAAGTAGTGACCGCGCTGCACCTGTTCGAACCTACTGCTGGCCATGCCGTTGTCACGCAGGTAATCGAATCCGAACTCGCTGGCCGTTCCATAGGTGATATCGCAGAGATACTGCTGGCGGCGGTAGTCGGACGGCATCATCGACTGGATACAACCGACGGTCAGGCCGAGGTATTTGAAAAGATATCCCACCCACTCGCTATCCCGGCGGGCCAGGTAGTCGTTGACGGTGATGACATGCACGCCGCGTCCGGTGAGGGCATTCAGATAGACCGGCAAGGTCGCGACGAGGGTCTTGCCCTCGCCGGTTTGCATTTCAGCGATGCGCCCGTTGTGCAGGCCGACACCGCCGACAAGCTGCACGTCGAAATGCACCATCTCCCATTTCACCGGAACATCACAGACATTCCAACTTTGTCCGCAGAGGCGGCGCGAGGCATTCTTCACCGCGGCGAATGCTTCCGGAAGGATCTGCTCCAACAGCTTGGCTTGCACGGATGGGAAATCGTCCACCAGCTTGGCATAACGCTCCTTCGCTGCCGTGATCGAAGCGGCAAGTTCCGCCTGGGGGGCGTTCGATGGTGCCAGGGTCGTGTCGAGCGAGGGGAAATGCTTTTTCAATCCGTCGAGACGGGCCCGGAATTCGTCGGCGAAACCGGCGAGTGCGTCGGCTTCCAGACGGAGGAGCTTCTCTTCGGGAAGAATGTGGATCGGATGGAATGGCCGGAACATGGCCTGCCAGGCGGCGGTTTTCGCCCGCAGTTCATCCTCGGAGAGTTTTTGATACTCCAGTTCAAAACGATTGATGGCCGCCACCAACGGTTGGTAGGAGCGGATGACGCGTTGGTTCTTGGAACCAACGATTTTGCGCATGATCCATTTCAGCATGGGTCGTTACTGTCCGGCTTCATGGGGAAAATTCAAGAAATCTTGGGGGAAATCGGTCCCGGGGCCAGCGATTGGGCCGATTCGCCGCGTCAAAGCGGGGGAAACCGGACCAGAATCCGCCATTTCCAAGAGTGTTTTAGCCCTGCATCCGGAGGTGCCTGCGTCTAGCACGCTGCCCGGGGGAGTGCGGAGAGACTCCGGGACCTCGGATTTTAGAGTGGCCCCCAGAGCAGCCACTGGTCGATGGTGATCATTCCGTTGCCGATGGCATGCAGGAAGATCCCCGGCCAGAGCGAGCGGGTGCGGTCATAAATCCAGGCGAAAAAGACACCCGCCACGAAGACATCGAGGATTCCCCACCATGAATAGAAGTGGAGGATGGCGAAAACCGCGGAGGAGAGGAGGATCGCCGGCCACCGGCCCATTCGGGCGCGCAGGCCTTGGAAGATTACCCCGCGATGGATAATTTCCTCCATCACGGGAGCGAGCACCACTCCGGTGAGCGTGCTGAAAAAGATGGCCCTCCATGGCCAGCGTATGGCTCCGAGTTGGGCTGGCTCCGTGGTATCGATACAGGAGTCGAGGATACCCTGATCACCCCGCAAATAACCCATGGACAGAAAGTAGATGGCGGTCAGTCCGTAAAACGCCAATACCGGCACGATCCAGCGTGATGGCCGCGCCTCACCCATGGGCAGCAGACCAAGCAGACGCAAACCCGGGGAACCAGCCAATCTCCAAATCCACAGGCCACCCGCGAGCTGGAAGACTTGCCAGAACACGAGTTGCCAGTCTGGGTCGCGGATCAGGAAGAGGATTTCCCACCAGACGATTTGTGCACCTTCATGGGCACCCCAGCCAATCGTCAGGCCATCGAGAAGGCCACTGAAGCCATAACCTGCGGCGGTCAGCCAACCGAACCAGCCTAACATTTGCCATACACCCCATCTCCGGACCACCGGGGATAGGCCGGGCAGACGCCGCAGCGTTGGTTTGTATCGCGCGAAAAGGATCAGCCCGAGCAAACACGCGACCAAAACGAGAAGGGAAATCGCCTGCGACCAAGCGTGCCGCCATGCCCATTCGTGAATGAGGGAGGATTCCCTTTCGCGGAGTTGGCGGATTTCTTCGGAGTTATCATCCGGCCCTGCGAGATCCAGCACGACCCGCGATTCCCACCAATGGGGGTTCATTTCGTATTCGAGCAAGGAGCGGGCCCAATCATGCAACGCCGCCCGCGAGTTCTCGTCGGCTTTTTCCCCATCGAGCCATGAACTGATCCAATCCTCGTAGGCCTCTGCATCCTCGGATTCATCAGCGGATAGCTGAAGCGAGAATTCGCGTGCCATGACCTCCTCGCCAATCATCGAGGCGGCCACCGCACAACCGGCCAAGCCGCGCGGGGAAAGTTCGACCCGCTCTTCCAACTCATGGATAAGTAGCACCGTGCTTTCCTCCACCGAGGTGTTGGAGAATCCATGTCTCCATGACCAGCGCAGGTAGCGCGCCCAGAGTGTGTCGCCTGCCAAGCTCGGTTCCAATCCGGCATCGACACGGAAGGAACGATCGAGATGAAGCATGGCCACGGATTCTTCATACGACTCGGTCATTTCTTCTTCCTCTCCGACGGTCTCCTCATCTTCCGGCTGGAAAGCGTAGAAGGTGAGCGCCACGGCGAGGGCAATCCCGGTGGTGGAAACCCAATGTCGCAAACGGCGGGCGCGGAGCGGACGGCGATTCCGGTGGATCATGGAGAATTGGATCAGGGAACCGCCGCCGGTGGAGCGGCCACCGGCGCCCGCTCTTTCATCACGAGAAGTTTGAACGGTTGGCGCGCCTGGATTCCATCGGCGGCATATACAATCACCATCGCGCGTTCACCGGGGTTCAGCAGCAGTTCCCCCTGATGGAAAAAGACCTGTCGCTGGTTGGAGCCGGGCCTCGTCGCCTTCAATGGCAGGCCGCTGACCGCTCCCGGATTCCGGAAAACCGGGCTTCGTGGCGAGAGGGAAAATTTTTCGTTCCCCAATTGGAGCGGAATTTCCACTGGTGCCAGATTCAAAAGGAAAACACGCCCGGCCGGGAAAGCGACCGCATCGTCGGGCAATAAGACGACAGCGGGAGAACTCCAGCTCGGTTCCTTGCCGCCGCGGGTCAGCACCGCGAGGTATTCACCACTCGCCTTGAGATTGACCGTGAGCCACGGTGGCGCATTGGCCGGCGCCTGGCCATCAAGCAGCGGAATTTTTTGCAACTCGCGCGGCAACTCCACGGCTTGGCCGAGCAGGCCGAGTTGCGGGCTCCACTGGACCTTGGTTTCCGGGTTGATCCAAGCGGCGAGAGTTCGAGGCGGGATGCTGCCGGGCGGCGGGGGCAAATGCACGCGAATCCCATTCACGACTTCCTCGCGATGTGGAGGGGCATCACCGATGGGAAGCAGGCGCAAGCGTGTCGGTGGCTTTTCCTTTTTCTCCTCCTTGGGCGCATCCGCCTGCGCGCGCAATGGCCCCGCGCCGATGGCGAGAAGGAGGAAAAGCTGGAGGAATCGGAGCGAACGTTTCACGGTCGGCGGGTGCAACGCGGATTTCCCACACTTTTCCCCGGATGGCAACGACTTTTCAAACTTCTTCCGCATCCAACCAACGGAACGAGACGACGACGAACCGTCGGCCGGGGTCGCCGGGTTTGCCATTGCGGGCGGAGTTCAGGCCGGTGGAGTCGGGTTCGATGGGTTCCGGGATCCGTTGCACAACGGCCTCGCACCAGGCGCGGGAGAGGATGCGCCCGTTCGGGTCAGTGGTGTCGCCGTAGCCGCGGATGGTGAAAGTATCCGAGCGAGCCGCCAAAACCGGTCCGAGAGTCTGGAGGACATCGCCCTGCGTGAGATGGACGGGTGCACCCCAGACGGTGGTGGCGGGTTTGAGGGTTTGTTCGAGGCGGGTGGCATCCTTGATGTTATCAGGATGTGTGTAATCGGGAAGGGCGCGCGAGTTGTCGAGCGGATAAGTAGTTTCGATGGATTTGTTGAGTTCGGCGGCATCGATGGCGGCCTGCAGTGGACCGGATTTCCCGGTAGAGTCATTGGCAAGTCGGCGGTTGACGAAATCGGCGAGCGAGAGGAATGGGCCGCGTAGTTTGACCTGTTTCACGATCTCGCGGGCAAGTCGATCCACCTCCGCTTCGGTGAGCGCGCGATAACCGGACCAGATGGTGTCGTCGTCGGGATTCTCCGAACCATCAAAGGCCGATCCGGCGGGTGCGAGGAACCGCGGGAAGATGGCCGCGCCTTTGGGGCCGAAACCGAGATGGCGGGTGCTGCCGAGCAAAGCCTTCCATGCTTCGACACTGGTGGAGTTGACGTTGAACGCGCCATCGATCATCAGATGATATGCCGCGCGATGGAAGTCGGCGAGCTTTTCGGGTGAAGCCGCGGGTGTCCATGGGCTGTGGCGGAAGCGGCCATTCGGCAATGGGAAAGCCGCGGGGTCGCCGAGCCAAGAGGCGAAGCTCCGGCGGTTGCCGGTGGAGAGGAAGAAGTCGTCCCAGAGACTGTGGTTCAGCTCGTAGCTGAGATCGTGAACGAGATTCGCCGAGTCGGGCAGTCCTTGGAAAATGAGTTTGGCTTGATCCGCCCAGCTTTGACGCGAGCCACCGCGCTGGGCATCACTCGACCAACCGATCGCGTCGGAGGAGAATCCGCCATTTTGCGCGTCCGCGAAATCCAACGGCTTCGGGGCCGTGCGATCGAGGGAGTTGCCCAATCTCGGGTCGGCCAGCGATTGCCCGATGGCGAAACTCGGATGCCAGACATACTCACTGGTCCGCGCGTGCATCATTTGCCCGATGGAAAGCAGTCCCGTCTCCTTGCGCGGCACATCGAACACGATGTAGCGGCCCGTGCCCTCTTGTGGCGGGCCGAACGGATTGCCAAGCTGGCGTCCACCTTTGCTGATAGGCATCTGCGCATACCATGAGACATCTTGATCATATAAGTCGCGTGTATAAACACCAAAGAACCACGGGCCGCCGGTGGTTCCCGCACGGGGCAAATTGCCCGCGATGTTGTCCCATGGCGAGCGGAAGGCGAAAGACGCGCGCGGGTTCCAGTTTGCGAGGGCGGCCTCTTGGAAATGCGCCGTTCGGGCGAGAGGACCGGAAGCCAGTTCGTTGGAAAGGTGCTCGCGATGCCAACGCAGGCGAACGCCTTCGCGGGTGCGCACGTCGGGAGCGATGGTGGCGCGCACCGGAGCTCTGGCGGCGGTTTCCTCGATGGGGACTTTGTTCAAACGATCCCACGCCACCCTGGGCTCCCGGCCCGCTCCGTATTGCAGGCTCGCGGAAATAATGCCGAGTTGTGGCAGACGATCGAACTCCTCGAAGGTGATGCCCGTGCGATTGCCCAAAAGTTTCCACACCACCCGACAGTCGTCGCCTTGATTGACGATGCCGTTTGCTTGCCAGTAGGTGGTTGGGGCGAACCAGAAGCGCGTGGGCATAAACGGAATGCCGCCGCTGACCTCGCTATTTGAGAGGTAGTAGTTAAGCGACGGATCCGGGGCCTTTTCCGAACTCAGCGTGTTGTTTTCCAGCCCGTATCCGGAATCTGATCCACCGAGCGGGCGCTCATACTCCGCTGCTTTGTCCGCGCTGAAGACAAGACATTCCCCGGGAGCAAAAGTCGTGCGGGGCACCGTAAAGATGAACGCGCCCATGTGGGGATCGGTGTAGCCCTCGCTGTTGAGAATCGATCCACCGGCCGGGGCGAAATTCGAGCTGCGCCCACCCTCGAACCAGATCCACTGGGATCGCACCGTCCACATGAAACTTCCCATTGGCCAAAGGCCATCCGTCCACATTTCCTGGCGTCCGTTGCCTTGAATCATGACCATCGTCGGCTCAAGAGTCAATTCCACATTGTATGGATTCCATAACACGACACGCGGGTAAACATGCAGCCGGACCTGAAACGGTTGGGATGCCGTCATTCCGGGTGGCGGGGATGTCTTGTGCCAGCTCATGGTGAAAAAATGCGATCCCTCCACGAGGATCGGCAGCAAGCCATCCTTGTCGGTCGCCTTGATCGCAACAGGTTGGAAATTCGAAAGCGCGGCCTCTTTCGGCACGGAGGATTCGGCAACCTTTGTTATGGGCGGCGGCCTTGACGCCACGTTGCGTCCGTTAAAAGAAGCGGCGCCATTGGCCCATGATTCGAGCACCCCGAAGCGCGGGCCACCGGTCGCCGCGCGGGCCTGGCCGTGCTGGGGAGCAGATTGGTGGCCGATGATCGGGTCGCGCACCGACAAACCGGGGGCATTCGGGCCAAGGGAGGCGATATCGGTGCCTGCTTCCAGCCAGCGCGTGAGATCGCGTTTCAGCCTACCTTCGCGCGGGTTGGCCAAGACACCTTTCGAGACTACCGAGACATCATGGAAGCCCGCTCTTGCTCCGGAGGATGCGAGCGCGAAACTCGGATTGGTGAGGAGTTTGCGTCGTTCATTCTCGGGAAGCCTTGTGGTTTTGCCGGTGAAGATGGATTCATCAATGGTTTGGGAGGCGAGCAGTCCGGAGTAGCCATTGTTCGCGGCCTGGGCGGGCACCGGGGTTTTCCCGGCGTGGGCATCGGGCACACCGACATTCGCTTTTACGCCTTCATCACCGACCCACCAAGCCAAGCGACCGCCGTTTCGTCCGGAGCCGCGCACATTCATGGTTGGCACCTTCACTTGGTCAACCGCCGAAGGACCGACCGTTCCCGGTCCGACGACCGTGACCGCGGTGGGCCCGGGTTCGGATCTCGGATTCACGCCGGTGCCACCGCTGACCAGCCATGCCCGCACGCGTTTTTCCCGATCGGGGGCGGAGGCTGCGGATCGTTTGTCGAGCAGGCCGCCGTCCGTGTCGTCGCGTTCCCAAGTCGCCGAGCCATCGGTCCAACGGCTGCTCCACGCGCCGGTCCATCGGCTCTGTTGGGGTGGAGTTTCCCCGTTTTTGGCGAGAATGGAAGCGGGCGCGGAAATCCCCTGGTCCGGTCCCAGATATCGCTGCAAGTCCGCCACTGCCAGATCGACGGCCAGCCTCGCATTGGTGCGGGCCACTTCCCGCGCTTGATCGGTATTTTTCCGCCGAAGCTCCGAAGTCGCGAGGGTAAGCAATCCCATCACGAGCAAAATCAACGCCGCTGCCAAAGCCATGACGGCCACTAGCGCGAATCCCCGAGCTCGTGTGGTCGGATTCTTTATATTTTTCAAGGCCATGCGGAGGGCGAAAACCTTCTTCGTATTTACTACGTCCATGCGTGGCTGACCAGACAATTTCCTTTCTTGCCGAGAATTTTCCGCCCTTGGATAGGCCATTTTCTCGACTTTTGCTGTTTCCCGGCTTGACCAGCCGCCATCTTCCCCCTTTGCTAGAGGACAAATTCACCTCTGCCCCCCCCCAGCTCCGTGAAGACCGTCCTTTTCGTATGCACCGGGAACACCTGCCGCAGCCCCATGGCGGAAGGCCTGTTGCGACATGCGCTCGGGACCGGGAGCGCGTTCCGGGTCAGGTCCGCCGGGGTGGCGGCCACTTTCGGTGCCCCGGCGAGCAAGGAAACACTGGGAATTCTGCGCGAGAGCGGCATTGAACTCGATGGCCATCGTTCGCACCCGATCACGAGCGACCTCGTGCGGGAGGCGATGCTGATTCTGGCAATGACCCCGCTGCACAAGGAAATCATCCTCGAGCTCTTTCCCGAGGCGGCCGAGAGGGTGTTCTTGGTGGGCGAATTCAGCAACGATCCGGCCATGAAAGAAATCCCGGATCCCATTGGTGGCGGGCGTTCGGCCTACATCGAAACCCGCGACGCTATTGTTTCGGCGATTCCCAGCCTGATGGACTTCCTGCGCCATTCCAGCGATATCGAGGAGGCGGAGGCCTCCGGGGAGCGTTGAGACCCGCGGGCGGAGTGGAAAATTTCCCCGCTTCCTGCTGGCCACCGCTTGCGCCGACGCCTGATCTGGCGACAGTTCGGCTTTCAACCAATCTTTCCCTACCCACGAAATGAAAATTGCCCTCGGAGCCGACCACGGCGGATACCAATTGAAACAAACTGTTGCCCGTCATCTGGCCGGACTCGGCCATGAAGTCATCGACCATGGCACCAACAGCACCGACTCATGTGACTACGCTGATTTTGTCGGGCCCGTTTGCCAGGATGTGCGTCTTGGTCGTGCCGGGTTCGGAGTCCTTATCTGCACGACCGGCATTGGCATGAGCATCGCGGCCAATAAAATCCACGGCATCCGTGCTGCGGTCGTGCGCACTGCGGAAGATGCCGCCGCCACTCGTTCCCACAACCACGCCAATGTGCTTTGCCTCGGAGGCAAAGCCACCGCCGAAGGAGCCGTCGGTGCCATCCTTGATGCCTTTCTCAATACCGCCGAAGAAGGCGGACGCCACCAACACCGCGTGGACAAATCCGCCGCCGGTATCCTCGGCTACACGGATTCCACCATCGCCGGATTCATCGCTGATGAAGAAACGCGCCAGCAGAGCAACATCGAATTGATCGCCTCGGAAAACTTCGCCTCTCTTGCCGTGCGCGAAGCCCAGGGCTCGGTGTTGACTAACAAATACGCCGAAGGTTATCCCGGCCGCCGCTGGTATGGTGGCTGCGAGAACGTCGACAAGGTCGAACAACTCGCCATTGATCGGCTCAAGGAAATCTTCGGGGCCGACCACGCCAACGTGCAACCACACTCCGGCTCCCAGGCCAACACGGCGGTCTATTTCTCCGTGCTCAAACCCGGCGACCGCATCCTGACCATGGATCTCTCCCATGGCGGCCACCTCACCCACGGACACAAGGCGAATTTCTCCGGCCAACTTTACGAGGTCACGCACTACGGTGTCTCGCCGGAAACCGAAACCATCGACTACGACAACCTCGCCCGCCTCGCCGCCGAGTGTAAACCCGCCATGATCACCGCGGGAGCTTCGGCTTATCCCCGGATCATCGACTGGGAACGTATGGCCGCCATCGCGAAGGATGTCGGAGCGTATCTATTCGTGGACATGGCCCACATCGCCGGGCTTGTCGCCGGTGGTGTGCATCCGAATCCGGTGCCCCATGCCGATTTTGTCACCTCCACCACCCACAAGTCCCTTCGCGGACCGCGTGGTGGCATCATCCTCTGCAAGGAGAAATACGCCAAATCGATCGACGGAAAAGTTTTTCCCGGTGTGCAAGGCGGACCGCTCATGCACGTAATCGCGGCGAAAGCCGTCTGCTTCGGCGAGGCCCTGCAACCCGGATTCCGTAAATACCAATCCCGTATCGTGGCCAACGCCAAAGCCCTCGCTGCCGCCATGGCCGCGCGCGGATTCCGTATTGTCTCCGGTGGCACCGACAACCACGTCATGCTCGTTGATTTGCGCCCGAAGAATCTCAATGGTTCCGACGCTCAGCATATCCTTGATGAAGCCGGTATCACGGTGAACAAGAACACCATCCCATTCGACACCGGCTCACCGCTCAAACCCAGCGGCATCCGCCTAGGCACCCCGGCAGTCACCTCCCGTGGCATGAACGAAGCCGAAATGGAAACCATCGCCGGTTGGATCGACGCCGCCCTCGCGGCCAAGGATGATGCCGCCGCCCTCACGGCCATCAAGGCCGAAGTCGCGGCGCTGAACCGGAAGTTCCCGCTGCCGTAACGGTGCCGCAACCGCACCGCCCATCCGCGGCGCGATAGAATCGCCCCGATGGAGAATCCGCCCGAGCCCGAAGCCTTGAATCCAGCCGACCGCCCGGAGCAGTCCGGGCCGGACGAGGACGCGCTGCTCATGCTCAGGGCCGCGCGGGGCGATGATCAGGCCTTCGCGCAACTGGTCGAACGCCATCAGCGACCGCTACTGAACTTTTTCCTGCGTTCGGGCGCTTCAGATGAGAGTGAGGATCTCGTCCAGAAAACTTTCGTGCGTCTCTACCGCTACCGCGACCGCTACCAGCCGGTCGCACGCTTCGTCACGTTCCTCTACCACCTCGCCCGCAACGTCTGGATCGAAGAGACGCGTGCGCAGGCCCGCAAGCACCGGCTCTTCAATGCCCTGCGCGAGGAGGAAAGGGAACGTTCGTCCCCCTCCAGCTCCGCGCCTTCCGGCGCCGCCATGGATGCCGCCACCGCACTGGCCGCTCTTTCCCCGAAACTCCGCGATGTCGTCGTGCTCCACATCTATCGAGGCCTCCGCTACCACGAAATCGCCGAAGTGCTTGGTATTCCCGAAGGCACCGTCAAATCCCGCATGAACCTCGCCATGAGCGCCCTGCGCAAGACACTCCATGAAAACGAATGACCAACCCATCCACGAAGACGCGATGGCTTACGTCGCGGATGAACTTCCGGCTCTTGAGCGGAAGCGTTTTGCTGATCAACTTGCCAACGACCCCGCGCTCCGGGCTGAAGTCGCCGGACTCGAGTCTATCCGCGGCCAATTGCTCTCCCTGCCGGAGACCGAACCTTCGCCGGGCTTGTCCAATCGCATCATGGAGGCCATCCGCGCCGAACAAGCGGAGGAAGCCGGGCGGCAGAAGAAAGACTCTAACAAATGGCCGGCCATCGCCGCCATTGCGGCTTGCCTTGCCCTCGGCATCATGGTGCTCGCCCAGCTGTTCAAACCGGG
>JBJTQJ010000109.1:0-29665 GCA_046075565.1 Verrucomicrobiales bacterium | reverse complement strand
AGACCGAGCCGGAGCAGGTCGCGGGTGGTGCCATCCAGTTTCCTTGAGCCGGGCTTTTTTCCATCAGGCGCTGCCAAGTGGTCGATCCAAAGGTCGAGCAAACGAAGGTGGCGAACCACTTGTTCGGCAAGGTGACGGGCGAGGGCCGCGTCCCGCGGGGAAAGTCCGGTGGTGGTTTCCGGCAGGATATCCTCGAGGTGGCGGATACGCGGGTCCCAGCGGGCGAGGGCGGCGAGCGCGGCTTGGCGGGGCATGGTGGCTCAGCTCGCGGTATTCGGATAGGAACCGAGGATCTTGATGAACGAGCAATGGCGTTCCAACTCGGTCAGGGCGGAGACGAGTTTCGGATCCTCGCAGTGACCGAGCACATCAACGAAGAAGAAGTATTCCCAGTCGCGTTTCTTCGACGGACGACTTTCGATCTTCGACATGTTGATCGAAAACTCGTTGAAGGGTTTCAATGCTTCATAGAGAGAGCCGGGACGATCTTTCACCGCGAACATGATGGAAGTGCGGTCGTTGCCGGTGGACGGGCAGGTGCGGTGGGAAAGAACGAGGAATCGCGTGGTATTGGTGGCGGAATCCTGGATGGATTCCTCGATCACGGACAGTCCGTAGAGCTCGGCGGCGAGTTTTCCTCCCAAGGCGGCGGCACCGGGCTCGGCGGTCGCGAGTTCCGCGGCGCGGGTGGTTGAAGAAACCTCGACGAGTTCGGCGGCCGGGAAATGTTTATGCAGCCATGCCCTGCACTGGCCAAACACCTGGGGATGACTGTAGAGCCGCCGGATCTCGGCGCGGGGAATGTTCGAGAGCAAGGCGTGCTCGATGGGCAGGAGAATTTGGGCGCAGATGCGCAGCGGACTGTCGGCGAACAAATCAAGCGTGTGGGAGACTGCACCCTCGGTGGAATTCTCGATGGGGACGATTCCGTAGTCGGCGTGTTTGCGCGCCACGGCGTCGAAGACATCCGCGAAATTCGGCATGGGGAGATAACGAACCGAGTGGCCGAATTTCAGAATGGCAGCTTGGTGTGTCCATGTGCCGGCCGGACCCAGGTAGGCAATGCGCAGATCGGTCTCAAGGGCGAGCGCGGCCGACATGATCTCACGGTAAATGGCGCTCACGGCCGATGCGGGCAGAAGCCCGTCAATTTCCGCGTTTTTCTTGATCAGATTTTGCAAGAGGGCATCCTCGCGTTCGGGAGCGTAAAACTCCAGGCCCTGGGCGCGTTTCACCTCCCCGACTTTATGCACGAGGGACGCCCGCTCATTGAGCAGACGAAGGAGTTCGCTGTCAACAGCATCGATGGAGCGGCGGATCTCGTCGAGAGGCATAGGGGGAATCATGGATGCGAGCGGAGGCGGCGGCAAGAGCGCATCTTGGGGCGGAATCCATTTTTCCCCGCGCCCGAACCATCACGGCGAGGGCTCGGAGGTGGCGGTCTCCCCTTTCCCTTCGACGGCTGCAGGAGCCTCGAATGAGATTTCGGCTTGATCCGGCACGACGCCGGCAGACTCGGCTTCACCGGCATCGGGTGCGCCTTCGCCTTCGGCGGTCGGGTTTTCCGCATCGGCAGCTCCATGGACTTCCTCGGCCGTCGGCAGCTTGACGCGGCGCAGTTCGTATGAATTCGGGAGGTCCTCTACGTTGTGCAGGTTGAAGTGTTCGAGGAATTTGCCGGTGGTCACGTATTGGAGCGGACGGCCGGGCAGCTCGGCGCGGCCACCGATTTTCACCAGTTCGAGGTCGAGCAATTTCTGGAGCATACCATCGGCGGAAACCCCCCGGACCGATTCGATCTCAGCCTTGGTGACCGGTTGGCGGTAGGCGATGATGGCGAGGGTCTCAAGGGCCGGTCCGCTGAGGCGATGGGTGCGGCGTTCCGGGAAGAGGGAGCCGAGAAAATCCGCGAATTCGGGGCGGGTCATGAGTTGCCATCCCCGTGGGCGCAACACCACCGCAAGGGCATGGCCATGGGCAACGTAAGCCGCGTTCAATTCCTGAATGGCGGCCTCGATCTGCTCGGCGTTGGTCTCCGCGAAGGCGGCGAGATGTTCGGGCAGGGTTTCGCCTTCGGCGAGTTCGGCCGCGCGGATGGCGACGGACTGGCGGATGGTATTGGCGAGCCCTTCGCTATCGAGGGGTTCCTCGGCGGCAGTGATCAGGGTTTCGACGACTTGCTGGAGTGTCATGGTGGGTGGAAGTTGGGAATCACGGAATGTCCTTGCGCTGGACCTCGATGGGGCCGAGGGACTCGTTTTGGACGATAGCGAACTGGTTGAGCTTCATCAGCTCGAGGACGGCCAGGAAAGTAACGATTACCTCCTCGCGGGAACGGGCGGAGTCGAAAAGCGACTCGAAAGAAGTGGATTGGCCGGGCGGAAGGGCCTGGAGCAGGAAATCAATCTTGCCCTCGACGGTGAAGGTCTCGGAGCGGATGATGCCGAAGGAATGTTCGTCCTCGAAGCGGCGCAGCACTTTGCGGAAGGCGCGGATGAGGTCGAAAATCGTGATATCGATCCCGGTGGTTTCATTTTCCGGGACCGGGGGCTCCGGGCGTTCGGGGTTGGCGGCGAACCAGCGGCCTTGTTCGCCTTCGCGCAAGGCGAGGAACCCGGCGGCATCCTTGAATTTCTTGTATTCGATGAGCTGGCGGATGAGGTCCCATCGCGGGTCGCCCTCCTCGGTTTCCTCCTCGGGGGGCTGCACCTGGCGGGGCAGGAGCATGCGGCTCTTGATATACATCAGGGTCGCCGCCATGAGGATGAATTCCGAGGCCAGCTCGATATTCAGCATCTTGAAGGTATTGATGTAGTCCAGATACTGGCGGGTGATGCGGCCCAGCGGAATATCATAAATATCCAACTCCTCCCTCTTGATGAGGAAAAGGAGCAGGTCGAGGGGACCCTCGAAGATGTCCAGCTTGATCTTGTAGGGTTCTTCCACGGGGTATAAACTATGGGACGAAAGACGGCCATCTGCCAAGGAAATTTGCGTCCGGACGACGAT
The DNA here is from genome assembly GCA_046075565.1 of Verrucomicrobiales bacterium. Lineage (GTDB taxonomy): Bacteria > Verrucomicrobiota > Verrucomicrobiia > Verrucomicrobiales > SLCJ01 > JBJTQJ01. The sequence continues at coordinate 26,656 of JBJTQJ010000109.1, read as the reverse complement.
TCCGGTTGCGGTGATGCCCAGTCGTGGATGTAGTGGGGGCTGGAGCCAGTTTTTCCACAGCCATGTCCGACCCAGCACCTCGACCGAGAAAACAGGAAGCTTACACCGAGGAGATGCAGCGGTGGATGTCCCGGCAGTCGGTTTGGTGGAGATTGAAGCATTTCCGCCGTCACCCGGATGCCCGTCCTGTCTTCATTTCCCTCTTGGTTCTGGTAGGCTGGCTGCTGCCGATCGCGGCCATCGGGGCCTTCGGATTCTACGTGGTCATCCATCGTTATTCGGGGAGCCAGAAATTCAGTCTGCTCCTTGAGCAGGAAGCGGGCGAGTATTTCGGACTGAGGAATGTCTCCAGCAATGGCGGCAATTGGAAAGCCGGGGGCATCATTGTCACCGGGCTGAAGGGAGAAGGCAAACCCGATGGTTTCTTGCGCTCCTTCAAGGCGGCAGCCATCCGGTTCCAGTCCTCCTTCCAAGGACTCTTCGCCGACGAGTGGCAGCCAGCCAACGTGCTTATCCAGGGGATGGAAATCGAGTTGCGCGGCGGCTTGTTGGGAGAGGAAGAAGCGAAAATTCTGGCAAAGGAGCAGGAAAAAGCGGCGGCGGCCCGGCGCGAGAAAATTCTCAAGGACCGGGGCGACCCCGGCCCCTACTCGGGCTCGTGGGGAATCAATCCCAGTGCCGAAAAGTTCACTCTCGGGCGGTTCCAGGCCCGCAATACGACTGTTCGCTGGGGCATGAGCGCGCGCTCCGAGGCTGCCCTCACCGGCACCAACGTCGAGGGCCAAAGGCTCGATTCGGGGGGGTGGAAACTCGAATGCAAAGGCGGCAAACTCACCATCGGGTGGCTGAAAGGCCTTGAAATGGAAGAAGCCACCGTGATCGCGGGGAATCAATCCATCAGGATTGACCGTTTGATATTCCGATTTCCCACGCCAGAGGGCCAATCGGCCGAAAAAGGCCACGGCTCGATCACCGGCATCATCGGGATCTCCGCCACCCCCACGGTGGACCTGAACGTGACTTTCCAAGATGTGGAAGTCAACCGCCTCCTCTCCGAGGAATACCAACGGTTGTTCGCGGGAACAGTAAAAGGCAAGGCCACCATGCGTGGTTTCGCCAGCGATGTGAATGGTCTGGCCAGTCAAGTTTCCTTAGAGTTCCAGCCCGGACTCGGATTCGGGGTTGCTTGCACGGATGTCTTTCCGGTCCTTGAGGTTCTCGGTGGAGAAGCGGTCGACCTGCCGGTCCGGTATTTTGAATCCGCCCGAGGTGGGATGACCTTCAATATGGCCGAAAGGAAAATCCGCTGCACGGGAACCAATCTGGAGACCAACGAGGGCGAGCGCTTGGAGGGCACCTTCGACTTCGACCTCGAGGCCCGCAGCATCAAGGGTGCATTCCGGATCGGCCTGAGACCGGCCAGTCTGAAGGACCATGCCCGGGTTCAGGAGAGGTATTTCCGCGAGGAAACCGCCGGACTCCGCTGGATGACCGTGCCCATGGAAGGACCGCTCAGCACTTCCACCGTCTCGCTGACCGACGGCCTGCGGGCCGCCCTGAAACAAGAGGCGGCGGACCGTCTGGAGCGCTGAAATCCGGTTTGGAGGTTGCGGATCCAAGAAAATCGGGCAGTTTATGGGGATTATAATTTTTCATAAATGCCTCCGATGGCGGTCCGCAATTTCATTCTATACTCCTGCTTTGCCCTGCTTGGCTCGCCCGTCGGCTTTCTTCAAGCTCAGACTTTGCAGGCTCATATTCCGAACACGCTGAGCCAGTTCGAACCGAGCGCGTGCCCCCAAGTGGGACCGCTCTACCCGTGGAAATTGAACATCAAGGCGACGGTATTTTGGGTCGGTGAACGGCCGACCCAGAACAATCCGGTGCCGAACTGCAAAAGCTCGTGGGATATCTCCTGGAAATGGAACTTCGGGGGCTTTGACGACCCATCCGGCAAGAACCGCAGCGGCTTCCGGCCCAGCAACTTTGTGCCCCGCCTCAATCCATTTTACGTCGCTCTCCCCTACAATGACGTGGCCGCCAACCACAGGCACAAGCCGGAGGCCCCGGAGGTCATCCCATGGTATGACAAGGCCTACAACGGCCCGGGAAAATCGGTCTGCAAAGGCCGTTGGGTGGCCATCCAGCTCCGCGACCGCATCTGTTATGCCCGATGGGAGGATTGCGGCCCCTTCGTCACCGACGACTGGGAATATGTTTTTGGCAAAGCAAAGCCGAAAACCAAAGGAAATGGCGGGGCCGGCATCGACCTTTCGCCCTCGGTGCGGGATTATCTTGGCATGAGCTCTTCGGCCATCGTCAATTGGCGGTTTGTGGAGGTGAACGAAGTTCCAGCCGGCCCCTGGCGCCGCTGGGGAGAAAACAACCATTTCGTCCATACCCGTGAACTCGAAGCCGCGGAGATGGCGCGCAGGCTCGCCGACCTTCGGAAATCCGACGACCCATGGACGCGGGTCTTGCCCCAGATTTGCCGTTGAAGGTCCGGACGCCGGAACTTGACACTCATTCGCGGTTCAGCCTTCGCTGAGGTCAACCCAACCACTGTGGCAGAACTTTTTCAATTCGAGGGCCGGTGGCATTCCCGGCTGGTTGGTTTCGGCAGGGAAGAAGACCTCCAAGGTCACGGGAAATTCCCCGCCCACTCCCCGCACCACTTCGATTTCCGGAACCTTCTTATCCAAATCGGTTGCCGCGAGCAATGACTCGCAGTCAGGGGAGATCGTGCGCACGAAAAGATGCACCCCGTCGCTCTCCTCGTCCCAGAAAACGAGGAAAGAAGTCCAATCTTCGATGGCATAGGAGATGTTCCCCACGAATTGGCGTTTAACCCGCAACTGGAATCTGCCGGGTGTCCCATCGCGCTTGACGATGAAGTTTCCCCAAGGCTCGGAGGCGAAACGAACATAGCTATCCCAATCGGCAAGAAACTTACCTGGTGCCGAACGTTCCAACACCACCGACAGGGGGCTACCCGTGTCTGTCGAGGATTGACCTGTCAGACGGAGAAACAACCTCTCTCTCACCGCGTGTTTGGAAGAAATCCTCATGCCAACAGGCTGGATCGGCGGCGTGGTGAGGGTGGATGCGACAGCACGCATTCGTCCCCCCACCTCGCCTTGGAACCTGCATACGGCAAGCGCGTCTTCGGGAGAAACCGCCCGGAAGAATCGCCCCAAAACTTCATCCATCGCCTTCCCATCCTCGGCCGTCATCTCGGCAGGCGTGGCTTCCAGCGTCTCGAAAGTCACTCCCACCCCCGGAATGGGCTCGGTGGGCGGGACCAACCACCATTCCGAGCGCCGCCCGACTTCGGCGATGATTCCAGCCACGGCGCCAAATGTCAACATCGTGGCGGCAATGGCCCGGAAACGCCCTTTGGTCGATTTTTCCCGCGTTCGTTTGCGTTTTCTTGTCCGGCGCACCTTGCGTCGCAGTCCACTGTCAGCCTCCGCATCCTCCTCGAACATGTCCACAATTCCGACTCCAGTGACGACACCATCGGGAGCCTTCTCGTCCTCAGCCTTCGGGGCAGCCGGAATGGCACGGTCCCGCGGTCGTTCCGCAACAAAATCGGTTCGGCAGTTTCCGCAAGCGACCATTTGCCCCAGCCAGTCGGCGTCGATCTCGAGGCGGATCTGACAATTCGGGCAGTTGATGGCAACTTTGCGCTGGCGCTCGCCGCAAAGAAGCACTCCGCAACCGGAACAGCGGACCGCCGTATTCCGGGTGAGCCCCTTCGGGATCGGATTCACGCGCCCGCAATCTCCGCAGACCAGCACATCTCCTGGGGTTGTCTCGGTTGGTTTGCGGTTCATTTTGTTTCGTCGGGCACAATCCACCCCCGAATGAGGACTTCGTCAATCACAAATCCCTTCCGGTCGTTCCCAACTTCGTGACGAACACGGAGGACAAAATCCAGTTCGCCACTCCCGGGGCTCGTCGGATCACCGATGGTATCGAGAACAGCGTCATACCAAGCCCGGGCGAGGGCTTCCTCAACGGGTGAATTCCGGGCCGCGAATACAAGAACGGTTAGTTCCTTGAGAGGGTCCGCCATGTTGAAGGCGCGGTAGCCTGTTTCGTCAAAACCATCGCTGAAATAAGATGTCTCCGAGAGATGCCCGCGCATGAGCACCGGCTTCGATGGTGGATTGGCTATCAATTCGGTAAAACTCATCTCCCCGTAGCCCTCGGAATACTCCCAAGCGACGAGGTATCCGAAGGCCGTTCTCTCCAGCGCGTAAACTCCCTGAACCGATTCCGCGAAACGCACCCCCGCGAGCTGGAAAACTTTCCCGCCGACGGTTTTTTCCTCATGGAGGATGATATCCTGCACCGGGCCATGCACCCGTGTTTCGGGTTCGTAGCTCCCCTTGCGCTTATAGTAATCGGCCATGCGGGTCGCATCTGCGGCTCCTCGCCTGGTAAAAGCCGCTTTGGCCGCGAGGTCCGGAGCATCCAGATACCCCCGCAGCGTCCGGTCCGCCAAAAGATACTTCCGGGCGGCGGACAACTCATTCCAATTGATCTCACCCGAAGGCGCGACCAATTCGTTCTCCGAGGGCGTGCTTGCTTCACCCGCAGAGCGCCCGGACGATGAGAAAATCTGGCGGACGAGGATGATCGCGGAAACAAAAACCAGCGGCAAGGCGAACCAAAGCCAGGTTGCCGCTCTCTTCCGCTTTTCCGGTGCCATCTCCTTCTTTTCCAATCCCCATTCCAGTCCAGCCTCTTCACCTTCGGGCAACAATTCCTCAATGGCTTGGAAGCGCGCCTCGCGGCTGCGACCTTCGCTGGAGCGTTCGTCGGGCAACTCGAGAGCGGGGAGTTCTCCCGCATCCGCCTTTTTCTTCGGTAACGAGACCACCCGTATCCTTTCACCGGTATCAGCGAGCGGCAGAAGTAGCAGCGCGCCACAAGAAGAACAAGGGAACTGCCCTCCACAATCGGCGATCACACACTGGTTTTGACCGGAACAAACCGGGCAACGGAAAACAAAATCATTCCCCGCTCCGATGCGCGCCAACTTCTGTTGGGTGACAAGCCCCGCTGCCACCAACACGCGCTCCTTTTCCCGGATGGCCCGCGCCGAATTACTTTCCTCTTGTGGGAGGTTCGTCGATTGAACAGGCACCGATCCCCGCTGCTTGGGAACCTGCAGGGCCGAATCCGGCGGCTTGGCGGCACTGACAACCTTGACCGGCTTGAGTCTCTTCTGAATCCTTTCTGTTTCAAGGGAGTCTTCTCCGTAAACCGGCCTGCTTGGGGGCAAATGTTCCTCGTCAAGGGGCTCCGGCGGATTCACCGCCACCGCCCGGACTCTCCCACGGTTCTGCTGCGATGATGTCCCCGCTTCACCACGGGCAGGCAGTGAAGTTTTCTTTCCTCCTCCGGGAGTCGCCTCGATCATGGGGTTTTCGTCGCTCACCAATGGCACTATCCGCCGAATCCCTTCCCATGCAACGCCTCATCCATCGCAATTTCCACGATTCGAGCCGCGAGTTCTTCGGTCGCTGAATCCAAATCCTTCACCATCATTTTCAATTGGTTGGCGTCCCCGCCCAGCAGAGCCGCCCGAACCGCCGCGCATTTCTCCTCAATCCGGGTTCTCTCGGTTTCGTCAAGCCAATCCCTGGCCAGCCCCATCGCCTCGTTCACCGCCGGAAGGAGTTCCTCGGCTTTCAGTTTCACTTCCGTCCAGACGCGCTCTCGCATGTCGTCGAACGCGTGCTCGACACTGCCGCTTAGCATTTCCTCCACCCGAATGTCCTCCACATTCACCGCCGTATCGGCGATCTCGAGAACCCGGTCCCGGCCGGTCGCGGTGTCGCGTGCGAGCACGCTGAGCAATCCATTTTCATCTATCGAGAATTGCACTCCGACGCGGGCCTGACCGCGCGCACCCGGTTCAAACGGCACGATCATCTCGCCAAGTTCCCAGTTGTCACGGGCCATCTCCCGCTCGCCCTGGAGCACTTTGACGCGCATGGACGATTGGCCGGCCATCGCATTGGTGAACATTTCGCCCGCCTTGCAGGGGATGGTGGAGTTGCGGGGAATGAGCACGTTCATCAGTCCGCCGATCGTTTCGATTCCGAGGGAAAGCGGCGTCACATCGACCAGCAATGTATTGCGCAGGGAGCCTTCGAGAATCCCTGCTTGAATTACCGCACCCCGGGCAATGGCTTCATCGGGGTTCTGGGAGAGATCCGGATCACGCCCAGACCAATCCCTCACGGCACGGCGCACGGCCGGCATGCGTGAACTGCCGCCCACCAGAATCACCGCGTCAAGATCGGCCGCGCTGATCCCGGCGTCGCGCAAGGCCTCCGTCGAAAGCGCGATGGTGCGGGCGATCCATGGCGCGGAAAGTATCTCGAGTTGTTCCCTCGTCACGGTGGTTTCGATATGTTCCGATGCTGTTAGGAATGGAATGGATATCCCTGCCACTTCCGATGTACTGAGGGCTTCCTTCGCCTCCCGCGCCGCCATGAGCAATCGTTCCCTTGTCGCAGGGGGCATGGATTCGCCCGCTTTCCCCGCCCCGCTGTTTTCCCAGATCCAGCGGCTGAGATCCTCGTCGATATCATCCCCTCCCAAACGGGTGTCGCCCCGCGTGGAGAGAACCTGGAAAACCCCATCGTTCAGTTCGAGCACCGAAAGGTCGAAGGTGCCCCCCCCGAAATCATAGACCGCGATCCGGCGGCGTCCGCCCGCCCGATCCTGCCCATAAGCGAGCGCGGCAGCGGTTGGTTCATTCAAAATCCGCGCCACCTCCAGACCGGCCAACTCCGCGGCACGTTTCGTGGCCGCCCGCTGGGCCTCCCCGAAATAGGCCGGCACGGTGATGACCGCCCGCCGGCATTCACGCCCGAGACGATTTCTGGCGATTTCGACCAACCTGCGCAGGATCTCCGCACTCACTTCCTCCACGGTGCGTGGCCCGGCGGACGTCTCGACGGCCAACTTGCCTTCCGCGGTTTTCACCACGGGATAGGGCGGCTCCCATGGCAGTTCACCCGGTCGGCGACCGAGGAGACGTTTCACCGAAGTGATCACGCGTCCGGGATGCGCGGCCCTCGCCCGCATGGCACGTCTTCCTACGATCGCAGTGCCATCGTCTGTCCAGAAGACCGCCGACGGCACGAGCCGCTCGGTTTCTTCGTCGGCGAGAATGATCGGGAATCCGCCTTCGACCATTCCGACGAGGGAATGGGTCGTGCCCAGATCGATACCGAGGATGGAGTCTGTCATATCGGTGTGAAAATGGATTACCCGGCCAGCATGGCGACCGCCTCCCGCAGTTCGCGAGTCCAACGCGCGAGGGCGGCGAGTTGGCCGGAGAGTGTGCCCGCTTCGCTTGGAGAGATACTGTCTTTGCCAAGGGCGAGAATGGCGTTCTCTTTAGCCGAGATCTCGGAGAGTTTCGCCGAGACTTCGCCGACCAGAAGCATGGCCTTGCGTTCGACCATGGCCTTGGCGATCGCGGTTTCCGCTTTGGGCTTTGCTTGCACGACATCGCGTGCTCTCGCGAGCAATTCCCCCACCCTGTTGAACTCGGCGGCAATCGCGTCATCCATTTCGACAATCTTTCCGCCCTTCTTCCATCCCCCGAGTTCCGCCCAATGGCTCCAGCGCCGCGCGTTGTTGCCCAGAATCGCCGCCGCCTCGACCACCTCACTGTAGTCCACGGCATTTCCCCCGCGATCCGGATGGCGGGTGAGGCTGATCTCCTGAAAACGGGTCCGCACCGCCTCGGGATCGAGATCCAATTCCCTGGGAAAACCGAGAATGCGGAAGGCATCCATATCCGTCATGCTGCGAAACTCTCGCCACAAGAACAGGTGACAATGGCATTGGGATTGGTGACCTTGAATCCACCACTCTGCAGATCATCGCTCCAATCGATCTGCGAACCGGAGACGAACAACGCGCTCTTCGGATCAATCACCACCCGCACGCGTCCCGCCGGCACGAGGATGTCGCGGTCGCGGGGGCCATCCACCAGATCCATCTGGTATTGCAAACCGGAACACCCCCCGCCGATGACCGCCACGCGCAAGCATCCGGTGCCCGCCCGGCCTTGCTTTTCCAGCAGTCCGGCGAGGTGGTCCTCGGCGGATGCCAGCAAGCTGACCAGTTTCTCATTTCCCACGCGATAGTTGACGCCGGGATATTCAGGCAGGATGTCAGTCATGATTCTAACGCGATACGTTCCAGCCGGGGCGGCCGAACCCGGTTAATCCGTGATCTCCTGGTTGGTGCTCGAATCGAGAATGGTAATCTTCTCCCGGTGGCCGGCCGCATCACTGCGGAAAATGAGGCGCCCGGTGTGGCGCCGCTCGAGATCGATCACGAGCTGCTCGTCTTCGGTGCGGAGGCGATTGAGCACTTCCGGATGCACGATGATGATGAGATCCCCGACTTGTCCCTTGCGGCGCTCGATGATACTGACGAGGCGGCGTTGCAATTCGACACTCATCGAGGTCGTGGATTTGATGCGCCCGCGACCCGAACAATAGGGGCATGAATCGTAGATCGTATCGGCCAGGCTCTCGTGCAAACGTTGGCGGGTCATCTCCATGAGTCCCAAAGGGGAAATCTGGAGCACCTGGGTCTTGGCACGATCCCGTTTGAGACGCTCCTTCATGGCTTTAAAAACCTCCATCTGGTCCTTGCGACCCTTCATGTCGATGAAGTCCACCACCACGAGTCCCCCGATGTTGCGCAGGCGCAATTGGCGGGCGACTTCCTCGGCGGCCTCGCGGTTCGTTTCGAGGATGGTCTTGTCCATGTTCTTGCTGCCGCGGTTGCGCCCGGTGTTCACATCGACCGTGATCATAGCCTCCGTCTCATCCACGACAATGTATCCGCCACAGGGCAGCCAGACCTGACGGTTGAAAGCGGCGTCGATTTGTTTCTGGATGCCGAGTTTGTCGAAAATCGGGACATCGGTTGGATAGTGGCGGATGTGACGGCGGGCGCGGCTTGAAATCTGGCTGACCGTTTCCTGCATTCTCTTGACGGTATCCAGATCATCGCACAAGACCTCGTCAATATCCTCGGTGAGGAGGTCGCGGGCCACGCGCCCCACGAGATCCGGCTCCTCGAAACAACGCGCCGGTGCCGGCTTCGTATTCCGGACGGTGTCGATCTCGTTCCATTGATCGAGCAGGATGTGCAGGTCGCGCACGAAATGGCGGACCCGTTTGCCCTGGCACACCGTTCTCATGATCACACCCATCCCATCGGGGACGCTCAGCTCCTCCAGAATCTTACGCAAGCGCTGGCGCTCTTTCGGATCGTCGATCTTCCGGGAAATACCAAACTGATCGTTCAGCGGCATGAGCACGAGGTAGCGGCCGGCCAAGCTGATGTTCGTGGTCACGCGCGGCCCTTTGGTTCCGATCGGCCCCTTGGTTACCTGCACCATGACTTCCGAACCGACCGGATAGATTTCCGGTATGTCCTTGGAGGAAATTTTCCGCGCCTCCTTTTTCGGACCGCCGCCGCGGCGCTGGATTTCCTCCAGTCCGCCGTCAAGGGCCGCCGGGAGTGCATCCCAGAAATGGAGGAAGGCATTCTTCTCGAACCCGATATCGACGAACATCGCCTTCAGGCCCTGCTCGATATTGCGGACCTTGCCTTTGAAGACACTGCCTACAAGGTGGTCGTCATCACTACGCTCGATGGTGTATTCCTCGACCACGCCATCCTCGACGAGGGCAACGCGGGTTTCGAGTTTTTCACGGTTGATAACGAGACGTTTGCCCTCGGTGAAGCCGGGGCGGCGGAAGAGTTTTTTAATGGCACTAAACATGGATTGGATTCCTTTCAACATGAGATTCAAGGGTTGCGCTCACCGGGTGGGGGAGCTGGGGGTTCTTCGACAGGCCGGGCCCGGCGCACGACCATACCGGCGGCGTCAGGTTCGTCGCGGATGGTGGCGGCCGGAGCCGAAATGAGACGGGCGGGACGGACTTCGAGTCCAGTGGCATAATCGGCCACAATGGCCAATTGACCGGTTAGAGGATCTTTTTTCACCTCCTCCACGGCATCAAAATTTCCCGGAGCGGCACCGAGACGAACCATGGCCGGCCGGGTTCCTGTTCCGGGAGAAATGCGATCGCGTTCGAGGGCGAATGCACCATCGAGGATTTCACGAGCAAGCGGGGCCGCGACCTTGCCGCCTGCCTTGCCACCGAGAACGACCACACAGATGGCATACTTCGGGTTGTCCTTGGGGGCGAACCCCATGAACCAAGCGTGGGTGCCCTTCTTGCCACGAATCGTGGTTTGGGCGGAACCGGTTTTCCCGCACACATTTGCGCCCTCGATTTTGCAGGCACCCGCCGTGCCTCCCGGTTGATTGACCGCCATCCACATTCCCTTACGGATGGTTTCAAGTGATTCGGTGGGGACGCCGGCTTTGATCAGATTGCAAGCAACCACGGGCTCGTCAGGACGATTGCGCCCATCGCTACCATCCGGGTAGAGCTGGCGGCCGGTGTCCGGTTGTGTAATACGGCGGACCAGCCTTGGATGCAACACATCTCCTCCATTGGCGATGGCGGCCGTCATGACCGCAATCTGCACGGGCGTGGCCTTCGTCTCACCCTGACCGATCACCATGTTGGCCAGTTCGGCGGCCGTCATTTTTCTCTCGGGATCGCGGCGCAACACTTCCCGCCAGTAAGATCCTCCCATGACGATGCCCGGACTCTCGTTCTCGATTTCCAGCCCGGCAGATCTTCCGAATCCCAAGAACTCGGCCGCCTCAACAAACGGTTTGGGTCCGACGGCATTGCCCAGAAGGTAGAAGTAAGAGTTGCAACTCCGTTGAATTGCCTCGGCGAGTCCGAGTGTGCCATGGGAGCCACCTTTGTCGTGAATCCAGCATTTCTTGAACCTCCCACCATAGACCACGCCACCGGAGCAATTGTAGGAAGCCTTGCCTTTGCCGCCGAGCGCACCGGCGATGGCGGATACGATCTTGTAGGTCGAACCAGGCTCGTAGCTTCCAAGGGCGGTACAAAGAAGCGGTTGGGCGGGATCGAGTGTGTAGGCGTCCCATTGGCCTTTCGAAATCCGGGGAACAAAGTCGTTGGGGTCATACGAAGGAACGGAAGCCATGGCCAGCACATCACCGGTCCGCACATCGAGGACGACAGCGGCTCCGCGCCCGACATTCCGCATCGTGTTTTCCGCGAGCATTTGCAATTCGGCATCGATGGTCAGATAAGCATCTCCGCCACGGATGGGCGCTTCGTAGCCGATCTCTCCGATGGCATGGCCTTTCTCGTCCTTCTTCAAGGTTCTTCGTCCGGCCGTTCCGCGTAGATGGGTTTCGAAGGTCTGTTCGATGCCACTCGCACCGATGTCATCCGGCTGGAAGTGGTCGAAAAGTTTTCTTTCTTCCTCGGGCAACTCGCCCGTCTCCGGCACCTTGAGATATCCGAGGATGTGCGAGGCCATCGCACCGAATTTGTAGCGGCGTTGCGGACGGAACCGCACGCTCATGCCCGGAACAATACCGGCGTTCTCGGCGTATCTTGAATATTCCTCGTAGTCGAGATTATCACGATAGATCCATGGAATCAATCCCCGGTGCGTGCGGTAATGGGTCGCCATCTTCGCGGAATTGAAATTGGCGGCCAATCCGACAAGATCGAGCCGCGGAAGGGCGAGTTCCTTGAAAATCGCCACGATGTCGGCTTCGACCCGCTGGTCGCGTTTCACCGTGCCCGCGACCGGAACATCATATGTGGTCGTGGGTGTGGTATTGCCCACCACCGTGCGATAGGCCCCGCGAAGCGATTCCAGATCGAAGGCGGCTTCATAGCGGATAATGTTGTCCACCAGTAACCGACCCTCACGGTCAAAGATGCGTCCGCGAGTCGCAGGTTCGCGGACTGTCACGGTCGATGTGCCGGGAATTTTTCCAATGAAGTCATCCCGCCTCTTGATCTGAAGATTCCACAGTCGCACAACAAGCAACATCCCCGCCGCGGCGAAACACAGGCCGAGCAGGAACAAACGGGCACGAGATGGGGAGAACCAGGTCATCGGGAACCGAAACCCGTTTCCACATCCAAGAGTCCGTGCGAGCGCATGGAACGGTCAAGGGCGAGCAGAAAGACGGGCATGATCAGGGTTGTTAAAAGCGTGGACATGCTGAGTTTGATCCAAATTCCAGCGGGGAAACCGAAGTCACCCGCACGGAAGTTTATCCAGAGATACTCCGCGAGGAGAAGGAAAAAGACACAGACACCGCCGAGAAGAATTGGAAAGACCCATTTGCGGCGCATGAAGAAATCGGCCGCACCGTGCATGATCGAACAGAAGAATCCGAACAACAGTGGTCCGGAGCCGAAACCGGGACTACCATCGCCCCAGACGAGGGCGTGGGACGCGTCCCAAAGGATTCCACCGAAGAAAGCGATTCCAAGCATCAAGGGAAATGGCACGGTTAGGGCGGCGGTAAAGCAGTAGGCCGGCAGGAAGAGCAAACGCGCCCGGTGCAGGAAATCATCGCTACCGCCAGTCATCGCTTCAACAAGCGAAACGACTCCGGGGGTCAGTTCCTGCAGAAGGAACGACGCCGCGAGTAGAAGGATTAACACCAGAATATGGAATATCACCGGCTTTCCCCTCCTTTCTCGCCCGCCAGGACGATGAAGACTTGTTCAATGCGTGTAAAATCAACAGCGGGCTTCAGCACGGCCTCGCTGAAGAAGTTGCGGTCTTCGACGCGCACGACCATGCCCACGGGAAAGTTCGCGGGAAAAACACCACCACCACCCGTGGTGATGGCCGCGAGTCCGGATTGGATGCGTGTGCCAAGTGGCAAAGGCCCCATACGAAGGAACGGATTACTTTCCGTGTTGCCCCTCATGCCGGTGACCACCCCGCGCACGTCATTTGAGCCGAGGGTGCGTGCCGCGACCGGGCAGTTCTCATCAGTCAAAAGGAGAACGACACTGGAATCGGGCGCGACCGTGAGGATACGCCCGACCAAACCTTCCGGCACCAGCACCGCCGCTCCCACCCCCACCTTGGGATGAGAGAAGCCACGATCCACGGTGATGGTTGACCACCAGTTGGCCCGGTCGCGCTGGATGACCTGAGCGGGAAGCAAATCAAATGGACTTCTTTCACGATAGTCGAGTGCCCGGGACAGACGTTTGTTTTCTTCATAGACTTCGCGCCGGTCTTTTGCGTAAAGACGCGCCAGATCCAATTCTCGCCGCAACTCCTCGTTCTCGCGGTTGACCGTCTCGCTTGCTCGCACGTCCTCGCGGAAGTGGAGAATGCGCTTTTCCGTTTCGGATCCGGCCCGCACGAATGGGGTGGCCAGTGCCAGCGCGGCTGATTGGATTTTCCTCGTTGTCCTGGGACTGAGGCTGATAATCCAGCCGCACAAGGCCAGGAAAAGAATCAGGGAAATGATATGGCCTTTCCTCATGGTCTGGGGTTGGGCGGCCGGTGGTCAGGGAACGCCGGTTGATTATCCCTCGCGGCTTGCCACCTTGCGAAGGAACTCGATTTCTGTTAGAACCTTGCCGGTCCCCTCCGCAACGGCGCTCAGGGGATCCTCGGCGATGTGGACAGGCAACCCGGTTTCGTCTTGCAACAGTTTATCAAGCCCGCGCAGCAAGGCTCCGCCGCCCGCGAGCATCATGCCGCGGTCCACGAGGTCGGCGGCAAGTTCCGGAGGACAGCTTTCAAGAGCGGTCCTCACCGAGTCCACGATGGTATTGAGCGGTTCGGACATCGAATCGCGTATCTCTTGCGAGGAGATTTTGATGGTTTTGGGCAAACCCGCCACGAGATCACGGCCTTTCACATCCAGCGTGATTTCCTTTTCCATTGGATAGGCGGAGCCCAGGCGGATCTTGATATCTTCCGCCGTGCGCTCACCGACCATCAGATTGTAAGCGCGCTTGAGGTAGCTTACGATTGATTCATCGAGTTCATCACCTGCGACACGCACGCTTTTGCTGTAGACGATACCGGAAAATGAAATGAGCGCGACTTCGGTCGTTCCTCCTCCGATGTCCACGATCATATTGCCAGCCGCTTCCTGCACGGGCATGCCAACTCCAATCGCCGCAGCCATTGGTTCCTCGATTAGATAAACTTCCTTCGCGCCTGCTCGCTGGGCCGACTCCTTGACCGCGCGCTTTTCCACCTCCGTGATGCCGCTAGGCACGGCGACAACGACACGAGGTTTCGGACGACTGCGCCGGTTGTGCACCTTGCGGATGAAGTAGCTCAGCATCGCTTCGGTTGTTTCGAAGTCGGCGATGACGCCATCTTTGAGCGGACGGATGGCAATGATATTGCCAGGCGTGCGTCCGAGCATACGTTTGGCGTCGTCGCCGACGGCCAGCACCTCGCGGGTGCCCGCGTTCACGGCTACTACGGAAGGTTCGCGGAGCACAATTCCGCGATCCTTCACATAAACGAGCGTGTTGGCGGTGCCAAGATCGATGCCAATGTCATTTGAAAAAAAGTTTCCGAAGAGCTTGCGGAACATTCAGGTGGGAGGATAAAATGTTGAGGATGTGGTGATTCCGACCGTGGTCCAGTCGGGTGGCGGGGAATCCTCCGCAGGGGCCACCCATACGGATTCGCTGGATAAACCATCCCGGCCAAGGCGGTCGCGGGCAGACTTCCAGGTCCCGAAATATGGGGGATCCTCCAGATTCGGTCAACAGGTGAAACAGGCCAAAATCCAACTTGTCCGCTTCCCGGCTTGGAAAATCGCAAACTTTTTTGCAGGGAGACGTATTAAAAAGGCCCGGATGGTGACCTATTCCCCATTCGCCGCCATTCCCGTCAATTTTACCCCATGAAACCGTTCGCCCCATTTGCCCTGGCTTTTGCCGCCGTCTTCTCCGCCTGCCAAAGCCACCCACCCCTGCCCCGGCCCAGCCAGTTCGATGCCCCGAGGTATCTCGGAGAATGGTATGAGGTGGCGCGCCTGCCGGTCTTTTACCAACCCGACGGCACCCTCGCCAAGGCCACCTACAGCCCCGGCGGGAAGCCGGGTAGCGTGACCGTCTTTAATGAGTCCTTCGACACAACTGGTCGTCCCCTCAATAGTATTCGCGGCACCGCAGTTTTGGAAAAGTCGCCGCCTAAAGGGCGATTCACGGTGAAATTCCCCGGCGTCCCCGCTATAGTGGCCGCATTTTCCGGCCCGAACTATCATGTAATCTATGTGGATAAAGATTACCGCACCGCAGTGGTGGGCGTTCCATCCCGCAAGGCTCTCTGGGTCCTGAGTCGCGAAAAGCATCTCCCCAAGAGCAAATTGCAGGAACTGATCCTTTTGGCGAAATCGGCGGGCTTCGATACGGAAAAGCTTCTCATCGCGGACTGGCCCTGACCAAGCCTTCAGCCAATGCTCTGCTCGCACACGACGGAATGAGCAGACAACACCATATCTTGTTGTCCGGCCTTGTTTTCCAAGTTGCCCTCCCCTATCGTGATGCCACCATGAAACTGCACGGCAAAAATCTCATCGCAGGTGAACGAGTCTCTTCGACCGGACACACCTTTCAATGCAAGTCTCCTCTCGATGGCACCGCGCTTCCCGGTGATTTCGCCCATGCCTCGGAGGATGAAACCGCCTCCGCTTTGATCGCCGCTGGCAGTGACTTCCCGAGCTTTGCCGCTACCAGTGCCGAGACACGAGCGCTGTTCTTGGAAACAATCGCCCAGAACATCCTCGACCTTGGCGATGCACTTTTGGAAAGGTGTCATGCCGAATGCGGCCTGCCCATGGCCCGCCTCCAGGGCGAACGCGGACGAACCGTCGGGCAATTGCGCCTGTTCGCCCAAGTTGCACGCGAGGACTCATGGCGCGACCCGCGCATCGATACCGCCCAACCCGACCGCCAACCGCTTCCCAAACCCGACCTTCGTCGCGCCCATGTGCCACTTGGTCCAGTGGTTGTCTTTGGAGCGAGCAACTTTCCTCTCGCGTTCTCGGTTGCGGGCGGCGACACCGCCTCGGCATTCGCCACCGGCAACCCGGTGGTCGTCAAAGCCCACGACTCGCATCCCGGCACCTCTGAACTTGTCGGCGAAGCCATTCTCGCCGCCATCAATTCGCTTGGCCTTCCCTCCGGTGTCTTCTCGATGCTGCACGGTCCCGGACGCAAACTCGGCCCCATTCTCGCGAAACACCCGGCGACAAAAGCCGTCGCCCTCACCGGCTCCCTAACAGCCGGGCGTGCCCTTTTCGATGCATCGGCCTCCCGTCCGGACCCGATTCCGGTTTTCGCCGAGATGAGCAGCCTCAATCCATTCATCGTCCTTCCATCCGCTCTTGCCAAACGCGGGGCCGCCATTGCCACCCAACTCGTCGGCTCTATAACGCTGGGTGTCGGTCAATTCTGCACCAAACCGGGTATCGTCTTCGTGCATACTGGTGAAGGATATGAGGAATTCAAAACCGCTCTGGCCGCGGCCGCCGCCGCCGTGCCCCCCGCGACCATGTTGCATTCCGGCATTTGCGATTCGTTCACCCGTGGCTCAAAAAGCCTACTGGATTTGCCGGGCATCGAAGTGCTGGGCAAAGCATCCGCCGCTCCTGATGCCGTGAAAAACGAAGGTGCTGCCGTTGTTGTTAGGGTTACCGCCGAAACCTTCCTTTCCACACCGCATCTCCGCGAGGAATACTTCGGACCTCTTGGCATCGTCATCGAGACACCGGATGAAGAGACCCTGTTGCGCTGCCTCTCCATTCTGGGAGGACAACTCTCCATCACTTTCCACGGCGAAAATGCCGACTTCTCGAATGCCTCCTCTATCGTTGATGCCGCGACAAGAATGGCAGGACGCATCGTCTTCAACAGCGTGCCCACCGGGGTCGAAGTTTGTCCCTCGATGCAGCATGGAGGCCCATGGCCAGCCGCCTCCGACGCGCGTTTTACCTCGGTCGGCACGGCCGCTCTTGTCAGGTTCACTCGTCCCGTCGCTTGGCAGGGATCCCCCGAGTCCCTTTTGCCGGAAGTGCTGCGTGACGCCAACCCTCGCGGTCTCATCCGCCTGGTGAATGGAGTGCCTACTTCCGCCCCGGTTTCATGAAGCTCGGATTCATCGTCGTCAGCTTCCTGCTTTTTCCCATCGGCCTTCCCGCCCTTACGGAGTCCGAGGCCCACGAACGTATGGAGAAGGCGCGGGAAGCGGCGGATCGTCCGAATGTCATCCTCATCTTCCTCGACGACAGCGGATACGGCGACTACTCCCACAATGGCAATCCTGTCATCGAGACACCGGTGATCTCACGACTCGCCCACGAAGGAGCGAGTTTCACCCAATTCTACGTGCCAGCCTCGGCCTGCAGCGCATCGCGTTATTCCCTGCTCACCGGACGTTATCCCGGCCATTCCGGTTTCGGCTCATGGGTGCTCAACCCGGACTCGCGAGCCCATATCCTTGAAAACGAGACGACACTTGCCGAGGGCTTCAAAAGTCGTGGTTACGAAACCGCCATGCTCGGCAAATGGCATCTTGGAAATCCGAATCCCTCCAATGGGATGACACCCGCTTCTTATCCCCTCGCCCACGGGTTCGACTCATGGCTCGGAACAAATGTCTCCCACGACTACGACGTGGCGAAGCTGCTGCGTTCCGATGAGACCGGCAGCACGCCTATCCCTGGCTACCGGGAAATCGCCGCCAACCTTCCTTCCAATCTGGAAGTCTCCACCTCCTTGACTGGGCTTTACACCCAAGCCGCCGAAGAATTCATCCGCTCGAACAAGGACAAACCATTCTTCCTTTACGTGGCGCACAACCAACCGCACCTGGCACTTCACGTGGACAAGAAATTCGAGGGTCGCTCCAAACGCGGGTTGCTCGGGGATGTGATGGCCGAGATCGACGACTCGGTCGGACGGATCATGAGAGCGGTGAAAGAAAGCGGAATTGCCTCCAACACCATTCTGGTGTTTTCATCCGACAACGGTCCATGGGTTCGCTTTCTGGATTTGGCTGAGAACCCGAAATATGGGGATGCCCGCCTGAATGTCGGTTACGCGCAGCCATTCCGCGATGGCAAGGGTTCGAATTGGGAAGGCGGCCACCGCGTCCCGGGCATTTTCCATTGGCCCGGCATGATCCCGCCCGGGCGCCGGTTGGAGCCTGCCTGCACCCTTGATGTTCTACCCACCCTCTTTGCCATTGCCGGAACAGATGGCAACCTGTCCGCCCATGCCGATGGTCGCGACATCGGTCCGCTACTCATGCCACGGCCGGTTCAAAAGCCGGTTCCACCATTCGAGATGGCCTACTCCGGTCCTGATACCAAACCGAATGCCATCCGGGTTGAAAACTGGAAACTGCACATCAAGACGATCACGCAGACCAAGGACACCTACGGGTCCACGGCCAGCAGGGAAACTCCCTTGCTCTATCAAGTCGAGCATGACCTCGGTGAACGAATCGATCGCGCTGCCGAACACCCCGAGGTCGTGGCCCGGCTTCTCGAGCGGCTTCGGATCATGGAGGCGTCCCTGCAAAAGGATTAAAACCGAGGCTTGGCTTTCTTTATTCCTCCTCCATTCAAATCAATCGTCCCTGCGGCAAAGGCAGGGACGTTTGTCCTCAAACGTCCGCGAGGGCGGAGCCACCAGGCCTTTACCGCTTCGATAACATCGCAATCTCACGGACCGCTGGGACAGCGGTCCCTGCCAGTTGTTCGTCCGACCGCGTCTCAAGGCCGTAGTCAGACCGTCTCGGTCTGACCTGTGTGTTTCCTTAGCAGACGGACGCGGATTTCAGAATTCAGGCATTGCGCCGGACGGAACTTCGAAGCTCACTTCCGGAGGGTTTTCGCCAATTCCACCCAGTAGGCATCGACCTTGCTATCCCCCACACTTCCTTTGGGCCAAGAATCGATGGGTTGACCGGAGGTCGCCAGAAAAGCCAACTCGACCCACCGTCGGTGCGCTTCACCTGCCTCAACGACAAGCTGGCGGATGGTCGAAGAGGCCGCGAGTTCCTCCCATAAACTCTCGGGAACCACTCCGGTGTCTTTGGTGCTGATCATGATATGCTTCAAGCGGCTTCTCATCGCCTCCAAGGCGACAGCGTGGGCCGGGTCACCGGCGAGGTTTTTGATTTCCCATGGGTCGGACTCCAGATCGAAGAGATTTTCCACCGGGCGCGGCAATTCCCACAATTCGCGATGATACCCGGTCACCTTGCCCTCGGCGGCGGCCTTTTTCCATGCCGTCCACGAGGGCTGCCCGAGCGGATATTCGCAGTATGGGGTGGCCGGCAGATGGGGAGTGAAGCAGCGGATATACTTGTATTTGCCATCGGTGACGGCCCGCCGCATGCCCGGATTCTCATCGAATCGATCCCCGAAAACGAACTCGACATCCCGGGCTTGGCCGCGAGCCTCGCCAAGAAACGCGCGTCCTTGGGTCGACTCCGGGGCTTTGACACCGGTCAGGGAAAGGATGGTCGGTGCGAGATCAATGAACGCAACCGGCTCGGGCACGGCGGTTCCCGCTTTCCACGGAGAAAGCCGACTCCACTTTTCCGGAATCCGGACGAGCATGGGCACACGCACTCCCGAATCCTCAAGATAACGCTTGCCCCGGGCCATCGCTCCACCGTGATCCGAGTAGTAAAAGACAATGGTATCTTCCGCCAGACCGGCTTGGGCGAGTTCATCCAGAATTGCTCCTACTTTTTCATCCATGGCAGTCATGCAATCATGGTAGGTGGCGGCGTCCTCCCGCATTTCCGGCAAGTCGGGCTGACTGGGAGGAAGTTTGATGGCGGCGGGATCCAGTCGTGGCTTTTTAGGTATGACACCGTTCTGACGGTTCTTTTTGACATTGCCCGGGAAAAGCTGGCTTTCGTGGGTCAGCGTCATGTTGAAAACCGCCATGAAGGGTTTGCCCTCAGGCCGATTCCGATAATGCGCCTTGTGAGAGCATTCGTCCCACAGAGCTGCATCGTTGCCTTTGAAATTGTAGTCGGTCTTGGAGTTGTTGGTGCAATAATAACCGGCCTGGCGGAGAAGCGTTACGTAGGGGATGAATGCGGGTGACAGAGGATAGCGGCTTCGCATGTGCTGCGTGCCCATGGTGGTGGCGTAGGCGCCCATCAGAATCGTCGAACGCGCGACCGCGCAGACAGGGCCGTTGGCGTAGGCCCGGGTGAAGCGCAACCCTTCTCCCGCCAATCGATCCAACCGTGGAGTGGATGCCAATTCATTGCCGTAACATCCCAGCCAATGCGCGGCGTTATCCTCACTGGTGATCCAAAGGATATTCGGCCGCTCCTCCGCCATGGTAGAGAAGGGCAGCATGAGGCTCAATATGACCAAGAGACTTTTCATGAGATTCGGTATCGGGGTAGGCAGGGAATCAACGCGAGCGATCCCGCCTATCTTTCGGGGTTGATGAAAGCTCTGCCATCGCGCGAACGTTCCGGCTCTCACACCATGAACTTATTCCGCCGCCTTCTTCTTCCGGGGCTCTCCGCCTTGATGCTTGCCTCGTCTGCCACCGCGGCGGCCCCAAGTCAGCCGAATATCATCATTTTCCTCATCGACGATATGGGAATCATGGACACTTCCGTGCCCTTCCTCGCCGGCCCGGATGGCAAACCAACGGAGTATCCCCGCAACAAGGTCTATCGGACACCGAACATGGAGCGCCTCGCCAAAAGCGGCATCCGCTTCGGCCACTTCCAAGCCATGAGCGTGTGTTCCCCCACGCGAACTTCGATCCTCACCGGCCAAAACCCCGCCCGCCACGGAACCACCAATTGGATCAACCACTCGGCAAACAACAAGGGTCCGTATGGCCCGCCAGCATGGAATTGGAAGGGCATCGGCAAGGACCAGGTTACCCTGTCCCGCCTGTTAAACTCCGCCGGTTATCGCACCATTCACGTGGGCAAAGCCCACTTCGGCCCCATCGGCTCCCCAGCCGAGGACCCGCGAGCCATCGGCTTTGATGTCAATATCGCGGGTTGTGCTTCCGGCCATCCCTCCAGCTACTCAGGAAAAGATAACTTCGCCGCCAAGAACAATCCGAAACACCCGAACAATGTCCCCGGTCTCGAAAAATACCACGGGAAGGACATCCACCTGAGCGAAGCCCTCACGCTGGAGGCTATTGCGGAAATCGACAAGGCTGCAGTGGATGGAAAACCCTTTTTTCTCAACATTGCCCACTATGCCGTGCACACGCCCTTTCAGGTCGATCCACGTTTCGCGGCCAATTATCCTTCATTGAAGGAGAAGAACGCGCTGGCCTTCGCCACGCTCATTGAAGGGATGGACGCCTCGCTGGGACAATTGCTGGACCATCTCGAAAAATCCGGAAAGGCGGAGAATACCCTCGTCTTTTTCCTTGGCGATAATGGCAGCGACAGCCCCATGGGCGGGGCGGAAAACGTGGGCAGCTCGGCCCCGCTGCGCGGTAAAAAAGGTTCGTGTTATGAGGGGGGAGTTCGGGTTCCATTCCTCGCTTCGTGGGTAAAACCCAATCCCGCAAATCCGAACCAGATCCGTCTTCCGATTGCCAGCGGTGGCCTCCAGAATCAAATCTCGTCGGTGGAGGACATTTTTCCGAGCCTCACACGATTCCTTGGAACCAACCCGCCCGATGGCTATCAGGTCGATGGTCAGGACTTGAGCCTACTCCTAACGGAACAACCAGACCCAGCCCGCCGCAAAACATTCCTCATGCACTACCCGCATGATCATCGTTCGAGCTATTGGTCGAGCCTGTGCCTGGACGATTGGAAGATCATCTACCGTTACCATCCCGATGGTGGGAAACCTACCGCCGAACTCTACAATCTGGCAGACGACCCGTTCGAAGCGAAAAACCTTGCCGGGGAAAAGCCGGAAGAACTCAACCGCATGATCGAGGAACTCTCCGACGCTCTAAATCGTGCAGGTGCAGCAGGCCCCGTGACCAAAGAAGGAAAGGTTCTGACACCGGTAATTCCTTGATGAGGAGAATTGCCTGCCTGGCGGCCCCGCTTTTCAGGGTTTTCCTGTCTGCCCGAATAACCATTCCTGGACTTTCTCGTCGTTCAGGAACTTCCCGGCGATGCCATGGCCCTCCCCGGGCATTTCCGTGTAGGTGGTATTGGCTTTCACTTTCTTCAACGCTTCCACCATCTTGCGTGACTCGGAGACATCCACAGCCGTGTCCTTATCCCCGTGGAAATTCCAAATGGGGACACGGCGGGTGATGGTTTCTTGGAAAATGGACGGAAATCTCATGGTTTTTCGGCCTTGAAATTAACATCCATCACGCCGGCTACTCTGCACGCGTCAATAACATTGACCACCTGCTGATATGGCGTTTTTCTGTCGGCCTGGAGTCGGATAGAAACGGGGCCTTTTGCTGCAAGCGCTTTGAGGCGGTCAGCCAGTTGATCGAGCGGGCACGGCTGGCCAGCCAAGGTCAGAGTGCCATCGGCAGAGAGATTAACGACCATCGTCTTGGGCTCGAGGTCGTTCCCCGCGTTCGAGGGTGGCGTAATCTCCAGGGCAGATTCGGGCGGATTCGGGGCTGGGGCGGCAAGTTTGAGAAGTTCCTCCAGTTGTTTTCCCACCACCTCGGCGCGTCGGATCAACTCAGGATGCCTTTCGCGGTTTGGCGCGGATTGCGCGCGCTTCTTCCGCTATGTTCATCGATTCCGCGAGGAGGCTTTCGGCGACGGTGTCACGGAGGAGTTCTTTCAGGATCTCCAATTGATTATTGACGTCGAAATTATATTCAGCCAAGTCCGCGTTGAGAATCGCCCGGTCGGTTGCGTCGATGGGATTTTTGTTGAGCAAGTCCTTGGTTACCGGGGATTCATGCAGGTTTCGCAATCGCTCGAAGACCATCGCCGCGTCCTTGGGAATCGGCTTGAATGGTGCCGGGTCCTCCACCAGGCTCAGACCACGGAGATACACCTTGCCTTTACCGGGAAGATAAAGGTTCACAGCCATCCCACAGGATGGCATAGCTTGAGAAAGGAAAGCGGGCTGGTGTTGAGTTGAAATCCCTGCCACTCGGTAGGGTGTTATGCAAAACAAAACACCAACCCGCGCCAATGTCGTCGTCCTCAAGCAGATGCTCAAGCTCATTCCTCTGGGAATGATCAACCGGATCGCCCGTGAGACCGGTGCCGAGGACAAGTCCCGCACCTTCACTCCCGTGAGTCATCTCACGGCGATGCTCTTCGCCCAGTTGTCCCGCGCCATCGGCCTCAACGACGTGTGCGACTGGCTGCGTCTCAAGGCCCCGGTTCTCGCCCGCTTCGGCGTCTCTCCTCCTTCCCGCAACGGCCTGTCCACCGCCAACAGGGAGCGCGACGCGCTGTTCGCCGAAAAGCTCTTCTGGGATTTGCTTGGACACCTTCAGCATGGCTGCCCGTCCTTTGCCGCAGGCAAGAAAGGCAAGGGGCTGCTCAGGCGCTTCAAGGTCAGGATCCACGCCGTGGATTCGACCGTCATGCAGCTGGTGGCCAACTGCCTGGACTGGGCCAAGCACCGCAGACGCAAGGCGGCGGCCAAGATGCATCTGCGGCTCGACCTTCACAGCTTCCTGCCCTCCTTTGCCATTGTGGACACTGCCGGGGAGCACGACAACAAACGGGCCCGTGAGGTCTGCGCGGGCATTCTGTCGGGCGAAATCGTGATTTTCGACAAGGCCTACGTGGACTTCCTCCATCTGTCTGAACTGGACGAGCGGGGTGTGTTCTGGGTCACCCGCGCCAAGGACAACATGAAATACCGGGCGCTCAAGAACCTGTCCAAGCCTCACGGCAACATCATCAGGGACCAGCGCATCTCGCTCCAGGGCAAGCACAAGGGCATGGTCGTGAGACGGGTGGAGGCGCGGGTGGAGGTGGACGGTGAGTGGCGCATCATGGTGTTCATCACCAACAACTTCGACTGGAGTCCACAATCGGTGTGCGACCTCTACCGCCGCCGCTGGGACATCAAGGTGTTCTTCAAGCAGGTCAAGCAGAGTTTGAAGCTCGGCAGCTTCCTCGGCCATAACGCCAACGCGGTGAAGTGGCAGGTTTACACGGCGCTGATGGTGTATGTGCCGCTGCGCTACATGGCGCACCTGTCGGAGTGGGGGCACAGCTTCACGCGATTGTTTGCGGTGGTCAGATCGACCGTCTGGGAGCGGATCGACCTTCTTGCATTGTTAAAATCCTATGGGACAGCATCGGGCCGGTTCCGGGTGCTCGGAGCACTCGATCAGGCGTGGTTGCCGGGTTTTGCGCCATCCGCCAGATGATGTCACGGGACAGCATCGGCGCGCCAAAGCAGCGAAATAACAAGAGACCGCCAAAATCCCCAATCGCCATTCACCCCAAACCGCACCCCCGGCCTTGGAAAATCAGTGCTTGCGCACCCTCGCGGCCAAACTGTGGGATGGTTGTGTATTTTTACGACATGCCACGCTATTCCGGATGGAGTTGCCTCCGATAGCCGGTTGGGCTGAGACCCATGAATCGCCGGAACTGGCGGGAAAAGTCGCTGTGATCATAGAAGCCGACTTCCATGCCAATATCGGTGACCCGGCGCTGGGTGCCAACCAGCAGTTCGGCGGCGGCCGCGACCCGCATCCGAATTACATACGTGCGCGGATTCATGCGAAAGGTTTGCTGGAACCGGCGCTCGAACTGCCGCACCGACATTCCGGAGAGACGGGCGAGCACACCCACAGCGAATCGTTCGGCGAAGTGCTTTTTGAGATGATCGGCGGCGGGAGCAAGGTCAAGATAGGGCTGGAGATCGGCGCGCGCACCCTCGTAGCTGCGCACGTTCCCGCAGACGACCCCGACGCGACCATCCTCGCCGACGAGCGAGAGTTTGTTCGTTTCGCACCAATCAGGCACACCGAGGGCATTGGGAAATAACTCGATAATGCCGAGCACTGGTCGCCCGGTGGCGATGACCCTCCGGTCGCTCTCCCGGTAACGTTCGGCGAGGGAG
This sequence comes from Verrucomicrobiales bacterium, assembly GCA_046075565.1. Lineage (GTDB taxonomy): Bacteria > Verrucomicrobiota > Verrucomicrobiia > Verrucomicrobiales > SLCJ01 > JBJTQJ01. The sequence continues at coordinate 1,638 of JBJTQJ010000109.1, read as the reverse complement.
AAAGGGAAAACATCCTCGTCACACAACCCGAGTATGTCGTTTTCCGACTTGAAGCCGAGTCGTTCCGCGAAGCTGCGGTTGGCGTCAATGAACCTGCCATGTAAGTCTTTGGCAAAAAACTGGGCCCGTGGCATACACTGGAACCATTCCCGCACATCCGTAAGACGGAGGCCCATCGTGGCGGGTCTTGTTTTCGCGCGTGAGGTGGACTTCTTCATTGCAAAACTGCATAGCCTCCATGGGTTGGAGTCAAGCGAGAACTGGCGACGCCCCACCGTTCGGAAGCGGGGTTGATTTCCGGACGGCTTGCTTTCATCTTTGGCCATGACAAACCAATGTTCCGCCCTCCTAGGTCGTTCCCTTCTCGGACTGTTTCTCTCCACCGCCGGATTCTCTCCCGCGGCCGAACCCGTGGCATCGCCCCCCGAGGCCATTCCCGCCGAACTGCGCGAGGACTACAAGCTGGTCTGGCAGGATGAATTCAATGGCACCACCCTCGACCCGAAGAAGTGGCGGGTGCGCGGTGAAGGCGTCAATCGCAAGCTCGGTGTCGTTTCAGGCAAGACCATTTCACTCGATGGCAAGGGCAATTGTGTGATCAGCGTGCTCAAGGGACCGGATGGCAAAAACCTCATTGGCCAGATTGCCACGCAGGGCCTCTTCGATCCGACCTATGGATACTTCGAATGTCGCGCGAAAATGAACCGCTCGATCGGTCCCCATGTCGCCTTCTGGCTGCAATCCCCCACCCTCGGAAAAACCGGGGATCCGGCGGTGGACGGTTCGGAAGTCGACATTTTTGAATTCCACCGCAGGGCTCCCGACACCGTTCATCATTGTGTCCATTGGGACGGTTACGGGGAAAAACACAAGATGCACGGCAACCAGGCAATCAGGCCCAACATCGGCGAGGGCTTCCACACCTTCGGGTTGTTGTGGACGCCGAAGGAGTATGTGTTTTACGTCAATGGCAAGGAGACGTGGCGCACGGACAAGGCGGTGTCCCGTCGGAGTTTGTTCATCATCCTTTCGACCGAACTCTCCGGCTGGGGCGGTGATATAGCCAAAGGGAAGCTTCCCGATCAGGTGGTTTTTGATTACGTGCGCGTTTACCAGCAGAAGTGATGCTTCATTGGGCTGGTGGGAGTTCCGGCTTTACCCCAGTTCATGGGAGGGAAAAAACCTAGGACCCGTAAACGAAGAAACCGGAGATGCCCGCGAACGGGCACCTCCGGAAGATATCCATCAACGCCGCGGACGATCGTCTTCGTTGGCCACCAGACGGTCAAGCAAGCTGACGAATTCGGTGCGCAAGCCATGGGGGTCGTTGCCTTTGGCGCCAGCGGCCATCTCACGCACCTGGCGCAGATTGGCTTTGCCGAAATCATCGGTTTCGCGCAGCACGGAGGCGGCAAGGGCCACGGACGCGGCGAAGCGGAAGTCGTCACCGGTTTCAGCAAAGGTCTTGTCTTCGCCGGTGAAGGGTTTTTCGATCAGCTCTTATGAAACTTCGGCGTGGACCGGAGTCAAGGCGGATCCAAGTTGCTCGGCTTGGCGGCGCAAGTAGCGCTCCTTCCGGGCGCGGGCCAACTCGGGGTTGCCCAGTCGCGATGGATCGTAGGGGCGGCGGTGTTTGAC
>JBJTQJ010000108.1:0-141304 GCA_046075565.1 Verrucomicrobiales bacterium | reverse complement strand
GTGGTGGAGCCAGGCACGCAGTTTGAGCCGGGCGTGTTCGATGGATTCGAAGCGGTGACACCAGCACAACTCCTCCTTGAAGGTCCTGATGAAGCGCTCGCAGAGTCCGTTCTGCTGTGGTGTGTAGGGGGTGATGTATTCTTGGGTCAGGCCGTAGTCTCGGATTACGGCGCGGTATTGGCGGGAGCCGAAGACCAGCCCGTTGTCGTGGCGCAAGAGCATGCCTGCGGGCGCGCCGCGCAGGGTGCCGAAGCGGGCCAGCAGCGCTTCTTCCAATGCCCGTTCGGCCGTCTTGGCCCTTCCGGTCCGCTCCAGGGCGTGGCCCAGAACCTGACGCGTGCAGCAGTCGATGACCGGAACAAAGACACACCAGCCATCGCGACCGCAATGCACCATGGCCAGGTCCGTGGCCCAGCGCTGGTCGGGTTGGGCGGTGATGGACTTGGTGATTTTGACACGCGGGCGCTTGCCGGCGCGGCGTTTGGGCAGAGTCCAGCCTTTGAGTTTCATGATGCGGTGGACCTTCTTGCGATTGACCTTTTGGCCGTCGCGGAAGCGCAGGCGGCTCCAAGTGCCGCGCACGCCACAGGCCGGCTCCTGCTCGTGGAGGCGCCTGATGCGGGCGGCCATGGCCTCGTCAAGGGGGCGGGCGCAGCGCTGCCGCGGCTGGTAGTAGGCGCTGGAGCGGGGCAAGCCCAGCCAGCCGCAGAGCCTTGCCAAAGGCACGGTTTGGCCCGACGCGAGGAGGGTGGATTGGATCCGGCTCATGAGTTCACGTCGGGCAAGGGCTTTCCCTGGATGTCACAGGCAATCTTGTAGACCTCCATCTGCATGGTCAGGTCGCCGATTTTGGCCAGCAGATCCTTCTTCTCGGCCTTGTGGCGGGCTTCCGCGTCGCGCGGGTGGGAGCGCAGTGCCTCGGTGCCGATGGACACGAAGTCCTCCACCCATTGTTCCACCTCTGCGAGGGTCAGATCATGGGTGCGGGCCAGTTCGGCGGCGGTGGTCTTGCCTTTGATGATGTCGAGGACGGCGGCGGCCTTGCGGCGCGCGGTCCAGCGTTTGATGTCGGTGTCGGATTCGGGTTCAGGCATGTCGGTCAGGATAGGTTCTTTGGATGGCTTTGGGATCGCGTCCCGCAGTCATGCTTCGCTACGGCTACGCCTCCGCTACGCATGACTGCGGGAGAGTGCTTCCCCTATAGTTGTGCTCTTGTCACCTGTCCAGCTCTGGAGGGGGACGCTTCACAAAAGCGTTGTGATTTCAAGTGATTATTGCCGACAATCTGGAACCGCGCAGCGAGGGAAAGGTTTAGATGTATATGTGAAACAGTCCAACTCCACCTGTAGGTGTAGGCTCTATAAGTTACCAAGCTATTGAGGCGATTGGAACATTGAACAATATGAAAACGCTAAATAGAGCTATAGCAATAGCACCTAGAACAATTGCAAATTTTAATTTTTGAGTGTGAATGACCGAAGTAATGCCTAGCATGAACAAGGCAACTGCCAGCAGCGCAGTCAGCATTTGAAGCCTGTCACTGTAATCGTTTAAAACCTGTGATTTTTCTAGTGATTCAAGGGCTTGGCCGAATGTTTCCTGTTGGGGTAAGTATAATGAATCCATGTATGTTTTACAGTCTGCCAGTTGGCTTTCCGGCTTCTCTATCAGGCAGGGAATAGCGAATTCAAATAGTTCAAATGAGCCCGCTGAATAGCCTGCAAAAATATCACCGCCTTGACTAAGTGTTGTTTGCTTATCAGCCCACACAATCATATCGGTTCTATATTTAAGTTCTGAAGTTAAATGCATATTACTGGATTCGCTAAGACCCTCCATGTAGGCAGACAATGCTTTACTGGATTCCCCACCATGCAGGGATGACTGGACTCCTGCCCATGCAGTGATGACAGAGACGGCGCCAAGCATTATGACAGTAGTTACTTCCTGCGTGAGTATTTTTATCATTTTGTCCATGTTTTTTGATTTAGTGTCCGTAGCGCCCCCTTGAAAGTTGGACAAGTGCTTTTGTTCTTCAGGCGGCGTTTGCGGGTGGGTTGGTCTGGAGTTGGTGGTGGTGGTTTGGGGTTCGGAAGTTGAGGGCTTGGTGGGGACGGTGCTGGCTGTAGTGATGGAGCCAGGGGGATTGAAGCGGAAAAACCAGGGTTTTGACGCTCTTTCGGACAAAGGGGCCGAGGGGGCAAAACTAGCAGCCTGTCGGACTTGAGGCAAGAGGATGAGTGGAGCCTGGGGATGCCTTCGTATAGTGGTCATGCCAGCCCGATTTGTGAGCCAGAACTCAAAGACCCCGGCGATGCCGTGCGGATCGCCAAATCGGCACCGATGCTTATCGTCGCGACCATGCCGGTTGTTGGGGATCCCATCAGTCTTGCGCAAAATGTCCAGTCGCCCGACCTGGCCATCCCAAAAGAGGCGGGTGATCCGGTAGCCCTCGCGGACACGGTGAAGCCGCCAATCATCGCCGCTTTGGGCACTGCTTCCGCGCCCGACCTCTTTACGATCAGCCGCTTGTTCCTCTGGCAGAAGCCGCACGGCCAATACATGAACCAACTCCTCAAGGACATCGACGCCGCCAAGGCCAAGGGCGATACCGCCCTCTACAACGAACTGACCAAACGCTACATAGCCTGGGCGGAAAAGTATCTGCGGACCAAGGCGGATGGCACCGAGGATTGACAAAGGAACCAGCCCCCATGCGCACACCCATCGACATCGACTACATGCTCAAAGCCATCGTCGGCATCGCATCGCCGGTGCTGGGGGTCATCACATCGTTCCAGGAACAGATCGAATGGCACCAGCGTGTCGGCTCGTTGCTCGTCGGTCTGGCCGTGGGCACCCTTTCAGCCATCGCGATGGTGAAGAAGCTAAGGCGAAGGTGAAGGATGGCGTTCAAGCATTCCGACAAATCCTAACGCAGGCGGGCAATTTCTTTGCCGAAACAAGGCCGAATTGTTCGATCAGCCGTTCCGCCGATATGCTCTGACGTCGGATGCTGGCCATATCGTCTGCGCTCACGACGGTGTATCGCGGGCCTGAGGCATGATGCTTGTGAACGAAAACCCAGCAATGGACGTCTTTCTTCCCTTTCAGGCTGAAGGATTTAGTGCCGCTCCTCACCTCAACGCGGGTGCCGTCTTCCATAAGCAAGTCCCATGGTGAAGTGCCGAATCGTGGGAATTTTGCTTTCAGGATCCTTGCGACAGTGCATTCAAGCAACCTACCTTCATACATCACTCCTCCTGAACGGACTATGCCAACAGAAACTTGGGCAACCAGTAGCTCTTCCTCACTGAACGTGCTGATGTCCGGCAAATCAAGAGTCTCCAAAGGGGAGGATGCGCGATGCTTTTTCGGTGACATGGGATTAACTGGTGAAACTAAAAGGCGGGAAGGAAGCGGTTCTCGCGAGGACGGACGCCGCGTGAATGTTGACATCAAAATCGTCACCATGAAAGCGCTCAAAATCCTCAGCTACCTCGGCAAGATTGCCGGGGTGATCACCGCCCTCGATGCCATTCCGTTCGCCGACCCGAAACTCGGCATCCTCATTTCCGCCGCCGCGTCCATCCTCAAGGACACCGTGAACCGGGTCGGGGATCTGCTGGACGACGGTCTAAAGTTGCTGGAAATCTGCGGTCGAAGAGTATCCTTGTACCGACGTTGGGCCGACCCGGCCGCTCGGTTGTAGCCTCGGCGAAGACGGGAGGGCGGGGAATGGGGGATTTCCGGTAAAGTTGGAAATCGACCCCAGAGAGGCGGATGCGCCGCCTACGGGGTCATGGCAAGTCGCTGCGGAAGCGGTAAAACTCGCGGGGCAGGCCGGAGGCGGGGGCGGAAACGCGGTAGAGTCCGCCGCCGAGCGTTCCATCCGGGGCGAAAAGGTTGTCTAGGTCCCTAGGTCGAGTTGGATGACAATTGGATGAGCGGAGGAATTGACGGCCTCGGCAATGCTTCTGAGGAAATTTTGCAGCCGCCCGAATCAGACAAGCGAGGGTGATCATGCTCGTTGGGGCCAAGAATAGCCGGAGAATAGCTGCAGGTTTCAGGCGTTGACACCGTGTTCTAACAACTTACGCGCCCTAGATTCCCTCCCCGTTTCCCTTGTTTTACAATAGTGGTGCTCGAGGGGGGACTCGAACCCCCACGGGTTTCCCCACAAGATCCTTAGTCTTGCGTGTCTACCAATTCCACCACCCGAGCATCTGGTTGGGAAGGATAATTAGTTTGGACGCGGGGCCGTGGATTGCAAGTGATTTTTGCAACATTTCCCCACCTGTCGGGGGGGCTTTCGGGGTCGAGTAAGCGGATGGTTTGGCTCTCCCGCGCGCCCTCACCAAAAGCGAAAAGCCCTCTCCTCCGCGTGGGGGGAGAGGGCTTTTTGGAGCCCGGGTTTCTCAATGGATGAGAAGAGGGCGATTGGGCAAACTCACTCTTTTGCGAAGGCGGCGTCGAAGATCAAGGTCGACGGCGGGAAATCGAGCGAGCGCACGAAGTCGCAGGCTTCGGTGGCCCCGTGTTCGCGGTCCATGCCCTGATCTTCCCATTCGACGGAGAGCGGACCGGCGTAGCGGACTTCGTTGAGAGCGCGGATGATGTCCTCGAAATCAATCGAGCCGCGGCCGGGCGAACGGAAGTTCCAGTAGCGGCGCGAATCGCCGAAATCGACATGGCCTCCGAAAACCCCGGCGGCAGTCGGGCGCTCCGACCAATACACGTCCTTCACATGGACATGGAAAATGCGGTCGGCGAAACGGCGGATGAAGGCGACGTAGTCCACGCCTTGGTAACCGAAGTGGCTCGGATCGTAGTTGAATCCGAAAGCCGGGTGGTTGTTAACGGCGGCGAGGGCGCGTTCGGCGGAGGCGATGTCGAAGGCGATCTCGGTCGGGTGGACTTCGAGGGCGAACTTGATGCCGAGTTTCTGGAACTCATTGAGGATGGGAGTCCAGCGTTTGGCGAAGTCGGCGAAACCGTCTTCGATCATTTGTGCGGATACGGGCGGGAAAGAATAAAGCAAATGCCAAATCGAGGAGCCAGTGAATCCGTTGACGACTTTCACGCCGAATTTCGCGGCCGCGCGGGCGGTGTCGATCAATTCAGCGGCGGCGCGCTGGCGAACGCCTTCGGGATCGCCGTCGCCCCAAACGTGCTCGGGCAGGATGGACTTATGGCGTTCGTCGATGCGGTCGCACACGGCTTGGCCGACGAGGTGGGTGGAAATGGCATGGCATTCGAGGCCGTGGCGCCCGAGTTGCAGGCGTTTTTTCTCGCAGTAGTCGGCCTCGGTGACAGCGCGGCGGACATCGAAGTGATCGCCCCAGCAGGCGAGTTCGACACCATCGTAACCGAAGGAGGCGGCTTTCTCGAACATGGTTTCGGCCGGAAGATCGGCCCATTGGCCGGTGAACAGGGTGACAGGTCTCATGGTTTTCTGGATGTTGGTTGGGGTGGGGGAAATCTAACAAATCAAAGTGCTCACTTTCGCACGACACCGAATTCGGCGCGGCGGTTGGCGGCATCATTGCCGGCGTCGGCAGGGCTATCCTCGCCGAAGCTGAGAGTCTGGATGGCACCACCGTCGGCACCTTGGCTGGCGAGGGCATTCCGCACGGCTTGAGCCCGGCGTTCGCCGAGGGCACGGTTGTATTCCGAGGTGCCACTGGCATCGGTGTGTCCGGCGATGAGCAATCGCGCGCGCGAGCGGCGCAGGTGGTCCGCCACTTGCGTGATTACACCATATTGGTCGGAGCGGATATCAAAACTGTCGAAGTCGAAATAGACGGGAGCAAACATCGAGCGGTCCACACCGGGGCCGTAAAAGCTTACACTCTCGTCGCGTTGTGGAAGAGCCGAGCCGAAGCCACCCGGGTCATACGAGCCATCGGCAGTGTTAAAACCGGGGCCGAAAGCATCGCCATTTTTGTTCTGCTGGCAGGCGGGAAGCATGAGGGCGGCGAGAGCAGCGAGAAGGAAGAAGGGGCGAGGTTTCATGAAAGTGAGGCGTCAGGGAATGGATGGCAGATGGTGGCGGCGGGCAAGTAAGATGACGTTCAGAAATCCATTTTTCTTGCGGTGAATTCTCAGCGCGACCAACTCGGTTCCTTGGCGTTGCGTCCCGTGACAATCGAGCGGCGCTGGCCGGTGACCGTGTCGAGAATGGCCAGCGTGCCGCCCTGCACGAAGGCGAGATGGCGAGAGTCAGGTCCCCAGGTCGGGTCTTCGCCGCCCCCGAGGATTTGCACGCGGCCGCTGGCCAGTTCAAGCACCGCGATGCTAAGCCCGCCCGCACGGACGGTCATGGCGAGTTTTGCCCCATCCGGCGACCATGATGGTTCGGTGGTGTAATTGTGGCCGGTGCGCACCGGTTGGGCTCCGCCGCCGCCAGCGCCGGTGATGTAGATTTGTGGCCGTCCACCGGCATCGGAGACATAGGCGATGCGGCGTCCGTCCGGTGACCAGGTGGGCGAGGAGTCCACACTCGGGGATTGGGTGATGCGTTTCGCACCGCCGCCGAGCCCGCCAACATAGATTTCCGGATTGCCGGTAAAGCTCATGCTGAGGGCGAGTTTTGAACCATCGGGTGAAAAGGCCGCGCCGGTATTCGTGCCGGGCGAAGAGAAAATACGCCGGCGTCCGCCCGAACGCAGGTCCACCAGATGCACATCGGGATAGCCGCTGGTGTAGCTCGTAAAGGTAATTTTTCCGGCATCGGGGGAAATGGCCGGGCTGACCGCAAGGTTGCCATCGCTGGTGACCTGTCGCAATCCTGTCCCATCGGCTTGCACGATGAAAATCTCCCTGGCCCGGCCGCTGCTGCCGGAGAAAGCGATGGTGCCGGCGACGGCGGGTGCCTGTCCGGAGAGTGAAGCAAGGATGTCCTGGGCAAACTGCGCGGCATTCTCATCGGCGCGCGGGGTGGCGTAACTTTTCGCGAGCAGGCGTTGGCCGCGAGGATCAACGAGAATGCCGCTCAGCGCGGCCCCGCTGCAATTGGCCCGCACGACATAGGCATTGCCGGGACCGGCGGCGAGTTGCACTTGTCCGCTGGCCTGCAACTGCTGGCGCACCATGGCGGTGGCTCCGGTGCTGTCTCCGGCGAAGTTTTCGACGTGGACATTGTAGTTCCCGCTCTTGCGGATAACCAATTGCGCGACGACGGGGTGCGCGGACAACGCAAGCAGGACGACGATGGCGAATTTGCGGATCAATGACATGGCCGCAAAAGATGCCCGGCTTATTCGAGAACAAAAGTGAAAATCTGGCTATGTGACGAACCTGCGAAAGATCGGGGCAGGGGACCGGCCTTGCTGAAAGCCCGCAGCGCGTCCTGCACGCTCGCGTCCACGTCCGTGTTGCCGCTGCCGCGGGTCAAACGTTTCTCAGTAATCGTCCCATCGGGTTTCACGGTCAGGCGGATTTGCACCTGGAAGCGCTTTCCTGCGAAATCCGGGCCCCTCGGCTGGATCCAATTCCGGTAAAGCGCGGGGTAAAGCACATTCCGGTCATACCAATCAAGGTCGCGTCCGCCCTGGCCACTGCCACTTCCGGCGTTGCCGGAGCGGTTTCCGGAACCGGTGCCGCCCGCGCTGCCGCTTCCTTCCCCGCCGGCACCGACTTCCGTGGCGCTGGCGACGGGTTTGGCGCTCTCCACCGGTTTGGCCGTCTCGACAGGCTTCGCTCGCGCTGCCGCCTCTTCTTTTTCCTTCGCGGCCTTTTCGGCGGCGAGCTGGCGGCGTTTCTGTTCCTCGCGTTCGGCTTTTTCCTTGCTCGCCTTCTCCGCGGCGAGACGATCGGCTTTTTCTTTTGCGGCTTTCTCCTCCGCAGCTTTGGCGGCGGCAAGACGCGCGGCCGTTTCTTCCTGCCGTCGTCTGGCTTCCTGCGCTTGGCGGAGTGCTTCCTCCTCCTGCAATTCCATTTCGCGGCGTTCGCGTTCGGCGGAAAGCCGCTCAAGTTCGGCCTCCCGCAGGGCTTCGGCGGCCTGCCGATCCGCCACTTCCTGTTTGCGGGCCGCCTCCATAGCGGCGTCAGGTAGGACGATCACCGAGGGCGCGCGTTGCTTTTCCGGAGCTGGGGCCGGAGGCAATACCGGTAGTCGCGCGCTTTGCTTCTCCAGCACGGTGAAAAATTTCTTCTGTTGTTCCGGGGGCAGAGGAGTTTCTTCGGGCGGTGGAGGTTCTTCAATCATCGCCGTCTCCGCTCCGCCGCTGTTATCACCGGCGCTGTCCCGCAGCCGGAACCACCAGAACAGCACGCCGAGGGCTGCCACATGCACGACAAGCATGAGGAAGAAGAACGGGCCGAAAGGCTGGCGATCGGCAAACTCCGGAGATTCATTTTCCATTTTCATCTCAGGGCGCGGGTTGTGGCGCGGGTCCGGTCACAATCGATGCCTTGCTGATGCCGTTCTCGGAAACCAGGTCGAGAATCTCGACCGCGTCTTGCACGCTCAGGGTCCGATCCGCTTCGATGACCACACCCGATCGGTCGCGCGCTTCACCCAGGCCCTCGAGCACGACCTCCAGTCCGGCGCGGCTGACCGGTTGGCCATCCCACAAGAGATTCTTGTTCGCGTCGATGCTCACGACATGCACGTCGCTCGGATTGACGGCATCGCGGCTCGCCTCGCTCGAAGGGAGGACGAGATCCGCCTTTTTTCCTAACAAAGGCATGGTCACGATGAAGATGACCAGCAGCGTGAAGGCGAGGTCGAGTAGCGGAGTCACATTCAACTCCGACATTGATCCGTAATCCTCGTAGCGGCGGCGTTTTCTCATGGGTTTTGGAAAATCAAAAATCTGAAATCAACAATCGTCAATCATCAATCCAATCGGTGTCTCACGGCGCGGGCGGCAGCGCCCTCGGTTCGCCTTCGGGTTCATCCTCGTCCAGTTCGAAAGGCCGCCGCCGCATGTTTGGCGGGCGCATCGGTTTGGCCAACGGCACGGCAGTTAGATCCTCGAGGCCGGAGAGAACCGGTTGTTCTTTTGGTGTCACCGTGGCAGGCGAACTCGCCATGGGCATCGGTTCAGGCACGGCATCCTCGTCTTCCAACAGGGGAGTGAATGGCGACGGTTGAACCAAGGCCACCGCGGCGGGTGTGGGTGGCATAGGTTCGGGCTCGCGGGGCGGCGGCTCGGGAGCGACGGGCTCCTCGATGGGCAACTCTACGGGCACCGGAGCCGACTCATCGGCCAAGAGGGGAGGCGGAGCCGGAGGATGGGCGGTCGCTCCATGATCGACGTAATGGCGCTCGTAGGCGGCACCGAGTTCGGCCGCATGGTGATCGAGCAGCATGACCATTTTTTTGATCGATTGGATCAGGTGATTGTATCCGAACATGGCCGGAATGGCGATGAGCAGACCAATCACCGTCGTCACCAGAGCGCCGGAAACCCCGGGGGCCATGTCCTGGATGGAGGCACCTGAATTCGAAGCCGCCACCGCCGCGAAAGTATCCATCACTCCCCAGACCGTGCCTAACAGGCCGAGGAAAGGAGCACCGCTAACGCAGGTGGCGAGCAGGCTCATCTTTTCCTCCAGCCGCACGGACATTTCCCCGATGGCGCGTTCCATGGAAAGCGTTATCGAAGACATCTGGGTCGGCGCGATGCGGCGGGAATTGCGCAGCCGCGCCGAAAACGTCTGGTCCCGCTCCGCGGTCCCGAGCATTTGCAGGCAGAGCTCCCGCGCCCCCGCCGAATAGATACTATAGAGCGGTGTGCCCCGTCGATCCAGCCCTTGCTCGTAGATGTCGAGCGGATGCCGCATCTTCCGGTAGAGGTCGAGGTATTCGGCATTGCGTTTGCGGGCCTGGCGCAGCACCGACCACTTTGTTAGCAGCACCGACCAGGTGAGCACGCTAAGGAATCCCAGCGCCCCCACGATAATCAGGCCGGGGGTGCTGGTTGTTTCCAGCGCGTATTGGAATCCATTCGGGGTGTCCATGACAATAACAGAACGACAGAACGAGGGGAACTTTCAGGTGGTTTGCCGATTCGGGTTCGGACGCCGCAGCGACCAGACTAGGAAAAGAGCACCGATGCCAATCATAAATACGGAATAAAATTGTCCTTTGGTGAGTGGGCCGACCATTTCCGAGTCCGGCACCCGGAATTGCTCGGCGATGATGCGAAAGACCGCATAACAAATGAAAAATACTCCCGTGAGAATCCCATCGCGCAGGCGTGGCCAGCGGATACGGACAAAATACAGGATGCCAAAAAGCAGCAACCCTTCCAGAAAAGCCTCGTAAAGCTGCGACGGATGCCGCGGCTGCAGGTAGCTTCCCAGCGCCTCGCGGGTTGCTTCATCTTCCCGCATCCGGGCAATGATGGCCGAATAAATATCGCCCTCGCCCAAGTCTTCGAGTTCGGGATGTCGCCCGATGGCGACCTCCACCAGTTCCGCCCGGGTGCTATCGTCCAGGCTGAGCGCGGGGTGGCGGGTATCGCGGATCATTTCCTGTGGGAATCGCACCGCCCACGACACCCCTCTGGCCACGTGACCGTAGAGCTCACCATTGATAAAATTCGCCATCCGGCCGAAGAAAATGCCCAACGTGGCCCCGACCACCAGATTGTCCCCGAGATTTGTCCACGGGATTTTGTGCCGCCAGGAATACCAGAGGGTGAAGAGCATCAGGCCCAGCACGCCGCCGTGGCTGGCCATCCCGCCCTCGTTGATGGCCAGGAAATTCCACCACGGGAAGGAATTGCGGAATCCGAACAGCAAGTCCGGCGAATAAAAGAGCGCGTAGCCGAAACGGCCGCCTAGCATGACCCCGAAAATGGCCCCGTAGGTCACGAAATCAACCACCTTGTCCTCCGGCAGGCGGGACATCCCCCGGCGGGCGAACGACCGCATCAAGAGAATCACCACGGCGAAACCAGCCACATAGGCCAGCCCATACCAGCGCAGCTTGAGCGGCCCCAGCTCAAGCAGGATCGGATTCAAATGATGGATGTAGGTCGCGTCGGGCAACCCTGCTACCATGGCCCCGCTCCCACCCCCCCCGCAATCCGAAAATCAGGGGCAAGGCTCCGCCGCGGCGTTCTCCAGACTGGCTCTCTGGGGTCAGTCCACGTTTTCGACCCGAACTGTCGGCTTCAGGGATGACGCAACTCCGACAACCGGATCGCATGGCGGTTTTTCTCTTTGCCCCCGATGGCATGAACGCCCAGCGCGATTTCCGGATCCTCCTTGGTCCAGTCGATCTCGATCATGCCGAAGTTGTTCGCGCGAATCGCGGGACCCACCCGGTTTTCGTTCGGCTCCACGGTTTCCCAGTCCTCGGTCAACCCGCTGGATGTCACATCGAACAAGGGGTAACCCTTCTCAACCGGCAAGCGGGATATCTCCCCCCAATGGACATCTCCGGAGATGAAGACCACCCCGTTCGCCCGGGTTTTCCGGATTAGATCCGCCATCTTTTGACGCTCTACCGGCAGATTCGTCCAGCTTTCATACCCATTGTATTCATGGGAAAACTGAATGCTGGTGGCGATGATCCGGACATCCGCCGGTTGACTTAGTTTCCCTTCCAGCCATTTCCACTGGTCTTCGCCCAGAAAGGTTTTGCCAGAGTCGGGGTCCGGCTCATAATCATTTTTCCAGGGCGGACCGGTTTTCCGTTTGAGCGGATCCCGGAAAAACCGCGTGTCGAGCAGGATCAACTGGATGGCCCGGTCGCCCTCCCGATACTCATGAAATCCATAGATACCGGGCCGTGTCCGCCGCGGACTGGTCTTCGGGACCTTCCAAAAATCGAGGAAAATCCGCCGCGAATCCTCTTTCATGGGGAATTCTTTCCCCGCATCGTTGGTCCCGTAGTCATGGTCGTCCCAGGTCGCTGTGACAGCCACCTTCGCGCGGAGGTCTTGGAATTCCCCCTTGCCCGCGAGTTTATCGTATTTCGCCTGCAAGACGCCCATGTCGAGGGTATCCCCGTAGATGTTGTCGCCCAGATAGACAAAAATCTCCGGGCCCACCGCCACGACCTCCCGCAAGATTGGTTGCTCATGGTCCTGATGGGCACAGGAACCAAAGGCAATGCGCTTCGGCAAGCCTTTCACGTCCTCCATTGCCCTCACCTCCTGGGCCGGACAATGGGAGGTCTGGCCAAGAGAGAATACCAAAACTGCCGTCGGGAAGAAAATCGATCTTCGCATGGTCGCGATTTGCACGCTGACGGGGCACAAGGCAAGCAAAAAGAAGTACGCGGGCAGGGACTCGAACCCTGGACCAATTGGTTAAAAGCCAACTGCTCTACCAACTGAGCTACCCGCGCATTGGTTAGGACCGTTGCCGGTCGAAGGGACGGGAATTTTAGGCGGGATAAAGGGTGGAGCAAGAGGTTTTTGCGCCAAAATGGCGGCTCCCCGCGGAGACGCCCGTGAATTCGGGTGGGGGAGACTGGCGGCGGCGGGTTTCCGCTCCCCGATTACGGGCGGAAAACCCGAAAAGTAGCACCCGGGCCGGGCGCGTCGGAAAGAAGTTGAAAGGATTCTCGATTGGGTTATGTTTCCAACCCATCTCCCAGCGTTAACCAACATGATGAGTGAGGGCTAGCGTCCCACTCATTTTTTTTCACTTCCCACATCCACCGGAACCCCAAAAATAGCCCACCTTTCCGCCATGACCAGCGACCTCGATGCATTGATGGAGTATTACGAAAAAGAAAAAGGAATCGACCGTAGCGTCATGGTCGAGGCGATTGCCAGTGCCCTGCTCCAGGCTTCCCGCAAAAGTGTCGGTCCGGCCAGGGAGTTGCGCGTGGATCAGGCATCCTTGAACAAAGGCAAGGTCAAGCTTTTTGCGCGCCTCATCGCGGTGGAGAAAGTCAGCCAACCGTATGAACAAGTGACCCTCGAAGTCGCCCGTCGGAAAAAAGCGGATGCGGAAATCGGTGACGAGATCGAGTTCGAGGTCACACCGCAGAATTTCGGGCGCATCGCCGCCCAGACGGCCAAGCAGGCGATCATGCAGCGGCTCCGTCAGGCCGAGAAGGAGATGATTTACGAGGAGTTCAAGGACCGCGCGGGCGACATCGTGCCCGGCACCGTGCGCCGTTTCGACAAGTCCGATATCGTGATCGACCTCGGAAAATTCGAGGGCATCATGCTTTCCAAGGAAAAAGTCCCCAACGAGGATTACCACGTGGGAGACCGCTTCCGGTTTTATGTCGTCGCCGTGGAAAACGGCCAGCGTGGTCCGGAGATCATTCTTTCCCGTTCCCATCCGAATTTTGTCCGCCGCCTCTTCGAATTCGAAGTCAGCGAGATCGCCGACCGCACCGTGGAAATCCGCTCGATTGCCCGGGAAGCCGGCTATCGCACCAAACTTGCCGTGTGGTCTCCCGACCCGAAAGTGGACCCCGTCGGGGCCTGCGTCGGTCTCCGTGGAGCGCGGGTGAAGAACATCGTGCGCGAACTGAATAACGAGAAGGTGGACATTATCCGCTGGACCGACAACCTCAAGCAATTCGTGATCGACGCGCTCAAGCCGGCCGTGGTCGGCGAGGACAAAATCACCATCATCGAAGCCGAGCATCGCATTGAAGTCCGGGTCCAGGAGGAAGAACTCTCCAAGGCCATCGGGCTCCGTGGTCGGAACGCCCGCCTGACCTCAAGGCTCATCGGCTGGGATGTCCAGGTGATGAAGGATGAGACCAAACACCAAGCCTTCGTCGGGAAGATCGGAGATGTGGCCGGAGAGTTCTCCCGCAAACTCGGTATCACCCCCGAACAGGCCGAATCCCTCGTACGGAGCGGAATTACCTCGATGGACGTGCTCGCGACCTGCCTTCCCGAGGATCTCGCGGACATTCTCGGCCTCGGCCAGGAAGAGGCCGCCGCCATTCTCGCCCGCTCCGCTGCCCCCGAGGCTTGATTTCGTGGGCATTTTGGCGGGGAAATTCCCCAAACTTCCGCGGATTCCGCCGGTTATCGCTGGCGCGGAGGCCGCTTATGCGTTTTAGTTTCCATTCCCAGCCCTACACGAGGGCGCGTTCCCTGAATCCGACTCATGCCCCCAAATAAAAAATCATCCGCCCCGGACGGCGACGAAGACACCGAAAAGAAGGCGGTGCTCGATTTGCTCGACGATGGCGGCAAACCAACCCGCGGCCAGCGGAGGAAACAGCAGCTGGCGGTCGAGGAGAAAAAAAGGAGTTCGTTCGAGGACGCCAAGAAGAATGCCCTGAATCTTTTCGAGGAAGGTGATAAGCCGAAGAAGAAAGCCGTGCGACGCAAGGATACCGCGTCCACGGGCTTGCCCGCGATCGCCCCCCAAGATGAAGTCCACACCCATCATGCGGATCCTCTGGCCGAGGCGTTGAAGGCCGGCGGAGGTTCCGTCGAGGCTTTGGTGAAAAATTTCGCGAAGGCGGCAAAACACAAGGCCGAGGAAGCGCATGATGCGCCAGGTTCGCCCGCCGCCGAATCCTCCGAGCCGGGGCAGGCTGGTGGTTCGTCGGGTGCGCCCGCCGATGCCCCGGTTGAAGGCGATCCGGATGCTAAAAAACTCGTCAGTTTCAAACAACCTCTGACGGTCAAGGAGTTGGCGGAGCGGCTCGATTTGCGGCCATTCCAGGTGATCAAGCACCTGATGGACATGGAGGTTTTCGCCAATGCCGCGACCGTGGTGGACACCGATGTGGCCGCGAAAATCGGAGAGATGCACGGGTTCATCGTGGAACGCGAGCGCCGGGAAAAAGGCGGCGGTTTCCACGCCCCGACCCAACCAGTCGTCGAACCGCCTCCCGTTATCGAGGAACCTGAGGAGCAACTGAAGCCCCGCGCCCCGATCATCACTTTCATGGGCCACGTCGATCACGGCAAGACCTCCTTGCTCGACGCCATCCGCCAGGCCCGCGTAGCTGCCGGTGAAGCCGGCGGCATCACCCAGCACATCGGCGCCTACCTTGTGGAACACAACGGGACGCCCATCACTTTCCTTGATACCCCCGGCCACGCCATTTTCACCCAGATGCGCGCTCGGGGAGCCCAGGCCACCGACATCGTTGTTCTGGTGGTGGCCGCCGACGATGGATTCATGCCCCAAACCGACGAGGCGCTGAACCACGCGCGCGCGGCGGGAGTTACCATCATGGTCGCCATCAATAAATGCGATCTGCCTGCCGCCAACATCGACCGGGTTTACAGCCAGTTGCAGGAGCGTGACCTCTCGCCCGAGGCATGGGGGGGAAATACCATTGCCATTCCGGTTTCCGCTTACACGAAACAAGGCATCAATGAACTCCTCGACATGATGGTCCTGCAGGCCGAAGTGATGGAGTTGAAGGCGAACCCGAAGGCCACCGCGCGGGCCGCCGTCATCGAAGCGCGTCTGGAAATCGGACGCGGCTCGACGGCCACCGTGATTGTGCAAAGCGGCACACTCAAGGTCGGCATGCCTTTCATCTGCGGGCCATTCAGCGGAAAAGTCAGAACGCTGGTCAATGACCGCGGCCAATCGGTGAAATCCGCCGGCCCGGGCACTCCGGTCGAGATCGTCGGTTTCAGCGGACTCCCCAATGTCGGCGACGAAGTCGTGGAGATGAAGTCGGAGAAGGATGCCAAACGTCTCAGCGACGAACGGCAGGAGGAACTTCGCCAGGACAAACTCCAGGCACCCCAGCGAGCTCGCCTGGAGAATCTCTTCGCGAACATGGAGGCCGGCAACAAGGTGAAAACCCTCAAGGTCATCCTGAAAGGGGACGTTCAGGGCTCGGTGGAAGCGATCGCCGGAGCCCTCGGTGATATCCAGAGCGAAAAAGTGAAGCTTGAGATCATCCACTCCGCCGCCGGTCCGATTTCCGAAAGTGATGTGCTGCTCGGCAGCGCCTCCGATGCCATCCTGCTTGGCTTCAATGTGAAGCTCGAGAGCAACGCCGTGAAAGTCGCCAAACGCGAAGGCGTGCAGGTGAAACTCTACTCCATTGTTTACGAACTCATCGACCAGATCGAAGAGGCCATGCTCGGCATGCTCGATCCGGAAACCCGCGAGTCGCACCTAGGTCAAGCCAAAGTGCTCCAGGTGTTCAAAGCCAAACGAGGCAAAGCTGCCGGGTGTTACGTGCAGGAAGGTCGGATCGAACGCAAAGCCCGCGCCCGCGTACTGCGTGACGGACAGGTTGTTTTCGATGGTCCGATTGGCACGCTGCGCCGCTTCCAGGACGACGTGGATGAGGTCAAGGCCGGCACCGAATGTGGTATCCGCCTCGGTGATTACAACGACTACGAGACCAACGACATCATCGAATGTTACCAGCTCGAGAAGATCGCCCAGAGCCTCTGACCGCGCGCAGCGCCGCTATCACGAAAGCACCATGAGCCAGCGAATCCTCCGGGTAAGGGAATTGATCCAACGTGAGTTGGGCACGATGCTGCAACGCGAAATCGAGTTCGGCGGAGTGCTCGTTTCCATCCATGATGTGGAAATCACACCCGACTTCCGCCATTGCACCGTGCATTACGGGGTCATTGGCAAGGCACGCGACGAGCGCTGGGTGCAGGAACAACTCGAAAAACACCGGGCGTCTTTCCAATCGAAGCTTTCCAAACGCGTGGTTCTCAAGAATACACCGCACCTGCACTTCCGCCTCGACCATTCGATCGAACGCGGCGTGCGTGTGCTTCAGGCCATCGACAATCTTCCTCCCCCGGCGGACGGCTCCCCGTCCGACGCGCCAGATGGTAAGTCCGCTGGCGAAACCGAATGATTTCTCCCATGTCTTCCCTCGCCGAAATTGCGGACCTGATTCGCTCCCATTCTAGTTTCGTGATTTTGAGTCATGTGCGTCCCGATGGGGATGCCATCGGATCACAGGTAGGCCTTGGATTGTCCTTGCGCGCCATGGGCAAGAAGGTGGAGATGATCAACGAAGACGGTTACCCGGAGAATCTCGACTTCCTGCCCGGTGCGACCACCGTGCGCAAACCGGATGGCTCGCCCGTCGAGGCGGAGGTCGTCATTGCCGTTGACACGGCAAATCGCGAACGCCTCGGCAGCGCCACGCTTGCCAGTCTCGGCGATTCTCCACGCATCTGGGTCAACATCGACCACCATGTGAGCAATCCAGGCTACGGTGACCATGTCTATATCGATCCGAAATCGCCGGCCACCGGACAGATCATCCACGAGTTGATCGCCGGGAATGGTATGCCGATGGATGACGCCATCCGCCGGAATCTTTTTGTCGCGATCTCCACCGACACCGGATCCTTTCAATATCCGTCCACGACCGCTCGCACGTTTGCCATCGCCGCCGAGATGGTGGCCGCCGGCTTGAATGTAGGCGAACTTTCCGCCCTAACCTACCACCGTCGTCCGCTACGTAAGGTCAAACTTTTGCAACGACTTTTCCATACCCTCGAATTGACAGCCGGGGATCGCGTCGCCGATTGGCAACTCGACAATGCCACCAAGAATGAACTCGGGCTCAAACCCGAAGACAGCGAGGACTTGATCGATGTCATCCGCTCCATCGACAGCGTTCAGGTGGCGGTTTTCTTCGAGGAGCTTCCCGATGGAAAAGTCCGGGTGAGCAGCCGTTCCAAGGATTCCACCATCGATGTCTGCAAAATCTGCCAGATCTTCGGAGGCGGAGGCCATCCTCTCGCCGCCGGCGCCCGCATGGCCGGGCCACTCCACCAAGCACGCCAACGATTCCTTCAAGCGATCCATGAGGCACTTCCGCAAACCTGACAACGAAATCGACGGCGTCCTGCTCGTCGACAAGGCCCCCGACATGACTTCCCACGATGTGGTGGCCATCGCGCGCCGCGCTTTGGGCACCCGCCGCATCGGTCATTGTGGGACACTCGATCCCATGGCTACCGGCTTGCTCATCCTCGTGATCGGTCGGGGCACGAAAATCCAAGACCTCCTCATGTCGGAGGAAAAGGAATATCGCGGCATGCTCACCTTGGGTTACACGACCACGACCCAGGACCGGATGGGCGAGGTGGTGGAGCGCCGTCCCGTGCCGGAGTATTCCGCCGACGACCTCAAGGCCGCTTTCGAAGCCTACAAAGGGGATTTCATGCAAACCCCCCCGATGGTTTCCGCCATCAAGAAGGATGGTGTTCCCCTCTACAAACTCGCGCGCAAAGGCCAGGAGGTGGAGCGCCAGCCGCGTCTGGTGCATGTCTTCGCTTATGCCATAGGGAAAATCACCTGGCCGCATGTCGAGTTCGGTGTGATTTGCAGCAAAGGCTTTTACGTGCGCACCTATTCCGCCGACATCGGCGAGAAACTCGGATGCGGTGGCCACCTCTCCGCCTTGCGCCGCATGCGCTCCGGTAAATTTGTCGTCGATGGGGCCGTGCCCGCCATGGACATGAAGACCATGCCCCGGGAGGAACTGATGGGACGGGTGATGAGCCTGGCCGATGTCTCCCGCCTCCGCGGGGCCTGAGCCGCCCATTGCCATGCGCGTTTGCATCTCCATCGATGACCTTGCGGAAATCCCCGGGCCCATCGTGCTCGCACTGGGTGTCTTCGATGGGCTGCATATCGGCCATCAAGCCGTATTGGACACCGCCCGTGCTCTCGCCCTCGAGATCGGAGCCACCGCCGTGGCCTCGACGTTTCATCCGCATCCGCGCCGCCTTCTCACCCCGGAGACCGCTCCGTTGCTTCTGACTTCTTTGCCCCACCAGAAGCGTTTGCTCGCGCGTTTGGGATTTGATCATCTGCTCGTCATTCCCTTCACGCGCGAACTCGCTGCCAAACCTGCTTCCGGGTTCATCGATTTGCTCGCGTCGTCTCCGGGGAAACTCGCCGGTATCGTGACGGGCGAGGACTTCTGTTTCGGGCGCGCCCGATCGGGGAATGCCGAAACACTGGCCAGCGAGGGCTTGGCCCGGGGATTCCGCACGGTCGCCGTTCCGCCTGTCCTGCTCGACGGCGAACGGGTGAGCAGCACGCTGGTGCGCCGGCTTCTCAGCGAAGGGAATCTTGAGATGTGCGCCCGTTTATTGGGCCGCTCCTTCTCCGTGCTCGGCTCGGTGGTCGAGGGAAAACAACTGGGCCGGACCCTCGGTTTCCCCACCGCCAATGTGCTGGTGGATAACGAGCAACTTCCTCCCGGCGGCGTTTATGCCGTGCGCGCCGATCTTGATGGAAGGACTTTTTCCGGTGTGGCCAACCTCGGTCATCGTCCCACGATCGGGAATGACAGTGAATTCTCGCTCGAGGTCCACCTCTTCAATTTCGATGAATCGATCTACGGTGCAGAGATCGAGGTTTTCTTCGAGGCGTTCATCCGCCTGGAACAAAGGTTTTCTGGATTGGAGGGATTAAAAGCAGCCATCGCGGCGGATGTCGCTGCAGCAAAAGCCATCCTCGGTTCTTGAAGGTGGGATAAAGGCCCCCGCTTCTCATCAACCATCCGGAGGGACACGATCCCGTAGGGTCGTGTCCGTTGCTCGCGCGAATGACGCGCCATGCACAGTGATCGACCGCGTCTCTCCCAGCAGATTCACGGTCGTGACCCTAAGTCGCCCGACGGGCTATGAAGGGCAAGCCACGGACGCGGATCCCGACCCTCCGGATTTTCGTTTTTCAGTGCCCCAAGCCGGCACTGGGCGGCGTTTGCGGCCTGCGATATCCTCAAATCGAGGTGTCGGAAGGAATGATGGCATTCTTGGGAATGACCACGATGCCGTCGCGGATGCAGTAATTGGGACCATCGAAGTCTTCCGGTTTTCCCTCCGGAGAAATGTGAACGCGGTCTCCTATGCGGGCGTTTTTGTCAATGATGGCACGTTCGATACGGCAGTCGCGGCCGATGCCCATGCGGGGAATGCCCGCCGGGGGATTGTCCCGCTCGAAAGAGTCCGCCCCCATGACGATACAGTCACGCATGACGGTGCCTCCGTCGATCACAGAACGCACGCCGATCAGGCAATGCTCGATGCTCGCATTCGTGATGATGCAGCCGTCCGAGATGACCGAACGATCCACCTGGGCATGATTGATTTTGGATGCCGGCAGGAAACGGGCGTGCGTGTAGATGGGGGCATCGGGATTGAAGAAATCGTAACTCGGCACGATATTCGTCAGGGCGAGGTTGGCATCGAAGAATGAGCGGATGGTTCCGATGTCTTCCCAATACCCCTGGAAGATATGGCTCTGGACCTTGTATTGGCTGATGGCCTGCGGGATGATGTGTTTTCCAAAGTCCACAAAATCGTTGTCGAGGCATTCCTCGAGCGCCTTGCGGTTGAAGACATAAATCCCCATGCTGGCGAGGAAATGCTCACCTCCGGTGTCCAGTCCGCATTCCTCCAGTCGCGCGGGGCTCATGCGCAGGCTCTCGAGAACTTCCGCCTCCTTCGGTTTCTCCACGAAGCGTGTGATTTTGCCGTCATCGGCCGTTTCCATGATGCCGAAACCGGTGGCTTCCGCGCGTTTTACCGGAATCGTGGCGATGGTCAGGTCCGCTTTCGATACGATGTGGTCGCGGAGAAGTTCGCGGTAGTCCATCCGGTAGAGTTGGTCGCCGCTCAGAATGATGAAGTATTTGTCGTTTCCTTCGAGGAAATAACGCATGTTCTGGCGCACGGCGTCCGCGGTGCCTTGATACCACTTGGCGCCCATGGGTGTTTGCTGGGCCGCCAGAATCTCCACGAAAGAATCGGTGAACTGATCAAACTTGTAAGTCCGGTTGATATGCCGATGCAGCGAGGTGCTGTTGAACTGGGTGAGCACATAAACGCGCTGCAACGATGAGTTGAGGCAATTGGAAATCGGAATATCCACCAGACGATACTTTCCACCCAGCGGCACCGCAGGTTTCGAGCGATCCTTCGTCAGAGGATAGAGCCGGGTTCCCGCTCCGCCCCCCATGACGATGGCAAGGGCCCGGTTGATGGCTTTGGTCAGTTCAAGTTCCCCACTCGGTATCATATGCCCGCAACCTAGAGATGCCCGCTGCCACTGTCACGGACGAAATACGCGAATTTTCCGATGCATTATCCGCAGCGGTACCTCTTCCGGCGCAGGGGTGGGGAAGTCGGCCCGCTGTCCTAGCTGCGACCTCCACTTCCATCGGAACGCGAAGGCGTTCCTGTCATGTCCCCGGCGGCGTCGGGGCTACCCCGGATGTCCCGGGCTTTCCTATTTTCAGAGAATCCTTGGCAAAGGGGGCGAAAATTTGGTAGATTGGGCTCCTCGCATGGCAGCCGAAATCATTCCCCCGGGTCAGCCGGTCCGACAATTTTCCGTTTTCCTTGAAAACAAGGTCGGGGCCTTGATGCGGCTTGTCATGCTTCTCAATGCCTCCCACGTCTCCGTCCTTGGCCTGAGCGTGCTCGAAACCACCGACGTGACCATTGTGCGTCTGGTGGTGACCGACCCGGACGTGGTCGAACAAGTTTTTTTCGAGCGGGGAATTCCCTTCAGCGCTTGTGCCCTCATCGTGGTCGAACTGGCCGATGGTCCGGCCGGGCTCGGGCGTTGCCTGCAGAGCCTGCTGGAGGCGGAAACCAACCTGCTTTTCGCCTACCCGCTGCTTACCCATCCTGGTGGCCGTCCCGCCCTTGCTTTCCGCGTCGAAGACACCGCCTTCGGAATGTCGGCCCTAGTCGCCGCCGGATTCAAGATCCTCTTTCAGGAAGACCTGAGCCGTTAAAGTTCACCCGTCTTCTTCCGGAAAAAGCCGTTCTCCTTCCGAACGGGCAACCACCACCGCGCCGCAGGTGTCGCCGAAGACATTGACCGCCGTCCGGCCCATATCGAGCAGCCGGTCCACCGAGAAGAGAACGGCAATGGCCGCTCCCGCGCCTTCGATTTTCACGGTCTGGAGAATCAGCACAATGGCCACGAGGGAGGCCGACGGCACTCCCGCCACCCCGACTGAAGTGAGCAGGGCCAGAAGAACCACTGTGATCTGTGTGCCCATGGACAGATCAACCCCAAGCACCTGGGCGACGAAGATCACCGCGACACATTCATAAAGCGCGGTCCCATTCATGTTCACCGTCGCGCCCACCGGCAGGGTGAAACCCGCGACGCGCGGCGAGACTCCGGCTTCATCCGTCACACAGCGCATGGTCACCGGCAAGGTGGCATTCGACGAGGCCGTGGAAAATGCGGTCAACAGGCAGTCGCGCATGGCCGCGAAGTGCCGCCTTGGATTGACCCTGCCGGCCAAGAGGAAAAGTGGCATGATCACGAAAAGATGCAGCAACAGGCCGGCGGCGACGGTCACGAAATACCACGCCAGGGCTTTGAAAATTCCGCCACCCGTTGCCGCCACCACCGGAGCCACCAGACCAAAAACCCCGACCGGGGCGCAGGCCATGATCCAGCCGGTGATTTTCAGGATGATATCATTCAGGCCTTGCATAACTGAACGGGTCGCCTCGATATGAGGACCTTCGAGCGTGGCCATGGCGATGCCGAAGAGGAGAGCGAAGAAGATGAGTCCGAGCAAGTCCGTGGTGGCGGCGGACTCGATGACGTTGTTGGGGACCATACGCAGGAGCAGGTCGCGCAGGGTCGCGCCCATGCCTTCTTGCTGTTCCCCGACCTTTGCTGCGATGGCTGCGGCCTTTTCGTTGCCCGCGAGTTTGCCCGCCTCCGCCTCGATGGCTTGTTTGACCACCGGATTCGGTTGGCCGTCGGTGAGCCCCGGTTGGATGAGGTTCACCAACAGCAGCCCGAGCGTGGCCGCCACCAGCGTGGTGATGGCGTAAAAGCCCATTGTCTTCGCGCCCATCCGCCCGAATCCCTTCGTCGCCCCCATGCCGCCGATGCCGCAAATGATCGAAACCAGCACGATCGGCACGATGATCATGCGCAGGGCCCGCATGAATAGCTCACCGATCACTCGGCAAATGGAGAGCAAAACCTCCGCGAAACCCGAATCCGGCGGCAGGCTCTTCAAGAACAGCCCCGTCCCGACCGCCAGCACGAGCGCGACCAGGATTTGCCAGTGGGATTTCCGATGCCAGGACATGTGGGTTTGACCCTAGCGCCCCAAGCGGAAATTTCCAGACCAAATGCGGGAGACAGGGCAGGCGGAACCCGCGGCTCCGCTCACGCGTGCCATTCCTGGATGGATTTGACCGAGATGTCTTTCGATTGGAGAGCCCTGATGGCTTCGACGGTGGCTTTGGCGGCGGCGAGGTTGGTGCAATGCGAGATCCGGTATTGCACGGCGGCGGCGCGGATCTTCCGTTCGTCGGCGCGGGTTTCCTGCGAACTCGGCGTGTTGACCACGAAATCGATTTCCCCATTCTTGATGGCGTCGAGAATGTTGGGGCGTCCTTCGGCGAGTTTGTTGACCGCTTGGACAGGGACATCTTCGTTGGTGAGGAATTTTGCCGTGCCGCAGGTGGAGACGACCTTGAAGCCGAGTTCATGGAATCCGCGGGCGATATCGACCACGGCGGCTTTGTCGCGATCGCGCACGGAGACAAAAACCTTTCCTCCGCGCGGGAGCGCGTTGGAGGCGGCCATCTGGCTTTTCGCGTAGGCGGAACCAAAGTCGTCGGCAATGCCCATGACCTCGCCGGTCGCTTTCATCTCGGGGCCGAGGATGATGTCGATGCCTGGGAAACGGTTGAAGGGGAAGACGGCTTCCTTGACCGAATGGTAGGGCGGGATGATTTCGCTTGTGAATCCGAGGTCCTTGAGTTTGGCTCCAGCCATGACCTTGGCCGCGAGTTTGGCCAGAGGGACGCCAATGGCTTTGGAAACAAAGGGCACGGTGCGCGAGGCGCGCGGGTTGACCTCGATGACAAACAGTTCACCATCTTTGACCGCGAACTGGATGTTCATCAGTCCGCGCACTTCAAGAGCATCGGCTAGGGCCTTGGCGGCGCGGGTGATCTCGGCCTGCATTTCGGCGCTGAGCGAGAAGGCGGGGATGACGCAGGCGCTGTCGCCGCTGTGGATGCCTGCCGGTTCGATGTGTTCCATGATGGCTCCCAGCACGGTTGTTTCGCCATCGGAAATCAAATCTACATCCACTTCGGTGGCTCCGTCGAGGAAACGGTCCACGAGCACCGGGCGTTCCGGGCTGGCTTCCACGGCCGTGCGCATGTAGTGGCGCACTTCGTCCTCATCATAAACGATCATCATGGCACGGCCGCCGAGCACGAAGGAAGGACGCACGAGCACGGGGAAGCCGATGCGGCGGGCGATTTCGACGGCTTCGTCTTCGGAGACGGCGGTGCCGGCCGGGGCTTGTTTGAGGCCGAGTTGGTCGAGCAGGACGGAGAAGAATTTCCGGTCCTCGGCCAGTTCGATGCTGCGCGGAGAGGTGCCGATGACATTGACGCCATTGCCTTCGAGGGCTTGGGCGAGATTGAGCGGGGTCTGGCCGCCGAACTGCACGATGGCGCCGTCGCATTTCTCCTGCTCGTAGATATTAAGCACGTCTTCAAGGGTCAGCGGCTCGAAGTAGAGTTTGTCGGAGGTATCGTAGTCGGTCGAGACGGTCTCCGGGTTCGAGTTCACCATGATGGTCTCGAAGCCCATTTCCTTGAGAGCGAAAGCGGCGTGCACGCAGCAGTAGTCGAACTCGATCCCCTGGCCGATGCGGTTGGGGCCGCCGCCGAGAATCATGATTTTCTTCTTCCCGCTTTCGCGGCTCTCGTTTTCGATGCCGTAGGTCGAGTAGTAGTAGGGCGTGTAGGCCTCGAATTCTGCGGCGCAGGTGTCAACAAGGCGGTAGGTCGGGGTGACGCCGGTCGCCTTGCGCTCGGCGCGGATCTCGAGTTCGCTGCACGGTTTGTCGTGGTAGCGGGCCCGGGAGTAGGCGATCTGGCGGTCGGAGAAACCGAGGCGTTTGGCTTGGCGGAGATCCATCGCGGCGAGTCCTTTGGCGGCAGTCACGATCTCGGAGATGTGGCGCAGGAACCAGCGGTCGATTTTGGTCAGATCAAAAACTTCCTCGACATCGAAGCCGGTGCGGAAGGCGGCCCCGAGCCAGAAGATGCGTTCGGCATTCGGGACACTGAGCTTGCGGGAAATAAGCTCCCGGTCTTCAATCGATTGATCGCGGCCGTCGCCGAGCAGGCCGGCGCGCCCGGTTTCAAGGGAACGCAGCGCCTTTTGCAGCGACTCCTTGAACGTCCGTCCGATGGCCATGGCCTCGCCGACGGATTTCATCTGGGTTGTTAGGACGGGATCGGCGTCCTTGAACTTCTCGAAGGTGAAACGCGGGACCTTGGTCACCACGTAGTCGATGGTCGGCTCGAAACTGGCCGGCGTTTCGCGGGTGATGTCGTTCTTCAACTCGTCGAGCGTGTAGCCGACGGCGAGTTTGGCGGCGATCTTCGCGATGGGGAAGCCGGTGGCCTTGGAGGCGAGGGCGGAGGATCGCGAGACGCGCGGGTTCATCTCGATCACGATCATACGTCCGTTGTCAGGATGAACGCAGAACTGGATGTTCGAACCGCCGGTTTCCACGCCGATCTCGCGGATGACCGCGAAGCTGGCGTCGCGCATGATTTGGTATTCGCGGTCGGTCAGGGTCTGGGCCGGGGCGACGGTGATGGAGTCGCCGGTATGCACGCCCATTGGATCAAGGTTTTCGATCGAACAGATGACCACGCAGTTGTCGAGGCGGTCGCGCATGACCTCCATCTCGAATTCCTTCCATCCGAGCAGGGATTCCTCGACGAGGATCTCACTGACCGGGGAAAGGTCAAGGCCGCGGGCGGCGATGTCGTCGAATTCCTCCCTGTTATAAGCGATGCCGCCGCCACTGCCTCCGAGCGTGAAAGCGGGGCGGATGATGAGCGGGAAACCGCCGATCTCCGCGGCGACGCGTTGGGCATCTTCCATCGTGTGGGCGACCCCGCTGCGGGCCACGTCGAGGCCGATTTCGAGCATGGCGTCTTTGAAGCGCTGGCGATCTTCGCCTTTGTCAATGGCGTCGGCATTCGCCCCGATCATGCGCACGTTGTGGCGGGTGAGGACACCGCTTTTCCAGAGGGACATGGCGGTGTTGAGAGCGGTCTGGCCGCCGAGAGTGGGAAGGAGGGCGTCCGGTTTCTCGCGTTCGATGATCTTTTCCACCACCTCGGGGGTGATCGGCTCGATGTAGGTCCGGTTGGCGAATTCCGGGTCGGTCATGATGCTGGCCGGGTTGGAATTCACCAGCACGACCTGGTAACCTTCCTCGCGCAGCGCCTTGCAGGCTTGGGTTCCGGAGTAATCGAATTCACAGGCTTGGCCGATGACAATGGGGCCGGAGCCGATAACGAGAATTTTCTGGATGCTGGTGTCCTTGGGCATGGGAAATCGCGGGTTCGGCCGGGGGCAATCAAGGCCATTTCCCGAACCGCCGCACCAAAGGGCAAGACACCCCGCTTTGCAACCCCCGGACAGACCGAAATACCCGATTCCGGACACTGCCAAACTGGCGGGCTGGTCAGGAGTGTGCGATGCTCGGCCATGACCTTCGAAGAGGCCATCGACGGATTCCTGCTCCATCTCGCCACCGAGCGGGGGCTATCGGTCAATTACCAGACCCTGATCCAGCGGCAATTGGAGGATTTTGCGACCTGGTGCCACCGGGAAAAAGGCTGGGACTCTCCCACGTCGGCCGATCTGGACGACCTCGGGGCCTACCTAGGGGCGCGCAAGGACGGCGGGCTGGCGGCGTCCTCTTTGCGTTTGGTCGCGATCGCCCTCCGGATTTTCTACCGTCGGCTGGCCGCCCTAGGGCAAATTTCCGCCGATCCGGCGGCCCAACTCATCCCGGCCCGACCAGACAAAACGCTTCCGGAAACGCTCGGGGAAGGGCAGGTCCGGCATTTTCTCGAATCGATCCCGGTTTCTACGCCCATGGACCGCCGTGATCGCGCCATTGCCGAACTGCTCTACAGCTCGGGGCTGCGGGTATCCGAACTCGTCAATGCCAGGCTGGAACACCTGCATCTGGAGGAGGCCTTCGTTCGCGTGACCGGCAAGGGAAACAAAACTCGCGTGGTTCCCGTCGGCGGGGCCGCCCGCACGGCCATTGAAAATTGGCTGCTCGACGGGCGGACCGTCTTCGCGAACAACAAAAGCCCCTCCACGGTCTTTCTTTCCCGGCGCGGCACCCGGCTGACCACGGAACGCGTCCGGCAAATCCTCATCGAACGCTCCCGCGCCGCCGGTCTGGATTGGAACCTGTATCCGCACCTTTTCCGCCATTCCTTCGCCACCCATCTTTTGGGGAGGGGAGCCGATCTGCGGGTGATTCAGGAGATGTTAGGGCACGCCGACATCTCGACCACACAGATTTACACCCACGTCGATGCGGCTCATCTCCGGCAACTGCACCGGAATTTTCACCCGCGGGCGTGAGTGTTCGGTGGAGGGTTACTTGCGGAGTCGCTTCTCCAATTGGGCCCGGTAGAGGTCAGGCGGATGCACGCCGGAATTGGAGCCTGTAACAAACCCGACGAGATTGAGGTCGTCCGGTCCGAAGTCCTTGGGAGAGGGAATTTCGCGTTTTGAACGAATGTTCCAAAAGGTGCCGCGGGCACCGCAATGCCGACCAAGGGCCCTTCCTCCGCCGGAGCGCCATAGGCGGGAGCCTTCACCGGCGTCGAGATTGGTGAAGACATTGTCGTGCGGGGCTCTCCTGTGGTGATCGATGGCAAGATCCCATCCTCGCCCGGCGCGGGCGACATTGCCCGAGCCGCCGGCAACGGTGATATCGTGGATGAACCTTTGCTGCAAGTCGAAGCGGCTGAGCAGATTGTCGCTGCCGGTCATCGAGATTCCGTGATGACCGAAATCATTACTCATTTCGGTGGCTCCGACGAGGCGGCAAACGATTCCTTCAATGGTGCAGAACCGTCCGCTGACGAAGATACCACTGTCGGCATTCACCAACTCGAGATCCCGCGCCCAGCAGTGGGCCACACCCTGGAGCGCGACGGCGTTGAACCCGAGCTCGGTGAAATGTCCGTCATACGCGCGTGCCGGAAATTCGAATCGCATGGACTCGACCCCGCTTTGTTGAACGTCCGGTTCCCATGTCGAGAGAACGGGTTGCCATTCGGGCCGGACATCAATGCGCAGCGGGCGGTCGAGGGTGACCGAGCTTCCTTCGGTGGACTTCACCCGCGCGACGAATGAATTTCTATGTCGCGAGGCGGGGATTCTTGAGATGTCGCCGGGATCCTCCGAATAGACGTGATGGAGGAGCGATTTCTTTTCGTCATCCGTTTGGCGCAGTTCGACCCACTCCCCGGGTTGGAGTTTCTCCGGTGCACGGTCCAATCGCAGGACCGAATCACCGCGCTTCGCGGGGGCGGCCACCCTGCCGACTCTCTTGCCATTGTCGTTTCCCTTGAACCAGACCATGCCACCCGACCAGGAATAGTTCGAGGTGGGCCGTCCTTCCGTGGTCTCACCCATATCAGGCTTGATGTGATGCAATGGCACCGGACAATACAGTGCGGTCTTCGCTGTTCCGGCCCCGCGCAGAACGACGCCCGAACGGGTGATTTCGAGGATGCGGGTAATCTTGTATCTGCCCGGTGGAACAAAAATCACGCCCTGCTGTGTTTTCGCGATAGCCTCGAGGAAAGCGGCCGAGTCGTCGGTTGTGCCATCACCCTTGGCACCGAAAGCGCGCACGTCCACGGCAACCGGTGGCGAAGGGATCAGTTCTTCGCCGCAAGCATAGCCGGCGAACGAGACTCCCGGCAGACGTCCCGCCGGATCCCAATTCTCGCCGTCCTTTCCCCAGAGTTCCGAGACATCGGCGGCAACCGCGACCGGTAGGGTCAAGGTCAGCAGGAGATAAAGATGGATCAGTCGTAAATGGAACCCTACCATGAGCCGCCTATACGTCGGAGCGCCGACCATCATTTCATTGTCCGGGGGCGGGCGGCCGACTTCGGGCTCCTCAGGTTTCGAACATCTGCCTCGTCACATCGAAGACCGCGCCGCAACGTGGACAGTCAACGCGGATGTTTTCGTCGCCGGCGAAAAGGTCGTCGATGCCCGCGCGGCCGAGGGCGGCAAGGCGACCGGTGATTCTCTCGGCGGTGCAACCGCAGTCAAAATGGTAGGCGCGCGTTTCGAGCAGGGACAGGGTCTCGTTTTTATCAAGGTCGCGGATGGCATCGTCGTCCAGAGAGGCGATCCATTCGAGATCACATTCCGGTTGAGCGGAAACCATCACGAAATCTTCCGGGCCATGTCGGAACAATCGTGCCGGGCGTTGTTCGCTCTGGGCATAATACATTTCCACGGCATGGAAGAAATCCCCGTCCTGGAATTCCACATTGCTGCGCCGCACCTGTCCATTCCCGGCGCGGGTTTCCGAACAGAAGAGACCGCAACCGGTCGCGCGCACGCCCTCGCTCCAAACGCGCCCGACCACGTTGCCGGGTCTTGTTGAACCTGTGACAAAGAGCCCGAGCACCGGCGAGGGAAAGTTGACGGTCCATGCCACTGTCTCATCCTGCGGACGGGAAGCGAGATGAAGCACGAGTGCGGCGAGCGCGTCCTTGAGCACATCATCGGCCTCGGTGGGAAAACGGATGCCATGTTGCAGCCAGTGCAGGTAATAGTCTTCATAGAGCGGGCCGAAGTCGGCCCGGGTCACGAGGGCATTGCGACCACGTGCGAAATACGAACGTGTTTCGAGTTGGTTCAGGGCATTCTCGGCGGATTCCATCATCGCGGGAGTCTCGCATGTTTCCCGTGGTTTTGCCCGGGAAATCGGATGTCACATTTTGCCAACGGCTTCCAACACCTCGGCGGCTTGTTGGTCGGTGGATGCCGCTAGGTCGCGCCAGACCAGTCTGCCATCTTTGAAAAGGTATGCCTGTCGTTTGGCCAGGTTGGCCAGGGTGGGCACGCCGAAAGCTTCGGTCACTTTGCCGTCCGGGTCGGCCAGCAGGCGGTAGGGCAGCTTTTGTTCCGTGGCGAAGGATTTCTGATTGACCACGGTATCGCGCGAAACGCCGATGACCTTGATGCCTTTGGTCGTGAGGCTGGTGTAGGCATCGCGCAGGGAGCAGGCTTGCTTGGTGCAGCCGGGTGTGTTGGCTTTGGGATAAAAGAAAACAAAGGTGTAACCGGTGGCGGATTCGGCGGCGATATCGACATCTTTTCCATCATGGTCGGATGCCGTGACCGCGGGCGCCGGGGCTCCGAGCTCGATTTCGGCGCCAGTGCTGCTAATGCCCAAAAATGTGAGAAGTCCCATGGCGGTAATGACGAGGATTATTTTGCGTCTCTCCATAGCACAGGAACGCTGCTGCCCACCCTTCCGGATCCAGAAAAGTTCGAATCTTCCTCCCGAGACAGAGTTTCTTGCTTGTCGGAGGTAGAGGAATCGTTCAAGCTTGGTAAAGTCATGAAATCAAAGCCACTGGCAATTCTTTTTCTCGTGCTCGCCTTGGTCGGCGGGTTTTTCCTGGGGAATCGCATGGGCGGACGCGGTGGAGATGGCGCCGGGCCTATTGCCTGGCTAACCGGAAATGATGATGCCCTCCGCCGGGCGTTGGCGGACGCCGAGGAACGCGCCAAGGGGTTGCAGGCCAGACTTGATGAATTGCAAAACAAACTGGCGACCAAGGATGGGGAGACCGCCGCACTGCGAACCGAGCGCGACAAACTCTCCGAGGATATGGCGAAGATGAAGAAGGAAGTGGAGGAACTCAACAAGGAGTGGACCTTTTCTTATGGCAGCACCCGCGATGCCGGAAAATTCATGGGTTCGGCCATGCGCGATGCCATCCTGCTCCGTGACATGGCGCAGGATGACCCGGAACGGGCGGCCAAGTCCCGCGACATGTTCCTCAAGTTCGTTTCCATGGGGCCGATTCTCCAGGAGATGCAGAAACTCGACGACAAACCGAAGGAGTTCTCCGAATTCCGCGCCTCAATTCTCGCGGAATCGCTCGGACTTGAGGACAACGAGCGGACCCGTGTTGCCGGTGTGGTGGAGCGATACAAGACCCAATACAATAACCTTCCTGTCGATTCGCCGGAACGGGAGGCCCTCAACGAACGCGCCCTCTCGGAGGTCACGTCAGGATTCACCGAAGAGCAGAAGGGTTTTCTGCAAAAAATCTCCGATGCCGACATGAGCGGGGCCAGTGACCTGCTCGGCACTCCCAGCCTCGACCCGGCCACCTGGCGGGGGAGGGGACAAAGGAACCGTCCGAAGTGATTCCGGCACTCACAGCCACCGCAGAGCGGTGTCGATATCTTCCGGCCAAGTGATTTTGATGTTCGGGGCGTGGCTACGCACCGCGTGGACCTGATGACCTGCCTCATGGAGAGCCGAAACTTCATCGGTCACATGCCCGCCGTTGCTAGTGATGGCGGAAAGGGCGGCTTGCAGCCAATCGAGACGGGCAGCCTGCGGGGTTTCCATGGCCCAGAGGCCGCTGCGATCCACGGCGCTGGTGATCCAGCCGCTTTCGTCCACGCGTTTGACAGTGTCGGGAATCGGGCGAGCAAGTGCGGCGGCCCCATGCAACACGGCGGCGGCGACGGTCTCGTCGATGGCGACGGGAGAAACGAGCGGGCGGGCGGCATCGTGCACCGCGACATGGGTGGTGCCCGCCGGGGCGGCGGCGATTCCGGCACGCACCGAGTCCTGGCGTTCGGCTCCACCCGCGACGACGGCGGCAAGTTTGCCGAGTTCCTTCGACCCAACAAGGGCTTGGGCGGAACAGAGAAGGGAGGGGGAGGTAACCAGGATGATGGCATCAATCTTGTCGGCCGTCTGGAAGGCATCAAGGGCGTGGCGAAAGACCGGTTTGCCCGCGAGGTCGGCGGTGAGTTTGTCAAAGCCCATGCGGGACGAAGAACCGGCGGCTACGAGAATGGCGGTGATCATGGAATAACAGAGGACACAGGACAGCAAGAAGCAAGACACAAGACCCTCGGATTCACGCCTAACCAGCGATGAGGTGGGCACCGGAGGGGCGATGGCCGAGGGCTTCGAGTTGGGCCTTGATGCGGGCGACTGCATGGCCGGGGGTCAGGCCGTGTTTTTCGCGCAAGATGGGCACGGTCCCGTGTTCGATGAACTCGTCCGGCCAGCCGAGGCGGATGACGGGCGTGTGGATGCCGGCTTCGTGGAGGTGTTCGATGACGGAGCAGCCGAATCCGTTGTGCAGGACATGGTCTTCGAACGTGGCGATCACCTTGCATTGGCGCGCGAATTTCTCGAGCACGGCGGTGTCGAGCGGTTTGATGAAACGCGGGTTGATGAGCGAGGCTCTGATTCCCGCCTGTTCGAGAGCCTGGCGTGTTTCCTCGGCCATGGAGAAGAAGGTTCCGAGCCCGAAGAGGGCGACATCATTGCCATCGCCGACCAGCACTTCGGCTTTGCCGATTTCGAGTTTAGTGCGCTCCGCTTTCACGGCGGTTCCCGCGATGGGGCCGCGCGGATAACGGATGGCGATGGGCCCTTCTTCATGGCAGGCCATGGTCCAGAGCATGTCGGCCAGCTCGTTTTCGTTTCTCGGCTGCATGTGCACGAGATTGGGCACATGGCGGAGGTAGCCAATATCGAATAGCCCGTGGTGGGTGGGGCCGTCGTCGCCGGAGAGGCCGCCGCGGTCCATACAAAGACGCACTGGCAATTGCTGAATGGCCATGTCGTGGATGATCATGTCATACGCACGTTGCATGAAGGTGCTGTAAATGGCGAGAAACGGTTTCAAGCCGCGGGTGGCCAGTCCGCAGGCGAAAAGCGCCGCGTGTTCTTCTGCGATACCCACATCAAAGTAACGTTCCGGGATCTCCTTCTTGAAGATTTCCAGTTTGGTCCCGCCCGGCATGGCGGCGGTAATCGCGACGATCGACTTGTCTTGTTTGGCGAAGTCGGTCACGGAGCGCGCGAAAACATCCGAGGCGGTGAGTGCGGTGGTGGGTGTTTCTCCGGTTTCGATCTGGTAGGGCCCGAGACCGTGGAACTTCCCGGGGTTGGCGAGAGCGGGTTCGTAACCACGGCCTTTCTCGGTGATGATGTGCAGGATAACCGGTTCGTTGAGGGTTTTGAGGAACTCGAATGAATGCACGAGGGTCGCGATGTCGTGGCCATCAATGGGGCCGAAATAACGGAGCCCGAATTCCTCGAAAATCACCGAGGGAAGGAGAACATTCTTCGCGCCTTCCTCGATGCGGTGGGCGATGCGGCGTGCCATTTTACCGGCGACTTTCTCCACGAATTCGGCGGCTTTGTGGCGGATGGCTGAATAGGCTTTGTTGGTGGCGAGGTGATTGAGGTAGCGCGCAATCGCCCCGACGTTCTTGTCGATGGACCATTCGTTGTCGTTGAGCACGACGATGAGGCGTTTGGTCGAACCGATATTGTTGAGGGCCTCGAAGGTCGGGCCGCAGGTGAAAGCGGCATCGCCCGCGACGCAGACGACATTTTCATCGCCGCCAGAGAGGTCGCGCGCGACCGCCATGCCAAGAGCCGCCGACAAGGCCGTGCCGGCGTGTCCGGCACCGTAGATGTCGTGCTCGCTTTCGGTGCGGAGGAGGAAGCCATTCAATCCCTCGTATTGCCGGATGGTGTGGATGCTTTCGTTGCGGCCGGTGAGCATCTTGTGGACATACCCCTGGTGGCTGACATCGAAGACGAACTTGTCAGCCGGTGTGTTGAACACCCGGTGCAAGGCGATGGAAAGCTCCACCACTCCGAGATTCGGACCGAGATGGCCTCCGGTGCGCGAGATGCTGTGGACCAGTTTGTGGCGGATTTCCGCGGCAAGGGCGTCGAGCTCTTCGGCTTTCAGCTTCTTTACATCCGCAGGTCCCTGTATGGTGTCCAGCAGTGGGCAATCAGAGGAGTGGCTCATTAGGTCGAGGGGTCAGAATAATTCGTCGTTCGGGGTGTTGGATGCGGATTCGCCGGCGGATTCACCTTCAAAGGGAGCGAGTTTCGCACCATCCGCCCCCGCCCGGGCGATTTTTTCGACTCTTTGGCGCGCGGCAGCGATGCGTTCTTCGCAAATCCTAAGCAACCGGATTCCGTCTTCGTAGCCTGAAATCATCTCTTCCAGGGGCAGGTCGGAGGATTCCATCTTGGCCACGATGGATTCGAGGTCGGCCAAGGCGGCTTCAAAGGGGGCTTCGGAATTCGGATTGGAGCGTTTCACGGTCACGTTCTGCCACGGGGGCGAGGATCCGTCAACCCTCCGCCACCGTGTCCAGTTGGGCAAGGGAAAAGTCTCCCGCTCAGTTGGCCGAGGGCAGGATAGTCGAGTCTTGTTTGGGGTCTTGTCCGCCCTCCGGTTTCCGCTCCGTTTCCTGCGGGCGCCCGCGCTCGGCACGGTTGTAGTTGCTCCAGAAAAACATCTGACGATCAAGGAAATTGAGAACGCCGAAGCGGAAATTGTTTTCCCGACGGGCAGTAGAACTGTTTGCCTGCACTATCTGGCTTACCGGCTGGAGAATCCAATAGGCCCAGTCCGCGTTTTCACCCTGCAAAATGGTGCTTCCAAGCTCGCGGTCCACGGACACCGGGCTGAAATAGATGCCAGCGACCGGCATCCGGTTCTGGTCGAAAAACTCAGTCATGGCATCGAATTGGCTGAGGTCCTTGGTCATCCATGCCGAAGTGCGGTCCCCATACCATGCGATGGCCCAAGGCATGTCGGATACGATGACCTCGCGCTCGCTTGTCCATTCGTTGAGTTTCTTGATGCCTTTGGGATAATAGGGGTAATACGGAATTTCCTGGAAGACGCCCCCGCTTTTGAGCGCCCTCGGGATGGTAACGAACATACCGATGGAGCTGATGGCGACGATGGCGGTGAAGGGGGAATTTTTCACCATCTCGGTCGGCGCGCCGACCCCCATGCGGTTCCAGAGAATGGCCACCATGGCAAGCCCGTAGGCCGACATGATGGGCGCGAACAGGATGTGGATCTGGTTCGAATCGAATTCACCATCCGGCAGGCCGAACAACGCCATGCCAATGACCGCGAAGATCCACATGGCCAAAATCGCCCAGCGGAAGACCGAAATCTCCGGGCGACGGAAAGGATGGAGCAGGCTGATGAAAAACACGGGTGCCGCCAAGATGCTGCCGAAGTAGCCGACGATGTTCTTCAACTGGTCAAGCGAGGTCAGGGCGATCCGTCCGCCGAAGCCCTCGAGGTCCAGGGTTTCCTTGTCGGGTTTGAAGTTCCGCATGGTGCCGCTTTCCCCGAGGGCGCCGAGACCGTTGTAGAGCGCATAGAAGGCATCACCGTGGATAGTGCCGGTGATGATGAAATTGCGGATGAGTCCCGGCGCGATAACGGCGAGAAAAACCAGCGCCATGAGACCCGCCGCCATGCCGCGGGGCCGGAAAGCCAAGGCTCCGAACACCAGCACTCCGAAAAAGATCCAGACAGCAATCCAGTGCGAAAGCGCCATCAAGCCGAAGAAGGCCGCCGCCAGAGCCGCCCAGCCCAAGGGCCCTTGGCCCATCTCCTGGTTCTCCACCGCCTTGTAGAGGAAAAAGAGGGCGAAGCCGAACAGGAATAGCAACAGAATGGTCGGAAGTCCGGTATGGGTGAACCTCCACAACATGTCGCACAGCACCATCAGTGTGACCACCACGATGCCAATTCTCCGGTCGAAAATCCTCGAGGCGAGGAGGAAAAAAATGAGAATGGAACAGAGCAGCAAGACAATGGCAGTCCCGCTAATCACCCTGTCGCCGGGATAGATTTGGTAGTCCGGTTCGAGCGACAGCTTCGAATCGAAAATGGCCATCGTGGCGGCATTGACCATCGGACCGAGCGGCGCGTGATAGGTGTCCTCGAACTGCCCGACGAATTTGTCACCCTCCATCTTTCCCAGATTGACGAGACTGCCCGCCTCATCGGCAACTTGCCTCGCCTGATAGAGCGCGAATGGCCGGAGAAATTTCGTGGTAAGCCCGTTTCCACGGGAAAACTCTCGCGCGATTTGCGCCTGGTCGATGCCGTGTTTGTTGGTTAGTCCCCGGTAGTCGACGAACAGGTAGTAGCCTGCGAGGGAGAAGATGAAGACGATGAAGAGCGCATAGCCGATGATCACCTTCGGTTGGATGGCGGTCGCGCTGCCGGATTTTGTTTCGGTGGACATGGGTCGGGGGCTGGGGAATCTGGGATAAAGTCAGTCGGTTGGTTCTTTGAGTTTGCGTTGGAGGGTTCGCCGGCTGATGCCGAGCAACCGGGCGGCTTCGGTCCGGTTTTGGCCGGTCTTTGCCAATGCTGCTCGGATAAGCCGATCTTCCGCCTTATGCAAATTGAAATCACGCGGTTCCGCAAGTCCTGAATCCGAAACATTGGGCGAATCTGGTCCCAAAACCACCATCGGAGTGAGATTCCTCCCCCCCGGACCAGGTGGCAAGTCGGCGGGCGTGATTTCCTCCTCCCGCGCCAGCACGACCCCGTGTTCCATGGCCGTGCGCAGCTCCCGGACGTTCCCCGGCCAAGGGTAGTGCAGCAGAGCGTCCCGGGCCTCCGAGGAAAGAGCACGCTCCGGTTTCCCGTTTTCCCGGGCGAATTCGGTGAGAAAAGCCTGCGCCAGGAGCAAAATGTCGTCCGGGCGGTCCCGCAGCGGCGGCATTTTTAGTCCGACAACCTTAAGCCGGTAGTAGAGGTCCTCGCGGAATTTGCCCTCCGCCACCATGGAGGCTAGGTTGCGGTTCGTAGCGACGACCAGACGCACGTCGATTGGGATGCTGGTATTGCCGCCCACCCGTTCAATGACCCTTTCGCCGAGCGCGCGCAGGAGTTTTACCTGAACGGTGGGGTCAATTTCCCCGATTTCATCAAGGAAAAGTGTGCCTCCGTGCGCCTGCTCGAATCGCCCGATGCGGCGCTCGCTCGCGCCAGTGAATGCTCCCTTTTCATGGCCGAACAACTCGCTCTCGAGGATTTGCGGTGAGAGGGCGGCGCAGTGCACGACGACCAGTTTGTTGGCCGGACGTCCGCTCAAATGATGTAGCGCCTGGGCCGCCAGTTCTTTGCCGGTCCCGCTTTCTCCTTCGACGAGGACCGTCGCCTTCGTGGGAGCGACCTGCTCGATGATCTCCAGCACTGATTTGATGGCGGGGGATCGGCCCAACAACTTGCGGAACCCCTCGCGCTCCCGCGCCTGCGCGTGCAACCTCGTGTTCTCTGCCTCCAGCCGCCGTTCCTTGAGCGCGCGCTTGAGCAGGAGTTCGAGTTCATCAAGATTCAGCGGCTTGGTGATGAAGTCATAGGCCCCGCGTTTCATCGCCTCGACCGCCGTGTCCACCGAACCATAGGCGGTCATCATCACGGAGACGGGCGGCTTGGACAGTTTCGCCGCCGATTCGAGCAACTTCATGCCGTCATCCATGCCGAGTCGCAGATCCGTCAGCATCACATCAATGGGCTCCGATTTCAGAACCGCCAGCGCCTCCGCGGCGTCTCCGGCGATATAGACATCGAACGTGTCTTCCAGCGATAGACGCAGTCCGTCGCGGGTGTTTTTTTCGTCATCAACGATCAGAATGGAGGCGGGCATGGGAAAGGGAATATCAGGGTTCGAGGTCGATCACTGCGCCGGGAGACGGACGCCGCGGCTTGCGTTTCGCGCGTGCAGGTTTCGCAGGAGGGCTTGGCTCTCCTTCGGGAGCGGAAAGCAGATGCACGCGTGGAGTGGCGAATGGTAGATGCAGGCAAACACTCGTGCCGTGTCCCTCGCGGCTTTCGATACGGATGTCGCCGCCGTGTTCGCGCAGGATGCGCCGCACGATGAGCAAGCCCAGTCCGTGACCGCGCGACTTGGTCGTAAAATAGGGAGTAAAAAGGCGCGCCATGTCCTCGCTGCCGATTCCCGGACCATTGTCCGCCACGGTGATGATCACGCCATGATTGTCGTAATCGCTGCGCACCGTGATCTTGCCTCCTGACTCCATCGCTTGCGAGGCGTTGCGAAGAACATTATAGATGGCTTGTTTCATCTGGCCCGGATCCACCACCATGGGGGGAAGGTGGGAGTGGAGTTCGAGGGCGATCTCGTGGTTTTTCTCCTTCAGTTCAAGCGCGAGAAATTGCACGGCCTCGCGCAAAAGCGCATTGAGGTCCGCCGCCTCGACACGCGGTCGCGAAGGGCGCACCGCTTGCAAAAATTCCTCGATGATAAAATCCAGCCGCTCCAGTTCGCCGCGGGCGGTTTCCAGGAATGGGGAAAGCTCCTGGTGCAAGCGGGCGTCCCGCGCCTTCAATTTTCGATCCAGCAACTGCAAATGGATGGTCAGGGAGTTGAGGGGATTTCCCAACTCGTGCGCCACCCCCGCCGCCAGCATCGTGAGCACAGACAGACGTTCGCTTTCGATCTTCTCCTCCGTCATGCGCCGCGTGCGGGTGATGTCCCGCACCAGCATCACATACCCCCGGGCCGGCGGATCCTCCTCTATTGGTGCGAAAGGCGCGAGATAGAAATTCAGATACCGGTTTTCCGGGTAACTAACCTCCAGATCCCGATTCACCGCCCCACCGGAGGCGACCAGCGATTTCCAGTCCAATCCTTTGATATATTTTCCCAGCGGCTGGCCCGGAGCTTCCTGCTCGTCCATGCCGAAAAGTCCCGCCGCCGCGGCGTTCAGATAGGTGATTGTGCCTCCCGGATCCAGCAGCAGGACCCCCTCCTGCAAGGCTTGGAAAACATTCTCCAGCAAGCCGCGCTCCTCCAGCAGGCGCGCCAAATGCGCCTGCATTTCCTCCGGGGAAACCCGGTTGATCCGCTCAAGTAGCTTGTCAATGAAGCCCGATTTCATCTATGGTTGGTCCATGAATGACGAGGTGATAATGGCCATTTCCTCCTTCCCGAGTCCGGAGGTAGCGCGACAAATTGGCACGGATCTGGTGGAAAGGCAATACGCTGCTTGCATCCAGCTTCTGCCCGGAGCGGAATCCATCTACCGCTGGGAAGCAAAGGTTTGCCGCGAACCTGAAACCATTGCCCTAATCAAGACGACCCGCGCGGCCCTGCCCGGTCTGACCGATGCCCTCCGTGCCCTCCACCCCTACGAATGCCCGGAATTGCTGGTCTTCCCCGCCGATGGTGGTCTACCCGCCTACCTTGACTGGGTCGCCCAATCCGTGCAAGGCGGGTGAGTCGTCCCCTTGCGGCAATGACATCTAGGGAGCAGCTATCCTTTCTTGTAACGAATGGAAAAATCCGCTTTTTTAGGGGATGTGATGGATCCCCCCGCTGGCGCAATGACCCAACCCGAGAGTCGAAAATGCCCGCAATGTGGCCAAGCGACCTCCGCTGGAGCTCTCGCGGGTTTGTGCCCCGCCTGTTTGCTTCTTCAGGGCGCGGCTGGGAATACGACCGCTCCGAAGTCCTTCACTCCCCCTCAACCGGAAGAACTAGCAGCCGTTTTCCCGCAACTGGAGATCCTCGGGCTCATCGGAGCCGGGGGAATGGGTGCCGTTTACCAGGCGCGCCAACGGGAACTTGACCGTCTCGTCGCACTGAAAATCCTTCCGCCTGACATCGGGGAAGTGCCGGGCTTCGCGGAGCGATTCTCCCGCGAGGCCAAGGCCTTGGCCAAACTCAACCATTCGGGCATCGTGATCATTCACGATACCGGGCGAGCTGCGGACTTGTATTTCCTGCTCATGGAGTTCATTGATGGTCCGAATCTCAGGCAATTGCTCGAAGAGAGAGTTGTCTCCGCTGACGAAGCCATGGCCATCGTGCTGATGACCTGCGATGCGCTCCAGTATGCCCACGAAATGGGAATCGTGCATCGCGATATCAAACCGGAAAACATCCTGATCGACCGACATGGCAGGATCAAGGTCGCCGATTTCGGATTGGCCAAACTGATCGGCTCGGACGAGATGGATTTCGCCAGTTCGAGCGATGCGGCGTTCGGCATCACGGAAGCTGGACACCTGATCGGCACTCCACATTACATGGCACCCGAGCAGATCCTCGAGCCCGTTGATGCCGATCAACGTGCAGATATCTACTCGCTCGGGGTAGTCTTTTCCAGATGCTCACGGGCGAACTGCCGGATCGTATCGTCGTGCCCCCATCCCACAAGGTTTCGGTGGACATTCGCTTGGACGATGTGGTGCTGCGCGCGCTTGAGAAAAACCCGGCACGTCGATTCCAACGGATCCAAGATTTCAAGGAAGCGGTGGAGACGATCGCCGCGGGAGCATCTGTTCAATCAGAAGAAGGAGCCAAGAAGATGGAAATCAAATTCACTTGCCCGAACTGCGAGCAGAAACTCTCCGTCGACGAAAGCGAAGCGGGCACCGAAGCGACTTGCCCGAAGTGTTCGCATCCGCTCATCGTGCCGGTGCCAGAGGCAGCCCCATCGCAACCCGTATATCAATCGGTGAATCCGTTTGCGGCCCGTCAGGCTTCGGCCTCCGATTCCACCATACCAACGCGGGCGCGCACCATCGCGATCTGGTCATTGATTCTGGGCCTGATCGGGTTGGTGTCCGTGCTCGGTTTGGCTACCGGCGGCGTCGGGCTGCTGCTCGGTCTCATTGCCCTGGCCAAAGCAACTACCAGCAAGGGTTCGGCAATCGCCGGTATGGTCGCGGGCGGAATCTCGCTTCTCGCGATACCGCTCCATCTCTGGTTTTTCAATACTTCGATGACCGCCGCGAAGTTCGCCACCGGCACCATGGAATGCGCTTCAAGCCTCGGCAAGATCAGCAGCGGTATCGCGGAATACCGGAACAAAAACAACGGGAAGAATCCGCCCAGGCTGGAGACACTGGTCGCCGAGGGCCTGCTCGAGGAATCCCATTTGCGATGCCCGTTCGATCAAGGTCCCATGGGTTACATCTACGCGCCATCTGTCGTTCCCTCCAGTGGCAGACTGCTGGTTTGGGATCGCATTCCCCATCGTGATCACAATGACAAAGTGCTGGGGCGGAATATCCTCGATGCGGATTTGAATGTGCGGTTTCTTTCCGAGCAGCAGTTCAAGTTGGAGAGCAGGACCTCCAATCCGCCTGGTGGCACCCCGACGCGGCCCGCCCGGCAGTTGGCGGAAAGCTCCAAGGCGAACCCGCAACCTAACTCCGGCCCCAAAGTGGTGCCGCCTCCGCTGATCACCTTGGATATCGCCATCAAGCAGCTGCCCGTGACGGCTCCACGCGACCAACGACCCTTGCTTCGTTTCCTTACGGAGGCCAAGGCCACGCCGGAGCACCGGGCCGCCGTTATCGGAGTTCTCAAACCTTTGCTCAACGACATGGAAAGCGGTGACTCGGCCTTCCAAGCCTTCGCGAACTGGGCGGACAAAGAATACGCGCTGGATCTGATTGAAATCATGCGCGTCGCCCCGGGCTCTTCCCGTGGCAAGCAATGTATGCAGATGCTTTCGCGAATGGGAGATGCCCGCGCGGCGGAGCCGCTGGCCGCGTGCTTGTCCGAATTCCGCATCTCGCGTGATGCCAAAGCGGCGCTTGCTGCCTTGGGAGAGATTGCCAAACCGGCGGTGCTTCCCCTTTACCATCACGAGAACGAGCATGCCCGCGAGGCCGCCCGCGAGTTGCTCCGTGGTTACAAGGCGACGGACGAGGAAATCCTCGGCGAGTCAATCAAAGCACTGGGAGTTGAGAATCTCCACGTCCGGCGTTCCGCCTTGTCCTATCTCTCGACCGCGAAGTTGACACCTGAAAAACGCGTCGAAGTCGCACGGGCGGTGCGTCCACTCTTGACGAATCCGGAGGATAGAGTGCGCGATGCCACCAGAGAAACGATGAAAGTGCTCGCGACCAAAGCCGATGCCGATTTTCTGCTCGGCTTGATGGGATCGA
The DNA here is from genome assembly GCA_046075565.1 of Verrucomicrobiales bacterium. Classification (GTDB taxonomy): domain Bacteria; phylum Verrucomicrobiota; class Verrucomicrobiia; order Verrucomicrobiales; family SLCJ01; genus JBJTQJ01. Next base: position 99,533 of record JBJTQJ010000108.1, on the reverse strand, counting down.
CAGACGAGCCGACACGGGCCTTCGCCACGGACCTGTTGGTGCAATTTAAAGATGTCCGGGCGGCCAAACCGCTGGCCATGCTCTTGTCGGACGCGCACAAGACGTATTGGGCGGGAGACAAATTGATCCAGATCGGTTCGGCGACGGAACCGGCCATCATTCCCTATCTGGCAAGCGATAATCCGGGCACACGCCAGCGGGCGGCTGATATTCTCGCCAAGATTGGCACTCCCGCGAGTCTGCGCGCACTCGGCGTCGTGGCGGAGAAGGACAAGAATTTCTTCTCCAAAGTTGCCGCCACCAATGCCATCAACGCCATCAAGGGCCGGGCTTCCGGAAACAACCGTTGACGTGCCGCATCATGAGCGAAGCTGAAACGCAACCTGAGGGCATGGTTCCGGATACGGCTCCGAATCCCGGAGTCTTCAGGACCACCCGCTGGACGGTGGTTTTCGCGGCGGGGGAGGGGAGCGACGCGGGTTCGCAGATGGCGATGGAAGAATTGTGCCGGACCTACTGGTATCCACTCTATGTGTATGTTCGCAGGCGCGGGTATTCCAAGGAGGACGCGGAAGATTTGACGCAGGCCTTTCTGGCGCGGCTATTCGCGAAGAAGAATCTCGATGGATTGAGTCCGGAACACGGTCGTTTCCGTTCCTTCTTGCTCGCGGCTTTGAAGAATTTCCTGGCCAACGAATAGGATAAATCACAACAGCTAAAGCGCGGCGGCGGTGTCACGATCCTGCCTTTGGCCGACGACACCGCCGAGCGAAGGTATGGCGCCGAGCCCGCACATCATTTGAGCCCCGATAAACTTTATGATCGGGTCTGGGCAATTACCTTGTTGGAACGGGTGCTCGAAAAGTTGGAAGGAACGAATTCCGGCAATCCTGCTTTCGCCGCCTTAAAACCCTTTCTCACCGTGGCCAGGCAAGAGATGGACTACCCATCGGTGGCGTCGGAGTTGGGAATGAGCGAGGGCGCGGTCCGCGTCGCCGTGCACCGGTTGCGGAAACAATACCGGGAATACCTGAGGGCGGAAATTGCAGGAACTCTCAGCGAGCCCCACCAACTCGAGGACGAGTTGCGCGCCCTTTATGCGGCGTTCGCGGGGTGAGGGGCCCGCTGTGGATTTCCACCTCGACGTCCCATGTTCGACGTAGCAAGAGCGTCTCGCTCTTGCCCGGCAAGCCTCGGACAGGAACCGGCAAGACCGGGACGGTCTTGCTACACTTCCGGGGTGTGGCTCTCACACCATTCCTTCACGGCGAAACCTTCATCGCCCGAACGCGAGTGAACAATCGATCCTCTCCGGAAGGAATCGGAACCTCCACCCGTTCGGTTCCCGGAAGCAGACCGGATTGGTCGGCAGAAAGAACGGGCGTCGCCGTGAGGTCAGACCATCCACCCAAGACCTCCGAGGTTTCCACGACATATTGGAAACTTCCATCCGTGCGGCGGGGGAATAGCAACTTCAGGGTCGTTCCTGTCCGCTGTAGCCGGCTTTGCTGGGATACTGCATCGGAGGGGTTGTTAGGACTCCCTCCGAAGGCCTCTTCAAGCAAGGAGTCGAGTCCATCGCCATCCTGATCCAAGATATTGTTGATCAAGATGATGGCGGTGGTGCCGAATTTGAAGCCGACTTTCACTACGAGTTGGCCACGATCATTCAAACCCGAGGGAACCCCACTTTGACCGCCACTGCCGAGTTTGACAGAAAAGGAAGTCACTTCCCGCGTGTCTCCGGGACTGATTTTAATAAAATCCCCCGGAGCCAACAGCAAACGTAGGTCTTCATTGCGCCAGAACCAGATGCCATTGACACCGGTGTTCGTCGTGGCCTGGAAAACCACGGTGCCAGATGAGTTAACAGCGGGGCCTTGAAGTCCCGGAGCATAGTCGTTGAATGTTTGTCCTGCCAGCCCTTGAGCGACATCCCCTTTGCGCGAAACCAAGCGGGTCACATTCCCGGAGGCGATCCATATCCCATCTTTGGCGGAATTCGTCCATCCCGGATTCAAGCCGGTTCCCAAGACAGCAAAATCGTTCCCGCCCAAGGCCGGATTGGAGAAAAAGAAACCTGCCCAGCTTTGGCCGGCCGAGCCGGGCGGTTCGGCAGTCTCCTCGGCGAGCCGGGTTACGGTTCCGTTGCTTTTGCGCGTGAAGAAGGACCTCTGTCCGCCTGTTGTTGGGGTTGTCTCTAAAAGCACGGTGCCGTGATTGTTAAGGCGCGGCTTTCCGAAAGTATTCCAAGAGAGAGGGGAAAAGCCGACGATAGGATTCCCTTGCTCCAGGATTCTGGTCAAGCCGTTTCTGTCCCCAAGAAACAGGGATGTGTTTTGGGTGAGACTGCGGGTCGATACCCCGGCAATCAAACAGAGCTGTCCATGGGCATTGAGGGAGAAAGAGATGTTGTTGAGGTCATTGAACACAACAGTCGGCCCGAGGTTGGCCGCCTGAGTTCCTTCGCGAGCGATGAGTGCCATATCACCTACTTTGCCGATCCAGACACCGCTATCATTGTTGGTCGTGATTCCTGTGCCTTGCATGTAGGCGCGCAGGGCGAGATGACCCTGGCCGTTTGCCTGGAAAACAATTCCCGGGAAGCCTTTGAATGTTGCGCCGGCTATTCCTGGCACCGGATTATTGACGATCGCCACTTCCTGAAGATTTCCCGGCGTGCCCATCCAAATGCCGTCATCATTGACTGTCGAAACCCGCGATTCGAACGCAACCGTCCCATCCGGGCAGACCCAGTATGGAGCAGAGGTGTTTTTATAGAATACATCCAGTAAGCCGCCAATTCGGCCGGGTGCCGGGTCATTCCTCACGGCCAACTTCGCAATGGCACCGGGCTGCCCGGTCCAGATGGCATAGTCGTTAGAGCCGTTGTTCCCGACGAACCCACCGAAAACCACATGCCCTCCCTGACCAATGCGGGGTTCGCCACCAAGACCTCCGTAAGTTGCCGTGGGGGAAATGCTCGGTGTCGCCGCTCCCTGCAACGCCACCACCGGATACGCACGCGTCACTTGGCCGGGGGAAGCCCCGACCATGAGGAAGGTGGCCGCGATGGTGAGAAGTTTGGTTCGCATACCTTGGGGGAGCAGCATTTCCGGCGGATTGTTACAGAGCGGGGTGGAAAAGTCCAAGATTTTTCACCGGACCAGTCGTCCCCAAACGGATGCTTCTGTCGGGCGGTCTGACCAAACAGGGAAGGCGATGATTTCCACGAGTGTGGGCAATTCGAGGCCTTCTCTCGCGATTTGTTCTTCATCGCTTGGGAATTCCGGTCGCACTTTCCCTGTGATAGCCCAGCAGGCCCAAGCGCGGGCGACCCGGAGGTCGCGCAGTGGTCCGATGTTCATACGTGTGGCGAGGTGCTGGAAATGACGCCGGGGATTGCCGAGAAAGTCGCCGCTCCCGGCATTTTCCAAAATCCAAGCCAGAGCTTCATAGGGCCATGGATGGCTCTCTAACAAAGGGTTGTCATCTTCGAATCCGCAGGCGAATGCGCGGTTGAGCATGAGTAGTGATTGGGCGGGAAGTCCGTCTAGCCACCGCGATTGGGCACAGCGCAACGCCGTGAGATAAAACTCCCCGGCCTCTTTGCCGAGTGGGTCGAGGCCGGACAACTCGGCGGCGGGCCACACGCGATCAATCGGCGGCAGATGCGGACAGGGCGTGGGCGTGCTCATCGGTTTCAAACAATCGACCCTCGAGGTGGGCGGCCGCGATGTCCTCGAGTTCCATGAGCGAGGAAACATGACTGAAGCGCTGGCGCAGATGTTTGCCGCCGGGCAGGCCTTTGGTGTAGGCCATGAAACGGGAGCGCAGGCTCATCATGGTGTGTAATTCGCCGCCTTTGGTGCCGCGGGCGATGGCGAGGCGGGCATGGCGGGTGATCAAATTCCAACGGTCCACCGGAGCTACCGGCGCGGGCTGCTGGCCGGTTTGCAAATACTCGCGTGCCTCGCGGAAAACCCAAGGGTAACTCATGGCGGCACGTCCGATCATCACCCCGGCAACTTTGGTCGAAGTTTTCCTGCGCGCGACATCGGCGCCACTTGTAATGTCGCCGTTGCCGATGATCGGAAGCGAGATCGTTTCCGCGCATTCGCCGATGATATCCCAGTTCGCTTCGCCGGAGTATCCTTGCGAACGCGTGCGGCCATGTATGGCGATGGTTGCGATGCCGCAGTCCTCAAGTAGACGGCAGACTTCGGGCGCATTGATGTTCTGATGGTCCCATCCGATGCGGATCTTCGCGGTCACCGGCACGGGCACGGCTTTCACGATGGCCGAAGCGACTCGGGCAAGCAGTGGACAGTCCTTGAGCAAGGAGCTGCCGCCATTTTTCGCCACCACCTTATTGACCGGACACCCGAAGTTGATGTCGATGAAGTCGGGTCGTTTCCAATCGACCACCTTGCGGGCGGCTTCGGCGAGACTGTCGGGGTTTCCTCCAAAGAGTTGGACACCAACCGGGCGTTGTTCGTCGGTGAATTCGGTATAGTGACGCGTGCGATCATCGCGTCGCACGATACCCTCGGCGCTCACGAATTCGGTGACCAGAACATCGGCACCGAGTTCCTTGCAGAGCCCGCGGAAGACAAAATCCGTCACTCCCGCCATGGGGGCGAGGTAAAGGGGAAATTTTCCGGACTGGAACCAGGGCAGCATGGGGGAGAGGAAACATGCCACGAATTCAGGCTATTGGCAAAACTATCCCGGCCGGACCATTCCTTGGCTCGTGGCCAACCAACCCATGGGTCGGTCGTGCTCCTCGCGGGGGAGTGGACCTGCCAACTGCCAGGGCAAAGCCAGACCCACGGATTCGCCTTGAAATCCTGACCTGGCGAACCATCGATCATAGTAACCGGCGCCTCGTCCGAGCCGGATGCCCGTTTGAGGATCAAAAGCGAATCCGGGAATGACGGCCACGGCCAAAAACGATGGCTCGATCTCCGGGCATTTTTCTGGATCAGGCTCGAGGATTCCCATGGCTCCGGCGGCCAGCGAGGCGTTTTGGCCATTCCATTCGTGGATGGCGAGTCCCTCCCCGGTCACCCGGGGCAGGGCGAGGCGGCGGCCTGCTTCGACAAGCTCCCGGGCCAGAGGGCGCAGATCCGGTTCGTCGGGTAGAGGGGAAAACCAGAGCACCCCGCCGGGGCGGTGGTCGAGCCAGAGGCGGAGGGCTTCCGCCAGTGCGGCGGTGGAGGCCGTGCGATCCTCGACACAGGATTCCCTCCAGCGACGCTTCATTTCGCGACGCCACGCGGGTTTGTCCAGTGGGAATTGGGCATCCATGCCAATCACCATTGGCCAGATGGCGAAGAAATGCTAGCTTGATCCACCATGAGCCAACGCCTGTCCCACGTTTTCTGGATAACCCTCGTCGCCGCGATTTGCGGCGGGGCGCTCGTTTCCCCGTCATCAGGGCAGGTCTTGACTCCCGGGGAGGCGAATGTCCGCTACGCCGAGCCAATCATCGAGCCGGCTGTTTTCAAGTTTGATGACCTTGGCATGGCCGAGATCGAGCGCCGCCAATATGCAGAGAATCTGGCGGCCTTTGCCCTACTGGCCGTCGCGGAAAAATATGCGGACGAAGAGGGCAAGCTGACAGGTGTGCCCCAGGAAAAATATGATCTCGCGCGCAAATTGGTGGGTCTCGCGCTGCACCTCGATCCGAGATCCCGCCCTGCGGTCATTGCCAATGGTCGCTTGAAGACCGGAGTGGTGCCGAAAAAATCCGCCGATCCATCGATGGCCGCTGGTTCGTTCTCGTCCCTTCTCGTTGGTCGCGCGGAGGAACTCCGCAAGCCCGGAGGTGCCGACAACTTGCGCCTTGCCGGGTGTTTCCTGGACCTCGCCGTGGCTCTCGATCCCACCAACGACGATGCCATCTACGCCTTCGAAACTTTCAAACTTGATGGCCACAAGGCGAACTGGACGGGAATCCTCGGAGGCGAGTAAACATGGCCGCTTCTTCTTCCTACAGATCCCCGCACTTTAAGCTGAAATCGTCCGTGAACTCGCTTGTTTCCCTCGTTTGCGCAGCCTCGGCACGTGTCATCGTGTTCGCCTGGTGCTTGCTGGTGGTGCCGGCGTTTGTGCGGGCAGACTCGCCCGAAGGAAAAACCGATCCTGCAGAGGGCGTGCGCGATCGATTGAAGGCGTGGACGGCCCAGTCCGAAAATCTCAAACAAGGTGTGCCCACTCCCGAAGTCGGCACCCGGATCGCACTGCTCGAAGTCGCCATCGATGCCGCGGAACGTCACCTCCAGGCCATCGAACTCCGCAAGTCCGGCGAGGCCCGCCTCAAGGCCATCGAGAAGCAATCCGCCGAGTGGAACGGCCCACCGGGCAAACCACCGTATTCCTGGCTGCTGGCCGACCGATATCGCGGCACGCTCATCTCCTCCCAAGAAGCGATACTCGTGGCCGAAGGCTTTCAGAAGGTTGTCGCCGCTTCCGTGACTGAGATATCGAATCGGATGCTCGAGGAAGACGCCGCCGTCCGGCGCGCCCGCGAGGCGCTGGAGAAGGCACCCGACGACGCCGCTCGCGCTGACGCCCGTGCCCGGCTCGATGATGCAACCTTGCGACTGAACAGTGCCGCCGAGGAAAAAGCCGCCGCCGAGGTGGAATTGGGCAGCATCGAAATCTCTCTGAAGGTCGAACGCGTGCGTTCCGCCCTCGCCAATCGCCAACTCGAAATGATAAGCAGCCCGCTTGTCTTTACCGATGCGGAACTGAAATCCGCGCTGGCCGAACTGGAGACCATCCGCGCCCGGCTGACCGCCGAACGCCAGAAGTTGAGCCGCACGCAACGTGCGTCGATTAGCCTCCGCGTCGCCGAGGCCGGGCTCACTACCCGTGGTGACGTGATCGGTTGGCAACTCGCCTTGGTCGATCTCCGCCGCGAATTGCTCGAAACCCGTCAGCGCTGGATCAATAACCAGAATGCCGATGGCGCCGCTGCCGATAAAGAACGCTTAGGTGAGTTGTTCACTCGCCCCGAGATGTGGCGGGCCCTTTTCGACTCGCGCCAGAGGGTGCTGCGCGCCGCCATCAAAGATCAGGAGGATGCTCCCAAACCAGCCACCGAGGCAGACACCGCCTATCTGGAGGAACTCAAGGCCATCGATCGGGAATTCCAGATCGCCATCGAAGAAGCCGGGGACGTGGGGCTGCAGCGCCGCGTCTGGATGCCGCAGGTTGATGATGCGGAAAAAACAAGCGGTTTCAGCGCGTGGACCAAACGTGCCACCAAAAAAGTGTCCGATACACTGCGTGGTCTCTGGGAGTTCGAAATCTACACGGTCGAGGACATGGTCAAACTTGAGGACGGGCGCAGCGTGCCCGCGAAACGCTCCATCACCCTCGGCAAATTGCTCTTCCTCGTCGGCATTGTCACGGCCGGGTATTTCATTCTCCGCGCCTTGGCTTCCCGTCTGGCCGAACGCATGCGCGTTCGTCTTCATCTGGATCCGGCGAAGGCGCAGACCGTCCGGCGCTGGTTCATTATCCTCGGGATGTCTCTGCTCGGTCTCTACGCGCTCCATTACGCCCGGATTCCTCTCACCGCCTTCGCCTTCCTCGGGGGTGCCCTTGCCATCGGCGTCGGCTTTGGCACGCAGAACCTCATCCGTAATTTTATCAGCGGACTTCTCATCCAGGCGGAGAAACCGATCAAGGTCGGCGATGTGGTGGATGTCGGCGGCATCCAGGGAACCGTTTCTACGATTGGCATGCGTTCGTCCATCATTCGCCACTGGGATGGCATCGAGACGGTCATCCCCAACAGCGAACTTCTCGAGAACAACGTCACCAACTGGACCCACACCGACCATATGCTGAGAAGCACGGTGAGGATGGGAGTGGATTATGGCACCGATCCGGACAAAATTTCGCGCTTGCTGGTGGAGGTCGCTACGGCTAACAATGAAGTGCTCGCCTCACCCGAACCCTTCGTGCTCTTCGAGGACTTCGCGGAGAGTTCGTTGATCTTTTCGCTGTACTTCTGGATCGACATGAGGAAGTCCGGGCGCACGCAGGTGGCCAGCCAGTTGCGGCATGCCATCGTCCGGGTTTTTGAAGAACAATCCATCTCCATGGCTTACCCGCAGCGAGACATGCACCTGTCTGCAAAAGAGCCCCTCCACGTGCGCGTGAGCCGGCAGGAATGAAAAATCCTCGACAGCATCGGGGCAGTCTCCTAGAATCATCCCTCATCCATGCCCTCAATGGCCGCCCCCTCATTCCGGACGCTCTCCATTATGAAAACAAAAGCCCGAATCATCCAATTGTTCCTTCTCGCCGCCACCATCGCGGCGGCCGGTCCTGCTGACCCCGGAGAACCGCCGGTTAAGGCGCCGTTTCAGAAGGGCGAGGACTCGCTCTGTACCAACGACTGGTGGAACCGGCCCACCGGCGAGATCATCGACCTGAAGGTCCCTCGCGATCAGGTCGTGTGCTTCGGCATCTATACCGTGCACAACCGCATTCTTAAACTCACCGCGCAACTCTACCCGCTTTATCCGAAGGAGTCCCGTGAGGTTCGCCTCGAAATCGAAAAAGACGGCACATGGACGGAGATCGCGCGGCAAAACGTCAACGACCTCGGTTGGTCCACGACCTTCCGTGTTCCGGACTGGAATGACACCAACAATATCAAATACCGTCTCCGCCATGGGGAGAAAGCCGCCTTCGAGGGACTGGTCCGCAAGAACCCGGTGGACAAGGATGAGATCGTCGTTGTCGGGCTTTCCTGCAACTCGAACAAGGACCGCGGACTGCGCCCCGAATACGTGCGCAATATCAACCATCAGGATCCAGATCTCGTTTTCTTCGCCGGTGACCAATCCTATGATCACAAACAACACACCGCCGCATGGCTCAAGTTCGGCCTTGCCTTCCGCGAGATCTTCCGCGAGCGCCCGTGTGTCACCATCCCTGACGATCACGACATCGGCCAGGGCAATCTATGGGGCGAAAACGGCAAGGTCGCCAAGGCTGAAGCCGGGCACGATGGCGGATATTTCTTCCATCATGAATACGTGAAGCTGGTCGAGCGACAACAGTGCGGCCACTTGCCCGATCCCTACGACCCTTCGCCGGTCGGACAAGGCATAGGAGTTTATTACACGCGGTTGCTTCTCGGTGGGGTGGATTTCGCCATTATCGAGGATCGCAAGTTCAAGCCCGGTCCGCTAGGACGCCATCCCTTGAAGGGGCCGCGTCCGGACCACATACTTGATGCGAGTTACGACCCGAAAGTGATTGACACCCCGGGGCTGCAACTGCTCGGCGAACGGCAGGAGAAGTTTCTCGCCGATTGGGGCAAGATGCGCGACGGCGTGGCCATGAAGGCCGTGCTTTCCCAGACCGGTTTTTGCGGCGGCGCCCACCTGCACGGCTCGCGCGCCAATCGCCTCCACGCCGATCTCGATTCCAATGGCTGGCCGCAGAGTGGACGCAACCGCGCGGTCCGGCTCATCCAAGACGCCCGGGCCGTCCACATCGCCGGCGACCAGCACATCGCCACCCTCATCAAACACGGCACCGACGAATTCCGCGACGGCCCCTGGGCCTTTGTCGTGCCCGCCATCGTGAACAATTACTATGGCCGCTGGTGGTGGCCGGAAGATGAAAAACCGGGTGCGAACCCCGTTCCCGGGTCCCCCTTGCCCTGGACGGGTGACTACCTCGACGGATTCCACAACAAAATCACCATGCTCGCTTACGCCAACCCCGATCCGAAGCTCCAGAACATCGCCGGAATCAAACCCGGCGACAAGTCAAAGGCCGACGCCAACTGGGCCGATGGCTACGGATTGATCCGGTTCCGCAATAAATCGGGCGAAGTCACCTTCGAGTGCTGGCCCCGTTTCGCGGATGTCACCAAACCGGACGCCAAACAATTCCCCGGCTGGCCGCAAACGGTCAAGCCGTGACCACAGACTTGCCATTTCACGCCCCGGGGTCTTTACTAGAGGACGGTGCCTCCGTCCCGCGAGTGACGCAAAAGTTCAGTAAAAATCCGTGAATGTTCAATGACACCGGCCGGGCATTTGGTAGCATTCACAAAAACCAGTTCGGAAATCCCGCCAATCCCGGCCCTCCCAATCACCGTGAAAATCCATCCCCACCCTTTCCTCCGCTCATGGAGGACAAATTTACGGCAAAATCGCGCCGGCGGTTTCAGCCTGACCGAATTGATGATCGTGATTGTCATTATCGTCGTGCTGGTCTTGATCACATTTTCGCTGACCACCAACATGCGTGAGAAGGCGAAGGGCGCCCAGTGTTCCAGCAATTTAAAAGCGATTGGCACCGGACTACTCGGTTACATTGCCGAGAACAACGGGCGTTTTCCCAATGGCGGGGCGGACGTTTCCTGGTTGCGGGACGAGAATAGGATGAGCCTCGGGCTCTGTTGGTATGATGCAGCCGCCCTCGGCATGGGGCGTGAGAATTACAGCATGAGGTTCAATGATCCCAAGGCGGATCCTCTGCCGCCTTGTTTCGGTTGCCCCTCCGGCAATGGCAAACCATATCATCCAGCGTGGCCCTACACCGGTGATTACGCGGCCAACCTGTTGCTTGGCAACAATAACGACAGTGCCAATCCCCTGAACATCACGGCGGTGAAAAATCCTTCCCTCACCCCCTATGTGCAGGACACGGTCAAGCAGAACAACTTCGGCCCCAACATTTTCAGCTCCGGCTTCTCCAAGGAGAATAATTTCGCCTTCGCGGCGCATCACAACGGCAAGGGCAATATCCTCTGGGTGGACGGGCGGGTTTCCACTCTCAGTTACGAGGAATACATGGCGATGGCCAACGATTCCAAATACGGCGGTCCGTCCAACTTCATGCGCGGGGACTGGTAAGCCGATTGCCGCTCTCGTCCTTCGCCGTTCGCCAGCTTCGTTGACTTTCCCCCGGTTTGGCCGACTCTCCCGCTTTCATGGGATTGAAGCGCTCCAAAGATTCGTTGTATCTCTTCGAGGCTCTGGGCTCGCTGGCCTGTGGATTCTACGGCAATTACATTTTCTTTCTATTCCGTGATCGCCATGACTTCGGCGACGCGGGTAATCTCGGCGTCGCCGCCCTCATGGGCTTGGTCATCGCCGTGGCATCATGGCAATCTGGCAAACTTGCGGAACGGCACGGTTGCATCCGGATGATGGTCACCGGTTTGTCGGGTATGGTCGCCGCTCTCCTGGCGGGAGCTTTTTTCCTGCCCTTGCCGTGCAGTTGGCGGTCATGGTCATCTGGGCCGCATCCCAGTTCATGGTCTGGCCCGCGTTGGAGGCGCTGGTCACCGAGGGCGCAAAGGGTCCGGCCCGTGCCCATCGGGTGGGTATTTACAGCGTGGTCTGGGCGACCTGTTCGGCCTTCTCCTACTTTTTCGGCGGATCGATCTTCGAGCGCTTGGGAAGCGCGAGCATCTTCTGGCTTCCTCCGCTTCTTCATCTGCTGCAATTGCTCGTGTTGTGGGGTTACTTGCACCGCCGGGGGAATCCCGAACCCGAAGAGGAACCTCCCCCGGAGGAAGAAGAAACACCTCCGGCGGTGCGCCCGGGATTTTCTCCGCGGGCGTTCCAAAGGATGGCGTGGCTGGCCAATCCTTTCGCCTGTGTGGCGGCATTCACCCTGTTGGCGATGATTCCGGAGTTGGCCCGGAGGATGGGGCTGAGCACGACCATGGCCGGTCTTTTTTGCTCGATCTGGTTTTTCGCCCGGCTGGCCGCTTTTGTCCTGATGTGGCGCTGGCCGGGGTGGCATTACCGTTACCGGTGGCTTGTCGGTGGTTATCTGCTACTACTGGCGGGTTTTGTCTCCATCCTGACGGCGGAGGGCTTGTTCTGGCTTGGGGTGGGACAAATGGCTTTCGGCCTGGCCGTGGGGATCCTCTATTACGCGTCGCTTTTCTATTCGATGGATGTAGGCGAGGCCCGGGCCGAGCAGGGGGGCATCCATGAGGCGATGATGGGGGCCGGGAATTTCGTGGGGCCGGGAATCGGGGCCTTGAGTTTGCTTTTCGCGCCCCAATGGCCCCAAGCGGGTGTCTGGTCGGTCAGCGGCGTGCTGGCCATCGGTTTCGTGATTCTGCTGGCCAATCGATGGAAGGCGGCGAACTGATACCTTAAGGCTTGCCCAGAGGACGGAAACATCGCGCATTTGAGGGTTGAAGGATCGTTCGATTCGCCCCAAACTGCGAACAGACCGTGAGGAGATTTCTCCCGGGTGGCCTCTAGCCGGAAACGGCCCAACCGCGCGAACCCATGAACAAGATTACCGGCACCAAACCCACGCCCCGGGTGGCCCTGTTGATCGAATCGTCGCGCAGTTACGGTCGGGAGTTGCTGATGGGCATCGCGAAGTATGTGAGGATCCACGGCCCGTGGTCGATTGAATTCGAGGAGGGCGACCCCGCCGAGCAATTCCCCAAATGGTTCGACCGCTGGAAATGGGATGGTGTGATCGCCCGGGTCTTCACGCCGAAGATGGCGGAGGTGTTGGAGCGCTGCGGTGCGCCGGTGGTTGACTTGAGCGGGAATTTGCCCGAGTCGCGCTTCGCGCGTATCCGCTCCGACGAGGAAGCAGTGGGCGCGTTGGCCGCCGAGCATTTGCTGGCACGCGGTTTCAAGAACTTCGCATTCTTTGGATTCAACGGCATTGATTGGTCGGATTGGCGATGTGCCAGTTTCGAAAACCGGCTGGCCGCGTCGGGCTTCACTTCTCAAACCTTCGAGTCCGAATCCCTTTCGCCCTCCCTGTCGGCGGCCGAGTCCGGGGCCTACGGCGAACGGCAGGAACGGGAAGTGATGACATGGCTGCGGGCTTTGCCCAAACCTTGTGGAGTGATGGCCTGCAACGATGTCCGGGGGCGCACCTTGCTCAACTGCTGCCGGGAGATCGGCATCGCGGTGCCAGACGCAGTGGCTGTCATCGGAGTGGATAAGGATGAGATTTTCTGCGAATTGTCCGACATTCCGCTGTCGAGTGTGACCCTGAATACCCAGCAGATCGGGTTCGAGGCGGCAGCCCTTCTGGCTCGATTGATGGCTGGCGAAAGCGCCCAGCCCGCCTGCATTCTTGTCAAACCCGTCGGAGTAATGGCCCGGCAATCCACGGATGTGCTCGCCATCGACGATCCCCACATCGCGACGGCCCTCAAACTCATCCGCGAGCGCGCCTGTGATGGGTTGAATGTCGATTTACTTCTCAAATCCATTCCGTTCTCCCGCAGCGTGCTCGAGCGGCGCTTCGCTCAAATCCTCGGCAGTTCGCCCAAAACGGAAATCCTGCGCGTTCGTCTCGAACGGGTTTGCCGTCTGCTCGCCGAATCGGATCTCTCCCTCGCCGAGATTTCCCATAAAGCGGGTTTTGAACATCCGGAATACATGAGCCGTTTGTTCAAAAAGAAGATGGGCATCACTCCGGGGGAGTTTCGGAAAAAACCGGCGCGATGAGCGTGCAGGGCGTGACACCTTCCGGCAGGATATACGGGCACTCGCGATTTCGTGGCAAGTGGGAATCAAAACATGACGCAAAAGTTCAGGAGAAATCCGCGAAAGTTCAATGATTTTTGTCCTCCAAAATGGCAATATCACGAACATCCTCCGAGCCCCTCGCAGGCAAAGGCAAGGCCAAGTTAATCCGACTAGATCACATAAGCATGAAAGTCCGAAAGACCCAGTTCATCCTTACCGCGGCGTCCGCACTCTTGCTCGCGCAAAATGCCGATGCGCAGACCGACTGGAAAGCTGGCGGTAACAACCAGTGGTCGAATACCGCCAACTGGAACGGTGGGGATGTGCCCAATTCCCATACCGTGGACGCGAGATTCAACGTCAATGGGCTTTACTCGGTCCGGAGCTATCGCACCGGCAACGCGGCGTGTTCAGCGATACAACTATCATCTTCAACAAACGTGGCGAGCCTAACGGAAACGACCTTACCTACATCATCGAAACCTCCCTGACTCTTTTGGATCCTTGGGTTTCCGTGGTGACGCACGGACCCGCCCAACTGGGTTCACGCATCAGTTACGATCTGGCTCCCGCCCCCGACGGTATCATAGCCGAGAACCGCTACATTCGTCCACCCAACATTCAGCAATTTCCAATCGCAACCTTTCCTTATGCCCATCGCTACCCATCAACCCTATAGAACCAAACAGCTTGCCATGATCACCCTGGCGTCCATCCTCACCATAGGCACCGCCAGGGCCCGCGAAGCCGGCGCGCTCGACATGGCGGCCTTCGGAGCCAAACCCGATGGCAGCGACACCACTCCCAGCGTGCTCGCTGCGCTTCAGGAAGTGGCCAAAGGCAAAGCCAAGAAGCTGGTTTTCCCGCCCGGACGATATGAGTTTCATCCCGAGCGCGCCCATGAGGAATACGTCTTTGTTAGCAACAACGATGAAGGCTTGAAGCGCATCGCCTTTCCCCTCAAGGGGATCGAAGGAGTCGAGATCGATGGCGGCGGTGCGACTTTCGTCTTCCATGGTTACACGATGCCGTTCCTGTTGGACTCGGCGCGGAACGTGACGCTGCGGAATTTCACGGTTGATTTCAGCCGCCCGTTCCATTCGGAAGGCAAAGTGCTCGCCATCACCCCGCAGCAGGTCGATTTGGAGTTCTCCGCCGAATTCCCCTACGAGATCCGGAATGGCGTATTGGTGTTCACCAATGGCAAAAAGGATACCGGGCCGGCGACCACCGTGACCAGCGGGGAAGTCCTCTATCCTTACGGCAGCCTGCTCGCCTTTGATCCGGTGAAAAAAGAAACCGCGTTTATGGCCAAGGACCGCTACAAAGTGGGGGAGGGGATTGCCGCCGATCCACTCGGTCCGAATCGCGTCCGCCTGAAGATTCCGAACATCTCCGCTTCCGTTGGTGACATACTCGTTTTCAGTCCGAGGGGCCGTGAAGTTCCGGGTTTCGTTCTCGCCGATAGTTCCGGCATCAAATTGACGGACATCACGCTCCGCCATTGTGGTGGCATGGGGGTGATCGCACAGCGCAGCGCCGACATCCTTGTCCACCGGATGAAAGTCACCCCGCCTCCCGGTGGGAAGCGCATCATCAGCACGACGGCCGATGCCACGCATTTTGTGAACTGCAAAGGCAAGATCGAACTAGTTGACTGTCTTTTCGAGCAGCAAAAAGATGATGCGACCAACATCCACGGGTTGTATGCGAAGATCATCCATATCCATGCCCCCAACCGTTTCGAGGTCGCTCTCGTGCACCCGCAGCAGGCGGGCATTGATTTCATCAAACCGGGCACACGTCTGGAACTGAATGATGGCCCGAGCCTGCGCGAGGAAGGCTTCGCCACGGTCAAGTCCGTCGAGCGGCTCAACAAACACCGCACCATGGTCGAAATCGAAGGCGCCTTGCCGGAAACCGTTATCGTAGGGGATTCCGTGGCCGACGCCGATGCCAACACCGCCGAGGCCTTGATCCGGAATTGCGTGATGAGGGGCAATCGCGCCCGCGGCATCCTCCTGGGTTCGCGTGGACCGATGGTCATCGAAGGCAACACCTTCCATATTCCCGGCGCGGCCATCCTTTTCGAAGGCGACTCCCGTTTCTGGTTCGAACAAGCGGGCGTGCGCGACGTGGTCATCCGCGGCAACACCTTCGACAACTGCAATTTCGGTGTCTGGGGAACCGGATGCATTCAGGTCGGTTCCGGCATCGCGGATGAATTCAAAAGTATCTCCCGCTACAACCGCAATATCCGGATCGAGAACAACCTCTTCCGCCATTTCAGCAATCTGCCCCTGCTTTCCATTTATTCGGTCGACGGGCTCAGTTTCACCGGGAACAGGCTGGAGAGAACGAAAGCCTACCCCGCGCCGGAAGCCGGTGAGTGGCAAATGTTCAACATCACCGACTCGGATAACGTAAAAATCGAGAAGCCATCCACGGTTTCCGCCAGCACGACATCAGCGACATCCGCGAAGTGAATGGCCCTTGCCCGCAGGCCTTTGCTTCAGGTTCTCGAGAAGCGGCTCCATGCGGAAAAAAGCGAGGCGAATTCCGGTTTGCCCATGTCCATGGAAGGTCAACGGATTGAGCTTCGTATCACACATGATCACCCCAAGGATATCCCGGGATTGGCGTCCGCCGCTCTTTTGATTGATAAACTCCACCAGCAGCCATGACGCGTATGAAGACTCTCTCAGCTATTCTCACGGTTTGTCTTGCTTTCGCCATCCCTCCCGTCCAAGCCAATCCCGGGCCTCCGAAGCCCAACATCCTCATCCTTTTCGCCGACGATCTCGGCTATGCGGATCTCGGGGTTCAGGGTGCCAGGGACATCCCGACCCCGCATATCGACAGCATCGCCCGTAACGGGGTTCGCTGCAGTTCCGGTTATGTTTCCTCGGCCATGTGCTCGCCGAGCCGCGCCGGTTTGCTCACCGGACGTTCCCAATCACGTTTTGGTCATGATATCAACTGGGAACCCGAATGGCCGGTGGATCCGAACGACCACCGCGGCCTCCCCCTCACCGAAAAAACCATCGCGGATCACCTCAAAGCCGCCGGCTATCGCACCGGCATTGTTGGCAAGTGGCACCTCGGTGAAGCCCCGCCATTCCACCCGAATCGCCGTGGTTTTGACGAATTTGTCGGTTTCATCGGCGGTGGCCACAACTACTTTACCGAACATTACCGGAGCACGCCGCCGCTCAACCATTACAACACCGTTCTTGAAAAGAATGGAGTATCCCAGCCCGCAGCACCCGGATATCTCACCACCTTGTTGGGCGAAGAGTCCGCCGCCTTCATTCACCGGCACAAGGAAAAGCCGTGGTTCCTTTACACCGCTTTCAACGCCCCGCACACCCCGTTGCAGGCCACACCCGAACTGCTGGAACGAGTCAAACATATCGGGAATGATGGCCGTCGGACCTATGCCGCCATGATCGTGGGCATGGATGATGCCGTCGGGCGGATCCTCCGGCAACTCCGCGACGACGGGCTCGAAGAAAATACCATCGTCTTCTTCCTGAGCGACAACGGCGGCACTACCGAAAACGGAACCAGCTCCAACCTTCCCTTGAGGGGCCGCAAGGGGCAAATGTGGGAAGGGGGCATCCGCGTGCCATTCCTCGCCCAGTGGAAGACCGTGCTTCCCGCCGGGAAGACCTACGAGCGCCCGGTCACCAGCATGGATATCTTGCCTACGAGCCTCGCCGCTGCCGGTGGAACCAGCGTCGCCAGCCAGGCGCTTGACGGGGTCAATCTCTTGCCTTTTCTGACCGGCGAGAAGAGCGGGGACCCTCATGACCTGCTCTTCTGGAGGATCGCGGAGCGCGACATCTGGGCCGTCCGCGGTGGGGACCACAAGTTTGTCAAAGAAGGGGACAAGTTCCGTCTCTTCGACCTTTCCCGGGATGTCGGCGAAACCACTGACCTCGCGGAAAAGCTTCCCGAAATCCGCGGCCGCCTGCAAAAGGCGCACGACGAGTGGTCGGCCACTTTAACCAAACCGCTGTGGCGGGTCTTCAAGTCACCGGAGCAAGAAGCCGCGTTTGAAGAGAGGGCCCACAAGAAAAACCAGAAGTGAATGCTTAGCCAAAGCCGGTTGATGAATGGCGTCCGATCGTTGATTCTTTATGTTGAAGCGTATAAACACTCTGCTCAGTGGTAGACAAGCGAAGCATATCATCCGGCAGCCCACTCCCAAACGCATGAAATTCCTTCTCACTTGGATCGCCATCGCGGCCGCCTGTGCTGCCAATGCTGCCGATCGACCGAACGTCCTCTTCATCATCACCGATGATTGGGGCTTCGGCGATGCCGGGGCTTACGGCAGCAAGTGGATTACGACTCCCTCATTTGACAAAATCGCCGGACAAGGCTTGCGCTTTGACAATGCCTACACTCCGAATGCGAAATGTGCGCCATCCCGGGCTGCCATCCTAACCGGACGCAACCCATGGCAATTGAAAGAAGCGGGCAATCACGCCGGCTTCTTTCCCCTCGAATTCAAAGTTTACCCGGAAGTGCTGGCCGAGCACGGCTACTTCACCGGCATCACGGGCAAGGGCTGGGCGCCCGGCATTGCCCGTGATGCCGCGGGCAAGCCCCGGCTTCTCACCGGTCAGCCCTTCCAAAAGCGCAAGGCCCCGGCCCCGACCACCGGCATTGATCAGAACGACTACACCGCGAACTTCGTCGACTTTCTCGATGCCGCACCCAAGGATGGACCATGGTGCTTCTGGATGGGTATCCACGAACCTCACCGCGATTACGAATACGGCAGTGGTGTGGCCAAAGGCGGCAAGCAACTGACCGACATCGATCGTGTTCCGGTATACTGGCCGGACAACGATACCGTGCGCAACGACATGCTGGACTACGCCCTCGAAGTGGAACACCTGGATCGCCATCTCGGGAGAATCGTCGCTGAACTTGAGAAACGCGGACAACTCGAGAATACCCTCCTCATCGTCACTTCCGACAACGGGCGACCCTTTCCGCGCGAGAAGGGGAATCTCTACGAGGCAGCCAACCATCTTCCGTTCGCGGTGATGTGGAAAAAGGGCATCAAGGATTCGGGCCGCGTGGTCAAGGATTACATCAGTTTCATCGACATCGCCCCCACGATTCTCGAGGCAGCCGGCATCCCGTGGGAGAAATCCGGCATGGCTTCCACTCCCGGCAAGAGCCTCTCCGATATCTTCAGGTCTGGAAAAACCGACGGCATACAATCCGGCCGCGATCATCTCATCCTCGGCCAGGAACGCCACGACGTCGGCCGCCCGAAAGACCAGGGCTACCCCATCCGCAGTATTCTGAAGGATGGTTGGCTCTACTCGCGGAATTTCGCCCCCGACCGCTGGCCGGCGGGCAATCCTGAAACCGGCTACCTCAACACCGACGGAGGCGCGACCAAGACGGAGATCCTGAATGCCAACCGAGCCCAACCGGGCAATCTCCATTGGCTGCTCTGTTTTGGAAAACGCCCCTCCGAAGAGTTGTTCGACATTCGCAAGGATCCCGACTGCCTGACGAACCTCGCCGCCTCCCCCGGGCATGGTGAACGCCGGGCCGCCCTCGAAACCACCCTGTTGGCTAAGCTCCGCGAACAGGAAGATCCTCGTGTCTCCGGCCAAGGCGACATCTTCGACAATTACCCATACGCGGGCGCGGAAACCGGCTTGTATGAGAGGCACCAACGCGGCGAGAAAGTCAAGACAGGCTGGGTCAATCCCAACGATTACGAACCGGGCCCGCTCGACGACACAGGCAAACCGAAGTGAAAGCGCGGACTCATGGAAGAAGACCTTGTTGGACGCCGTTTGCTTTTCTCCCGATGCCACGCCTCATTTTGAGGAACCATCACCAATCCCTATTCTTCTTCGAACTCTTGAAACTCCCGGCCCATCGCAGTCCACGAGCCAGCTCCCACATCGCCCTCTTTGCCGTGGTGTGCGGTTTGAGTTTGCTCGGTTGCCGCGATTCCGGTGAGGGCGGCGCTCCTGTTCCTCCTGTGTCGGTGCAGGAACCGACTACACCCGCTCAACCCGAAGATCTGCGTGCTTTTCTCTACGCGGAGTTACAGAGGGGTAACAAACGTGTGGTCATCCCACCCGGTCGCTATCGGGTGAAGGCGGAGAGAACTGGTCATCTGGCCTTTTCGGATCTGAAGGACGTGGAAATCATCGCGGAGAATGTGGAACTGGTTTGCACCTCCACCACACGGGCGGTTTCCTTCGTGGATTGCGTGAATGTAACTCTCCGCGGGCTCAAGGTGGATTATGATCCATTGCCCTTCAGTCAGGGGAAGATTGTCGCCATGGCGCCGGACAAGAGCTGGCTTGACGTTGAGATTGCCGGAGGATACCCGGAAGATGATCTGCGGGAACCATTGCAGATTTACGTTCCCGATGCCGGTGTGCTCCGGCGGGGAGACGCGAACTGGAATGAAGAAGTCACGCCGCGCGGGAACCGGCGATACCGGATGAGCAAGAGCGCTGGATACACATTCGATGCGGCCGAAGACAGCGAACAAATCGGAGATATCCTCGTGGCCAAAAACTTCTCCGGCGGAGCCGGGGCACCGCATGCTTTCGAGTTGCGCGGCTGCCGCGGTGTGCGTTTGGAAGACATCACTCTCCATGCCGCGCCTTCCTTCGGGTTTCTCGAGCGCGGTTGTGATGGCACGACCTATCTGCGTTGCATCGTGGATCGCCGGCGTCCCGAAGATGACCCGGTCAAACGGGAGTTGCCCCGGATGCGTTCTCTCAATGCCGATGCCTTCCACAGCAAGGATGCGGTCAATGGGCCGGCCATTCTTTCCTGCACCGCCCGATTCATGGGTGATGATGCGGTGAATATCAACGGGCGTTTCCATTTCGTGCGTGGCGCTTCCGGTCGCGAGGTCCGCATCGCGATGATCGACAAGTTCGCAAGCATCCGTCCCGGTGACCCCTTGCAATTCCTTCCGTTTGCCGGTCCGCGGCCGCCGGATGCCAAAGTTGTGGATATGCGGTTGGATCCCGAGCCCTTTTCCCCACAGGAGGTGGCGTTTATCCGACGTCTTCAGATGGACAAGGACATGCGCTCCGACCTGCTCGAGGGAAGAGCGACGTTCCACACCCTCACCTTGGACCGGGAGGTCGCGCTCGCGCCGGGTTCGGCGATTTGTTGTCTGCTTGGCCTCGGCCATGGATTTGCCGTCAAGGGATGTGACTTCGGTGACAACCGTTCACGCGGTATCCTCATCAAGGCCAGCCGTGGCGAGGTCAGCGGCAACCGTCTCACCAACACCCGAATGGCCTCGGTATTGATCTCTCCGGAATTCTGGTGGATGGAAGGCGGCATGTCTTCCAATGTGGTGGTCAAAGACAATTTGATCAAAGGAGCGTTGCAGACGCCCGTCCAGATCCATGCCCGGGGAGGCAATCGCAGGATTCTGCCCGCCGGGGCGCTCAAGGATATTTCGGTTCTCAACAATCGCTTTGTGGATTGTGTCTGGCCACTCATCCATGTGACCTCAACCTCCGGTTTAGTGATCGATGGAAACATTTTTCCCGCACAACCTTCCGGGTCTTCGGAGGCGGATCCCAACCAGAAGGTTCCTCCCGTTTTACTCGAGAATTGTCAAACAAAGCGGTGACACGCAATATCGGGTCCCCAAGGCAAGACCGGGACGGTCTTGCTGCGATTCCAGTGGATACTCGCAGGCGAAATCCCCTTGGGTTTCGATGCCAATCGTAGCAAGAGCGTCTCGCTCTTGCCCTGAAGGGAATGGGAGAAAGAGATGCAAACAAACCACGATTGCCGCACCAGGAAAGAGAATCGGGCGGCTCTTCAGGGCTTTCTTTTCGCCTTCGGAGTAGCTAGCCATTGCGCCACCACATCCGTCGGTCGGGTGTTCAACACATCGCTGGCGCGCAGCCAGCCTTTCCGGGCGGACTCGACTCCGAAGCGAAGATGCTGTAGTCCTTGGGCGGAATGCGCGTCGGGATTGATGGCGCAAAGAACCCCGGCATCGCGGGCCGATTTCCAATGCCGCCAGTCCAT
Source organism: Verrucomicrobiales bacterium (assembly GCA_046075565.1). Taxonomy (GTDB): domain Bacteria; phylum Verrucomicrobiota; class Verrucomicrobiia; order Verrucomicrobiales; family SLCJ01; genus JBJTQJ01. Next base: position 77,967 of record JBJTQJ010000108.1, on the reverse strand, counting down.
GTCGAGACGCCATGCATTCGCGTTCAGCTCGATGATGGTGCCGGTGCGCGCTGCCGCCGCGATGAGCGCGCCGGTGTCGATGGCGTAGGGCTCGCGCCGCAACAACAAGCGGCCGGAGAGATGCCCGATCATATCCACATGAGGATTCTCCATGGCCGCGATGATGCGGGCGGTTTGTTCCTCGATGGGAATCGTGAAGGCATTGTGCACGGATGCCACCACATAATCGAGTTCCGCGAGCAGGTCGTCGGAAAAGTCCATCCGCCCATCCTTCATGATATCGACTTCCGAACCGGCGAAGAGCCGTAAAGGAACGCCTTCCGATTCATAGCGCTTGTTCAGTTCGCGGATGGCGTCCATTTGTGCGCGCAGACGGGATTCGTCGAGTCCGTTGGCTTGCACGGCGGCTTTCGAGTGGTCACCAATGCCGAGATAGGCGAGGCCGAGTTCGATGGCGGCTTCCGCCATTTCCTCGAGGGAGGCGGTGCCATCCGATGCCGTGGTGTGGTTATGGAACGTGCCGCGCAGATCCCCGATGGTGATGAGCCTTGGCAAGGTGCCGTATTCCGCCGCTTCGATCTCGCCGAAGTTTTCCCGTAGTTCGGGCGGGATAGGATCGAGATCGAGGAAACGATAGATCGAATCCTCATCAGGCAGCGAGGGCGCAGGTGCGGCATTTTCTTCCAGCGGAGTGAGGCCGTATTCATTGAGCGACCAGCCGCGTTTGCGGGCGCGGGCGCGGATGGCCACGTTGTGTTCCTTGCTCCCGGTAAAATACTGGAGGGCGAACGGGTAGGCGCCCATTGAGACGGCGCGCAGGTCGGCCTGCAAGCCGCTTTCCAGCCGGATGGAAACCTTGGTTTCGCCGGCGGCCAGCACTTCCTTGGCGAATGGCGCGGCTGCGAAGGCGGCGGTCACTTCCGAAGGTGACGAGGTTGCGGTTAGGAAATCCAGATCCCCGACGGTTTCCTTGCCCCGCCGGAAGGAACCGGCGGTGGTGGCGAGCAGAACATCGGGAAGGGAGTTGAGGAAGGCGAGGATCTCCTCCGCCGCGATGGTGGCGGTATCTCGGTGGGCTTGCCCGCTGGTGGATTCGACATAACGGAGCGCGGCCAACAGTTTTTCTTCCGTCTTGGCTCCGAATCCGGGGAGACCGGCGACTTTGCCCGCTTCGCAAGCGGCCTTGAGCGCTCCCAGTCCCGCGATGTTGAGTTGCTCGTTGAGCACGCGGATTTTTTTCGGTCCGAGGCCGGGCAATTCGAAAAGATCGAAGATGGTCTCCGGATAGGGTGCCTTGAGTTTTTCCCAGAAGGGAAGGGTCCCGGTAGCGACGAGAGTTCCGATCTTTTCGATCAAGGCGGAACCAAGTCCGGGGATTCCTTCGAGTTTCCCCTCGCGGGCGAGAGCCAGGATATCCTCCGGATGGGATCGCACGATTTCCGCCCCGTGTTTATAAGCCCGGATCTTGAAAGGATTTTCGCCCTGCATTTCGAGGAGCAGGCCGATTTTTTCCAGGATATCTGCGATGGCTTCGCGCGTCATGGGGGAAGCTACACCGGGCCGTTTCCTCTTCAAGGATTTGGCGCGGGAGCGACAACCTCCTGGATGTCCCTCATCGTGCTCACTTCCGGCTTTTGGTTTTGGTCATCGAACCAGGCGATGGCGATCTGCCGGACCCGCTCGTTCCATTGCCAGCGCGTGGTATGCATGGTCACCCATTCCGTTGAATCCGCCATTTGATAGGCGATGGCCACGGGATACATGTTGAACTCATCGATGGATGGTTTGGGATCGGTGATCTTTACCTGCTTGCCGGGCAATTCCACGACCTTCTGGCCGATGGCGATTTTCATGTCCGTGGCGGTCAGATTCATCATGAGGACATGGCCGAAGGGGAAGTCTCTCTCGCCCGGCATGACCACGGCGTTGTAAACGAGGTCCGATCCGGCGGGCGCGGGTAGGAGAAGGATGCTCGCTTCCCGGGTGTCTTCAGCAATGGTCGCGCCCGCGATTTTCTTCAGGGTGATTTCGCCGTCGTCGCCCGGTTTTTGTTGGAGAAAGTCGATGGAGTTCCCCTTGATCTTGATCTTTTTTGGAGAGGTGAATCCCCCTTGGAAAAACGGGATTGCCAAAAACCCTTGGCCCTCCGCCGCTTGGAAGCTGGCGGTATTGACGCCATCGACAAACCGGAAGCAAGCGATACGCAGGGCAATTTCCCGCGATGGCGGATCTTCCTGTGCGCCGACAAAAGGAGCGAGGGCGAGAGCAAGGAGGATGTGGTTGAGGTGACGGCGATTCATTCTGGTTACCATGGACGGTTTCCGGCGAGGGAGGCAAGGATTACCTCACGAATTTTTACCGGATTAGATTTCGTCGGGTGCGAGCCAGCGCATGGAAACGACATGGAACCGGCGGCCAAAGTTCTTGTTCGCGGCCGAGACGAGCGCCGCAGGCGCGACGTGGGCGGCATCGGTGCCATCCACGTAATCGGGCACGCGTTGGACCACGGCTTCGCCGTAGGAGCGCGATACGACACGGTTGTTGGCGTCCTTCACATCGCCGTAGAATCGAATGCGGAAAGTATCCGAGCGGGCACCGAGGGAGGAGCCGACTTTGGTCAACACCGCGAGTTGGTCGATCAACGAGCATGAACCGGCACCGGCTGAACCAATCCCCGCCGCAGGGGCGGCGTATCTGGCATTGCTGATGTCGTTGGCGACAAGCTGGCGGTCGAAGCGGCTGATTGCAGCAAGGCGATTGATCCCGCTGTCGTCGATGGCGTTTTGCAGTGCCCCGCTGAGGTAGAGCTGATCCTCTGCTCCCGGTGTCGTGGGTGAGCTGGCGGTGGTGTTGGCGGTGCTGCCGAGGCGGCGGTTGACGAACTCGGCCATCGAAAGGAATGGCCCCCGGCGTTTCACCTCGGCGACAATCCTTTCCGCCAGCGTGTCTAACTCCGCATCGGTGAGTTCACGCCCACCCTGCAGGATCTGCCAGCGGGGATCCCCGGCAAATGGCGCGGCGATAGCCGGCTTGGACAAGGGGGTATTGTTCGTGAGGCGGAACTTGGAGAAGAAATTCGATGTCGTGGCAAGTGCGGTCGTGTTGTAACCGAAAGATTTTGCGGTGTTGCCATCGGAGGCCGCCAGCAGGAGTGCCGGGTCCCCATTCATGGAGGCGAGGATGGCTTTCCAAGCTTCCTTTGAGGTGCTGTTGACATTGAGGGAACCGAGCAGCATCTGGAAGGCGGCGGCTTTGGTGTAGGCATCCGATTGTGGCAAACTGCCCGCTGTCAAAGCCCTGACCGCCTCATCCGGTCCACCGCTGTTCCCGAACCACGGGGTCAAACGCGGATTCAGCAGGGGAATGCCGCTTTTGAAGAAATCCTCCGCCACTTTCTGCGGTGTCCTCGCGGCCGTCCCGGTGAAGGCGCGACCACTGTAAGAGCCGATGGTCGAGGCATACCATGAGTCCCAAAGGCTCAGGTTCGCGAGGTAACTGTGATCGAGGAAATCGTAACCCATACCACTGGGGCGGTGGGATGTGCGGTTGGTCGGGATGAGCGGATGGGCGAAGGATTGCCCAACGGCGTGATCGACATTCGGCAACTGCGCGATGGCGGAGGAAAGGTTGGCATGAGCGAGTTGTGCCACCGACTGGACCGGCATCAGCGGGGCCTCCCGGGTCATGCCGAATTCGGAACCGGTGTCGCGGCGGATTCCGCTCACGAAATAAGAACGTCCGGTATTGGCGAAGTCCACGGAAATGGAGGTGTCGCTCGATCCGTTGATCGGACGCATGGCCAGCTCGTGGCTGTGCCATGCCTGATGCTCCCGGGTCATGTCCACCCGCACGATCGGCCTCCCAAGATTGCCATGGATCCACGGGCGATTCGGGAACGACGAATCCATGGTGGTTTTACCCTGGGCGCTGATCGAGAGGAAGGGCAGAACGACCGTGTTCCGGAGCTGCGAACTGGTCATGACCACATGTTTGGCTGTGGACAATGGCTCCGTATAACTCGTCATGCGCAATGGAAAGCTAACAGATGGGCCGCTGGTGGTGGGTCTCGGCGTCACCGCGTTGACCAGAGTGGTGCTATTGCCTCCGTAATCGAATTCAAGGCGGGAGAGGATTTGTCCCGAGGAAGTGGCGAGGTTCACCCCGTAGCTGGGTTGCACGGTCGCGCTGCCACTGCCCTGTGGCACCGGCATGACCTCGATATCGAAGGTATCGTTGAGACGGGCACCAATCACTCCACGGTGGGCAGCCGGTCCATTGATGCCGCCTCCGGCATAGTAGCCATTGTGGTTCGGGCAGAGCCAGTCGATGTTGAAGCCGAATTGGGCGCCTCGCCAGCCCGGAACAGCCGGAAGCTGCTGGATTTCCAGGTTTTGCCAATCGAAAAGGGAGACGGTGCTGCCGTCACCAAGGCGAACCCCGGTGTTGTAAGCGGCGGTTGGAGGAACGTAGGGGGAGAAAATCTTCACTTCACCCGGAAGCAGGACCACGCTGGGGTTGCTCGGTGTGTCGCCGCTGACCTCGTTGTAGAGACTCATGTGGAAACGCTTGGTCCGGCGCTGGCTCGAGTATACGTAAAGTTGGCTCAACGGAACGTGGGCGGTGTTGATGGCACCGGTAAGCCCGGGGTCGCCGGTGGTGCGGAAAAATTTGAAGCCCACCGGGGGAGAATCGATTTCAACCCGGGCGTTGTCCAGTTGCAAGGGCACATTGTAGGGATTCCAGAGGGTGATGATCGGTTGATAGACCAGATGGACCATGTAATTCCAACCCGAACTCGTGCCCGCGAAACCAGAGGGCACGCTGCTCACCCAAGGTCCATGGGTTTGTTTCACGAAGGCGGAGAAAATCAGCTCGCAGCGCGCGATCACCGGGGCGATCGGCTGGCCGGTCTGCAAGGTGTTCACATTCACCGACACATTTCCCGCGAAATTCGTGGTGCCGGCGTTGAAGCCCGCGAGCGTGCCCGAAGTCAGGAAGCCATCGGCACCTGCCACGGAGCCGACCTGTCGGCTCAAGCGGCTGTGGTTGAAGAGCAGCGACCAAGGAGGGTCGCCGGCATTGCCGCTGATGCTGTGTTCGTGTTGCTGTAGAGACGTCGCGATTGGAAGTCCGCGGGCAATGAGTTCAGATCGAACAAGGTGTTGAGGTCCCTCTTCAATCCGCCGTTCGCGACATCGGATTGCACGGCGGCGGAATAGGTGGTCAGGTCGTGCGAAAACGGCTGGACGGCCGAAGCCGGGCCATTCCCGGTCAGGGCCAAGCTTTCCAGATTCCCGACATTTTTCAACGCGGCTCGGGCGGCCGTGTCTTTGCCAAAATCCTGCAAGGCGCTATTGGCCTTTTCAATGGCATTGCGGGAAGGACTGCCGACCACCCCCATGCGGGCGGCCGTGTGGGTGAGCTTGGTCAAATCCGTGGCCGGAAGATTGATGCGCGCCTTCACGCCTTCATCCATCACGACGTAAGCGGAGGAGCCCGCGTCCCGACCATTGGTCTTCGGTTCTCGTAGAGATGATTTTTTAACCCAGAGGTGTTTGTCCGAGCCGGTGCTCTCACCAACACTACCCCGGCCCACCAGTTGCACGGCATCGGTGCCCGTGGAGGGAGCGGTGGTGGGGAAATTCTGCGCGCGTGCCTCTGTTTCTGTTAGACCGGAGACCATCCACTTGCGGAACCGCTGCTGCTTTTCCTGTTGGTAGTTCGGGGGAGACGTGGGATTAGGGGTAAGATTCCAGGAATTCCATGATCCGGCCAGATGCCGCTGCTGGGCACCCGGAATGATGTCGCCCGTCGCGGAAACACGGGTGTCGGGTCCGAGCTGCACCTGCAATTCGCCGAGAGCGATTTTCAGAGATAACGAGGCATTGGCTTGGGCGACTGCGCGGTCGCGCTCGGTTCGGAACATTCGAGACTGGCTGACCGATAACGAAACCAGCGCCATCACGGTGAGAACGACTAAAGCCGAAATCGATAACACCGCGATGAGCGCGAAACCGCGTTTCCGGCGAAAATTGGGCTTATTCAAACGGGATTTCATGATGAACAGGAGATGGTGATGTTCGATGTGTGCGAATGCACAATGTCATTACATCCGAGGTCATATTCGCTTGTTTTGTGGTTATGTAAAGAAGAAACTTCAAAATCGCACATCACTTTTAAGGGTTTAAGGTTCGCCGTGATTCAAAATCGAACGTCAAGAGTCAGGCCCAATCCAAGGATGGATTTGCGGCTGGTTGGGGACTTTTTGTTTGGTTCCCGGCGATTCCCAATAAACCCACCCTATGGATGCGGACATTTGAAGTATAAGTATGGCCATGCCGAATCCCATCGTGCCCGAGGAAGACGAGTTCGTCGCCGAATTGACGAGCCACCAGACGGCGATCCTGGCTTATATCATGAGTCTGGTCTCCGGCTGGTCGGGGGCAAGGGACATTTTGCAGGAGGTCAATGTGACCCTTTGGCAGAAGCGTTCGGTATTCGTGCCCGGAACAAATTTCAAAGCCTGGGCCTTCCAGATCGCCCGTTACCATTTGCTCAACCATCGCCGCCGTCTCGCCCGGCAAGGTTGGCTGGTCTTTGATGAGGATTTGATGGAGGACATGGCGGAGGAAATGGAAAACGAGCCGTTCGAGCTCGAGGACAAACATATCGCGCTCCGGCACTGCTTGCGGAAATTGAGACCACAGGACCGAGATTTGCTTCAGCACCGCTACGCCAGCGGTGCGCCTCTTGATGAATTCGCCCGCGCCACCAAACGGAGCACCGGCACACTAAAAGCGATACTTTTCAAACTCCGCGCCGCGTTGCGCGATTGCATCGAGCGCCAGATGTCTCAACCCGCAGATGTGAAACCATGAAGCGGGCCGACCATGAACGTATCCAGTCCGTGCTCGATGGCACGATGACCGAAATTGATTTCCATCGTTTCCAAGAGGACTTGCGCAAGGACACCGCTCTGCGGAAACTCTACCAATCCTACGCGCTGCTCCACCATTCGCTGGCGGAGGAGTTCCACGGCCAAGCGATGGTTGGCCAACCCCGCAGCGCACGGCCGATCCAACGAGCCAGGTCCGGATGGATGACCGGGCTCCTCTCCGCTGCGGCTGCCCTAGCCATAGTCGCCACGGCCATCTGGCTCGCTGCGAAGAAGCCTGAATCTGAACCCGCTCTCGCGGAGGTCCCCGTGCCGGAGGTTCCGGTGCGCATCGATTTTTCTCCGGACGCCGGATGGCGCGTCGATGGCGAATTGACGACACGAGAAGGGCGGGCCGCGACTTTGCCCGGCACCCGCTTGTTTCTCGACAAAGGCGTCGCGCGTTTCCAATTTCCCAATGATGTGGTGGGCCATCTCGAGGCCCCTGCCGAGATCATTTACAAGAGTGCGACACGGGTTGTGGTGGAAGAGGGGAGAGGAAGATTTCGCGTTGGTCCGGCCGGAAAAGGTTTCACTGTTAGCACATCTTCACTCGAAGCCATCGACCTCGGGACTGAGTTCGCGATCGTGAGTCATCGTAGCGCCCCGGATGAATTGCATGTCTTCGAGGGCAAAGTGGAAATGCGCACGCCACAAGGGCGCGAGCGACCGCTGCTCACGGCCGGTGAGGCCGCCAGTGTGAGTTCCGAAGGCCGCGTGACGCGCATTGCCGCTCGTCCCGATGATTTCGCGAATAAACTCCCGGAACTCCATGTGGCCTTTGAGGACCATTTTGAGAGTTCCGGTGGTTCTTTGCATGGGCGGCTTCCACAAGCTAGCAAAGGTCCGTGGGAAGTGCGTCAAGGCACGGCAGTGCTCGGCAGCCAAAGCGTGGTCGGCGGAGGATTCCAAGCGTTCTGCAAGCTGGATGGCCCTGCCATCGGGAAGGAACATCCTCTGCTCGTCGCAACCCTCGAACTCGGACCCACGGTGGCCGGACCCATGCACGGCCCCGGATGGGCGGGTCTGAGTCTTTATGCCGGCGATGCGGAAGTGGTTTTCTTTGGCGATAGTTTCGGCGATGCGGAAACATGGTCGTTGGATGTGAAACAAGGACTCGACCCCATCTTGCCGGAACCAAAAATGGATGGCCCGCGCATCATGACGATGGTCTATGATTGGCGGACGGGAGTCACCAGTCTGCATTCCGGGGACGGTCCTGGCGCACCCGAAGTGGTCAGAGGTCGCATTCCCGCCCGCCTTTCCATAGATGGCATCCGCATTGGAGCTTCCGACGACGCGACCATCAACGTGCGGCAGGTGGTCGTGCGCCTGCTGGACGCGGCAGGGCAGTGAGAGTGCGCGAATCGAAAAAACTCACGCGTGCCCGCCGGTCGCTGTGACCCACTTGCCCCGGATGCGCACGTCATCAAACCGGATTCCCTTGGCGAGGGCGGCTTGCTCAAGGTCCGGCCAATGCTGGCGGAGGATTCCGGAAATGACCAAGCGTCCCCGCTTTGCCAGGGCGCGTTTGAGCCGGGGAAGCGATAAGGTGAGCACGTCGGCGAAAACATTCGCGGCCACGAAGTCGAACTTCCGTGGTGATGTCCAGTTGGTTAGGTCGGCCTGTTCGAGTTTGATTTTCCGCAGATGGTTGCGGCGGAAGTTGGCGCGCGCGGCTTTCACGGCCAATGGGTCGAAGTCCATCGCGTAAATCTCTTCCGCTCCGCAGACGCCCGCCGCCATGGCCAGAATGCCGGTGCCCGTTCCCAAGTCTGCCATCGACCAGGCCAAACCCGCGTGTTTTCTTTCCGTGGCGAAGTCCGCCAGCACACGCAGGCAAGTCGAGGTGGTGGCATGATCGCCCGTGCCAAAGGCCAAACCGGGTGGCACGTGCAACACGGGAAGTCCTTTGGCCGCGAGGCGAACCGGGTCGGTCTCCTCGGGCTCCAGCACGTTGGTCACAATAAACTTGCCCCGGATTCGCATCGGTGGGGTAGGGGGGGCGACGGGGGTTGACCACTCCGCCTGGCGGATTTCGCGCACGCTGCCGCCGTAGGCGGATTTGAGTTTTAGCGCCTCCGACTTACGGCTGGTATAGACTTCCACCCGAATGGTTGTCCGACCTGGGAGCGCGGTCACCACGGCATTGGTTTGGCCGTGGCCGAGGAATCGCTCTTCCCATGCATCACGCCATTTTTCCGATGAAAGTTTCGACCAGACGAACATCCCGCCACCTTGGCACAGCCCGGCGCCCTGTCCAGAATCTGACGCTTGGGGGCGCCCGAGAAGTGCCTGACCGGCGAACGGCTCAACAATCAGTCTGAGTAGCCGACAAATCCTCCCACCGCGCCAGGGTGCCGCTGCCCTGGGACCCGCAACGGTGATTTGCAAAAATGAAAATCTACCCATCGAAGAGAGAAAAACCATAATTTCCAGACATTAGCGGCCCGTTGACGGTGAATAAATCGACATTTCTGGGCATTTTGCGATGCTTGGGGTGAAGCCATTCCCACCAAATTTCCCAATTCTACCCTACTGAGCCTCCGCAAAAAAGTCGCCCTGTTCCACAAAGAGTGGTCAGAAACATCCGTCCGCATGATGGAGGGGGTCTTCAGTCATCCGGAAATTCGCCAGCGTTGCGAATTCCGCGACTTCCCAATGACACGAGGAAGTGAGGAAATTCAGTTGCCCATGAACTGGCAACCCGATGGAGTGCATTTTACCCTGGATGAAGGCGATCCGCGCGCGAGTTTGCTGGCTGGTCTCGGCGTTCCGACGGTCCTGGCTCCGATGCCCGCAGTGGTCGAATCAGCGCCCTCCTGCGCAGACTTGGAGCCCGCAGTGAAATCCGCAATATCCGCAGTGCCTATTTTCGCTCTGGCGACCCGCTGGTTGCCCGCATGGATGAAAATCTGTCGCGGCATCCCGAGATCGAACTCGCCCTGCGCCAGATGCCGCGCCCATTCGGAATCGTAACGCTGCGCGAGAACGATGCCGTTTACCTGCTGAATGCCTGTCGCGAAATGGGCATCCGCGTCCCTTATGATGTGGGTATTCTCGCCGGAGCCGATTCACGCATGGCTCAATTTACCGACCCTCCCCTGAGCGCCCTCGCTAGCGACTATCTCGAGATGGGACGTCGCGCGGTGGCCATGCTGGAAACCATGATGGCCGGCCAAAAGCCAGCTCGTCGGATCGAGCGCCAGCGTGTGGCTGGCGTCAATGCCCGAGCCTCAACCCTCGGGGATAGCCCTCTTGATCAGAGTATCGAACGAGTTCGCCAGATGATCCAAGGTCGCGCCTGCGAGGGCATCACCGTGGAAGAAATTCTCGGACACCTCGACATGTCGCGTCCAACCTTGGAAAAACGCTACCGTGAACTGATCGGCATGTCGCCGGCCCAGCACATTCGCCAACTCCGTGCGGCCAAGGCGAGGGAATTGCTCACCAGCACGAATATCTCCGTCACCCAAGTGGCCCGTCGCATCGGCTTTGATGATCCCCGTCCGTTCATGGTCTTCTTCAAACGTGAGTTCGGTCAAACCCCGGGCGCGTTCCGAATGGCCCACGCTTGAGGATCACGGATGTCGTTGTCGGCACCCTGGGAGAGCGGCCGGGCTGTGATTCGCGTTCGTTGATTTTTTCGTTTGGCTGACAGTTTTCCATTGACGCAGCGGTGGTTTGCGAGTTTCTCTCGGTGGTGAGTGACCCTTTGCTCGTGCCTCATGAATTGACCCGCAAGCTGCCCGATGGGCGCTTGGCTTTTCCGTGTCCTCATTGTCACTCCAATCTGGCCATGCCGGATACGCGTCCGCTTTCCGGACCATGTCCTCTCTGTGGAGGACGGATCATCGTGCCGGAAGTGCCAAAGAGGTTCGATCTTCCCCCGGACGCTGCCCCGGTTTCGTTTGCGGCAAAAAGCGGACAAACAGAATCCGTCCCTGTGGATTCCACTCGCCCGGCTTGGATTAGTCCCTCGAGTTCTGGCAGCGGAAAAAAGCTCGACCGCCGCGTCCGCCGCAGTGAGTCTTCTTTATTCTCGCCGGGCTATTTGCTACTCGCATTGGGTTTGCTTGGTTTACTCGTTTTCTTGGGGTGGAAGCTTTCGGTGCCGATCCGGGAATGGCTGGAGAGTTCCCCGTGGACCCGCGATTTTGTTCAAGAGAAAGTCCAGCCGGGCTCGGCGACCCGGTCGTTGAATGAGGAGACGAAGCCCGTGTCGAATTCTTCAGACGATGGTGCGTGGGGGGTTCTCAAGGCTTTTCTCAAGGCCGATCCGCAGGGAAGGGCCGGGCTCACGCTGGAAGGTGGAGCGGAAATGGAGGCTCCCTTCGAGCGGCTTTTCGGGCCCACCGGGGCGCTCCGACAAGGGCTGCCCGGAGTGGAGGATTTTCAAATTTGTGGTGATCGGGAGTTGATGTCCGTGCTAGGGCCGGGCTGGTCGGTTTACGAGGCCGACCCCGCCAAACGAGCCGGCCAAATCCCGATTGTTCTTGCCTGGCGCCGGGAAAAAGGGGGCGAATTCCGCCGCGCCGGCAGGCTCTTGGTCGAATCCGCCGAAGACGAACTCCGCAACTTCGCCTCCCAGCAAGGCGATCCCGACTCCCGCTGGGAGTTCCTTGCCCGGCTTCGTCCCCGCTTGGGTATGGAACAGGAGATTCTCCCGGACCCTGCGGCTGCCTATGCCGAGGTTTTCGCGCCCACTAGCGACACTCCCGTCGGGGTGGTGCTTCTGCCAGTCGGCGACCCGCTCATTCCATTTCTCTCCACAGATATGACGGTAGCAGTTACGGTCCTTCTCGGTCGGCCGGAGACACCGGGCGGAGTTCTCAAACTTCTCTCTCCTCCCCAACTCGGCTGGCCGGGCGGCCTGACCGACGGGCGCACGGTGTCCGGTCAAGATGCCGCTTCCAGAAATCCCGAATCGCCGGCTTTGGAGGTCGCCCGTGCCTTTCTCGCGGCCAAACCTGAGGGGCGATTGGATTACGTGAATTCACAGGATAACGCCATGTTGATCAAAGAGTTGGAGGGCGCTTATGATGACGCTCCGCCCGCCGAGTCAGCCATTGGCCAGATTCTCGCCCAACCTGCCACCACGGCTCGTGCGGGAGCCGTCGCGGTGCGGGTCCATGCTCCTACCCATGATCGGCAGGGGGCCTGTGTTCTCTGGCTCGTGCCATTTGTCGACACTTATAAAGTTGAGGGTCAATTGTGGGCGCAAAGTTTTTACGGCTGGTTCCGCAACTATCTGAAATCACCCGTGAGCATCCCGAGGGAGTTGCGCGGGCTGGTTTTTAGCACCGCCCAGACCCCTGATGGTCCATGGAACTTCCGCTTCCGCGACGTCCATTCCGACGTGTCTGTCGAACTCGTTCTCCCCGAAAATGCGGAACAGGTGTCGTCACTGGCTAAACTCCGCCCAGGCGAAGGTCGCCCCGCCACCTTGCGTCTCCGCTGGGAAATCGGGGAATCTCCCCGCATCATGCTCGACGAGTGGATTTGCTGGGGATACCGTGGCATCGATGAGCAGGCCTACTGATATCGACATCCTGATCGTCGGCCAAGGGCTCGCCGGTTCGGCCCTCGCCGTCACGGCCTCCATGGCTGGTCTTGATTCGGTCATCGCCGATCCCGCTGAACTTCCCGGATTCACCGCCTCCCGGGTGGCGGCAGGATTGATAACGCCTTTAACGGGAAAAAAAATCAATCCCAGTTGGCGAATTGAGGAATGGCTGCCATTTGCACGTGATTTCTATGCATCTGCAGCCACGCTCCTCGGAGCGGAATTTTTCCATCCCGTCGAAATCCACCGATGGTTTGCCGGAGAGGACGAATACCGTGCTTTTCAAGCCCGGCTCGACGAGGAACGCATCCGGCGTTGGTTCGGGGGGCTCCTGCCTCCGCACCCAAACTTGAATACGCCCCAAGGCGGATTCCGCATGTTCGGTGGCGGTTGGCTCGATGTGCCGGCCTGGCTGGATGCCGTCCGCGCCGACCATGTGCGCCGGGACCGATGGTTGCCGCAGTCCGTGACCGAAGATGACCTCGAAGCGGAAGGCGATTTGATCCGGATGGGAGATCTGCGTGCCCGTTTTGTCATCTTCTGCACGGGTTTGGCGGCCCGGACCAACCGTCGCTATTTTCCTAATTTGCCTTTTCGTCCGGCCGGGGGCGAGGTGCTGGAGATCCGGTTCAATTCTCCGACTCCCAAAGCGGTCTGGAATCAGGCCGGCCAATGGGTGGCTCCCCGACACGATGGCACGTGTCTCGTCGGTGCCACCTATGCATTCGGCGCGACAGAGTGGAATCCGACTTCCGCCGGGTCGGCCGAACTGACCGCGTTTCTGGCCGAACTCGGAGTCGATGGAGTGGAGATCGTCGGCCATCGTGCCGGAGTGCGACCCATTCTCCACCAGAGCCGACCGGTCGCAGGCTTCGCTCCGGAGAACCCGCGGATTGGCATCTTGAATGGGCTTGGTTCCAAAGGAGTGCTCACCGCTCCCTGGGCGGCCGCCGAACTGGTCGCACACATCCGCGATGGCAAACCGCTCGATGCCGAACTCGATCCCGCCCGCTTGCAGCGCATCCATTCCAAAGCATGAGCCGTCAACCTCTGCCCAAAGCCACCGAATTCGCCCGGTCCTTGCTGACGGCCCATCTGCGGCCCGGGGACGCCGCCATCGATGCGACGTGTGGCAACGGTCACGATACCCTTGCCCTTGTGCAATGTGTCGGGCCGAAGGGATTTGTGCTCGCCATCGATATACAGATTGCCGCCATCGAATCCACTCTCGCGCTTCTCGCGGAAAATAACTGTGCCGGTTCCGTCAAAATTGTTCATGGCAATCACGCGGATCTTTCCAAACTGTGGAGCGAGCACGCGGGCAAACATCCCGCTCCACGAGTGATGATCTTCAATCTCGGTTACTTGCCGGGAGCAGGGAAGGAGATTGTCACTAAAGAGGACACCACCCTTGCCGCCCTCGCGCAGTCTGCCGACCTGCTCGCCGCCGACGGGTTATTGCTCTGCACTTGTTATCCCGGCCATCCCGGCGGCGATGTCGAGACATCCGCTGTCAGAGCCTGGATGACTTCGCTGCCCCACGGTGAGTGGCTGGTTGCTTGTTATGAAATGCCCAATCAACCCGCCAGACCGCCTGTGGTTTTCGCCGCATGGAAGCGAGGAGATCGCGGGGTGAGCGTCGAGGATTCTCCTTCACGCTGAGCCGTCCTCCGGTTCTGGTGGAACCTCGCTAGGTCTTCCTATTTCCCCATTTCCAGCATTGCTTTGCCCATGGATTCTCCGACGAGCATGTAGGTTTCGGCATTGCCATTGTAGTGGAAGCCTTGGTTGCGGGGGGAAACCTCGGGCTTGCGGTAGAAGGGGCGGGTATCAACCGACTTCACATTGCCGGCGAATTCAGGGTGTTTGGCGGGATCTCCCACGTTCATCTGGGCCTTGAAGATGGTGTCGGCACTGCTGCCGGGTTCCCATCCCTCACCACCGTTGAATCCGCAACTGGCGACGACGAAGGGGGCATTCGGAGCATTGAACTCTTTCCGCAGTGTATTGATCAGATGGACGAGGTTTTGCTCATAACGTTGGGCAGGCACGCCAGCGACTCCTTTGCCTTGCTCGCCGCCATCCTTGTGGCCTTGCCACCAGCCGAAGCCCGCGACTTCGTATCCCCGGCCTTTCCACTGGGGGTATTTCTCATCGAATTTGGCCAGCACTTCCTTGGCCGCATCGAAACACTCGTCGTATTGTTTTCCGGCATACCACTCGATCGGCTTCGGTTCGGTGCCTTTCTGCCAGCGGTCGGGTGATTGTTTGTATCCGGCATAGACCCAAGTCACGCCCTCAGCATCGGTGACTTCGAAACTCTCCGAGCCCGGAGGCAGGAAGTCCCAACCGAGAGAGCGGTTGCCTTGGCTGGCCTTGAGGATCAGCACGGGTTCGTCGTGATGGTTGCCCACCATGTGGCCGAAACCCAACTCGGGCCCGATGCTGCTCGCGGATGCGCCGCAGCCGATGTCGAGCCACTTGTTAGCGGTGGCGGTAACCACACCGGTATACCAAACATCGTCACGCGGCACGAAGTTGCCCTTGCCATCGCCGAGGTATTTGAACTTGCCCTCGTGATGCACCACTGTCTTGAGAGTCCCTGGAATGTCCAGGCGCGAGTGCCAACCCAAAGCATTGCCCTCTTGGTTCAGGTAGGTGACCTTGAAAAGAACCTTTTTCCCCGCCTCAAGCTTGATCCCTTTGCTCACCGTCTGCGCGCCGGGTTCCTTGCGATGGACCTCCGTTCCATCGACTATCATAATGCACTCCTCCGAAGCGCCATAACCCGGGCGGAACTCATAGACTCCCGTCACGGGCATCGCGAGTTGACCGCGCAGCACGGCGACTCCGTCCTTGGGATAAGGTTGGGGGTTTACACCTCCGATCTCCGCGAGCGGCATGGTCTTCACCGGTTCCATCTTGTCGTAATCCGTGGAGGCATTCGGTGCCCCTTCATACATGGAGAGAACGGCATCGGTGAATTCCTTTCCCCAACGGATACCACCGCCATCGACCTGCCCGATACCGACCATATTCGATTGGCCGGCGAGGATGTAGACCTTGACCTTTTTCGCTTCCTCTGCCGCCGCGAAGGCCGTCAAAAGCGGGAGGGCAAGCGCGATGGCTGAGTGCGCGAAAATGCGCCGTTTGGTGATGTGATTTTTCATGGGTGATTTTTCAACGGTTTTTCGAAGCATGATCTTTCATTCGAACCAAGGTGATCATCCGGGGGAGAGAGCGGGATCCGGATCCATGGAAAAGGGATGACCATGTTTCTTTTTTTGGGGGGGCGGGCAGAAGAACCAGAATAGGGGAGGGGGTGAAGAATCTCGTGAAAGCATTTACTCCAGAGGGTGTATGCTGTCCTTCATTTCAGCTGCTTTACTCGCATGACCTCATACTCCTCCTTTGAAGATTTCTCCGCGGCCGTGAAAAACTCTCCTGCGCCGCCAGCCAATCTTGATCCCCGTCTGCGCGCCCTTTGGCTGGGGCGCCGCGAGGAGGGTTGGGATGCCGCGCACGACATCGTGAATGATCTGGGCTCCCGCGATGGGGATGCCATCCATGCCTGGCTGCATCTCATCGAAGGAGATATTGGCAACGCAGGGTATTGGTTCCACCGCGCCCGCTTGCCGGAAACCCGACCGGAGGAAGCTGACAAACTCTGGGAAACACTCGTGCGCCGCTGCGGGGGATGGTGAAACCGCGGAAATGCCGGGCTGCGGGTGTCTTCGGTGAAAGCCCCGGGTGCCCGGCGGCGTATCGCGCGCATGCTCGCCCGATTCATTTCTTCTTTTTTCGTTGCCCTCATTTTGGCCGGATTTTCCCCGGCTGAGGATTGGACGCCCCTTTTTAATGGCAAGGATTTGCAAGGTTGGGCCGGTGATCCGAAAATCTGGCGGGTGGAGAATGGTACGATTGTCGGCGAGACCGATGATGCCGAACGAAAAATCAAAGCCAATACCTTTCTGATCTGGGAGGGCGGTGAGCCGGGAGATTTTGTGCTCGAATACAAGGCGCGGGTCACGGGCAAGAACAATTCGGGCGTGCAATATCGGAGCCGCCGACCCGATCCTCAGGGCTGGGTGCTCAAGGGGTATCAGATGGATCTGCATCCCGCGAAGAATTATCTGGGAATGCTCTATGAAGAAGGGGGGCGTGGTATCGCATGTGAGCGCGGAAAAAAGGTAAACCTTGCCGACAAGCCTGCGGTCACCGGCGAATTGCCGGTGGAAGACGTTGCCCTTGACCAATGGAATGAATTCCGCATCGAAGCCCAGGGGAACGTGCTCCGTCACTTTGTGAATGGAAAACAAAGCGTGGAAGTGACTGACGTGCAGGAGGCGAAACGTGCTCTGAAGGGTTTGATCGGTTTGCAGGTGCACGCCGGGCCACCGATGAAAGTTGAATTTAAGGACCTGCGCTGGAAACCCATCGAAGCCAATGCCGCGCCGGCCGCGGCCCCGGCTGCACGCGCCTCAACCGGCCCCGGAGCCGATTTCACACTCGCCCCCGGATTCGAATTAGAACAACTCTATCAGGTGCCCAACGACCAAGGATCCTGGGTTTCCATCACGGTTCGTGAGGACGGTTCCTTCTATTGCGCGGATCAATATGGGGCGATTTACCGGGTTTTCCCGACCGCCGGTCCTGAGGGAAAGGTCCGGGTCGAGAAAACCCAGATCGAGTTGGCGGGCGCGCAGGGACTCCTCTGGCACAAGGGCACACTCTGGGTCGCGGCCAATGAAGGCCCCACTAAGAGCGGGGTGTGGAAAGTGACCGACAAGAATGGTGACGGTGAACCGGAATCTCCCGAAATGGTGCAGGCCCTCCAAGGGAGGGGTGAACACGGTCCGCATTCGCTCGTCGCCTCCCCCGATGGGAACTGGATTTATTTCATGGCAGGCAATCACACCGACGCACCCAATTTTGAAAAAAGCGTCGTCCCCAAGGTTTGGCAGGAAGACCAACTGTTGCCGAGAAGGCCCGACGCGCGTGGTCATGCCTCTGACCGCATGGCTCCCGGGGGATGGGTGGCCCGCTTTGCTCCGGATGGTTCCGGATGGGAAATGTTCGCCATCGGATTCCGGAATGCCTTCGATTTCGCCTTCAATCCGGCCGGCGATCTTTTTACCTTCGACGCGGACATGGAATGGGATCTCGGCATGCCATGGTATCGGCCGACCCGCATTTGCCATGTGACGCCGGGGGCGGAATTCGGATGGCGCAACGGCACCGGGAAATGGCCCGATGTTTATGAAGACAGCATGCCATCCCAACTGGACATCGGACCCGGATCTCCGACCGGTCTTGTCTCGGGAAGAGGAGCGAGGTTTCCCACAAAATACCAAAGCGCGATCTACGCCCTCGATTGGACGTTCGCTACCATTTACGCGATTCATCTCGTCCCTGATGGAGACTCCTACCGTGCGGAGAGCGAGGAGTTTCTCGCGGGCCGAGGCTTGCCGTTGACCGATGCGATCATCGGAAAGGATGGCGCGATGTATTTTCTGAGCGGCGGGCGGCGCTCCGGTTCCGCGCTGTGGAAAATCACCTATACCGGGAGTGATGTGCCCGCATCTCCTGTGGCCTATGAGTCGAAATCCCTTGTTCCCATGCCGAAAGCCGAGGCCATGAGCAAACTCGGTAGTTTCAATCGTGTGTCACGCCATCAGGCGCGGGTCGCCCTCGAGCTTGAAGGAGCCGCGACCGTAGCCGAATCCATTGCCCAGGCTCGCGACCCCTGGCCGGTCATCCTTTCTTCCATGGCAATGGCCCGCACCGGCACTGCTGAAAACGTCCCCGCCATCCTCAAGGCGCTCGACTCCCTCGAGTGGGACAAACTGGATCGCGCCCAGAAAATCAACTGGCTCCGCGCCGTCGGACTCGTTTTCGCCCGCCATGGTGCTCCCACTCCTGAGGCCCGAACTACCGTTCTGGCCAAGATTGATTCCCGCTTTCCCGCCGGGGACGAGTTGCTCGATCGGGAATTGTGCCGCGTGCTTTGTTATCTCAATGCACCGAACGTCGTGGAAAGGACCCTGGCGCTCATGGACAGCGCGGGCCCTGGCGAACCGCCCGACTGGCTCGAACTTGCGACGCGGAATCCCGGTTACGGACGCACCGTGCAGGCAATGATCGCCAATTTGCCACCCGCGCAGGTCATTCATTATGTTTATTGTCTCCGGGTTGTTCCGGGACCGTGGGATGCCTCCGAACGTCAGCGTTTTTTTGATTGGTTTCCGAAACTTTCCGGCCGCAGCGGCGGGGCCAGCTATGGAGGGTTCATTAGCGATCTTTTCAAACAAACCCTGCTGACTTGCACACCGGAGGAACGCGGCCTTTATGAAGGTGTTTTGCAAGCCCCGGCCGTGAATCCTCTGGCCAATCTTCCACGCGCCAAGGGACCGGGCCAATTGTGGACAACCGACAAGGTGGTGGAAGCATCCGCTAACCTTGGCAAGGCAGATCCCGCCAACGGAAAGAAGATGTTCCAAGCGGCCATGTGCGCGGTTTGTCATCGATTTGGAGGCGAAGGAGGAGCCTCTGGCCCCGACCTGACGGGCGTTGCGGGCCGCTTCACGGCCCGTGATCTCGCCGAAGCGATCATTGAACCGAGCAAGGTCATTTCCGACCAATATGAATTCACCCGCATCACCCGCACTGACGGCACCGTGGTCACAGGGAGGATTCTTTCCGAGGATGGCGGCCAGACCGTCGTGGCCAACAACCCTTTTGATCCTGCGAAAACCATCACCATTCCGACAAAGTCAATCGTCGGGAAAGTCCCCTCTCCGGTTTCCTCAATGCCCCCGGGGCTCATCAACCGGCTCAATCCCCAGGAGTTGAAAGATCTGCTTGCTTACCTGCAAATTGCCAATCCATCGTGAAATTCGCCTTGGGAGAAGAATTTTGCTTGCCTAGATGCGTTTGATTTTCCATGCTTCCTGCTCCGATTTTTCCCATCAACCCCAACCACCCATCCTATGACTGACCGTGAATTGATTGACAAAGCCATGGACCAAGGCGCCGGCATCCTGCGTCTGGCCCCGAACTGGGTTCCGCGTTCCTTTTGTGTTCCCGGACGCCGCATCAAGCTCCATCCCGATGATTACTACCACCTCGGAGGTGAACGCGGAGGCATCGACGAACGCTGGTTTTCTTCGACCACCCCGGCGGATAATGGACCGCTGACCGGCAGACACGAAGGACTCAGCCAGGTGGTTTTCCAGGACGGATCCGCCGCCCCCCGTCAGGTCCTCCTGCGCGACGCCGTCGATGAACTGAAGGCGAAAATCATCGGCGAGCGCCTCTGGAAGCGCGACCAATCTTGGTCGGTCTATTCCAAGTTCTTTGATAACAAGGCCGCGCTTCCGCATCACATCCACCACCGCGAGGAACACGCCCAACTCACCGGCCAGCGTGGAAAACCGGAAGCCTATTACTTCCCGCCCCAAGTGAACAACTACGGTGCGGATTTCCCCTACACCTTCTTCGGCTTCGCTCCCGGCACCACCCAGGATCAAGTGATGGAAACCCTGAAGAATTTTACCAAGGGAGATAACAAGATCACCAATCTCTCGCAGGCTTATCGTCTCGAGGTCGGCACGGGATGGGATGTCCCGCCCGGCATTCTGCACGCGCCCGGCAGTCTCTGCACCTACGAGCCACAGACCGCTTCCGACAACTTCGCCATGTATCAGTCGCTGGCCGGCACTACCGTGGTGCCCGAATCGCTGCTTTGGAAAAACACCCCCGAGAGCCGCATTGGCGATTTCAACTTCCTCATGGAAGTGATCGACTGGGAGCTCAATGTTGATCCGCTTTTCCGGGAAAACCATTTCATGCGCCCGCGTCCGGTTCGTCCCGTGGCGGAAATGGAAGCCGATGGTTACATCGAGAACTGGATTTGTTACCGCTCCTCCGCCTACAGCGCGAAGGAGTTGACGGTGCTGCCCGGACGCTCGGCGGTCATCCGCGATTCCGCCGCCTACGGGATGATCCTCATGCAAGGCCATGGCAAGCTGGGTGTGTGGGATATCGACACCCCGGCTCTCATCCGCTACGGCCAACTTACCTTTGACGAGTTCTTCGTCAGCGAAGATGCCGCCAAGCAGGGGGTCAAAATTACCAACCCTTCCGCCACCGATCCGCTCGTCATGCTCAAACACTTCGGCCCGGAAAACCCCGATCTCGTTCTCTAATCTAACCAACATCATCATCCCATGTCCAACAACTACCCGAAACTCCACAATGCCACCTGGCCCGGTGTCGTCGGCAAAGGTCCCGATAGTCCTGAGCCATTTATCGATCTCGACACCATGCTCGATCTCACCGCCGCCGCCGAAGTGGGTGGAGTGAAATTCGATGGAGTCGATCTATTCCTTTGCTCCCCGCACGTGGATATCGATTCCACGGATGCCGATCTCGAAGTGTTGGCCGCGAAACTCCGCGCCCGCAAGCTGATGGCCGGTTCGCTGGTTGCTCCCGTCTGGCCGCCGACGGGTGGTGGCGCCGCCATGGGCACGCAGGAGGAGCGCGATCAATTCGTCAATCAGGTCCGCAAGGCATGTATCATTGGCAAAAAGTTGCGTGATCTGGGCGTTCGCCCGCACGGATTGATCCGAATCGACTCCGCCTCGGGAGTAGCCCCGTGGGCCGAAAATCCGGAAGCCAACACGGCTCTTATTGCCGATACCTTCCGCAGGGCCTGCGACGTCGCCGAGGAATACGGCGAACGACTGGCTGCCGAAGGTGAGATCTGCTGGGGTGGCATGCACAGTTGGCGGGAGATGCTCAAGCTCCTGGAGTTGGTCAATCGCCCCAAGACCCTCGGTTTCCAGGCCGACCTCGCCCACACCTTGCTCTATCTGCTCGGCCACAATTCGCCCGGCGACGCCTTGGTGCCCGCGGGCTTCGATTGGAGCGACAAAACCACTTTCGACGCCGCCTACGCCAAACTCACCGACGCGCTCCGTCCCTGGACACTCGACTTCCATGTTGCCCAGAACGACGCCACCGTCAAAGGTCAGGGCAGCCATGACAAGACGGGCAAACATTGCCCGCCCAAGGATCCGAATGGCAAACTCGATATCACCCAAGCCGCCGGCTATTGGCTGCGCGGCGATGACGGGAACCCGACCAAGGCCTTCGGTCACATCTGCTGGGATGGTTGTATGTTCTCGAACGAGGTCATGCTCGACCCGCAAATCTGGAACGACGTGCTCGCTGCCATGATTGCCGTGCGGAACGCGCATGGCTGGCAGGAATAATGCCTTTCAGACCAACCAAACAGATCCCACTTTTCAACACTACTCACTATGAAAAAACTTAATATCGGCATGGTCGGCTACGGCTTCATGGGCCGCACCCACTCGAATGCCTACGCTTCGGTCAACCACTTCTTCGACCTCGAATACCGTCCGGTGCTCAAGGCCGTCTGCGCCCGCAATGAGGGGCGCGTCAAAGCCTTCGCTGACAACTGGGGTTACGAGTCCTATGAAACCGATTGGCGCAAGCTTATCGAACGCGATGACATCGATGCCATCGATATCTGCACGCCTAATGATCTCCACCGCGACATCGCCATCGCCGCCGCCGAGGCAGGCAAGATGATCCTTTGCGAGAAACCCCTGGCCCGCACCGCTGCCGAAGGCGAGGAGATGTGCCAAGCCGTCGAAAAAGCCGGTGTTCTCAATACCGTCTGGTATAACTATCGCCGCGTGCCTGCCGTTACCCTCGTCAAGAACATGGTGGAGCAAGGCCGTCTCGGACGCATCTTCCATTACCGTGCCAATTTCCTCCAAGACTGGACCATTTCCGCCGATCTCCCGCAGGGGGGCGAAGGTCTTTGGCGCTTGGATGTCAACGCGGCCGGTTCCGGCGTCACTGGCGACTTGCTCGCCCACTGTATCGATACCGCCATTTGGATCAATGGGCCGATTGTGTCCGTTACCGCCATGACGGAAACCTTCGTTAAGGAACGCAAGCACAACCTGACCGGCAAAGTCGAGCAGGTTGGCATCGATGATGCGTGCGCGTTCCTCGCTCGCTTCGCCAATGGTTCGC
The DNA here is from genome assembly GCA_046075565.1 of Verrucomicrobiales bacterium. Classification (GTDB taxonomy): domain Bacteria; phylum Verrucomicrobiota; class Verrucomicrobiia; order Verrucomicrobiales; family SLCJ01; genus JBJTQJ01. The sequence goes on along the minus strand of JBJTQJ010000108.1, from coordinate 55,396 downwards.
TCGCCATTTTCGAATCGACCCGTTATGCCCGCGGCCACAAGGCGCTTTACACCCTCGAGATCAACGGCGAAAAGGCCTCGCTGGCCTGGGATCTCCACGACTTGCACCGCCTACAGGTTTTCGATCACTCGGATGAATCCATCATCCGCGGATGGCACAATGTGCACGTCAGTGATGGCGACCAACCTTACATGAAAAACTGGTGGGTGCCCGGCCTGCAAATCGGCTACGAGCACACTTTCATCCATCAGGTTGCCGACTTCCTTGCCGGAGTCGCAAAAGGTGAATCCGCCGGCCCGACCTTCCGCGACGCGCAGGTCACGCAGATCGTATGCGATGCCGTGCTCGCCTCGGCCAAATCCGGACAATGGATACACATTCCAGCCTGACCATGAGATTCGGAATCAACACATGGGCATGGAAACTGCCCGTCGATGCGAGTAACCTCGACGCTTTCCTCGTGTGGGCAAAAGGTCTCGGTATCCCCGGTGAAAATCCGGTCATCGAAGTCTTTGCCTCGCCTGATGCCGCGGACCTTCCGTTTGCCTCCGAGATCCGCGCGAAGGCTTCGGATCATGGCTTTGGAGTGGTCGCCTGTGGATTCAATCCCTACATGGCGGCACTGGGCCAACCGAACCCTCATCTGGTCAGCCCTGATGCCGCTGAACGGAAAGCCGCCATCGCGCGCGCTTGCGGTTTCATTTCTTACGCCGCCGCGGTTGCCACCAACAGTGATGCGGGCGTGCTGAGTGGACCATGGCATACCCGCCACACCCATTTCACCGGCGCGGGTATGACCTCGCAGGAACGAGCATGGTTGGTAGAAGGGCTCCGGGAAATCACCCGCCATGCAGGCGGTCTCGGTGTGCTGGCCGGATTCGAAATCCTCAATCGTTTCGAGACCTACGTCATCACCACGGTGGACGAAGCCCTTGATATCATCAAGGAAGTTGGACTGCCGAATCTCGGATTCAACTGGGACACCAGCCATGCTCATATCGACGAGGCCGAGGATGTCGTGCCCAATCTCGACAAGGCTGCCCGCAGCGGTTGTCTCTACCATGTCCACCTCAGCGAGAATCACCGCCGCGACTACGGAACCGGCAAGATCGGTCCACGCACGCCGGACATCCTGAAGGTCCTGCGCGAGGCCGACTACAAGCTGGGCGTTGTCCCCGAACTCTTCTGTGAGGTCGTCGATCCCGCCGTGCACAAATGGAACCGCACTGAAGGAGATCCCGACACCGCAGCCCGGCGCTCGATCGCTTTCCTGCGCGGAATGGTTTCGGATTCCCTATGAAAGAGTCGCCGCAATCCAATCGCCTTGGTATCCTTTCCGGTGGCAACTGGATCATCGATCACGTCAAGATCGTTGATCATTTTCCCGCCCAGGACACTCTGGCCAACATCCTCGACGAGCATGGGGGCTCCGGTGGTTCCCCGTATAACATCCTTATCAATACCGCCAAGTTCGGATCCACCATTCCTCTGGAAGCGGTTGGCCTCATCGGTGATGATCAGGATGGGCAAACCATCCTCAAGGACTGCGCAAAACATGGGATTCAAACCGGCGCACTTCTCGTCACTACCGCAGCCCCGACATCCTACACTGATGTGATGACCGTGCGCGACACCGGACGCCGCACGTTTTTCCACAATCGCGGGGCCAATGCCCTGCTGGATGAATCCCATTTCGATCTCGCTTCATCCCGGGCGAAGATCTTCCATCTCGGCTACCTGCTTTTGTTGGACAAACTCGATGCCATCGCGCCCGATGGCACTACCGGAGCATCGCGTCTCCTGCAGCAGGCCTCGACCCTCGGCTTCAAGACCTCCGTTGATCTGGTCAGCGAGGATAGTGATCGTTTCGCCGCTGTCGTCCGGCCCATCTTGCCGCACTTGGATTATCTCATTATCAATGAATTCGAGGCCGGTCGCTCTACAGGAGTCGAGGTCACGGTGGACGGAAAGATTGATTTCGCCCGCTTGTCCGAGGCGGCCGCCCGCTTGCTGGAAGCCGGGGTAAGAGAATGGGTGGTCATTCATTTTCCCGATGGTGCTTTGGCCCGCCATGCTAGCGGCGAGCATTGCCTTCAGGGCAGCGTGAAGATTCCACCTGAAAAAATCCGCGGAGCCGCCGGGGCAGGGGATGCCTTTGCCGCCGGCGCCTTGCTCGGGCTGCATGATGGCCTGCCTATCCAAGAATGCCTGCGCATGGCTGTCTGTGCCGCCGCCTCGAATCTGTTTGATCCCACCTGCACCGGCGGAATCCTGCCGCTCGATGATTGCCTCCGGCTTGGCGCGGAGCATGGTTTCCGCGATCTTGGGACGATGGAGAAGTGAAGCTCCTCACAAGTTGAGGCTGCGCCGCCGCAGCTAATTGTGCACAGGTTTCCTGTCTCCCATCGAATCCGTTGCAGTGCCCGGTGTTTTGTTCTAGTCTCGCCGAATGCGCGCTTTCCCTTTCTGGCTTGCTTCACTGTCGATACTCGCGGTTTCCTCGTCTTGTGATTCTCCCGATTCCCCGCCCCTCGCAAGCCCCGTGGTTTTCGCGGGGTCGGCGAGTTATGTGTCCAGATCACGGGTCCCGAATTGGAACACGGAAAGCTACGCCCATAAGGAAGAGAACCAGTTCAACCGCACCACCGACAAAGCCCGTTCGACGTTTTCCGTTGATGTGGACACCGCGTCGTATGCCAACGTGCGACGGATGAGCCGCGAGGGCCAAGCGGTCGATCCCGGGGCCGTGCGCACCGAAGAATTCATCAACTCGTTTCGCTATGACTACCCGGCCCCGCAGGATGGCAAAGCATTCTCCATCTCAACTGAAGCCGCTCACTGCCCCTGGGCAGACGGCCATTATCTGGTGAGGGTGGGTATCCAAGGGCGTCAGGTTCCGGCTGCCGCGCGTCCTCCGGCGAATCTCGTTTTCCTCCTCGATGTCTCCGGCTCCATGCATGATGAAAACAAACTGCCACTGGTGAAACAATCGATGAAGATACTGGTCGAGCAGGTGCGTCCGCAGGATCGTATTGCCATCGTGGTTTATGCCGGTGCCTCCGGGCTTGTGCTTCCTTCCACGCCGGGTTCCGAGAAATCGAAGATTCTCGCCGCGCTCTCCGAGTTGGAAGCCGGTGGTTCGACGAATGGTGGAGAGGGACTCAAACTCGCCTACAAAACGGCGCGCGAAAATCGGATCGCCAATGGCTTCAATCGCGTGATCCTCTGCACCGACGGCGACTTCAATGTCGGCGTGAGCGATGAATCCTCGCTGGTCGATCTCGTGCGCAAGGAAGCGGGTGGCGGCATCGAAATGACAGCGCTCGGCTTCGGTATGGGCAACCTGAAGGACTCCACCTTGGAAGCGATTTCCAACAAAGGCGATGGCCAGTATGGCTATGTGGATTCCGCCGCCGAGGCTCGAAAACTTTTCGGTGAACAAATTGGTGGCACGCTTCAGACCATAGCCAAGGACGCGAAGATCCAAGTCGAGTTCCATCCCCGTGTCGTTGGTTCGTGGAGGCTGATCGGTTATGAAAACCGACTCCTTGAGGACGCAGACTTCAACGACGACACCAAGGATGCAGGGGAAATCGGAGCCGGCCACCGTGTCACCGCGTTTTATGAAATCATCCCGGCGGGAATGCCAAGTGGTACGGTCGCTGACTCACTTAAGTATCAGGAGACAAGGCCAGCACCCGGTGCCGATGCTTCCGAGATCATGACGGTAAAGGTCCGAGCCAAGTCCCCTTCAGGTGGTGCTTCCTTGCTGACGGAAGTGACTGTCCCGGAACAGGTGGAGGACTTCTCCGCAGCCTCGCGTGATTTCCGTTTCGCCACTTCGGTGGCCGCGTTCGGACAATGGCTGGCCAAGTCCAAACACATCGGGACATCGGGCAAAGAGGATATTCTCGCGTGTTCCGCGAATGCCAGCCATGGGCCCGATGCCAGTGCCCGTGCGGAGTTCCGTGATCTGGTGAATCGCGCGAAACGCGGCAACGACGATTGAAGTGGTGGCATCGTGTGTAGGGGAACGCGATCTCAGTGCCGAGACCTTCGTACGTTTGTTCCCCTGACCGCACAAGCTCTGCCACGCGGCTCTTCAATTCCACAACAAGAGATAGACCGAACCGAGTAGGCCCAGTCCAATGAGCAAGGCCAGTGCTCTCTTAAGGTGCGGGTTGGTGCGGGAAAGATTATCCCATGACCGGCTGGCACCACTGAGCAGCGAATTGATCTCGATGGGCCGCGGTGTCATGGTGCGCGTCTGGAACTCGGGGCCGGCACTGAGGTAGGAATTCCGCATTGCGGCAACGAATGGTGCCGGCCAAGGTGGTTCGGAGAGGAACCATGGCTGCCAATGACCGGGTAGATCGGCGAGCAGAAGGGAAAGGCGGCCGCGGGCAGCGAGGCGATTTTCCGGAAGCTGGATGTCGAGCACCCGCTGGAACCATTCGGCGACGAGACGCATGGCTTCTTCCATCGCGATGGCCGAGGGTTTACGCGCCGATTCGACATCGTGGCGGGCGGCCGCGCGCTTGAGCACGCGGTGGATGCAGGTGCTCAGTAGAAGTTTGTTCCGCAACCCGAGGGCACAGAAATAACTTTCCACCGTCACATACGCCTCGTTCCAATCCGCCACCGTTTCGGGCGCGGTCGGGCCCGGGAGGTTCAGAGGGGCATCCGGCAGGTCCATGTTTCGGTGAGGAAGTCTTCTCCGCGGCGGAGGGCACAGCGCAACTCGGCTCCCGTGGGCACGGGAGTGAATCCCTCCTTGGCTTTGATCTGGAAGGCGACGCGCCAAGTCTGGTTACGCGGGTTTTTCTGCACGGTCGGGTGCATGATTTCTACGCCGGGGTCGGAGGTGGTGATGACTGCTTCGGGGGCGAGTTTGGCATCCATGGCCTCGAGGGTTTTGCCCGCGAAATCGACGATGATAAACCGCACCCCCGGTGCCCATTCGTGGATGCCTGAGCGGGTGGCAACAGCATAGCCGGAAGCCCCGGCCGGATTGCCGTCGAGCGTCCAGCGCTGGGTGTAAGCGAGGCGGTAGGGTTCGCCGGGTTTGGGGTGGGTTTCGGGTTCCCAGAAGGCGACGATATTGTCGGAGAGTTCGTGGGCGGTCGGCAACTCGACGAGTTTGACGGAACCCGGTCCCCAGTAACCATCGGGCTCGACCCAGACGGCCGGGCGTTCATCGTAGCGGGCTTCGAGATCTTCGTAGTTCGAGAAATCCCGGTCGCGTTGCACAAGGCCGAAGCCGCGCACGTTACGGGCGGAAAACGAATAGATGTTCTTGCGCTGGGGATCATTCTGCAGCGGACGCCAGAGCACTTCGCCGGTTTCCGTTTTCATGACGAGGCCATCACTGTCGTGAACTTCCGGGCGGAAGTCATCGTAGGCATGGCGCACATTTTCGCCGAACCAATACATGCTGGTGAGCGGGGAAATACCGATTTGAGTGACGGCTTGGCGGAAGACAAGAGTCGTGCGCACCCGGCAGACGGTTTGTTCGCCCGGAGTGATGACAAACTCGTAGGCACCGGCGACGCTCGGGCTGTTAAGCAAGGTATAAAGTGTGATCGATTTGGCTCCCGCTTTCGGTTTTCCGAACCAAGCCTGCGTGAAAACCGGAAATTCCTCCGGTTTGTCGAGTCCGGTGTCGAGGGCGAGGCCACGGGCGGAGAGGCCGTAGATCATGTTTCTGCCTAACATCCGGTAGTAGCTCGCCCCGAGGAAGACGGCGAGTTCATCGTAGGTTTCGGCATTGTTGAGCGGATGGTGGAGGCGGAAACCGGCGTAACCGAGATCGGTGGGCAGTTCGGCCGGATCGACACCGGAGTTCGTGTAATCGAAAAGCGAGCGGGCGAAACGCAGTTTCTGCACGTGCGTGTCGGTGAACTCGTTCATCGCCACCGGCATCTTGAATAGATACCCGGGGTGGAAAAGGGCGACCCGAAAGGGGAGGCCATCTTCGGTCCAGAGCTGGGATTCCGGCTTGAAACGGATGTTCCGGTGCTGGTCGTAGGTCAGTCCATGGAGGGCTTTGGGCAAAAGACTGTCGTCATTCACCGGAGCCCAAGGAGACTTCGACGCCTCGATGGCCATCGCCTCCACGGCCGCGAAGGTGAGTTCCATTTTTTGGGTCGTCTGGGCCGAACCAACGGCAAGGGAAGCCAGAAGAGCGAGAGAAACCAACGGATAACGCGGCGAGATGGATTTCATGAGTGGTCCCCAATTCTAATCCCGTCGGAAAAGCGTTCAAGGGGGAAGAAAGCCGGAAAATCGGAAAAGCTGGGAACTGAGGGAGACAGAAGACAGAAGACCGCTTTGCTCCAAGACATTAGACCTGACTCCCGACTCCCGATTCCTGATTCCTGATTCCTAGCCCTGGGCTCAAGTCTTGTGTCTTGGGTCTTTGAGCGAAGCGGTCTTGAGTCTCCCCTTCATTTCCCTACTCGAACAGGATTCGCATAGTCATCCCAGATAGCTTCAATGACCGTCTTGTCCAGTCCGCCATCCATGGTGATGACCCGATAGCGCAGGGTGATGCTGGCACCGGGGGCGATGGAGGAAGCCTTTTCCTGAGTCGGCACGAAATTCATGAAAATGGCGCCCTCGTGTTCTTTGCCCCAAGTGCGGATGCGCTGCGGAGAGTCGGTATTTTCCGGATGGGAAAGCAGAACCACGCTGCCCTTGGTTGCGTCTCCGGTCGTTCCGCTGGCACCGAGCCAGCGGGCGCGGCTTTGGTGGGCATTCTCGCGGGTTTTTCCTTCACTGGTCAGGTAGTCGCTTGTTTCAAGCCGCCACTCCGGGCGTCCGCGAAAACCCAAGCCGCCGCCATAACGATAGGCGGTCAGTTCGAGGGGCGCGTCGGAAACGTTTTTCTGCGTGAAATTGTAGTCGAGCACGAGGGCTTTGGCGGTCGTCCATGCGCGCACGACCAGAGATTCATCCAGCACCCTGGTCTCCCGGGCTTGTCCCGGCCAAGCGATATGCTCTTGTTTCGCGGAGAAACCGCTCCAAGCGCGGCCCCGATGCCGCCAGTCGTAGCTGGCGAAGCGAACCGTGCCTTGTCCTTCCTTGATGTTCCAGAAGTCCACTTTTTCGCCGCGGAAATTGGTCTGCGTCCAAGCGTGCCAGAGGCCCATGTGATGGATGTGATCGGAGGGACGTGTTCCTGTTAGGATGTGCCCTGCGGGGGTGGTGAGGGGGTGGATGAAGGCGGACCTCGCAAAGAGGGGGGAAGTGCCTTCCGGCGCGGGATTGGTTTTCGCCTGATAAAGGAAAAGCTCTCGTCCGCTTGGATCCTTGAAGCTGAAGTTTTCCTTCGGATCCTCCTCGGGACTTTTCGTGTCCTGCACCCAGGCGCGGCAACTCAGTTCAAGGATTTGGTTGGCCGGCCATTGCCCGGGCACCCGCAGCCACAGGGTTTTCCGATCCGCCGGATCGAGGTCGGCCTGGAGGGCTTCCTCTTCACCCGAACGGAAAAAGAGCGCTCCACTGGCATTGGGCGGGACATTTTCCAGACCGTGGGCAATCGCCACCAATGCATCTTCGCGCGCGACCTTGCCGGGATCGAGTTTCACCGAATAAAGTGGGGCATCATCGGCGACCGCCACGGCGGTAAGAACCGGGAGTGCCAGAAGGCCGAAAAATCTACGCATGGGAAGCATGGCGGGTTTACGCCAGCCTGCCCGGGAATCTATCACCGCAGGATGCCGTCGAGTTGGGAGAAGCAGGTGATGACCGCATCTGGGGTCCTGCTCCCGGACGGGCGCAGGCAGCGTTGGTCCCCGGCGTATAGGCAGGTGGCGAAACCCGCGTTGGCCGCCGGTGCAATGTCGCGGGATGGGTCGTTGCCGACAAAGAGCAATCGGGCAGGGGTGATCCCGAGGCCAGCCGCGAGTTTGGCGAGATGACGGAAAAACGCCGGGTCGGGTTTGGCGACGCCGAGACGCCAACTCCAGACGTTCAGCGTGAGTCCGAGTGCTTCGGGCTTTCCTCCGAAATGAAGGGAAAACAGGGATTCGGAAACCCGCTGGGCATTCGAACCGATCCCGAGGGTAAGTCCGCGTGCGCGTAACTTGCCGAGCATGGCCCGTGCTCCGGGCGCACGGCGCGAACGGGTGGTCCATGCTTCCCGGCGAGCCGCCACTTCGGAGGCGAGATTGTCGGACAGCGAAGCCTGGCAGAAATCGCGGACCACATCGAGGGTATGCACTTCCGGTTGCACCAGATCGGGTTCAGATTCACGGCGATGGCGATGGGTCGCTGCGATGCAGGCCGACCATGCGGCTTCAAAGTCCGAGGCCCGTGCGGGCAATTTCCCGCCGGCCAGCCTAACCCGCCGCGCCAAATCGCTGCCCAACAACACATCGGTTTCCATCCCGGCGGGCACCGTGCTCGTTTCCGTCAGGATGAGCGTGTCGTAGAAATCGAAAACCACCGCTTGGATTCCTTCCAATGGGCGGAGCACCGGGGCAAGGCCCGACGGCTTCAGGGGGAACTCCTGGAGTGACGCACGCAATACCTGATGCAAAGGATCATCAATCATGAAGGAGGAAGGCGGAGGAAGCGGAATGGTCCGGGCTTGGAAAATGCCCTAAGCACCATGGAGGCATCGGCATGGCCGCGCAACCCGCCACGCGCCCCGCGAGCGCCGGATGCGACGGTCCGCAGTCTCTCGCCCAGATGAAAAGAAGAAAATCCCGAACGCATGTGTGCTGCCATGGTCTTAATCGAGTCCCGGGACTGTGCGAGAATCCCGGAGAACCAATCAACGGCTTTGACCCGACGACCATCGATCAACTCAAAAAGAAAATCCTCTCGCGCGACGTCCGGGTCTCCCACGACCTCGCGCAGCACATGGCGTTGGCCAGTCTCGGGCAAATCAGCGAAGTCGATGGTCGGACCGGAAACCAAGGGCCGCGTATCCTTGCGCAGCCAACGGGTCGGGATGTGAATTGCGCTGTAAAGGCCCGGAGCATGAGGCAGAGTCTGCCCGTCATGACCGACCAACCATCGATCCGGATGACGTCCGGTCGCGGGAATCCCGGCCAGCCACGGCTCGGCGAAGGAATAGCCGAATCCCTCCCGCACACTCGTCGAGATCACGAGATCAGGACGGTAGTCTCCGGTGCCCTCTCCTAACAAAGCCTTGATCTCCAAATGACCGGCCCACCTTTGCCAACGACGGAATTGCCTCTCTTGAGCCGCGCCGTTCGGGGGCAGGGTGCTGCGGAATTCCCAAGATGATGGTGCGAGGGTGGCAAGCAGGAGAAATTCGCCGATGTTCTTGCGGCGGATCCCTCGGGCCGGGTAGAGGACGCGGACCTTTCCATCGTCGGCCGATGGGAGGGTGCCATAAACAGGAGCGGACACCAAATTCGGCAACACCGCGACATCATCGTCTGCCATACCGGCAGAAACTAGAATCGCCCGATCCTCCGGATGAAGAACAATCCAGAGGACACGGTCTCCGCACGGATAAAACCGCGCATGGTCGATCGGCTCGTGACCGGGCCGCCAACGATGGTCTTCGCCGAAATCGTGAATCTGCAAAAGTATGGCATGACCGGAAGCCGCGAGGCGGTTGATCAGCGCCATCCATGAGGGGTTTTTTTTAAGCGTCGGATTCTGGAAGTGGAGAATCCCATCCAGTCCTGCGATGGATGCCAATCGATGGAGAATCCTCTCGAAGTCATCGGGCTCCAAAGGGTGCTGCCGATAGCCAAGTTCCGGCACCACTTCGATGGGCGTCGGGAAATCATCCGCTCCCGGCGGAGCCGCCTCCCCACTGATGATTTGGACGGACGCTCCGAGGGAGGTTAGCACGCGCGCCTGTTCGCGCAGCACGGTCGTCACTCCGCCGGGGCGGAGGTGATAGTGGACCAGAATGTGCCGCTCTGTCATGGCAGTGGGTGAATTGAGTGCCACCTATCAGAGCATCGGACAGACCCGAAGGCAAGACTGGCACAACGGTCCCTGCTGTTGTTGTTCGGGGCCCATCGGGCAAGGTTGGAGTTCGGGCTTTAGCCCGTTTCTCTCATTGGCAGTGGTGGAATGACGGGCTAAAGCCCGAACTCCAACAAGATCCGTCGTTCGCGGTTGCGCTTCGTTTTCACGGAGCGGTTGCCGCGGTATCCCAGCCAGCGAGTTTGTTGATGATCGGTTCGAGCTGCGCGGCCCAGATCTTGTAACCTTCGGGCGAGAGATGCAGTTTGTCGGGCATCAGATCCGGGCGGCAGGTGCCATCGGGGGAGAGGAAAGCGGCACCGCCATCGTGGTAGTGGATCTTTTTCCCATCGGCCAGACCTACGAGTTTGCTGTTGAGTTCATCATTGATCTTACGCAGAGGATCGCTGGGACCTTCGCCGCGCGGCGGCACGCCGACTAGAAGGATATTCGTTTCCGGCTTGCGGTCGCGGATGATATTGAGGATGGATGTGATCCCGGAGGCTGTTTCGACCGGATCCTGCTGGTGAATTCCCGTATTGTTGGTGCCGATCATCAAGACAAGCACCTTGGGTTTCGCGCCTTCGAAGCCAACATTGAAGAGTCGCCAGAGCACGTGTTGGGTGCAATCGCCGGAGAAGCCGAGGTTGATCGCCTTGCGGGAGCCGAATGATTTGCTCCAGGCTTCTTTGCCCGCGCCTTCCCATCCCTGGGTGATGGAATCTCCGAGGAAAACCAACTCGTGGCCGCCTTTGGAAAGTTCTTTCTTCTTGGCCTGGTGGCGTTCCTTCCACCAGCCGTCTTTCAAGCGGGGCTGGGGCACGGTGGCATCATTGACCCCATAGGTTGCGCGGTTCTTCCGGTAGAGGTCCTTCATTTCTTCCAGCACTTTCGCGTATTCCGGATCGGCGTGGACGGACTTCATCTCCTGCGGATCCTTCTCCAGGTCGAACAAGTTCCATTCTTTGGTGCGTGGGAACCACATGAGTTTGTAACGCGAAGTCCGCACCCCGTCATGGGCGGCGACCGCGTGGGTGTTTTCGCCGGAATACTGGTAGTAGATGCTTTCTCTCCATCCCTCGGGCACTTTGGTGGTGTCCTTGAGAGCGGGCACGAGGCTGCGGCCGTGCATGTCGGAGGGGACAGGTTGGCCGGCCATTTCGAGGAAGGTGGGGCCGTAATCGATATTCTGGATCATCGTCTCGGGGCGGCTGCCGGGTTTGACCACACCTGGCCAGCGGATGATGAATGGCATTTCCAGGGACTCCTCGAACATCCAGCGTTTGTCATACCAGCCGTGTTCGCCGAGATAAAATCCCTGGTCGGAGGAGTAGATAACGATGGTGTTGTCGGCCAAGCCGCTTTTGTCGAGGTGTTCGAGGAGACGGTCCACGTTTTCGTCCACGGCGCGGATGCAACGCAGGTAGTCTTTGAGGTAACGCTGGTATTTCCACCGGGTCACGGCCTTGGCATCGAGTTTGCCGGCTTTCACGTCGGCGATGAAGGCCTCGTTTTCAGGGCGGTAGGCGGCATCCCAGGCGGCTCGTTGTTCATCGGTCATACGGGCACGTTCGGAATTCCCGAGACCACCCGCGAAGTGTTCAGGGAAGAGGTTCTCGCCTTCGAATTTCATGTCGTTCGCCCAATACATTTCTTTGGCGATGGTCATTGCTTGCTTCGTGAGCGAGACCGAGCGGTTCTTGTAGTCATCGAAAAGGCTATCGGGCTCAGGAATCTCGGTATCGGCGAAGAGGCGAGTGTGGCGCAAAGCGGGCGACCAATTCCGGTGGGGTGCCTTGTGCTGGCACATGAGGAGGAACGGTTTCTCCTTGTCCTCGCGCGAATCGAGCCAGCGGATGGCCTTGTCGGTAATGATGTCGGTCACGTAGCCTTGCTCGCGTTTTGAACCAGCGCTGGTGATGAATTCCGGGTTGTAGTAATGGCCTTGTCCGGGCAGGATCTCCCAATAGTCGAAGCCCTGGGGCTCGGTAACGAGGTGCCATTTGCCGACGATGGCGGTCTGGTAGCCGGAGGATTGCAGCATTTTCGCGACCGTGCGCTGGTTGCCATCGAAGGTGGAGAAGTCGTTGTCGAGGAATCCGTTGGCGTGGGAATGGAGGCCGGTGAGGATGGCGGCTCGCGAGGGGCCGCAGATTGAGTTACAGCAGAAGGAATTCGAAAAAATGGCTCCCTGATCGGCGAGTCGATCCAATGCCGGGGTGGGCGCGACCTTGGCCAGCGGGCCTCCATAGGCAGAGATGGCTTTGTGGGCGTGATCGTCGCTGAAGATGAAGACGATATTCGGCTTCTGGGACGGCGCGGCGGACAAGGCCGAGACAAGGGCCAAGAGGAGAAGGAACGGGCGAATCATAGCCAGCTTTTACGAGCCGGGGGAGGGGAATCCTTCAGAGGATTCGGGAAAGAACCCGATGCTCAAGCCTCGATCGTTTCGCGCGCGCGCACATAGCGGAACCGCTCGTCGAAGCGCCCGCCGCTGTATTTCCGGCAGCAGGAATAACAGGCGCAAGCAAAGCGGAAGGGTTTGGTGCGTTTCACCTCCCCGGAACAGGAGAGACAGCGGTAAACATAGGGGCGCGGACGATTGGACTTGGGAAGGGGGAGATTATGGGTCGGGCGTTCACCAGGAATACCGAGGTCCACGCAGGCCCGACGCCATTCGGGGCCGTGCGCGTCGATGCGGCGCCGTCCGGCGCGGGTGTGGGCAACGAGATGGGCGAGTTCGTGCTTGAGCGTGTGGATTGGTTCCACGGGAGCGAAGCGCGCCAGCTTCGGATTCAGGTAAACCATGTGCTCGCGATAGACGGCCAGGCCGGCGGTGCTCCGTAGCCTGGGATACCATTCGACCTTCACTTTGGAGGCCAGTTCCCATTCCCCGATGGCGAGGAGAAGTCGTCGCGCTTCTGCGGTCAATGCGGGGTCGGCGCTACCCAGCCGCCTCTTGGGTAAAGGCCGCACGTCGAAGAAGAAAAGTTCCTGCAGGAAATTCATGCGCAGGTGCGAGGAGAATATTCCCCTGCATAAAGCGGATCCTGTGCCTTCTGGCAAGAGAAAGTTGTGAAATATTTCGGAAATCTTAAAAAAAGTTTTATCGGTGGAAAATCGTGCCCAAGGTGGCAGGAGTTGTGGTCGTATCATTTTCCCCAGAAGTGGGAGTGGCAGCCACTTGCGCGATTGGCCTCCCCGCGTTACCGGATGCGCATGTTGGAAGTCACGCGCGCTCCTTTTGGTGTCCGGCCCGATGGCCGGGAGGTGGAAATCTTCACGCTTCGCCATGGAGATTATGCCGCCGAGATCCTCAATCAAGGAGCCATTCTTCGTTCCTGGATTTGGCCGGGAAACCTCGATGTCGTGCTGGGCTGCGAATCTCTCGACGACTATTGGAATGACGCCGGTTATCACGGCGCGGTCGTCGGGCGGTATGGCAACCGCATCGCCGCCGGAAAATTCACGCTTGATGGCGAAACATTCCAACTGCCCATCAACAACGGTCCGAACCACCTCCATGGCGGAAGCCCCGGATTCGACAAGGCGCCCTGGGAATCCCAGATCACCAGCGAGGGACTCCTTCTTTCCTTGGTCAGTCCGGATGGGGAGCAGGGCTATCCGGGCGAGCTTCATCTGCAGGTGCTTCTCAGCCTCGGTGCCGATGGGGCGTTGCGTTACGATTGCCGCGCCGAAGTCTTCGGACGGGCTACCATCCTCAATCCGACTGCCCACGCCTACTTCAACCTTGCCGGTCATGATGCCGGAGCCTTCGAGACGGATCACGAGCTACAAATCCTAGCCTCCGCCTACGTTCCGAAAAATGGCGATGGTATCCCGCTCGGGCACATCGCGCCCGTCGCGGACACGGCGTATGATTTCCGCAAGCTGCGGACGATGCGCGAGCCCGACGGACACGATGAATTGGCCACGCTGTGTGGCTACGACCACACATGGGTCATTGATGGGGAGGCGGGAAAACTCCGGTCCGCCGCCTTGGTTCGCCACCAGAGCGGTCGGGCGCTCGAGGTGCTCACCACCGAACCGGGAATCCATTTTTATAATGGGCACTTCAATGGCCATTCGCCCGCGCTCATGAAAGGCACGGGGAATCCCTCCACCGCCCGGTCGGGTTTCGCGCTGGAGACGCAACACTTTCCCGATTCGCCCAATCAACCCGCCTTCCCCACGGTCGTCCTGCGCCCGGGGGAAATCTTTCGGTCAACGACGGTCTATCGGCCGATGCGGTGAGCGGTGAGGCTCAGGGCTTCGCCTTCTTCGCGGCGGCCTTTTTCTTGGCCGGGGCTTTTTTGGCGGGAGCCTTTTTCGCGACAGGAGCTGGTTTTTCCGGTTCGGATTTCACGACCGCCTTCTTGGCCGGTGCCTTTTTCGCGGCGGGTTTCTTCGGGGCCGCGGGGGTGGCGACGATGGAGTTCCAGACGCCATATTCGTTCTGCAGGTAATCGTCGGCCTTCTCGTCGTTGAGCCAGCCGCCGACATCGGCAAGGTATTTGAAGGAGAAGCGGCTGCCCTCTTTGAGGGTCAGCGTGATGGTGAATGTTCCATCTGCTTCGCGGGTCATGGTGTCATGTCCCGCCTGCCATTGGTTGAAGTCCCCGCAGATGGAGACGTGTTTGGCCCCGTGCGGCGGGAGGCAGGTGAAAGTGGCGAGGCAGGCGCCGATTTTCGGATCGGTGCTTTTGGTGATCATGGTGCGTGGTAGTGAAGTGGTGGTTAGCGAGCCTTCCTCAAGAATGGAGGAAGGGCGGAGACTTTACTTCTCCAGCACCATTAGAAAAGCAACATTCACGCCACATTCTCCGATGGGCGGGTTTTCAGCCGGGTTGGTTAACCGCATCGAAGGGATCGGAACTTGGTGCAGGCGCTGGGGGAGGGGGCTTGGGCGGGGCCATGGGCACGGGGGTGATGGAACCCGGTGGCTCCGGAGTTTCCTCTTTCACCGCCGGCGGTGGCGAGCCGGTCGTGGCTTCGGTTGGTGGGTAATCGGGACTGCCGACCACCTCCAACAAGCCTTTCATCTCGGAGGCCCATTCGACGGCCAAACGGTGGGAGAGGTTCGCTTCCAGGAAGGAAAGCATTTTTCCCGCCGATTGGCGTTGTCCGCCCGCCCGGTAGATGTCGGTGAGCATTTTCCATAGGAGTCGGGGGCGTTCCTCGGTGTTGAAACGGTCGAGATCGGCCTCGCCTTTTTCCTTGTCGGCCTCGGCGGACGTGGTCATGAGCGCGGTTTCCTGATTAATGCGGGTGGTCCATGCCGTTTCGAGGCGTTGGATGTCGCCGCTCATTCTCAGGCGCGGCAAAATGAGTTGCTCATAGACTGGTCCGACCGGAAGAGGGCTCGCAGGCCAGCCCTCGGGTGCGAGATGGCCGACCCTGTAGGCATTGGCGAAAACCGTGCCGAAGGCGCTGTCCTTCATCATGGCCGTGTGGGGACCGAGCAATTTCGCATCCCGGATGACCGCAGCGACGAGTTCCGCCGCTTTCTCTCCCATTTCGCCGGGTGCGAGTTCCTTGCTCGCCATTTCGAGTCCGAGCAGCAGCCAACGGAGTTGATAACGAAGGGCCTCTCGGAAGGAGATTTCGCTGAATTTGTCCTTCTGCGTCCGTTTCCACTCGCGGAACTCGATGAGCGGGCGGTTCTGATCGATGTAACGGACTTTCTCAATACACTGCAAATAAAGATCAATGGTGGCTTCATTGCCGGCGAGTCCGGCTTTGAAGGCGGTCACGGCGGTAGCCAGACGGCCCGAGGCGAGGCGGCCGGCCTCTTCTTCAAGCGAATCGAGGCGTTTGAGCATGCTTTCCTGTTCCTTCTCCGTAAGGAGAGAATCCTGCGCCGGTGCCATCTGACCGAACATCAACAGCGCGGCGGCGGCATGGCGGATGGGGAAGAATCGATTCATGAGATGAGCGCCGTTTTGGAACGGCTGGCAGTAGATTGGGGCCGTTCCCGGAGTTTGGCAAGGCTTGCCATAGAAAATCGGATTCGCC
Source organism: Verrucomicrobiales bacterium (assembly GCA_046075565.1). Classification (GTDB taxonomy): domain Bacteria; phylum Verrucomicrobiota; class Verrucomicrobiia; order Verrucomicrobiales; family SLCJ01; genus JBJTQJ01. Next base: position 39,424 of record JBJTQJ010000108.1, on the reverse strand, counting down.
ATGTGACCGCCCATGGTTATGGTGGCGCATGTCCCAGGATGTCGTAACCATTCTCCAACAACTCGTGAGGATTCCGAGCGTGAACCCCAACAGCCACCCCGGCACGGAATGCGCGAATCTCGGGGAAGAGAAGATTGCCCGGCATGTGGGTGGTCTGCTCTCGGGATTGGGCGCGGACGTCCATTTTGAGGAGGTGCAACCTGGAAGACCGAATGTCATTGGGCGTTTCCCTTGCCGGGGCACGCCGAAGGCGCGGGTTCTCTTGGCCCCCCATTTGGATACCGTGGGCGTCGGGGGCATGACCATCGATCCATTCGAAGGAGAAATTGCCAATGGCCGCGTATACGGGCGAGGAGCTTGCGACACGAAAGGCACGATGGCGGCCATGCTCGCGGCATTGGGCGAACTGCGCGAGCGTTTACCGGATTTCTCCACGGAGATCACATTCGTCGGGTTGATGGGGGAGGAAACCGGCCAGCCGGGCTCCATCGATTTCGCAAGCCGCTATGCCGGTGGTTATGATTTCGCTCTGGTTGGCGAACCCACCGGATGCCAAATCGTCCATGCCCACAAGGGATGCACGTGGATGGATCTGGTGGCGCGCGGACGTGCCTGCCATGCCTCGCGCCCGGACCTCGGCGACAATGCCATCGTGACCGCATCGCGTCTCGTGCTCGCTCTCGATGGAAAATTCCGTCAGTATTTGCGCGAGAATTTCTCCGACCCGGTTCTCGGAGAACCAACCATCAATCCGGGAGAATTCCACGGCGGCACGCGACCCAATATCGTGCCCGACCGCGCAACCCTGACCATCGATATGAGAACAACTCCGGCGTTTGCGGACGCCGACCCCGTCAAGATGATCACGGATTTTCTGGACCGCGAGTTCCCGGAGTGCTCGATTCATGTTTACGAGCGATTCTCTTGCCTTCCACTGCTCACACCCGCCGGTCACCCGATGGTGAAGCGACTCCTTGAATCGACGGGGAGTTCGTTGACCACCGCGCCGTGGTTCTGCGATGCGGCCCATCTTGCGAGCGGCGGGATTCCCGCGGTGGCCGCAGGACCGGGATCCATTGAACAGGCCCATACGGTGGACGAATGGATCTCCATCGCCGAGCTTGAGGAGGGCGTGATCTTTTACCGCAAATTTCTCGAGTCCCTGTCCTGACTCATTTCGCCGTCGCACCGCCGAGAATCCCACGGTGGGCAAGGGCGGAGGCAAGTCCGCGAAGAGCGGCCAGCGCCGACACGGGGCGATCTTCCGGTTCGCAAGCGAGCAAGTTCATCAACCATTGGGCAATCAACGGGTCCACATCCGAGATTTTCTCGAGGGACTCGATGCGACCCAGCACATGGCCGGCCATGATTTCGATTTCGCTGCCGCCATCCACGGGGAAGCACCCCGAGAGCAGGAAATAGAAGACCGCGCCCAAGGAGTAGAGATCCGCGGCAACCGAAACCGGTTGGCCGGAAAAACGCTCCGGGGCGAGGAAATAGAGCGAGCCTTGATCGTCGCGGCTCGGGCCGCTTGTCCCGCCGTCATGTTCGGAAGGCCGCGCACAAAGCCCGAAATCAACCAGCTTGGCCCGCCATGGGCCGGTGGTTTTTTCCAGCATCAGGTTGCCGGGTTTGATGTCACCATGGACATATCCTCCCTCATGCGCGCTAGCGAAAGCTTGCAGCGCCTGCGCAGCCACACGGGGAAAGTCGACTTGGTCGAAGCTATGGGCCTTCACCACCGCACCGGCATCCCAGCCCGGCACATACTCGAGGGCCAACCATTCGTCTCCATCTTCCACTCCCGAGGCGTGGCATTTCAAGATGGCAGGATGGGAAAGCCGTCTGAGAGCATCCGCCTCCCGGACCATCGCCTCCTTTTGCCGGGCCGAGCCGTCCTTCACCTTTTTGAAAGCAACGACTTCGTTTCTCTCGCAATCCCAGGCCCGATAAACCTCGGACATGCCGCCTATGCCAAGCAAACCAAGGATTTCAAAGCGCCCCGCGACCAGCTTCGGGTAATTTTGAAAGGATTGTGTCTTCATTTTTGGATATCAGTATCAGTTCTAATAATCCATATTGAATATAATTATAAAGATTCTGCAAATATAATGGGCAAAAAATAAGCAAAGCCATAATTGTTGTCATTTCGCTGTCTGAAACCATGTTGGCTCCCTCCCCAAACGCCATTTGATGTTGCATCCAAGGCTGGGGAATTGGCTTGCCGGCGCGGCTCCCCCCCCCAATAAGGCCATGAGGGCCGCCCGGAGGTCGCGCCCATCGACTTGAATTTCCGGACGTCCGGACCGCGCGGGGCGGGAATCATCGAATTGACCCCGGTAAAACAGCCTTCCTTCCCGGTCACCAACAAAAAAGTCCGGAGTGCAGGCCGCTCCGTAGGCCACGGCCACATCTTGGGTTTCGTCCGCCAGATACGGGAAACTCCAACCGTTTTCCGCCGCGAAGTCAGGCATAAGTTCCGCCCGGTCCTCGGGATATTGTTTCACGTCGTTGCTGTTGATGGCGAAAAAGTCCACCCGCCCGGCGAATTCCCGCGCCATGGCCCCGACAGCGGGCGCCAGATGCACCACGTAGGGACAATGATTGCACGCGAAAATGACCACTGTCGGTCGCCCGTTTGCTCGATCGAAGCAATGGTGGACACTTGTTCCATCCGGCAGGTCAAAAGAGGGCAGGGGAGTTCCCAAGGGCAGTAGCAAGGTGGACGGTGTCGCGGCCATCGGCGACCCTACCCGGACTTCAGCAGGTCCGCCACTCGGATTTGATTTCTTTGGAATCACCATCGAACCAGAAGGCGGCTTTCTGCTGGAGAGAAAGCAGTGTTGGGCGAAATTCAGCGCGAAAAGTTGGCAACCCGGCGCTTTCCTGATAGTTTCCCCATGAATATGGCTAAGCCTCCGTCTCGTCCGAAACTGCCAACCGCACGGCCCGGGCTGGACCATGGCCATCCCCGCCGCCAAGATTCATCCGAGGCGAAGGACCACGGCGGATACCTTGCCATCGGCCTCGCGGTGCTTCTCGTGCTCGGAGCCATCGGTTTTCTCATGAGCCGTCCCAAGCCGGTCAAACAAACCGCAGCCGTGCCCGTGGCTGCGCTTCCTCCGGCGGCTCCCGAAGTGGCCGTTGTCACGCCTGACTTCGTTCACCCGCCCGTCGCGGAAGCGCCGGAAGAGGTCGCGCAAGCACCCCAAGTCGCTCCGCAACCGGAAGAGGAAACGCCGAAATCCGGCGATGAGAAGGATCCCCGCCTCGCCATCTTCAAGGAGCAACTCCATCTCATGACCCCGCTGGCCAACCGCCAGTCGAATTTGGATAACCTCTCCCTTGCCATCCATGTCGCCGTCGAAACCGGCGAATGGAAGGGATTCCAGGAGTTTCTCGAACGCGGATTCCATGATGCTATCCAAAAGGTCGCCCTCCGCACCGGCGTTGATCGTTTCAATGCCCTGCTCGCCGAGCCATTGTTCCGGCGCGCCATGGATCTCCAGGGCTTTGCCCAGGCCGTGGACGAGAGTTTCCTCCGCGAACTCGCCAACAACAGCCCGGAACACGAATTCTACTTCTGGTTGTTAGAGAAAAACCCCGATGCGCTCGCCGATTTGCTGCAGTCCGCCGATGGCTCCGCCGATCTCACGCGTGTGCTCAAGGGATGGTCCTCGATCTGGGCCGCCGAGGAAAAAACCGAGCTCCGCGACAAATACGCGGCGCTGGCCCTCGCTTGTGCCCTGGTCTTTCCGGAAGACGACTATGGCAATCCGGATTCCCGCGCCAACACCCGCTACCGGCTTTTCCGCGACAATTCCGAAAAGGGCCGGCTCACCGGTCGCATTCATCGGATGAAATCGACCGCTCTTATCTGGGTGGTTGATGTGCCGGTGGATGATTCGGAGATCGAATGGGCGCTGAAGAAGATGCACTTGCCCCAGAAACGTTGGGGTGAGGCTTACGGCATGATCGAGTATCTCATGGAGCGCGCCGTCAACGGACTCAATCCCTATGAGGCGTACACTTTCGAGCAGATCCTCGAGCACGGCGGCGTCTGCGCCGACCAGTCCTACTTTTCGGCCAATACCGCGAAATGCCATGGTATCCCCGCCACCATCGTTTCCGGCGATGGGGATCGCGGTCCCCACGCATGGATCGTTTATATGCCCGACGAGGACACATGGGCGGAAGCCGGAAACGTCGGATACACCACCGGCACGACCAATCATCCGGTAACAGGCGAGCGTATGCACCAGTCCATGCTCACCATGACCACGGATCGCGGCACCCGGTCGGAACGTCTGGAAAAGACCACCGTCTATCTGCGTTTCATGAAACTATTTCTCGGACTCGGTCAGAACGCTATCGCCGAAGAAGCCCTGGACCTTGCCCTGCGGAATACGCCCGAGCATCCGATGCCATGGAAAGCCGCCATCGCTTATCATGAGGATGAACGCTCGAAGACCACCCTCGCAAAATGGGAAGAACTGGCCGACACCATCCGGCGCCGCTTCAGGGATCGCCCGGATTTCCTGAGACTCGCCGAGGGCATCGAGGATGATCATGTTTTCCCGCATCGTGATGCCAAGGACAACGCGCGTGACGTCGCCCGCGAACGCCGCCGGCTCGACCGGGACACCGACACCGGACGCACCGACCTGCTCACCGCCAGCATCGAACGCGAGGCCGATATCCTCGCCACGGCGAAGAACTTCGATGGTATCTCCTCCCTCTACCGGAAATCCTTCCAGGACTTCGGCGACAAACCCGAGGCCTTCCGGGTCATGGCCAGCCAGTATTTTGGTTATGCCGCCACCGATCCGGTGTGGATGGAAAAGGCCTGCCGCGAGATAGAACTCGCCTACAAGCGCCATATCGAAACCGACGACAAGGAATACTTCCGTGTGACCGCCGAACTCACCGTCTTGCGTCAGGTTGCCGGCTTCTACGAGAAAGCAGGAGATGTTAAAAAAGCGGCCCTTCTCCGCGACCGCGCCGACCGCCGCGAAAAACTCGCGAAACGTTCCGCACTGTAAGGTGGTAGCGCGGCGGGTGATTGCGAGCTCGGCGGTCCGCAGCGATTGGCATTCAAGGACGATGTCCCAAGGGCTGCAAGCCCCTCCGCTCTGCTCTTGTGCACATTGCTTCGTTCTTGCCCGGGATGCCCGTGAGTCGCATGGTAAGGCATGAAGGAAGGAGGTAGACGTCGGCTTGGAGAATCCTTATTGCTCGTCCTGGCGGTTGCCGCCATGGCATCATCAGTCATCTTCATACGATTGAGCGGTCTCGGAGCCGGCGAAATCTCCGGTTGGCGCATGGCCCTTGGAAGCATCTGTTTTCTGCCATTTGTCCGACGTGGGCATTGGAGCCAATTGCCCAAAGGCGCTTGGTTCCGGGCCTTTTGCGCTGGAGTGCTGCTCGGTGGTCACTTTGTCACATGGGTCGCCGGGGCCCGTGCCACCGTTGCCGCCAACGCGACTCTGCTGGTGAATCTCGTCCCTCTCGTCTTGCCCTTTCTTCTCCTTCCTCTGGCAGGGGAAAAGGTCCGGCCCCGTGATTGGGTCGGAACCTTGTTGGGTTTCGGTGGTGTTCTCGTCTTGGTCGGGGCGAGTCTGAGTTCTGGCGACACCTGGCGGGGAGATATCATTTGTCTCGCCGCCATGGTATTGCTGGCCTGTTATATGGCGCTTGGCCGAAAGGCGGCGAGTCTTTTTCCGGCGACCGCCGCGTGGCTTGTGCCGGTTTTTGCCATCGCGTCGTTGACCGGCTTTGCCAGCGAGTGGCTGGTTGGTGAAGGACCCCGCTTTCCTCCCGCAGGAGAATGGAAATGGATTCTCCTCATCGTGATTTTTCCGACCATCGTAGGGCATGGACTCATTGCCCGGGCTTTGCGCTACTGGAGAGGGCAGGTTGTCGGAGTCGCCACGGGGGGGCAATTTCTTTTTGCGGGCATTTACGGGTGGTTCGCTTTTGGAGAGGTGCCCGGCCCCTGGTTTCCCCTCGGGGCCGTGCTCATCGTCGCCGGCACCCGAATTGTCGCCGGAGGTGGGGAAAAATGAGGAGCTTGCTCAGAAAAACCGAATCAAATAAACGGCCATTACCACCACCAAAACGATTCCAAAAACCATGCCGAGCCTCTTCTTCCAAGGGATCACGCCGAACTCGCGCTCCATGAACGCCTGGTAAGACCCCCGAGCCTCTTCCTCACTTTCCGCTTCCGGCAGGTCCAAGGCATCCACATAGGCATCATCCTCATTCCACCCGGCCCTCTCATCAGCGCCACATTCCGGACAAGCCCAGGAATTTGGCGGTACATCCTCCCCGCAAACCGGGCAAATCTCGGGGGAATTTCGATTCATGACCGCCAGATTGACAGGACCCGCGGAAATTGTCAATTCTAACCTAGATTTGATTCCGGAGCGGAAATCCAGCAATCGGGGTTGCCCGGTCCGGCTCTCCCCGCCTAAATTGCCGTCATGAAAGGCCAGCCGCGCCAAATCAGCTTCCTCACCGTCCGGGACTTTTACGCCAAGTATGGACCCGAGTTGGGACTTCAACTCGTCAAATGCGAGAACGGGCTTGATCGGCACATCAGCGAACCGACCATCAACAGGCCCGGTCTCGCCCTCGCCGGATTTTTCACCTATTTCGCCAAACGTAGGATCCAGGTTCTCGGCAACAGCGAGACATCGTATTTGAAAAGCTTGCCGCCCGCACTTCGGGTGGAGCGATTCGGAACCATGTGCGCCACCGGCATTCCTTGCCTTGTCGTTTCCCGCGGGGCCACCCTCGAACCCGCGCTGCTGGAGGAAGCGGAACGCCACGGCGTTTCAGTCTTCACCTCGCCAAGCGTGACGATGAACTTCATCAGCAAGGCCACCCTCAAGCTGGAATGGGAATTCGCTCCCGTCTGCAGCGAACACGGCTGTATGGTGGATGTGAGAGGAATCGGCCTGCTGATCCGCGGCGAAAGCGGCACCGGAAAGAGCGAAGCTGCCTTGGGACTGGTGGAACGAGGAGCAAGTCTCGTCGCGGACGATTTGGTGCATTTGCGTCGCACCGGAGGGGAATTGGTGGGAACTCCACCTGCCATGGGCAGGGCGGTCATGGAAGTCCGAGGATTAGGCATCATCAACGTCATTTCCCTCTTCGGGGTAGGCGCGGTCCGGCTCGAGAAGCGACTTGATATTGTCGTCAGTTTGCGGCCCGCGTCCGCATTAAACGAAGTTGACCGTCTCGGGGCCAGACGCGAACACATCGAGATCATGGGGGTGGAAGTCCCGCATGTGGAAATTCCGGTCGCCGCCGGGCGCGACATGGCACGACTTATCGAAGTGGCTGCGATGAATGAGAAACTGCGCAGTTTCGGCTACGACGTCGCTGAGGAATTCAGCAGTCGCCTGCTCGGGCTCATGGCCAATCCCGAGGAACGACCAATCCGATAGTTCAAGGCACAAAATCATTCGCATCCTCGCTCGGGCACGCTACAATTCACCGTTCGCCATCATCATGACCCTCAAAAAGGAACTCACCGTCGTCAATAAATTGGGCCTCCACGCTCGTCCGGCCGCCCAGTTTGTGCGCTTGGCCAACCGGTTCGACTGCGAAATCTGGGTCGAAAAAGACGCCGAACAGGTGAACGGCAAATCCATCATGGGTCTAATGATGCTGGCCGCTGGGCACGGGTCCAAAATCCTCATCACGACCGAGGGAACACAGGCGCAGGAGGCCATGGAAGCCGTCGAGGAACTGATCAACAGCGGCTTCAAGGAAGAGTGAAAGAACTGTAACCTATTGTAAGCATCGAAATATCTTGTCAAATTGTCTGTCCCCGTTTATTGTCCGGCATGCGAACGGCAAGGAAGTTGGTCTCTGAAGAATCCGTAGGCCTTTACCATGTGCTCAGCCGGGTGGTGGAGCGACGGCTCGTTTTTGGCGAAGCCGAAAAGGCGCATTTCCGCAAATTGCTGCTGGCCTACGCCGAATTCAGCGGGATTGATGTCGTGGCCTGGTGCCTGATGGGAAACCATTTCCATCTTTTGCTCCGGGTGCCTGTAAAATCCGGAAGACACCAGGACGACCCCCCCGACGCGGAAGTTCTTCGCCGGGTCGGTCTGATCAATGGACGGGCCGTTCGGATTCATCTGGAGAATCTGCTGGCCATGTGTGGCGCGGAATCAAGTCGTCGGGAGTTGCTCGCCCCTTACCGCCGGCGTATGGGGGACTTGGGGTTAATGATGAAGTCCCTTAAACAAAGATTTACCCAGTGGTTCAATCGAAACAACGAGAGGTCGGGCACTCTTTGGGAGGAACGTTATCGCAGCTTTATCGTGGATCATGAGGAGGATGGAACGAGCCAAACGCCGGGTGTTGCCGCGGGATACGGGGAAATCGCTCGCGTTGTCGCTGCTTACATCGATGCAAATCCTGTCCGCGCCGGTCTGGTGAGCGACCCTGCCGAATACCGATGGAGTGGCTTCGGTGAAGCTTCCTCCGGCTCAGCCGCTGACTTGTCGGCGCTCGCCAGGCTGTGGGGGCTACCCGGCCAAGAGGCCCTAGCTTGCCAAAGACGCATGATCATCGCACGCGGAGCGGAAAAAGTGGAGCCGGGAGCCCTTGTTGCCTCCTTTTCCTCGCTGGGATCCCAGCCGCCCCTCAAGTCTCTATGAAACCGCCCTTTTGCGGCAATCTCCCTTTGCGGAAGCATCGATAAGGGCTTCATTTGGTGATGCGCATCCGCATTCTCGACCGGTATATCGGGGGACAAGTCCTGGGCACGACCCTGTTCGGGGTCTTTGTCCTCTGCCTCGTGCTGGTTCTGGGGAACATCTTCAAGGAAGTGCTGCCCCGCCTGGTCGACAATACGGTCACGCTCGAATACTTCCTGAAGTTCATCCTCTATGTGATGCCCTTCTCGCTTGTCTTCACCATCCCCTGGGGATTTCTGACGGCAGTGCTCCTTGTCTATGGGCGCCTATCCGCCGACAGCGAACTGGTTTCTTTGCGCATGGCGGGAATCAGCATGTTCAGGCTCAGTGGGCCGGTGATTCTCATTTCGGCGGCCTTTTCGCTGTTCTGTCTCTGGATCAATGTCTCGATAGCCCCTCGGGCGAAAACAGCAATTGAAAGCATGGTTTTCGACATGGCGGCGCGCAATCCTGCCGCCATCCTTGTGCCCGATCAGGTGATCTCCTCGTTTCCAGGCAATGTGATCTACTTTCGGGAGAAAGATGGAGATCGAATGAAGGACGTGACAGTCTTCGAGACGGATGGCGAGCACACCGCGGTCAAGTTTGTCCATGCGCGCGAAGGTGTGATGAAGGCGGATCTGGATAAACTCCAGATGAATTTCGCGATGAAGGATCTCTACTTGGCCGCCACCTCAGGTGATGATTACACCGGAAAAATGACCCGGATTCTTGCGGGCATGGCCGAATTGCCCCCGTATGACTTGAGCAAATTGCACAATCGCAGACTTAAAGCTGCCGCGCTCACGAACGATGAGATCCGGGCTTGTCTCGAAGGTAAGGATGGTCTCCAACTTGACAAAAAGCAGGTGAATCCCTTTCGTGTCGAACTGAGCAAGCGCTACTCCTTTTCGCTCGCGTGTGTAACGTTTTGTCTGGTCGGGATCCCTCTGGGGGTGACAGCCCAACGTCGCGAGACGGCGGCGGGATTTGCCATCAGCCTGGCTCTGGCGAGTGCATATTTCATCTTTATCATCATAGGCGATACGTTCAACACGCAGAAAGTTCTGCCCCATGTTCTCATCTGGTTGCCCAATGCCCTCTTCCTTTCCTTAGGATTCTTCCTTTTCCGACGGTTGAACCGACGCTAGACTGGGCCACATCTGCCTAAACCATCTCCCTCTTCGCTCCCCCAACCGACCATGAAACTTTTTACTGGAAATGCCCATCCCGAACTGGCCCGGGCGATTGCCCGGGAACTCGGCCTTGATTTGACCGACGTGAGGGTGGACGCGTTTCCCGATGGAGAGACTTTTGTAAAAATCAATGAGAACGTCCGGGGGCAGAATGTATTCCTCATCCAACCGACCTGCCCGCCTACGAACCAGAATCTGATGGAATTGTTCATCATGGTTGATGCGGCCCGTCGTGCGAGCGCCCAGCAGATTACGGCGGTGCTTCCGTTCTTCGGATACGCGAGGCAGGACCGAAAGGATCAGCCCCGTGTGCCAATCACCGCCAAATTGGTGGCCAATCTCATGACCGCCGCCGGTGTCAACCGGGTGCTCACGATGGATCTGCATGCCGCACAGATTCAAGGCTTTTTCGATATACCCGTGGATCACCTTTATGCCGCACCAGTGTTGATCCGCTATCTGCGGGAAAAAGGATTGAACGAGAATCTGGTGGTGGTTTCGCCGGATGTCGGTGGTGTGAAAATGGCCCGCGCTTATTCCGAGGCTTTGGGGGCGGATTTGGCCATCGTGGCCAAACACCGGGTGTCGGCAACAGAAGTCGAGGCCACAAATGTCATCGGCGAGGTGAAGGGGCGCGATGTCTTGCTCGTTGATGATATCACCGAAACAGCGGGCACGCTCACGGCCGCGGCGAAGATTTTGAAGGAACATGGAGCGGGCCGGATTTATGCCGGAGTCAGCCATGCCGTCTTGAACGAGCTTGCCTTGTCCCGGATCGCCAATTCGGCCATTGAGGAACTCATCTGCACGGACAGCGTCCCGATGGCCTGTGGAGGTGACAAAGTCACCACGCTGACTGTGGCGCCTTTGCTGGCCGCCGCCATCGAGCGGATCAACAATGGCGAGTCCGTGACCAGCCTGTTCCGGGTTTAACCCGGAATTCAAAGTGGTCTGCGGCCGTTCAGCACCATCATTCTGCACACGGGGGCCTTCGGTCCGCAGGGCAGCCTTTTAGGATGTATTCCACCGCCGGGTTCAGGCGAGACGGCGTGTGATGTCCTCATCCAGCCACTTCCAGAGCGAGGCGAGGGTGTTTCCGACGCTGTGCTTCGCTGCTTCGAGGCTGACGGCGTCGAGAGTTCCTCCCGTTGGCGGCAATTGTCGTCCAAACAGATAGTATTTGATTTTCGGCTCGGTTCCCGACGGGCGGACGGCGAAGGATCTTCCATCTGCCAATTGGACGAAGAGCATTTTTTCCTTCGGAATAGAGTCGCCTTCCTCGTCGTGCAGGGTATCGCGGTTGAAATCGCGAATGTTGGTCACCTTGCTGCCATCCACTTCGGTTGGAGGCTCTCCCGCGTAGGAGGCGGCCAGAGCGGCGATGCGAGCTGCTCCTTCGGCTCCTTCGAAGGTTTTCGAGTGGTTCTTTTCCAGGAAATATCCGAATTCCCGGTAAACAAGATCGAGCAATCCGGGCACGGTCAGTCCGATGGAAATGGCATAACATGCCATCTCGACGAACATGACCGCGGAGCCGTTCGCATCTTTGTCACGGATCGAATCACTGCCGAGGTAGCCGTAGCTTTCTTCACCGCCGAAGATGAAGAAGCGGGAATGTTCGAGCCGCAAACTGCGGCTTTCTTTTTCATCGAGCGAGGTGTAGTCGCGGTAGACATGTCGTGGAATAGCCGTCTCGTATTTGCGGAGCTTTTCCGCGATGTATTTGAAACCGGTTAATGTGTTCACGCATCCGATTCCATAATGATTGGCGATGGCAGATTGGAGATCGGTGGTGACGAATGTCTTGATCAGCGTGGCGCGTTCGCGGTTCCCGTCGTTCAAAACTCCCTGTTGGAAAAACGTGCGTGTGCGGTGGTAGGCGAGAAGAGAACCGATCTGGTTGCCGGTGATCAGCACCATCTTGCCCCCGGCATCCCGTGCAGCGACGCCCATGCGGTCGCAATCCGGGTCCGTGCCAATGACCAGATCCGCTCCGGTGGCTTCCGCTTGTTCGATGGCAAGTTGAAGGGCCTCGGCATTTTCGGGATTCGGCGAGGTCACGGTTGGAAATCTTCCATCCGGGCTGTCCTGTGCGGACACGGTATCCACCTCACATCCGAGCCTATTCAGCACGCCGGGGATGATGCGGCCGCCGGTCCCATGCAGCGTGGTGAAAACAATCTTCGGCCGCGGCCCTCCGGACAAACGGGACGGTTCCAGCACGAGACCGGTCAGGCGTGTGATGTAAGCCTCGTCGATTTCCGAGCCCATGATGGTCAGGGCACCACGTTCTTCTTCCGGCAGCGTGGTGTAGGCGGGATTGTGGATGGCGTTCACCGCTTCAATCACTCGCGTGGCATAAGGCTCGACAAGCTGGCCTCCATCATTGAAGTAAGCTTTGAAACCGTTGTCGTGAGGTGGGTTATGGCTGGCGGTTAAGACGACCCCGGCGTCGGCACCAAGGTGGCGGATAGCGAAGGAAAGCTGTGGGGTGGAACGTTCGGCGGCGAACAGCCAGGCGTCACATCCAAGATCTGTGCAGACTTTCGCGCAGAATTCGGCGAAACCGCGTGAAAAGTGGCGGGTGTCATGACCGAAAACCAGCCGCGGGCGCCGATGGATTCCGGATTCGGCGAGGAAAGCCTTTACCGTGGAAATCATGCCCTGGACGGCTCGCGACACGTTGTGGAAGTTCATCGTGTTTGTGCCCACGCATGGATGCTCCGGGCGACCGTTCGGGCCGCCCGAGCCTTGTTCGGCGGTTGTCACCACCCGACCGATTGTCCGTCCGCGCAGTCCGCCGGTGCCGAAGGCGAGGGTCCGGAAGAACCGATCATTCAACTCGGTCCATTGCCCGGCGCCGACCAGTTCTCCAACCGCGGCGGGATAAACGGGGTTATCGGTGGCGGAGAGCAGCGCGAGGATATTTTCGCGGCTGGCGGGCAGGAGTGAACCGGAGGCGACAGCGGCATCGAGTTTTTCTTGGAGAGCGTTCATAAAATCGGCATGTTTGTGACTATGTGGAAACCGGAAAAGGAACTACTGGATGCGGCAAAACGAAAGCGGAAAGCGCAGGGATTTGGAGAAGATTCCGCATTTCGCGCCTTCGACGGCCTTGGTGACGGTGATCCAGGCTTGATGATCGAGTATTTTGCCGGTCGTTGGTTGGCCCAGACGCCTGGCCCGCTGGCCGAGGCCTGGCGGCAATGTCTGGTGGCCGAATGCCTGCCGGTCTGGTGGAAACGCCTCGATGCGAAGGAAAAAAGCGACCCGATTCTCCTGACCGAGGCTGCCGAGGCCCTGCCCGACCCGTTCTTGATTCGGGAGAATGGCATCCAATTCGAGATCAGTTTTCGCACGGGATATTCCCAAGGCCTTTTTCTCGACCAGCGGGAAAACCGCCTGCAGGTCAGGGAGTCGATGCGCCCCGGGCAGGCATTTCTCAATTTGTTCGCTTACACCTGCGGGTTCAGCGTCGCAGCGGCCATGGCCGGTGCGGAAACAAGCAGCGTGGACCTATCAGCACCCGCGCTCGAATGGGGCAAGCGGAACTTCCGAAATAATGGACTTGATCCCTCGGCGCATCATTTTCCCAAGGGCGATGCGCTCGATTATCTCACGCTCTTCGCACGCAAGGGGCGCCAATTCGACGGCATCGTGCTCGATCCTCCCACGTTCAGCCGCAATCGCGGACGGGTTTGGAAGGTGGAAAATGACTTCCACGAACTCGTGGCGGCGGCAGCCCGCGTGACTGTCCCAGGAGGATGGCTATTTTGTTCAACGAATTGCCGGCGGCTTGCCCGCGAAGGTTTCGAAGACCAGATCCGGCGGGGATGCGCGACCGCGGGTCGTCGTTTCCTCATCGACTGGGGAGGTATGCCTCCCGATTTTACGGGGGAACCATACCTGCACAACGCCTGGATCTCGCTATAACCAGCGTTCAGATGTTGCCCTATTGCCGGGGAGGCGGTAAACTCCGCCCTCATGGCGAAATCCGGCCCCAAACCTTCCGCGAAAACCGCCGACCTGCGTGCGCGGGCTCAGGAAGCCTTGGAGAAATGGTTCGGATTCGACCACTTCCGCGGTGGTCAGGACGAAGTGGTGCTCGCCATTCTCGAAGGCCGTGATGTGCTGACAGTCATGCCCACCGGCGGTGGCAAATCGCTCTGTTACCAGTTGCCCGCCCTCATGATGGATGGAGTTACCCTTGTGGTTTCGCCGCTCATTGCGCTCATGAAGGACCAAGTGGATGCGTTGGACGCAAAGGGTATACCGGCCACTGTCATCAATAGCATGGTCGATTGGCCGGAGCAGCAGCGGCGGCTGGATGCCATGAAGAACGGCCACTACAAGCTGGTGTATGTCGCACCCGAGAGATTCCGTTCCCAGGTTTTCCTCCAAGCCCTTTCGACGGTGCCGGTCCGGCTGATGGCGATTGACGAAGCCCATTGCCTCTCGCAATGGGGGCACGATTTCCGCCCTGATTATCTCCGCCTCGGCGAGGCGAGGAAAAAGATCGGCATGCCTCCAGTCGCCGCATTTACAGCGACGGCCACGCCATTGGTGCGTGACGACATCCGCTTGACGCTCGCTTTGGCTGAGCCGTTCGAGTTGGTCAGCGGCTTCGCCCGCGACAATCTCGCCTTCCACATCAAGCATGTCGGTGGCAAGGCTGACAAAATCGAACGGCTTATCGAGCTCATCCGCGAATGGAAAACCGGCATCATTTACTGCGCCACGCGCAAGAGTGTCGAGGATGTCGGGGCGCAACTCCGCAAGGCGAGGATCAAGGCCGTGGAATACCATGCCGGCATGGATGACAAGGCGCGCCAGCGCGCGCAAGATGAGTTTATTGAGCGCCGCAAGGATATCGCGGTCGCCACCAATGCCTTTGGCATGGGCATCGATCGCGCCGACGTGCGTTTTGTCGTGCATTGGGAATTGCCCGGCAGTGTCGAGGCTTGGTATCAGGAAGCCGGACGCGCCGGGCGCGACGGAAAACCCGGTCATTGCGAGATGTTGTTCAACTACGCGGACACGCGCACCCAGGAATTCTTCATCGAGGGTGCCAATCCGGGAGAAAAAACCATCCGTGATGTCTATCAAACGTTGCGCAACCTTTCCGACAACCACCATGAGGTTCATCTTTTCATCGAAGAACTGACCGAGCACATGGAACTCCGCAATGGCATGGCTGTCTCCAGCTCCCTGGCCTTCCTCGCGCGTAACGGTGCCGTGGAGCGTTTCGATGTGCCCGGCCAGCGCAAACGCGGCACACGCCTGCTTGATCCCGATTTGCGCGCTTCCGAACTGAAAGTGGATGGAGCCGCCTTACGGGAGAAGGAACGCCGCGATCGCGCGCGCCTCGATTCGGTAGTCGCCTTCGCCTATAGCAACCATTGCCGTCAAGGCTGGGTGCTCGATTACTTCGGTGAAAAACATGCCCCATCCTGCGGGCGCTGCGACTCTTGTCTCCAGAAGGGTGGGGGAGGGGCACGGCCGGGAACCTTACGCGAGGAGACGTGGTTGCGTATGGCCTTGAGCGGGGTGGCACGGTGCTGCCGGAAAGAGGATGGCAAATACACCGCCAGATTCGGCCGCCGCAAGATCACCGCCATGCTCGTGGGATCAAAATCCGCCGACCTCGAACCCGGAGGACTCAATACCCTATCGACTTTCGGATTGCTCAAGGAAGCGGGAGAAAACTACATCCGCGATCTATTCGACGTAATGGAGAAAGCCGGGCTGGTGGCGACCGATACTTCGGGCGAATACCCGTTGTTAGGTCTCACCTCCGAAGGAGAAGCTGTCATGCGCGGCGAAAAGCCTGCTGAATTGGATTGGCCGGGTGCCGAATCCATGAAGCCCACGCCGAAACGCCCGTCCGCTGCCAAGAAATCAGCCAAGGCTGGAGGCAGCGCCGATGGGAAAAAGAAGAAATCCTCCGGCTTTCCCTTTTGGAAAAAGGGGGGCAAACGCGGCGGACGGGAGTGGTGAAGGAACGAAGAACAGGGGCTCTTCGGGCACTGAACTCAGCACCTTGGACGCCAGTAGCCCCTGATTTCGTTCCACTTCGTCATACCTTCACGGGTTGGGCTTTCCAGATGTCCCGCGCATATTCGGCGATGGTGCGGTCGCTGGAGAATTTGCCGACGCGGGCGGTGTTGAGGATGGCCATGCGGGCCCAGCGCACGCGGTCGCGGAAGGCGAGGTTCACGCGCTCCTGGCAATCGCTGTAGCTCTGGTAGTCGGCGAGCACGAGGAAGGGATCGTGATTGATGAGATCATTGTGCAGCGATTGCAATACGCCATGAGGTTCATCAGGGGTGAAGTAGTTCGAGCCGACCCAGTCCACAACGGCGCGTAGCTCCTCATTGCCCTCGTAGAAGGCACGCGGATTGTAGCCGCGAGAAACGAGGTCTTGCACTTCATCCACGGTCATGCCGAAGATAAAGATGTTGTCGTCCCCGACCTCTTCCCGGATCTCGACGTTGGCCCCATCGAGCGTGCCGATGGTCAGGGCGCCATTCAGCGCGAGTTTCATGTTGCCGGTGCCGGATGCTTCCTTGCCCGCGGTCGAGATTTGTTCCGACAGGTCGGCGGCCGGCACGATGCGCTGGGCGAGGGAAACACGGTAGTTCGGCAAGAAGGCGACCTTGAGTTGGTCGCGCACGCGCGGGTCGTTGTTGATGGTGTGGCCGACGGCGTTGATGGCCTTGATGATGGTTTTGGCCATGTCATAGCCGGGGGCGGCTTTGGCCGCGAAAACAAAGACACGAGGTTCGATGTCGAGGTCCGGGTTTTGCAGCAATCTCCGGTAGAGGGCGAGGATATGAAGCAGGTTCAGATGTTGACGCTTGTATTCATGCAAGCGTTTGATCTGCACGTCGAAAAGAGCGGCCGGATTCACGGAAATCCCGCACTCGCGGCGGATAATCCGGGCGAGGTCGATCTTGTTCGCCATCTTGACGGCCATGAATTCTTCTTGGAATCCGGTGTCCCCGGCAAAATTTTCCAATTCCTGCAATTTGTCCAGGTCACGCTCCCAGCCCGAACCAATCCGGTCGGTGATGAGTCTTGAAAGACGCGGGTTGGCGGCCAACAACCAGCGACGCGGGGTGATGCCGTTGGTCTTGTTGTTGAATTTGCCGGGGTAGAACTCGTTGAATTCCGGGAAGAGATCCTTTTTGAGTAACTCCGTATGAAGGGCGGCCACGCCGTTTACCGAATGACTTCCCACGACGGAAAGGTGGGCCATACGAACCATCTTTTCCCCGCCTTCCTCGATCAGCGAGAGGGTGCCGAGTTTTTGCGTGTCGCCGGGCCAGTGCGTGGCGACCTCGTCGAGGAATCTCCGGTTGATTTCGAGAATCAGTTGGAGGTGGCGGGGGAGAACTTTCTCAAACAGCGTCACGCTCCACTTCTCCAACGCTTCGGGCAGGAGGGTATGGTTGGTGTAAGCGAACGTGCGCGTGACAATACCCCAGGCCTCCTCCCAAGGAAGCTGGTAGTCGTCGTGCAACAACCTCTGCAATTCGACGATGGCAACAGCCGGATGGGTGTCGTTGAGCTGGATGGTCGTCTTTTCGGGGAAGTCTGCCCATTCTTCGTTGGTTTTCTTGAACCGGCGGATGATATCGCGTAACGAACACGCGACGAAGAAATACTGTTGGATGAGCCGGAGTTCCTTGCCGCTCTCCGTTTTGTCGTTCGGGTAGAGGACTTTGGAAACCGTCTCCGACATGTTCTTTTCGTAGACCGCTTCCTCGTATCCGCCTCTGTTGAAGGCGTCGAAGTCGAACTCTTCGGGCGCGCGGGATTCCCAGAGGCGGAGGAAATTCACCGTGGTGGTTCCATAGCCCGGCACCGGGATGTCGTAAGGCACACCTACGAGGGACTTCGTTCCATTCCACTTCGGCAAATAATTGCCGCGGTCGTCAAAAAGGTTTTCCACGTAGCCGTAAATGGGGATGCTGACCTGGTATTCCGGACGCATGATCTCCCATGGGGTGCCGAATTTCATCCATTCATCGGGCAATTCAACTTGGTAGCCGTTGCGGAACTCCTGCTTGAAGAGTCCGTAGTGGTAATGGATGCCGTAACCGATGGCGGGAAGATCCAGCGTGGCGAGGGAATCGAGAAAGCAGGCGGCCAGTCGACCAAGGCCACCGTTCCCGAGGGCCATGTCGTATTCTTCATCCCGGAGGAGGTCGAGATCCATGCCGAGGTCGCGCACCGCCTGCTGCATGGCCTCGAAGATTCCGGCACTGTGGAGGCTGTTCGAGTAGAGGCGGCCCATCAGGAATTCCAGCGAGAAATAATAGATGCGCTTGGCATTGGCACGGTGGTGGGCGGCCTGGGTCGCAATCATCCGCTCGACAATCACGCTCTGCACGGCTTTCGAAGTGGCCACCCACCAGTCGCGCCGGCTGGCGGTCTGTTTGTCCCTCGCGAGGGTGAATTTCAAGTGGTGCCGGGTGAGAAGCCCGAGTCCGGAAGGCGTTTGATCGAGACGGCTGGTAAAAGTTGGTTCGGTTGGCATGCGTTGGTAAAGAAAAATGTCAGGATCGGGAAAGACCTTGTGGAAATTCCCCGGAACGACTAATAAGCAGTATCCGCGCCATCAGGCAAAGAACGAATTCGAAAGAATACACACCGTTCGGTATTTTTTTCGGTTTGCCATTTTCGCCTGCGATGCGACAGTTTGGCTCTCCAATCCGACCATGAAATCCCGCACCGTTTCCACCTTGCCGGGCCTGATGGCCATAACTTTCCTTCTCCTTGGGGGGCTCACCGCTTGCCAGAGCACTGCCGAAACTACCGCAGGCGGTCTTTGCTACGGCAAGGTAATCCGCACGGAGAAAGGTATCGCCAGTTGGTATTCGGTGCGCACGAATCACGGAACCCGCACGGCGAGCGGGCGCAAGCTGTGTGATCAGAAGATGACCGCCGCCCATCGGAAGCTTCCCTTCGGCACTCCGGTCAGGGTCACTGATGAGCGGACCGGGAAATCAGTGGTGGTCGAGATCACCGATCGCGGGCCCTTCAAGCGTGGACGGGTTATTGATGTGAGTTTGGCCGCCGCCAAGGAATTGGGTTTCTACAACCGGGGGCTGACACCGGTCAAGGTGGAGGTGTTGGAGAAGAAAGTCCCGGGAGTGAAGTCCCTCTGACTCGTCGAACCGGATTTCCACGGTGAAACCGTGCTTGCGGGATGGCCGCGGCGGGCGTTTGGTATCAACATGGAAGATTTGCAGGATCTTTATCAGGAAATCATCCTGAGCCACAACAAACGACCCCGCAACGAAGGGGAACTACCTGGCTACACCCACGAGGCCGAGGGCTACAATCCCCTCTGTGGCGACAGGATTCGCGTCTTCCTGAAGGTGGAAAACGGGGTGGTTGTTGGCGTTGCTTTTCACGGCGATGGATGCGCCATCTCCCGCGCTTCGGCCTCGATGATGACCGAACGACTCAAAAGTTGCCCGGCCGAGGATATCGAAAAACGTGTCGCCGAAGTGGTGGAAATGCTCGCCGGCCCCGCCGAACCGAACCTCGATCTCGAGTCCGCGGGCGACCTCGCGGCCCTCGCGGGCGTGCGCAAGTTCCCGGCCCGCATCAAATGCGCCACCCTTGCCTGGCATGCCGCAGAGGAAGCCTATGAATCGGGTGGAGATAAATCCTGAATCCTAAGGGTATCCCAGTCACTCGGGACTGACTATTTGCTAGGAGGCACCGGCACTGGTGAGGATGATCGCTCCCGCCGTCATGTTCGATCCGGAAACAGTAAACGTGATCGGTGTCACGGAAGGTTCACAAGCAACGCATAAAAAACCAGCGGAACGAAGCAGCGAACTTCACATATGCGCGACAGGAACGAGAAATGACCCGGGTTTTCCTCGGAATGGCAAATTGGACTCCCTTCACGGTCAGGGTTTTCCGAAAGTATTTGATTTTTTTTCGCCAAACCGGGAACCTGCTTCGGAAACCCATTTTCCTGACGCCATGAACCCCTGGTTGAAACGCCTCATTTTGATGTCTTCGAGCTGGGCTATCCCTCATCTTCCTGCCGCCGATATTGTTGCGGGGGATGTTTCGGGCGCTCTGGGCGATTGTTTCTTCGACGAGGCCGCCATCGGTGGCAGTGACAACGAGACCAAATACCTGACGCGGGCTTTCAATGGGGTCGCGGCCGACAAATGGAAACCCGGACAAACCATCACCCTGCGGGGAATCGGCTGGGCCATGCCGTTGGCGAATTTCACCACAACACAAGTGACCGCCACCTTTACCGATCTTGGTCCCGACGGCATTGCCGGTGGTGGTGATGATGTTGTCCTCGGTTCGGTCACGGATAAACTCGTTTACACGGTCAAAGGTGAATACCACTGGCTCTTCGACAAACCCATCGTCGGGAAAATCACCGGTCCCATCCTGCGCATACAAATTGTCAGCGCCGATCCCGTCCGCAGGAAAAGCACCGACGAAAAGGGGCATGACCAAGCCATGGTCAAATTGAGTCTCGCGGGTAGCGCGACCGACCCGGCGCCACCCGAGCCTTGAGCCCGCGCGATAAATCCATTTGCTTTGGCCTTCGTGGGCTGGTTTCTTGTCCCATGGAAACGCACCGAATTCTCCAAGCCGTCGTTGCCTGTCTCGTTTTGTCCAGCATCCCCGCGATCGCCGCCGAACCCGGGGTTTCCATGTCGGTAAAGGCGGTTTCCGGAGGCACGAATCGCAAGGGAAAGACCGCGGTGGACTCCAGGCTTTTGCGCATTGAACTGGAGAACCGGAGTGACAAGGAACTCGCCGGTCTCAAGGTGGAGTGGCAGATTTACGGAAAGGATATCCAGAATCATAACAAGATGGTGGATGAAAAGGGATCCCGCACCGTCAAGTTGCCCGCGAAAGGCCGCATGACGGTGCAGTCCGATCCCGCGAAATTCGCCGAAACCGAAGGTGGCAGCAAAACGGTCGGCAAAGGCAAAAACAAGCGGACGGTCGGCACACCGGATACCGGGCGTGCCTACGCGGGGTATGTCGTGACGGTAAAACTCAACGGCAAGGTGATTGCCGAGGAGGCCACGGCCGGTCTCGGCAAAGGCTCGCGCTAACCTTGCACTGCGTCAATGAATCAACCTTCTCCCGGCAAGTTTATTTCAAGTCCGACATCTTGAGTCCTTCGATGCGGAAGTCCATCTGTCCGATGGGGGCACGCCCTTGGGGTCAATGGCTGTCAGCGTAATCGGGTTTGTGCCAGTCCTTCAAGTTTTCCGGGTATTCGATGTTCCGGAACCCTCTCTTCTGGCGGGCAATTTGGTTTCCAATCGTCCAAGCGTTTCGCGGAAGCCGATTTCTTTGCCATCGGCGAGCACCCGCAAGCCGCTGCCTTTCCCGTAACGATGACCGGTCTTGTCGTAGAAAATGGTCAGCACGCGACCGTGGTATGGAACGCCATCAAGGCAGAAGAAATCCCACATGCCATCGGGAAGCAAGGGGTGCACCACCACCGTGTCGTCGGCCTGCGGACGCAGCCCCACGAGACCGGAGATGATGAGATCGCAGTAGGTTGAATGATTGTAATCCTTGCCGCGTTCCATGCCTCCCTTGCCGGCATCCCAGATACCATTCTTCCAGGACTTCAAGCGCGTGCGGGCAATCCAATCTCCGGTGTCTGGATTCAGATTCTCGTCAATCCAAGGGACGACCGTGCCGTCGTCGCGTTTCAAGCGGTGGGATTTGGTATAGGTCTTCAAGGCCTCGAAGTAATCCTTTTTTGTCACGAATTCTTGCTCGTAGTCATTGAGCACATTGGCCAGCGCGGTCAAGGTCATGGAGGTGGCGAACGGCCAACTCGGACCATTCCACTGGCACTCGTGGCCTTCGTAAGAAATCCTGAATCCGGGATGACGCCGCTCCGTGGTCGTCGGGCCAAAGGGCGCGCGGAATCCCTGTGGATCCATCAGTTGTTTCCATGCAATCTCGAGGCCGCCGCCACGGGGAGGCAGACCGAAATACCATGGGGTGTAGCCATGCAGCTCGCGCACATCCACTACTTTGGCCCCATCTTCGCGGGGAAGGACCTTGAAAAAACCGGCTTCGTGGTCCCACAGTTTCGAGAGAACGAGTTTGCGGAGTTCTCCTGCATGGGCGCGATATTGAGCGGCGATCTCCGGTTTGCCGGCTTTTTCGGCGATCGCGGCAATCGCCACCGCGTCGCCATACATGTAGGAATTGATGGTCGGTCGTTTGCCTTCGCCCCGATGGCCCTGGCCGCCCACCGAGACCTCCATGCCGTCACGATCATCGATTTGCCAGAAGAGTCCGTCAGGTTCGAGACGGGTCTTTTCCCAAGCCTCATAATTCACGACGAGATCGGGCAATAATTCGATGGCTTGATCAAAATCGCCCAGGGTGATAGCGCGCTGATAGATGGAGTCCGCTGCCCAGAAACTGTAGCGGCGGGGAGCCCCGCCCTTGCGGAACCAGAAGACCGCGTAATCATTGAGGTATTTCGGATCGCGGATCCATCGTCCTTCGTGGAAATGGTGCCCGGCCGGACAACTGATGGTGTTGTGTTTTCCACTCCACGAAACCTGGGGCAGAAACTCCGTGATCACAAAACCATCCGGCGTTTCCTTGATGTGCTTGCGGAACGTCCACCAGCGGAAATGGTAAATTTCCTTGATGTCTGGATCCGGGCAGTCGAAGAGCGGGACATTGGCCGCCATCCAGTCCGCCGCTCCTTCGTTGGAAATGGCCTGTCCGAAATGCGTGTGGTCGTTCCGGTTGAAGGACTCGACCTGTTTGCGCAGCGCCTCGGTAGTCAGAATCGCCGGAGGGGGAGGGGAGGAAGCGGAAAGCGGGGCAGTGAGCAGGAGTCCGGTGCTTAGAAGGAGCAACAGATGCCGCTCGCGAAGAATCTCTCGTCTGGAATTCATTCCGAGGTTAACGCCGCACATTCCGGAATATTTCGAACCAGATTGGATATGGATTCCGGCCGGGGAAGAGCATCTTTTCGGAAAACCTTCGGCGGCTACAAGCTGGTTACCAGAGGGGGCAACACGGAAAGGTCAAAAGGCCCTGTCAGTTCTCACTATCCCTCGTGCACTCGGCCGAGCCACGACGGAATCAGGAACCACCCGCAGCAGAATCGAGGGGTTCGGCGCCCCCAAGAGGTGAAAACCGCGTGTTTTCAGGTCGAATTTGCCAGGTGGCCTTACCAGCCCGTTTTGGTGGCCGGGACATGGGACTGCACCGAGCAGTTCATGATGAGGCTGCCGGAGGCTGGAAATTTGCTGGCGAAGGTGTGCGTGCCGCCGGCCGGACACTCGGGCATCTGCTGGACAAAGGAGTCGGTGCCGATGATGAAGGAGGGTTGGAAATCCTGCCCTTCTCGAATACCATGCAAATTCTCATAGGAGCGAGAGGCCACGTGGACGTTCCGGATGTTGACGATGCAATTTGAGCGGTCGGCGCCGGATTTCCAAGCCGTCATCCCGATAAACAAAACCCAGATAAAGCTAAGCATCACGGCGATCCCCACCGCGAGTTCGATCAAGCTCAGTCCGGCAGGCTTAATTTGAAAGGAGGTTGGTTTAGCTTCATGGGAAAACTGTAACCATAAATGCCATAAATTACAATCAAGAAAGCGTATTTAATTGAAACTTTAATAAGAATAAGGGCTTTCAAAAATGACGATGGTCGACTTTTGGATGATTCGGGGGCTCAAAACAGGGCGGAGCCGGAGTCCTTTAAGGGGAGCCTCAGGGCGCGCAGGGGTAGACGCGGTAACTGCGTGGTTTGAGCCGCTGTTCCTGCGGGAGCGACGCACACTACACGCCGGCTATCTTCTTCCAGGTCTTGTGCAGATTGGCAAAGTCTGCCGGGCCATGGGCAGCCGTGGCAGTGAATCGCAGGCGGGCTGCCCCGATGGGCACGGTTGGATAACGTATGGCAGGCACCAGAATCCCCGCCTCATGGAGAGCGACCGATTTTGCGACCGCTACCTCGGACTCGCCGAGCAACACGGGCACAATCGGAGAATTTGGTTGGTCCGCGAGCCCGAGCGATTCCGAAAGCAATGTGACATTTTTTTCCAAGAGACCCCGGCGTATCTGCCCTTCGTTGCCGGCGCAGAGTTCCAACGCCGCCGCTGCTGCCGCGACCACGGGGGCCGGTGGAGCGGTGGCAAAAATGAAGGATCGGGCGCGGTTATAGATCAAATCGATCCACGGCCGCCGGGCCGCGACAAATCCGCCATGACAGCCGAGGGCCTTTGAGAGGGTGCCCATTTGGAAATCCGCCCGCCCGCTCAGGCCGAGGGCAGCGGCGAGTCCGCGCCCTTCCGGTCCGGTCACCCCGGTGGCATGGGCTTCGTCAAGCAGCAGCAAGGCACCATGACGATCTTTGATTTCGACCACTTCCTGGAGCGGGCATTTGTCGCCGTCCATGGAAAAAATCGACTCCGTGATCACGAGAATGCGGCTGCTGGCGGAAGCCGCGCGGATTTTTCCCAACATGCGGTCGAGCATGTCCATGCGATTGTGGGGGAAGACGCGCAGGGTTGCCCCACTGGCGCGTGCGCCATCCACCAGGCAGGCATGGGAAAGTTTGTCGATCACGACATGATCCCCTGGTCCGACCAGCGCGGGCACGAGGCCGCTGCCCACGGCGAATCCGCTGCCAAAGCAAAGTGCGCCCTCGGAGCCTTTGAAAGCCGCGATTCTTTCCTCCAATTCCACGTGGGGTCGCATGGTCCCGCAGATCAACCGCGAAGCTCCGCTGCCGAATCCGAATTCCCGGGCTGCCTGTTCGGCGGCTTCCGCAAGCAGCGGATGATTCGCCAAGCCGAGATAGTCATTGGAAGAAAAATTGACCATGTCACGTCCGTCGAGCCGCACATGCGGGCCTTGGGCGGAATCGAGCACACGCGGACGCCGCCGCAGTCCGGCCGCGTCGATGGCCTCGAGTTCTTCTTCCGCAGAGCGTGACATTCCCCCAACTTGCCCGCTTGGAGTGCGAACGCAAGCGGCTCCAAATTTTCCATCCCGGAAGCTCCGGGATCCGTTACGGTGGCGGCCGTGGCTTTCGATTCCGCCAACATCTCCGCCCTCAACCGACTCCGCCTGCCCGACCTCTGGCAGCAGGAGGCGCTCCAGGCTTTGCGCGAAGGACAGGATGTGATCATCGACGCGCCCACCGGAGCCGGAAAAACCTATGTCTTTGAGATTTTCGCGCGCGAGAAACAAAGGCAAGGCCAGCTCGTTTACACCGTGCCGACACGAGCGCTGGCCAATGACAAATTCATGGAGTGGAAACGCGCGGGCTGGCAGGTCGGTATCGCCACCGGTGACATCGCTCTCGACACCGATGCTCCCGTGCTGGTGGCCACGCTTGAGACCCAGCGCGAGCGTCTGCTCGAGGGCCATGGCCCGGCCTTGCTCGTGGTCGATGAATACCAGATGCTCGGCGACCAGGGCAGGGGAGCGCATTATGAAACCGCGATCGCACTCGCCCCGATGCACACTCGTTTGTTATTGCTCAGCGGATCCGTCGCCAATCCGGGGGATGTCGGGGCATGGTTGGAACGCCTCGGACGTCCGTGCAAGATCGTGCGCACTTCGCACCGTCCGGTCCCGCTCGATGATCATCATGTCGCCGGTCTTGCCCGTCCGGCACCGCCATCGGTCACCGGATTTTTCCCGCGTCTCGCTTATGGGGTATGTCTTTCCGAGCTCGCGCCACTTCTGATCTTCGCTCCCCACCGCGCTATGGCGGAAAAAGTGGCTCGCCAGATCGCCGGTGCCATGCCCGACGATCTTCCGCTCATTCTTCCTTCCGACTTGAGGGAGCATTGTCCTGCCGACTTGCGTCCCTTGCTTGCCAAACGCATCGCCTTCCACCACAGCGGGCTTCCCTATGCTGCCCGTGCCGGCATTATCGAGCCGTTGGCGAAAGCCGGTCAATTGCGGGTCATTGTTGCCACCATGGGACTCGCGGCCGGAATCAACTTCTCCGTGCGTTCGGTATTCGTGAGCGCGCGCTCCTATCGCGACGGACCATTTGAAAAATCCATCAGCGCTGATGAATTGCTGCAAATGTTCGGGCGCGCCGGACGGCGTGGGTTGGACGAGGCTGGCACCGTCCTCTCGGCGGACGATACCCCGCGCCTAAGCGATGGCCGTCAGGCACGACTCGCTCGCCAACCCGTGCTCGATTGGCCGTGTCTGTTGCGGGTGATGGCTCGTGCCGCCGATGCGGATGAGGATCCTCTGGCCGCGGCATCGCGGCTCGTGAGTTCCCTGTTTACCGCGACACCGCCTGTGCTCGGATGGGAAACAGACGGGCTGGCTGCTGGCGAACCCGCGGGCGACGATAGCGCTCCCTTTGCCCGCGCACCCGAATGGAAGGAAATGCTCAACGCATCCGGCCAGTGGGAACGTCCTCCCGCCGGTCCGGAACTTCGCCCGCTGACACGGTGTTTATTATATGAAAATGAACAATGGGGTCCGGCGCTACGCTCGCCCGGATTCCTCGCTTCCCTCGCCCGGGGCACGCGCCCGGTGAAGATCGTGCCTTCCTCCGATCCCCGACGATGGCGTTACGGACTCGAAATGATCGCCGCGACTCTTGAGGAAGGAGAAATATGGAAAGCGACGCGACCACTTCGCGCCCTTGTGCCTGGTCTGAGGACCTTCACCATGGAAGATTGGGAAAAGAAAATCCGGCGTCGCTTTCTCCGGGGCCTGCCCGGGTTCGCAATTTTTTCCGAAAGCCACGACGAACAAAAACTACATCTGCGACTTGATGCCGCGAATGTCTCCACCGAAGCATGGCAGGATGGAAGTGGTCAGTTTCTTATCGCCCCACCATTCCGGATGCGCCGTGGAGGCACGGATTGGGATATCATCGATCCTGCTACCGGCGAATCCCGTTCCGCCGCGCCCGGTTCTCCCGCGCGGGCCTGGCGCCGGCTCGGGCTGATCGATTCCGGCGGCCGGCCCACGCCGAGAGGCCGCATTGCCTCTTTGTTCCAGCGCGGCGAAGGGCTGGCCATCGCCGCCGCCTTGGAAGACGCCACCTATCCCATCGAGGAACTCGTCTGGCATCTCGCCAACCTCCGCGCCGGTCATCGTTTCAGCGAATCATCAACCGGGGAGTCGGCCCGTCTCGCCGCCGCTTGTCGCCGCGCTTATGGCTCGCTCGACTATCCCGGCTACCTGGAACTCGGATTGCCTCCCGGTTACGGAGACGGGGCAGGGGAGGTGCTGGTGCGCTCCGTGCTCGAACGCAAAGCGATTCCGGTGCTGGAAGTCACGCCGGGAGATCTTGGTCGCGCGCGGGTCGAATGGTTGTCCCTGTTGCGGCACATCGTTCATGCCCGGGAGCTGCCGGATGCCCGGTGGGCCGAACTACGGGCCGTGGCTCGCCATCTTCTCGCACAGTTTGGCAAAAGCGGACAAGACCTTGCCCCCCTGCTCTCCGACCCGCCCATTTGGCCCGAAGTGAACCTGCGTCTCCGCAAACGGTCGTGACCTCGGGGAGGTGGACTTTTCCATGGCAATTCGTATTGGCGGTGGCACATTGGCGCCATGCCCGCCCGTTTCCCGCTCCACTTCACGCGCGCCCTGCCAATGGTGCTCGTCATGGTCGGGCTGGTCGCCTGCAAAACCCAGCGCACCGTGTCCACCACGCGGGAAGAAGTGGATCCCATCAAGAAGAAGTTTGCCGGGAACTTCCAACTCGGGCAGGACGAACAAGGGATGGTGCGCGTGCAATCCGATCGCCGCAGTGATTTTGAAAGCCGATCCTTCAGCGGCACATCAACCGCGAGTGTCGGCAAGGAAGTGAAAAAATCAACCTTCGGAACCAAGGCTTTCCAAGGTAAGACTTTCGAGGGGTCGAAACCATTCTCCGGTAGCAAGGACTACACCACCACCCAGGCCAAGGAACAAGGGCAGAAAAGCAGGTTGCAGATGCCATGGAATTTTGGCGGCAAGAAGGCACGCGAGGCTGATAAAGACTACGACACCGGGGAGGCCATCGAACGAGTCGTCTCCACGGACGCGGAACGCGTTTATTCCACCCGCGAGGACCCGAAGACCCGCGACCGCTGGCGTTATCCTGATGAGGCCATCAACGATATCCGCTCGCCTTCCTCTGGTTCCGGTCCCGGCCCGACGATCCGTGATGTGCGCGGTTTCATCGGGAAGGATGATTGATTGTTCCATGTCCACTGCCCTGACCGATACCACCGACGCTGCCCTTCTCGGGGCCTTGTAGGAAAGTATTCCGATGAGCCGGCATCCCTTCGCCGATCTCGGTCGTCCCCTCGGATTGGAAGAAGATGATGTGCTCGGGCGGATCCGCCGGCTTAAGGAGGAAAAAATTATCCGCCAGATCAGTGCAATCTTTGATACCCGCAGCCTTGGGTATGCTTCCAGCTTGGTTGCCGCGCGCGTGCCCGAGGACCGTGCCGAAGCCGCCGCCGCCGTGCTGAACCGCCACCCAGGGGTAAGTCACAACTACCTCCGCAACCACGCTTTCAATCTCTGGTATACCATCGCCGTGCCGCCAACCAGCCGGCTGGGACTGGAAGGCACCGTCGCTGCCTTGCACCGACTCTCCGGGGCGGAGTCCACGCGCCTTCTCCCGACCCTAAAGCTGCACAAGATTGGTGTGCGCTTCGATATGGGTGGCGAAAGCACCCCCACGGAAACAAGCGGAAAATTCTTCTCCGATTGCAATCGCGGGGAGGCCCGCCCGCTCGATCCGACCGAACGCGAATTCGTGCGCCTCATGCAGCGCGATTTGCCGGTGGTTGATGATCCCTTCGGCCCGATTGCCGAGGAACTCGGGATTTCTTTCGACCGCCTGGCGAAAATCCACGCTGATTTCCTAACAAGCGGGCGTAAGCGCCGCTTCGCCGCCGTGCTCCACCATCGCCGGGCCGGGTTCCGCGCCAACGCCATGGGCGTTTGGGCTGGTCCGGCCGACAACCAGGCTGAGCGGGACCGCCTCGGCTCGATCATGGCCGGATTCCGCGCCGTAAGCCATTGCTACGAGCGTCCATCTTGTCCCGATTGGCCCTTCAATCTCTTCACCATGGTCCATGGCAAATCGGTCGAGGACTGTGAGGCCACTCTCGACTCGATTGCCGCCGCCACCGGACTGAAGGAACGCCTCGCCCTCTATTCATCGGTCGAGTTCAAGAAGACCCGCGTGCGATATTTCACCGGGGATGAAGAACGTTGGGAAGAAGAAAACGCGGGTTGAGGAGGATGTGGCGGAATTCTTTCCGCCCACCATCCGGAGGGACACGATCCCGGAGGGTCGTGTCCGTTGCCCGCGCGAACGATGGGCCATGTTTGGCGATCTCCTCTGCCATTCCTCTGAAAGTCACGGTCGTAACCGCTGACGCGGATCCCAACCCTCCGATTTTTTTGCAGGTTGCCAGTAGTCGAAGTTGGTTCCTCACCAATTTTGGTGGGATATCTCAGCACAGAATTGAAATGCTGCGCTTTGGCCATTGCCAAAACTACACCATCTCGCGAGGGTTCCCCTATCCCGAAGGGATTGCGTCCCAGAACCCCGTTGGGATTCATTCCTTGCCTGCGCGCTACTCCAACAACCTGACTTCCTGCAAGGTTGGCCCATCGGTCGCGTCGGTGATTCGGATGCGGAAGAAACGGGCTCGGATGGCGGAAGGAAAAGGGCAGATCTTGTGTTCGCCGATGCCTTTTCCATGGTAGATCGGTTTCCATTGGTTGCCATCCTTGATCTCGATCTGGAAGCCGAGGACTCTGGCACGCATACCTTTGTCGATCGCAGTGGCCTCATCAATCTCCATGCTGCGGAAGGATTTTTCGGCTCCCAAATCGATTTCCAGCCAAGCCTCTTTGGTCCCGGCGGGCGTGGCCCAGCGGGTCGACGGATCCCCATCGGCGGCCATGCCGGCGGCATATTCCGGTAATTCTTTGAAGACCGCTGATGCGCTCAGTTTGGCACCTTGGTTTGCGAGCCCACTCACGGTGGATACTGGAAGCAACGCCATGGCATCGGAGTCCGGTTCCAACATGATAACAGTCGCCACGGGATCACGCTTTTCCGCGGGCACGTCCAGCAACCACTCCTTCTCCACCACTTTGACCTCCACGCTGGTTCCATCCAATAGGGCTGCCGACTTCACCTTCGCCGCCAGAGCGGGCAACCGCAGCCCTTTTTCCGGCCACCGGAGGACATGCAGGTAGATCCGTTGGCCTTTCCGCGTGCTGGCCAGATTGGCTTTCGGCATATACGGGCCTCCGCGGGTTCCATAGATCGCCTCGGCATGGCGTCCGACCCATTCGCCCATTTTACGCAAGCGTTTTACCTGCCGCTCCTCGATGAGTCCGTCCGGTTGCGGGCCGACATTGAATAGCAAATTCCCATCACCACCCACCGTGCGCAGCAACGTATGCACGCACACGTCGAAGCTCTTCATCTCGTCTCCCGGTTTCCATGCCCATTGTTTGCAAATGGTCATACAAGTCTCCCAAGGACGATCCATCTGGAAGCCCCCGATCCGTTGCTCGGGTGTATCGTAATCTCCCGGAGCGCCGGTGCGGTTGTTGATGACGATGTTGGGCTGGATGGAACGCGCCAGTTCGATGACCGACTGCCCGCGTTTGGCATCGAACTCCTGGGGCACATCATACCAGATGGTGAAAAGGGGGCCATAGTTGCTCAACAACTCGGTCGTTTGGGCTTTCAGATACTCTGTGTAGCGGTCGAGATCATGTTTCTCCCGTTTCACTTTCCCGCCCGGGCTGGTGCGGGGGAAATCAGGATGGTGCCAATCGCAGGTCGAGTAGTATGTGCCGAAACCAATGCCGCCTTTTTATCAGGCGGCGGCGAGTTCCTTCACCACATCCCGTTTGAAAGGTGTCGCCGCAATATCGTATTCCGTCGCTTTGGAATCCCAGAGGCAGAATCCGTCATGATGTTTGGTCGTCAGGACCATGTATTTCATGCCCGCCGCCTTCGCGACCTCGACCCATGC
Source organism: Verrucomicrobiales bacterium (assembly GCA_046075565.1). Lineage (GTDB taxonomy): Bacteria > Verrucomicrobiota > Verrucomicrobiia > Verrucomicrobiales > SLCJ01 > JBJTQJ01. Next base: position 8,492 of record JBJTQJ010000108.1, on the reverse strand, counting down.
GTCGGCATCGAATTTTTCCGGATTGAAGCGCTGGTAAAGTTTGTCGTATTCTTCCACCGGCGTTTCCTTCCCGCGCGACCAGCCAATCTCCCGACCGGTTAAGGAGACCGGTCCCCAGTGGATGAACATCCCGAACCGGGCGTCCTGCCATTTTTCCATCGCCTCGGGTTTCACCGGTGTCTGTGCAACCAGTGGTCCTGCCAGCAGCATACATGTCGCGGCAAAAAGAACCCGGGAGACGGTGAGTGGGAAGGAGGTAGGAAAGCGCATGAAAAAATAACGGACTCCGGGGTGGGAATATTTAAGCTGCTCACGACCGGCCCTGGGTTCAGGATGGGATCGCCGACGTCCCCGTCGGCTTCTGGCGGGGAAGAGATGAGCATTCCCTGAAAATGCCGACGAGGACGTCGGCGTTCCCGGGTGCCGGAGAGGCTGTCGGCGTTCACGGGTGATGAGATGAAGCCGATGGTGTCGCCGTCTCCCCGCGACATCCAACTTCCCCTTTCCCCTTGCCGGGAACGCGCTAGGGTTGGGGTTCCCATGACAGAAGAAAATACGCAGAACCCGACCGGCGCCGCTTCCGATGAAGCGGGATTGATCGCCGTCCGTCGTGAGAAGATGGCCCGTCTCCGCGAGATGGGGGTGGATCCGTTTGGTTCGAAGTTCGCGACCGACACCACGCCCGGAGATTTGAAGGCTGCCTTCGAGGAAGGAAAAACCGTGACCTTGGCCGGACGGGTTTTGGCCATCCGCGACATGGGGAAATCAAATTTCTTTGTGGTCGGCGATATCCACGGGCGCATCCAGGGCTACATCGGGAAAAACGATGTCGAGGAGCGACTGTGGGAAATTTGGAAGCAGGTGGATCGCGGCGATTGGGTCGGCCTGACGGGCGAGACTTTCCTCACCAAACGCGGCGAGCCGACGGTGAAGGTGACGGATCTGACGGTGCTCTCGAAGTCCCTGCGTCCGATGCCGGACAAGTGGCACGGCTTGGCCGACCGGGAGGCCAAATACCGGAAACGTCATTTGGATTTGATGGCGAATGAAGAGAGCGCGGCGTTGTTCGTGGCGCGTTCCCGTATGATCTCCGAGATCCGACGGTTCATGGAAGCGCGCGGGTTCCTCGAAGTGGAAACCCCGATGCTGCAGGACGTGGCCGGTGGCGCGGCGGCGCGTCCATTCGAGACCTATCATAATGCCCTTGGCATGCCCTTGACCTTGCGCATCGCGCCGGAACTCTTCCTGAAGCGCCTGCTGGTCGGAGGTTACACGCGCATTTTCGAATTGAACAGGAACTTCCGCAACGAGGGCATTTCACGTCGTCACAATCCGGAGTTCACCATGCTGGAAGCCTATTGGGCTTATTCCGACTTCGAGCAGATGGCCGACATGGTTGAAGATATGGTTTGCCATTTGGCCGAAAAATTCTGTGGCGGGCTCCGCATCGAACACAAGAATGATGAAGGCGAAGTGACTCGCGTGATCGACTTGTCTCGCCCGTGGAAACGCGCACCCTATCGCGAACTGGTCGAGGGCGCGGCGGGCGCGGATTGGTTCGAGCTATCGGACGAAGGACGCCGTGCGCGTTGCGGCGAACTTGGGGTGGAAATCTCCCCGGCGATGGAGGGCTACGAGGTCACACAGCAGGTCTTCGAGAAGTTAGTGGAGGAAAAGTCCTTTGATCCGGTCTTTGTCACGCATGTTTCAAGCGAGTTAGTTCCCTTGGCCAAGCTGAATGGCCAGGATCCATCGATGGTTGATGTGTATGAATTGGTCATCAACGGTCAGGAGATTTCTCCGGGGTATTCGGAGCTGAATGACCCGGATGTCCAGCGCCAGCGACTTGAACACCAGAGCGGCGGGGAGTCGCAGAAAGTGGATTACGATTTCATCGAAACCCTCGAACACGGCATGCCGCCGGCGGGTGGCATCGGTATCGGAATTGATCGCTTGGTCATGATGCTCACCGGCGCCCCGACCATCCGCGATGTAGTGCTCTTCCCGCAATTGAAAAAGGCGAGGGGGGAGTGAACGGAGAAGACGCAAGACCGCTTCGCTCAAAGACACAAGACACAAGACACAAGACCGTGAGCCTCCTCTGGCATCTGCCAAGTTGGAAGCATGTCGGGAACCCCTTCACGTTCCGTAGCTGAGGACTCCGCAACGCATCAGAACCAATGCGCGCCTCGGTGCATCTTCAAGTCTTGAGTCTTCTTGCCCCGACAGGGTCAGGGGTGTCTTGAAGTCTTGTGTCTAGATCAGAATCTCCTTCAACACGCGCGCGGGATCGACTCCGGTCAGTTTCTGGTCGAGGCCCTGGAATTTGAAGGTCAGGGAGTCGTGTTTGATGCCGAACTGATTGAGGATGGTGGCGTGTAGATCGCGAATATGGACGGGATCTTGGGTGATGTTATATGAGAAGTCATCGGTCTCGCCGTAAACCATGCCGGGGCGGATGCCGCCACCGGTGGCCCAGATGGTGAAGGCGCGGGGGTGGTGGTCACGCCCGTAGTCGTCGCGTTTGAGGGCGCCCTGGCAATAGACGGTGCGTCCGAACTCTCCACCCCAAATGACCATGGTGTCTTCAAGCAATCCACGCCGCTTTAGATCCTGGACGAGTCCATAACAAGCGCGATCGACGTCGCCGCATTGGGCACGGAGGTCGCGGGGGAGATTGCCGTGCTGGTCCCATCCACGATGGAAGATTTGCACGAAGCGCACGCCGCGTTCGAGCAGGCGGCGGGCCATGAGACATGAGTTGGCGAAGGAGCCACGGTCGCGGGTTTCCGGACCGTAGAGTTCGATGGTCTCTTCGGATTCCACGCCGATGTCGGCGAGCTCGGGCACGGAAGCTTGCATACGGAAGGCCATTTCGTATTGCTTGAGACGGGCTTCGGTTTCCGGATCGCCCATTTTTTCGAAGGTCATGCGGTTCAGCTCGCCGAGACCATCCAACATGCGACGGCGGGTCTCGCGGGACACACCCGCAGGATCCTGCAGGTAAAGCACGGGATCCCCAACCGATCGAAGTGCCACACCGGCATGGTGGGCGGGGAGGAATCCGGCGCCCCAGAGGCGTCCGGAGATGGCCTGCACGTTGGAGAACGGGCTGGTGTGGCGCGCGTGCAATACAACGAAGGTCGGGAGATTCTCGTTGAGGGTGCCGAGGCCATACGAAAGCCATGAGCCCAGCGAGGCCTTGCCGCTCTGCATGCTGCCGGTGTAGATGAGCTGATTGGCCGGTTCATGGTTGATGGCCTCGGTATACATCGATTTGATGAAACACAAGTCATCGACCATTTTCGCCGTCCATGGCATCAACTCGGAGACCCAGGCGCGGCTCTCGCCGTATTGCTGGAACTTGAACATGCTGGGCGCGATCGGCAGGCGGCTTTGGCCGGAGGTCATGCCGGTGATGCGCTGACCTTGGCGGATGGTGTCGGGCAAATCGGTGTCGAACAGGTCGTTGAGACCGGGCTTGTAATCGAAAAGATCCATCTGCGAGGGCGCGCCAAGCATCGAGAGGTAGATGGCGCGTTTGGCGCGCGGGCGGATGCCGGGGATGGGCGCTGGAGCCGTGCCGGTTGCAGCGGCGTTGGCGAAACCACCAAGCGTCTGGCCGATCAAAGAACCGAGCGCGACACCGCCGAGTCCCATGGCATGACGGCGAAAAAACTGGCGGCGGCTGACCGCCATATTGTGATCAAGAAGAGGGGTATTCATGGCTTGTTAGAAGGGTAGGAGGTTCAGCGGGTTACACATTCGTCCATGTTGAGAATTTGGCTGGCCACCAGGGTCCAGGCCGCGAGCTCAGCCGGGTCGGCATCGGCGGGCGGTGGAGTGGCTCCGATGGAAATCAACTTCTTCGCTTCTTCCGGTTCGGCGCGGAACGTGGTGAGGAAATCATCCAGCGAAGACTTCAGCACGGCGCGCTCGCGGTCATCCGGAGCCCGGGCGAGCAGACGATTGGCAATGGTATTGAGGCGGCTGTCCGTGTCTGCCGTTTCTTTCAGCGTGCGGGCCGCGAGGGCGCGGCAGGCTTCGACAAACTGGGGGTCATTCATCAACACCAGCGCTTGCAACGGGGTGTTGGTCCGTTCGCGGCGGGTGCAGAAAACCTCTCTTGATGGCGCATTCAGGGTTTCCATGGCCGGGTGGGGAGCGGTGCGCTTCCAGAAGGTGTAGAGGCTGCGGCGGTAGAGTGCCTCACCCTCTTCCTGCTTGTAGAACCGCGTGTTACTCTCCTTCATCGCCACGGCTTCCCATACGCCTTCCGGTTGGTAGGGTTTTACCGAGGGGCCGCCCAGCTTCTCTACCATAATACCGGAGGAGAAAAGAGCGAGGTCGCGGAGCGGCTCCGCGTCGAGACGAACTCTCGGCGCGCGGGCGAGCAGGCGGTTGCGTGGATCCTTCTCCAGTTTTTCCGGCGTGCTTCGTGCGCTCTGGCGATAAACGGCGGTGAGAACAATCCGGCGGGAGAGTTCCTTCATGTTCCATGCGGAATCCATGAGTTCAACAGCGAGGGTGTCGAGCAATTCCGGATGGGACGGGCGCGCGCCCATGATGCCGAAGTCCTCGGTCGTTTCGACGATGCCGGTGCCGAAGAATTGATGCCACACGCGATTCACGGTCACGCGTGCGGTGAGGGGATTGGAGCGGTCCACCAGCCAGCGGGCGAGACCGAGGCGGTTCGCGGGTTGGTCGGCCGCGAGTTGAGGAAGGTCGGCCGGGACATTGGCGGCAACTTCCTCCCCCGGTTTGCTGTATTCCCCGCGTTCGAAGATTCTGGCCACGGGTTTCGAATCCGCGTTCTCCTTCATCACGAGGGTGATCTGGCCGCGTTGGCGAATGGCAACTTCTTCCGCTTCGAGGGCGGTGAGTTTGGAGCGCGGCTCGGCCAGTTCTGGCACATTTTTGGCGAGATAGTAACCAAAAGCGCTCTTCGCTTTGTCGGCGGTGCGTTTTTCAACAGGAAGAGCGAGAAGTGCCGCAATGGAGGGAGCAATACCGATGGCATCAGCGACATCATCGGGCAAAGCTTGGCGGTTGATGCGCAAGTCGTGGATTGCGACCGAACCTCCATTGATGCGGCTTTCGCTTTTGTGACGTGCTCCGAGGCGGAGGGGAACATTGTTTTTGATGGTCCCCGTGAGGGAGTTGTTCATCGCCTCGAAAGCTTCGGGCATTCCATTCACGCGGATGGACATTCCGTCGATACCGGGTTTGCTCCCGTCGCGACGGATGAGGACATGATTCCAGCGGTTGTTCTCGAGGGCGTTCTTGGCGACCACTTTGAGAGAATTGTCGGGCCAGTGGTTCACGAGATGCATTCCGATTCTGCCTCCCTCCAGCCAAAGGTCCCATCCCCGGAAATCTTGGCCAGGGTCCATTTTGGCGATGATTGCTCCTCCGGGCGTGCCTTCTGGGCGCAGCCAGACCGAGAGGGTGAAGGAATCGGGCGTGTCGAGTTCAAAAGACTCCGTCACCACGCTATCCTTGGAGCCATTGAGTGAGCGGGCGAACCCGCCGAATGGGCCGTCACGACGTTCGCCTTTGGCCAACTGCTTTTCTGGCTCGGGCAATGCCCAATCGGCCGCCGGTATGGCGGGTAGCGAAGCGGAACTGGCGACCCAAGCGAGGAAATCCGATTCCGCGGATTTTTCGCGCGCTGCGATGGTATCGGCGAGGTTTTTTTTCTCCGCGGGAATGGTCTGGAGTCGTTGCTGGTCGGCCTCGTTCGGGATGAAAAGATTCGGCGGATGGTCGGCTTTGTTCCCATCGAGCCCACTCATTGGCGTGTTGCGGAAAAATGCGGAGAAGGCATAAAAGTCCTTCATGGATATCGGGTCGAACTTGTGATCGTGGCAGGCGGCGCAACCCATGGTCAGGCCGAGCCAGACACCGCTCGTGGTCTCTACACGGTCCTTGGCGTAGATGGCGAGGTATTCCTCGGGGATCGCTCCGCCTTCGCCGGTGGTCGGAAGGCATCGGTTGAATCCGGTGGCGACATTCTGCTGGATGGTGGCCTCGGGCAACATGTCGCCGCCTATCTGTTCGATGGTGAATTGATCGAAAGGCATGTTGTCGTTGATGGCCTTGATGACCCAATCGCGATAGGGCCAGATCGAGCGGTAGTTGTCGATGTGGATGCCGTGGGTGTCGGCATAACGGGCTGCATCGAGCCAATGGCGCGCCATGTGCTCGCCATAACGCGGACTGGCTAGCAAACGACTCACCACCTTTTCATAAGCATCGGGCGAGGTGTCGGCGAGGAACGCGGAAGTTTCTTCCGGGGTGGGGGGGAGGCCGGTGAGATCGAAGGTCACCCGGCGAAGAAGACGGCTCTTTTCCTCGGGCGCATTGGGGGAGAGTCCCTGCTTGTCCATGGCCGCGAACAGGAATGCATCCGTGGCAGTTTTTTTCCATTCGGCGGGCGCACTCTCAGGTAGCGTTGGCACGGGGTGCTTTTGCGGCGGTATGAAGGACCAGTGTTCCTCATATTCCGCGCCTTCCTTGATCCAACGCTCAATAATGGCGATTTCCTCCGCCTTCATCGTCTTGTGCGATTCCGGAGGCGGCATGATCTCGGATTCTTTCGTCGATCGCATGCGTTTGACGACATCGGATTCGGCGGGGTTTCCCTTAATAATGGATGGTTTGCCGTGTTCACGGGCCAAGAAAGCCAATTCCTCCCGGTCGAGCCGCAGGGGAGCGTCTTTCGGTTTGCGGGTTCCCGAATCCGGCCCGTGGCAGTGGTAGCAATACTCGGAAAGAAGCGGCTGGATGTGCGTGTTGAACGACAGTTTTTCTTCAGCCCGGCTCAACCCGATGGTGGCGGGAAAAATCGCGATGAGACAAAGCAACCGGTACGAAGGTCGGGGGATTGGACGCATGGCGGCGGGGTGGAAGCGCGGATCGGCAAACTCTATACGTTTCCAGGCCATAAATCTTGCCAAAATTCCGCGCCGCCCTTGGGGTGGGGGATTCAGCCTGTTTCGGCTCGCCAGCCCATGAGCACCAAAGCACTGCACGGACCGCCTGCCGTGGCTTTTCGGGATTTTAAAGGCAGCCTCCCTCCTCCCGCCGGGCGCTGGACAAAATCTTCCCGCGAAGCAGCTGGATCTTCATGGTTTTCCAGAAAATCAGAATATGTCATCTGTAAGTCGGGCTACACTCGGCTATACTGCGGCGCAGGCTTCAGTCCGCATCACTTCACCACCTACCTGCCATGCGATTCATTCTTCTATTCCTCCTGCTCACGCTGCCGGCAGCCGCAGCCAAAAAGCCGAACTTGATCTTCATCCTCACCGATGACCTTGGCTGGAGCGACACCACGCTTTACGGCACCACGAAATTCTACCAAACACCGAACCTCGAGCGCTTGGCCAAACGCGGGTTAACCTTTTCCAGTGCCTGCTCGGCCAGTCCTCTCTGCTCGCCCACTCGCTCGGCTATCCTCACCGGACTCAGCCCTGCCCGCACCGGCATTACCTCACCGATGTGCCACCTACCCGAAGTAGTCCTGAAGGCGGAAGCCGGGAAAAAGGCCGCGCCTATCGAACACGCCATTTCTCCGACCGTGGTGACCCGCTTGCAAACGACTTACCCAACCCTTTCGAAGTCTCTGAAAAGTGCTGGCTATGTGACGGGCCACTTTGGAAAATGGCATCTCGGTTCCGAACCCTACTCGGCCTTGGAACACGGCTTCGATGTCGATCTGCCGCATTGGCCCGGACCGGGACCCGCGGGCAGTTTTGTCGCCCCTTGGAAATTCAAAGACTTCTAAGCTGATCCCGCCGAGCCCAATCAACACATCGAGGATCGCATGGCCAAAGAAGCCGTCGCTTTCATGGAAAAGCACAAGGACGAGCCATTCTACTTCAATTATTGGATGTTCAGTGTCCACGCTCCCTTCCATGCCAAGAAAGAACTCATCGAAAAACACCGCGCCCGCGTGGACCCGGAGAGTCCTCAGCGCAGTCCCACCTATGCCGCGATGGTCGAAAGCATGGATGACGCGGTCGGCACCCTGCTCGATGCGCTCGACCGTCTGAAACTCGCCGACAATACCATCATCATTTTTACCTCCGATAAGGGCGGCAATATGTATGATCGCGTCGATGACACCACCCCCACTAGCAACAAACCATGGCGCGGCGGCAAAGCCACTCTGTTTGAAGGCGGCACGCGCGTGCCCTGTATCATCGTCTGGCCCGGCATCACCCAGCCAGACACACGCAGTGACGCGTTGATCCAAAGCGAAGATTACTATCCCACCCTGTTGGAAGGTCTGGACTTGAAACCGCAAGCGGGCCAGATCCAAGACGGCGCGAGCATCATGCCCTCACTCCGGGGAGAAAAACTCACGGGCAAAGCCGTGTTCCAGTATTTCCCCCACAGCCCCGGTGTGCCCGATTGGTTGCCTGCATCCGTCTCCGTGCATCGCGATGAATAGAAACTCATCCGCATCTTTCACGCGGGGGAGAAAG
>JBJTQJ010000107.1:0-17875 GCA_046075565.1 Verrucomicrobiales bacterium | reverse complement strand
GCTGGTTTGCGGGCAAATACTTGCAACCGATTGTCAGACATGTGCATGGCCAGATCCACGAGAATGTCGATTTTATCCTCTTGGATTTTCGCAGCGAGCGACTGATCGTCAAAGCCTACGGTGCTCCGCCAGTGATTCGCGCTCGTGCGGAAGCGTTGGGTGACATTGTCGGGACGGACAACTTCCGCATAACAGAAGATCTCATGATGCTCGCCGTCCTGATTTTCAAAGAGAGGCAGCATGTTCCGGCCGACGACGTGGTCGCGAAAATCAGGCGACATATAACCGATGCGCAATCGGCGCTCGGGATCGCGGTCATTGGCATGCGGGAGGATGGATTGTTTGAGAGGTTCGGCAAATTGGAGGTTCCAGTCCCGGTGTTGCGCGGCAATCGCCCGCGCATCGTAGCCGGGATGGAAATGAAGCGTATAGACGAGGTTGCTGTGGCTTCCAGAAAAGTCGGGCTCGACCGCGATGGCTTGACGATAGGCGGCGATGGCTTCGTCAAGGCGACCCATGTCTTTCAGGACATTGGGAAGGTTGCCATGAGCTTCGGAAAAACCAGGCTTGAGGGCGATGGCATGCCGGATGGCAGAGATCGCCTCATCCAGATGTCCTTTGCTTTGCAGGGCATTGCCCAGATTGTTGTAGGCCTCGGAAAAATCGGGCTTTAGCGCGATGGCTTTACGATAGGCGGTGATGGCCTCGTGGAACTGTCTGGTTTCCCACAACGCAGCTCCAAGATTGTTGTAGGCCTCCGGAAAGTCGCTTTTCAAGGCAATCGCCTTCTCATATGTGGCGATTGACTCATCAACCATGCCCCTTTGTTTCAAGGCATTTCCAAGATTCAAGTGGGCTTCGGGACAGTTGGGTCGTAGTGCAATCGCTTGACGAAAAATGGCGATGGCCTCATCGAATTTGCCCCGATTCCGCAAGGCATTGCCAAGATTGTCATGGGCTTCGGCGAAGTCAGGCTTGAGGTCAATCGCTTGATGATAGGAGGTGATGGCTTCGTCCAAACGGCCTTGATCTCTTAGGGCATTGCCTAGATGGTTGTGGGCTCCGGCGAAGTCGGGTTTCAGCGTGATCGCACGATGGCAGGCTGCGACGGCTTCGTCCAAGCGGTTGCGTTGCCGAAGAGTGCAACCCAGGTTGCTGTATGCTTTGGCAAAATCGGGCTTGAGCGCGATAGCGTGTTGATAAGTGGCGATGGCCTCATCCAGTCGTCCTTTTTCATGCAGAGCGTTTCCGAGGTTGTTGTATCCATCTGCCAAATGCGGGTTGAGTGCGATGGCTTGACGGCAGGCGGCGATGGCTTCGTCCAAGCGCCCTAGATCTCGTAGTGCGTTCCCGAGATTGCTCTGAGCTTCGGCGTAATCCGGTTTGAGAGCGATGGCCTGACGAAAAGCAGCGATGGCTTCGTCCAATCGTCCGGCAATTCGGCAAGCCTCGCCGAGGTTGGAATGGAACATGTGATGCTCGGGTGCAATCGCGATCGCCAGCCCGATTAGTTCGATTGCGGCATCATTGCGACCGACCTGATGGGCGATCAGCCCGAGGAGATGCAGGGAATCCGCATGCTCTGGATCTACCGCGAGGATCTGGCGGTAGATCGATTCCGCTTCCTGCAGGCGTCCGGTCTGATGGTGTTGGAGGGCCAGGTCAAAGGCCTGCTGGAGGGTCATTTCGGGCATTTTGCGGATTTTAGCACCCCGCATCGACTCTGCCAGACGATTTCCCGGATTTTTACCTAGAAGCCGCGAATGGACACTAAGAAATACGAGCAAAAAATGAGAACCAAAGCTTTATCGAAACGGCTTCACTTACCCGCAGATTGATGGTGTATTTCGTCATGACTAATTGAAAATTCCTGCCCAGTCGAGTCCTTTCGTGGTTCCATTTGCGTCTGCAGGTTTAAGGCTTGGGCAGCGGTTTGCTGGTGATCAAGCCGATGCCCCGGCCTTGGTTGCCGGTGGCGCAGTAGTAGAGGTAGTATGTCTCGTTCTTGGGGTTGTAGACGAGGGAGATCTTATGGGCGTATTTTTGGTCCAAACCGCTGGGGTTGCCACCGGCCTTGTAGAGGGGTTCGGGATGCGCCGTCCAATTGACCAGATCACGCGAAAAGGCGGCCATGATGTGGGCGCCGCCTTTGCCGACCCCGAAGTAGAACATCACCCAGTGATCGCCGTCGCGGAACACCTTGCCGTCGGAAGAGAATTTCTCGTCATAGCCGCCTTTCCTGACCGGGACGACCGGATTGTTTGGAAAACGTTTCCAGTTCAGCAGGTCGGTGGAGGAGGCACCGCCTATCTGCTCGATCCAGACCGGCATACGTTTGGCATTGTAGAAGTTGTAGAATTTCCCTTCGTGTTCCACCAGCCAGGGTTGGTAGATACAGTCTTTTTCCCAGTCCGCGCAATCCGGGTCGTGGATCGAAAGAATCGGGGTGTCTTTGGCCCGTTGCCAAGTCAGCCCATTCTGGCTGCTTGCGACGCCTTCGTAGCCAGGGTCAATTTCATACCCGCCCTGCTTCGCATAACTGCCGTAGAGCGTCCAGAACTTGCCATCGCGCTTCTTCAGGATGCGCGGCGACTTGATGTCGTAGGACTCGTAGAGAAACGCGCCGATCACGCAGCCGCCATAGTCGAATTCGCCCGGTTTGCCGAAGCCCATCGCCAGACGGGGATTCGACCATTGGACGAGATCGGTGCTTTCGGCGACAAACGAGTTGTAGCCTTTGCCATTGAAGGCGATAAAGCTCATGAGCCACTTGTCTGGCTGGCCGGGCAATTGATAGACGCACGGGACATCCGTATTCTTGAAATCCTCATGGCCCGGAATCTTCGGATCGGCCGGGATGACGTATTCGGGGTGGTAATGCCAGCCTCGATAAGGCGCGGACCATTTGTCCAGCGTCTCACGGTCGATCTCGTGAGTCGTGGGCGCCGCGGGCAGCAAGGCGAGCGGCGCGAGCAGCAGGGCGGTGAGGAGAGTCGGTTTCATGGTTTCACTTTTTGCAGGACCAGCACCCAATCCTGCGGCGAAGGCACGTTCTTCTTAAACGTGACACCCGGGACATTTTTTTCATTGGCGCTGGCCTTGATGATACCCTGATCGAATTTCCGTCCGGTCGCCGGGTCCCAGTAATAGGCCTGCCAATCCACATCGGGCTCGAGTCCTTTCACCTCGGGGCCGTCCCAGTTGTAGATGTTGCGGCGCGGCAGATAAATCACACGCACCTCGCCGGGGATGCCGGCGGCGAAACAACCGGGTGCCCACTCCGGATGTGGCGAGAAGCGCCACCACGGGTATTGCTCCAAAAGCTTCTTGGCGCGGCCGAGTTGGGCCGAGCCGGGATAATTCATGCCTTCCTGCCAGGTGGTCCAGTCATAGGGCTGGCGCGCCCAAGCTCCCCAATTTCCGTGATCATTCTCCACCCCGGCATGCCAGACGCCGGCCGAGCCGTAAGTGTGGCCGGCCGCGCCACTGAGGATGCTCTGCCAGAAAATGCGGCGCTGCACGTCGCCGAACCCTTGCTGCATGTGTCCTTCATAACAGGTCTCGCCGACCAGCACTGGCATCGGTGGATTTGTCGCGTAAGCCGAGGAAACAATGGCAACGGACTCTGGCTCCACGGCAATCCGCTCATCATGGCTTCCACCGACCATGTCAAAGTCGATCATGGGGACAGCATCCTTGGCAATCCGGCGTCCGTGGGCTGTGTGGCAGGTGAGTGGCCGATGGTAGGGATCGATGGTTCGGAGATAGGCCGCTACCTCGGCCCAAGCGCCCTGACCCGCTTTGGTTTCTTCCGGAATTTCTCCCGCCAAAATCCAGACAACCGGATAGGCGCCGTAACGCGCAACCAAATACCGCCAGTGCCGCTTGAGATTTGGCACCCCGAATTTCTCCATGCTATTGCAGTCGCCGCGACCCCAGGCCCCGACAATGGCCGGCACTATTCCGGATTCCGTGAGATGGTTGAAACGCCTGTCCGCAAAGTCGAAATACTTCGGATTGATCACGCTCATATCCGTGGTTACGTAAGGCTGTCCGCCCTCATTCTGGAGGCTCGGCGCAGAGAAGTTTTCGTCCGGATAAGGACCGCAGACGATCTGCACGACATTGAATCCATTCGCCTTGCGATCCGCGGCGAGTTCCTGAAATCCCTCCCACGTCATCCGCTTGCAGAGGCACTTCCACCATGTGTCGGCCAGCCAGAAAAACGGCGTGCCATCCGCGTGCTCGAAGTGCCGGCTGTTCTTTGAAACACGCACCGGCCCGTGTTTGAGGAGCGGATTGTCGCTGGAGTTCGGAGCCACTTCAATCGTTCCGGTAATGCCGTGAAGCCCGGTGTTCGTCGCGTCCTTGCATTCCGTCTTCCAAGTATGAATCCCGGTCTGACTGGAAGCGTAGCGGAATTTCCAGTTGTCCCCGCCCGCCCAAAACGCCGGCAAGCGCAATTGTTCGCCGTCCGGTCGCGTCACAACGGCATCGAGTTCGATTTCCGTGAACGGATTCTGGTAAATCTTTCCGGATACCAGTGGGATTTCAGCCACTTGATTTGCGGCCACTTTTTGCGTCCCTGCTTCTTTGCCGCCGGGTTTCGGCAAATCGTTGTTAGCCACGGCATGCAACGCGGCCAGCATGGTAATTAGCAGGGCGGTGAAGAGTGTGTGGGTGTGTTTCATGATCATTCGGGGCGTGGCAAGGAAGTTTCCGCTCGGAGTTCGAGTTGCACCGGACCGAGCAGACCGGAATCCATCAGCGGCGAATCCTTCGTGTAGAACTGCCATGTGGCGAATGTTACCCTCTGGCGTTGCTTGGTCAATTCCGGGTCGCCTAACCATGCGGGCAGTTTCGCCAGCCGACCAATGGTGAAATTCGTGCCGGTGAAGTCGTAGCGTGCGTCCGGCGGCAACGACTCGTCGCCGATGAGGCGGTTGATCCAGCGGTTGGCCACGGCGATTTGCAGTGCGTTTTCGCCGGCGCGCACCCATAAGGTCACGTCCAATTCGAACGGCACCGTCCAAGTTACACCAGCGTGATGGCCATTGATGGTGACTGCCGCTACGTCGCTGACTTCGCCGAGCCGCAGGACGCAGCGGGAGTTTGTCTTTTTGAAATCCTCCGCGATGTTTACGCGGGTCTCGTAGGTGGCGATGCCGGAGAAATGCCGCACTCCGGGGTCGGGGTGTTCAGTCCACGAGATGAGCTTCTCCAAGCGGATTTCGGCGGGCGCGCTCCGGCCGGGTTGGAAGCGCACTTGCCAGGGTCCATTTACTGGCACGTTGAGCGCGGCGGTAGCATTCACTGGAGGTTTCACCGCCGCCATCCCGGCGGGTGCGTCACGACGGAAGATGACAAAAATCGAACCATTCGCCGCCAGCGCCAGCGGCACGCGCGCACGGCCCGAGGTCAATTCATATTCCGGCGCGTCAGCCATTTGTCCGGTGACAGCGTCCCAGAGTTCGGGCACGCGATTGCCGGAACGGAAGAGCGCGGACACTTGAACCGGCGCCTTGCTTTGGTTGGAGAGGAAATAGATTTCCGCTTCCGCGGTGGTGCGATGGATGAACCGCACGGTCGCGGTAGCAGGTTCGACGGCGAGTTCGCAGTCGGGCACGACGCCGAGTTCCCGAAGCGCTTGGGCGGGCGATTGGGAAGGCACTTTGCCGGCGAGTTTGGTTCGAGGATTGCCCCATAGCTTTTCGACGAGGGCGGTCCATTCGGCATTCTGTTCCCGAAAATCCCGCCAGCCTTCCGGTGCAGCGGGCGCTGGGCCGATGATTCTCGCACCGGCAGCGGCAAGGGCGTCGAGCTGGCGCAGGGTGGCGACGTCGGCCGACCATTTTTCCGGCAGGCCCAGCACGCGATACGCAGAGCCTTGCGGCAGGCGCAGCAAGCCGTTGGAGTGGGTCATTCGCGCCAGGTCGTGCGGGTAAACCACGTCGAGATCAAAGCCGGCGGGCGCTTCCATCGTCTTCGCAGGAAGCGAATATCCTAGTTGCACGTCGGTCAGCATCGCGATGTCTGCGGTTGTGCGGCCCTTTTGCAGGAGAAACTGGCAGCGTGCGATATAGCTGAGCCAAGCGTCGGCCAAGGGCCACCATGTGTTGAGCCGACCGAAGTGCGTGCCGTAGCGACCGAGCGTGAAGCCGGGTGCGATGTCGGAATATGGTTGGTGGATGTAGGTGTGGAAGATGAATCGGTTGATGCCGGCGGTGAATGCGCAGTCGCCGGGTGCTTTCAACGTGGCGGGCGTGGCGAGCCAGCGACCGTCCTCTGGTTTTGCGGTGAATGCTTCTGCCGCGGTGATGGATCTGCCGGAAACGTTCACGATGGAGGCGATCTGTTTCATCTTGGAGAAACGAGGTGCAGCATCCGGCATCCAGAACTCGTTCATCGGCACATCGGTGAAGCGGTTGCAGAGAAACGGATTGAGCGGCCCTCCCTGCGCTTCGGCGTAAACCTTCAGGCCGGCGCGGTTTGCCAACCGCTGCATCGTTCCGAAATAATTTGTGGCCATAAGCTCGTTGACCACGCCGCGGAAGTCCCGGAGCATGGCTTCGGATTCTTCCACCGAGCCGATCACGCGCCCCGTGAAGACCGGCATGAAGGGCAGGAAGTCGTAGCCTTTCAGCTTTTGGAAATCCCGGGGAAAAGCGTCACTCCAGTTTTGATAGCCACCCTCGAAACTATCGAAGAGGATTCCTTTGAATGCTTTTCCGACATTTGGGCCCGCCTCGCGGATGATGCGACCTAGCGCACGCTCGAATTGGAACTCGACTGCAGCGGCATCAAACTTGTCGCACTCCAAGCCCTCTCCCTCGGGCTGGGCGGGGTGGTTTTTGCTGCCCGTCGTGGTAAAGCCAAATCGTAGGAGCGTCCATTTTCCGGGTGGTAGTGAGCCAGAAAACTTGCCCTCCGCATTCATGAAATGGCTCACGTTCAAGACCTGTTCAGGAGCTATGGGCTCCTTTTTAACATCCAGCGGCGCGGGTGTCGTGGAGATCAAGCGTGGTGGCTTGCTCTCGTTCTTGTAATCGTCGCCACTCCAGGGCACAGCGAGCACTGCTATGTCGCGGCAGAAATTGAGCCTGGTTGGCGGCCGGGGTAACTTGGTCTTGACGTTTGCGGTGCCATCCACGTGGGTTTCACTCCAGACCAATTGCTTCATGGAACGCTCCGGCGTGATCCATGGTCCAGCGCTGGCCGACCAACCAGCGCAATTCATGATGTCGAGTTCCAGACCCAATTCGGCGGCGGTGCGGATGGCGAATTGCACGTGCTCGTGCCAGAGGTCGGTGCCATAACGCACCGGGCCGGGAGGCAGATAGATGCTTACATCGAGCATTTGTGCCCCTCCGATTCCCCGACGTTTCATATCCTCCAAGTCGGCGCGAATTCCCTCTTTGGTGACATTGCCGTTGATCCAGTGCCACCATGTAAGTGGTTTGGCCTCGGGTGGTGGCGATGCAAAGCCGGCTTCGAGTGGTTCAGTGCTCCCTTTTTGATTTTCTGCTGTGGCGGGATTTCCGGTCTCGGCGCCCTGCACGAGCAGGGGCGTGAGCAGTAGGGCGGCAACGAGAATGAAGGTGGGTTTCATGGTCAATTCCTGGGTTGTTTACAAACCATCCTACCTTGAGGTCACTGGGAATCTCATCAAGGCGCTGTTTTCTTCATGGGGGCAACCTGCCGCCAGCCCTTTGGCAAGGTCAACTTCGAATTGCCGCAGCGTTTCCACTCAACCACGATGTCGCCGTCGGCAGTGGGGAACGAGCAGCGGCATTCCTCCAACGGGTGCGCGGGCACGACGAAGGTGACGGTCTTGGCGCGAGACAGCCCGGAGGTCGCCAAGCGAAGCACGGCGTCCTCCGGGATTGAATCGAGAGCAATGCGGAAACCAACCCGCCGGTTCAGATCGTCGCTGCCGGTCTCCGGCCAAACGGGCGTAGCGGCTTTGAAGGAAGCCGGCGTGGCATCAGCCGCCGCAAGCATGGTGGTTGCGGAAACGAGTGTCAGGAGAATACGAAGCATGGGGAGGGGGGAGAATTGAATCAAGTGGATGGCCCTAAGGCCGGCGGGCACTTGAAAAATCTTTGAAGATCTCGCTGATACCCGCCGTTTCGGGAGTGCCGGAGAATACAAGCACCCGCTAGGACAGGTGTAGCTTGTCACCTTTGGCGATGCGGGTGGCCTTGCCATTGGCGGGCCAATACATCGGTGTCGGTGAGAGAAAACCGTAATCTCGTGTGAACCATGGAGCGGGATAACCATGATTCTTCGGGTGCTGGAGGATGGCAAGTCCTTCGGTCGTCTTTTCAACGCGCGAACCGAAACAGGCCAACCAGGGGGATGGCTTGCCGAAGGTTTCCTTTTCGCCTTTGGCTCCCTCGGCATTGATCATGGTGCCACCAAACACCGGGGGCAGATCCGGATCCATTCGCGCGCTGAACAACGAGTGGTTGGTTTTCTCAATCACCACATCCATAAGCGCTTCCAGTGTGATGTCGAAATCGATCTGGCGAAGGGTTGGGGAAGGTGCGGTGATCACGATATGGCGTGTGTCCCGGATTGGCTGGGGGGCGTCGGGACGGGTCCAGTCGCAGGTGTCACGGATGACGATTTGATCGCCGGCTGCGGTTTCGAGCACGGGGCCTCGTGAAGCGATACGGCCTCGGTCGAGTGTTTCCTGCCAGTAGTTGCCGCCGTTTACCTTGTCACATCCGAAGAACAACGAACTGTGGTGGGGAAACTCGGCGTTCCGCATGGAAGTCACCGAAGCGCCGGAAGGACCATTGACCGGGAAAAAGAACGGGTATTTCTCATCGGCGGCAAACCGGTAGCTGGTGAAGAATTTTCCTCCCAAGGTGATATCAATCCGCGAGCCGACCTGTGTGGCGGCGAGTTTTTCTCCGGCGCCGAAAGACAGGGAGGCCGGGACGAGGCAGAGGGCGAGAAGGGCAGCATGGAGTATTTTCATGATGAAGGGTCGTAGAACATGCGAACTATCTGAGTCTACGTCGCCAAGAACCTCACTTTTTCGAGAAGAGCCTCGCGAGGAGCGGCGGATGCTAGGCACGGAAGGACGAACGAGCAGAGCAGAAGTAGGAGCGTCGGTTCACCATTCGTAAACCCAGGTGTAGGTCGTGTAGCGGGTTGGCGGGGGATTCTTGTAAGCGACCGGGCCTTCGGCGGTGCCGTGTTCGGTCTCGCCATTGCGGCAGGTGAGCCGCAGGCCTCCATTGAAAAACAGGGGGTCCTGGTCATGGATGCGATAGGCGGAGAAACTCAGGTTCTTCGCATCGAGGTGGGTGAGTCCTGCCGTGTCGTTGTGGTATTTTCCGGTGTCGAAGTAGTAGGTGCCGAGGAAGTAGTCTTCCAGCCCGGAGGAGAGCATGAGCGGTTCCTTGGCTCCGCCGAGGTAAGCCCGCATGCAGGCCTCAAGATAGCTGAGTTCGGTTCCTTCAAGGCCCTTCGCGGCGATGGCGACCTGGAAGACCGCGCCACTTCCCTTGATATCGCAAAGATTGAATTCCTCGAGTGGCTTGGCGACATGCTCTTCCAATCGGTGGAGTTTGAGTCTGGCGGTCTCCGGCAGGGTGATGCCGCCAAGGCGGGTGCGGCCATTCTCCACGCCACGGATGATCCACCAGATGGGCGTGCTGCCTTTCAAATCGGGTGCGCGCTGCGCCGTGACGCGGATGCTCTTGCCGAAGGGGATTTGATAGTTATTGAAAAATCCGTTCTGTTTGCCGATTTTCCCCATGTATTTGGTGGCCCACGGGGCTTGGTTGTCGCTGAAGCCGATTCCGTGGCCCATGTAGATGTTCATATCGATGGATGCCTTCGGCTCGCCGTCCACATAGTAGCGGATGCGGGTGTGCTCCATACCCTTGAAATTGCCGCCGAACCAGAAGTGATTGAGGGAGCCTTTGCCCTCGTGGGAGAAAAGCACGGCTTCTTCTCCGGAATCGAGAACCTTTTGGCATTTCCCGATGCCTCCAATGGGATTGAGAGCCGTGGTCTCATCGGCAAAGATCCGCGAATGACCCGAAGTGAGAACCGCAAAAGCTAGGAATAGACGAATGGAGGATCTGATGGAGCGCATGGATGGAAGATTTTGATATCGGGGAACTCCGTGTGGTTACTTCTTTTTTGAGGGATCATCCTTGTCCTTCGCGGGCCATCCCTGCTCGCGGATTCGGCGTCCCATTTCACGCAGCACGGTGGCGTGCGGAGCGGGAATCGAGCCGTCGGGCATCGGGCCGGTATTGAGCAGGAGATTGGTATTGGCGCCGCGCGCCGCAGCCAGTTTGGCCCAGGCTTCATCCGCGTTGAGATGTCGTTTCTGTTTGTGATATCCCCAGCTTCCCTCCTGCAAGGTCGAGCAGATCTCCATCGGCTTGCCGGCGCCAGTGGGGATGGCTTTGTGTTCGGGCGCGAAGAAGTCCTCGGTGCCCAGCAGCCCTTGCTTATAGGAAACCAGCACCTGCGGTTGGAGCGAGTGGATGTGGTCGTAAAGTTCCTGGCAGCGGAATTCGGGCGCGTTGTCGGGCTGGGCCGCCGGTTTCGGCCGTGGCTGTTTTGTTTTGTCGGTCAGCGGCGTCATGATTCCATCCAACCAGATTGCGGCGATGGGCCCGTAGTTTGTCAGCAGTTCCGTGACCTGGGCCTTCATGAAATCGACATACTTGTTCAGATCGTGGTCTTTGCCATAGGCGTATGAAGGCTCCGGCGGGCTGTATTCCGGACGTGCGCTGCCGCCCCAGCGATCATTGTTCGGCGCGTGTGGATGCTTCCAGTCGCGCCCGTGCGAGTAGTAAAGACAGAGTCCGAGGCCCTTTTTCCGGCAGGCCTCGGCAAGTTCGGCGATGAGATCACGTTTCGCCGGACTGTTCACGCTGTTGAAGTCCGTTTCTTTGGTAGCGAACAGACAGAAGCTGTCGTGGTGCCGCGTGGTGATATTCACATACCGCATCCCGGCGGCGAGCGCGAGATCGGTGATGAAGTCGGCGTCGAACTTCTCCGCCGTGAACCTCTCCTTGAGTTTGGCGTAGGTGGCGACGGGGATTTTCTCGCGCAACTGGAGCCACTCGTGCCGGCCTTCGAGCGAATAGAGGCCGTAGTGCAGGAACATTCCGAACTTGGCATCCCGGAACCATTGTAGCGCCGCCGCCCGTGGGTTTTCCGCGAAGAGCTTCTCGTAGCCTTTCAGATACGAAGGCACTGCCGTGGCGGGGCCGGCCGCGCGCAATGCTCCCGGCAGTAGCAGGCCTCCGGTGCAGGTGGCAAAGGTTCCTAAAAAAGAGCGGCGCTTGATTCGATGGGACATGATGGTGGGTGGTTGCGAGGTGGTTGACGGTGGCAAAGCCTGTTGGTGGTAGTTTCCGGCTTTGGGAATCGGCGCATCACTCCATGAGTCCGGAGTCCTTTAGGATTTTCGCCAGATCGGCGGCTTCCATTTTACGCACCTTGCGGTCATAGGTGAGTAGGCCGTTGATTTCCGGTTCGACATCTGTGGTTTGGGTGTAAATGCCGGCGGCGATGCCATTTTTCCGGAGTTGAGCCAGTCGTTCGAGCGAGGTTTTGTAGCGTTCGATCCATTCGGCTTTGTCCTTGGGCAAGCCACCGTATCCCCAGTTTTTGGCGTTCGGATTCCAGAGATGGCCTTGCACGGGAAACCCGTGCCCTCCGAATTCACCGACTACTTTGACGAAGCCGTCGAAACGGCCATTTTCTCCGAGTTCGAAGGGAAAGGCGGGATGCGGATATTCGTGGTGATCGACGATATGGCCGACGGGGTGGAAATTGCCGCCGGACGCGATGTTGATTTGGCGGGTGGGGTCGTAAGCCACCGCCCATTTGCCCGCCTCCATGGTTCGGTGCTGGCCCCAAGCCTCGTTGAAGATGACCCACTGGACGATGGAGGGGTGGTTGTGCAGCGTGTCCATCATCAGCTTCAATTCCTTCATGAATTGCCCGTGGGCCGCGTCGGGCCATTCTGCATCCACGGGTTCCGGCTGCAGCCTGGTCCACTTCGGACTTGTTGAAATCTCCTGGTTCTTGACGGGTGCGCAGGACACCTGATCCTGCCACACCAGCATTCCGATGCGGTCGCAGTGGGTGTAATAGCGGCGAGGCTCGACTTTGATGTGTTTCCGGATGGCATTAAAGCCGGCAGCCTTGAGGAATCGTATGTCGGAAACCATGGCATCATCCGAGGGAGGGGTGAGCAGACCATCCGGCCACCATCCTTGATCGAGGGGGCCCCAGTGGAAGAGTTCTTTGCCATTCAAGGCCAACCGGAGATGACCTTCCTTATCCTTGATCACGGTTGTCGCCCGCAGGCCGGTGTAGGATTTCACCTCGTCATCACCGAAGCGGATGGTCAAATCATAGAGCGTGGGCGAATCGGGCGACCAGAGTTTCGGCTCGGGGATCTGCATCTCAATGGCGGCGACGGGACCGGTGGCGGTGGCGATCTGTTTGCCGTTGAGACTGGCAGTGACGGTGGCATCTCCATCGCCGCCACGGGTCTCCAGCTTGATGGAAACCTTGCCCGTGAGCGAAGGTGTGATCTTTGCCGAAACGATGTGTTTTTCCGGCACCTGTTCCATCCAAACGGTCTGCCAGATTCCGGAAACCGGCGTATACCAAATGCCCCCGGGTTTGAGAACCTGCTTGCCGTGGAGTTGGTAAGCGCCGGGCGTGTTCGTGGCATCGGTAACCTTCAGCGTCAGGGTATTGGGTCCTTCCTTCAGCGCATCGGTGATGTCGAAGGAGAAGGGGAGGTTGCCTCCAGTGTTTTCGCCAACCTTGCTGCCATTGACCCAAACCGTGGACTGGTAATCAACCGCCTCGAAATGCAGGAGCACGCGTTTGCCGGCGACTTTGGTGGCGGTGAGTTCGCGTTGATACCAGATGGCGTCTTCCGGGGTGATGCGCTTTTTCACACCGGAAAGGGCCGACTCGATGGCGAAGGGAACAAGGATGTCGCCCGTCCATTCGGTGGGCACCGTGGTGGATGTCTTTGGAGCCAAGGCGTATTTCCAGAGGCCATTGAGATTTGTCCACTCGTCGCGGGTCAAGGCGGGGCGGGGATACTCCCGCCATGCGGTTTCGGGCGTGATCTTTGCTCCCCACTCGGTGAGCATGGAATCGGGGGCGGGCTGCCAGGCGCTGACATGGCCAGCGAGAAAAGCGATGGGAATGAATGTCCGGATCATGATTGTCGGCGTTGGTTTGAACTTATTCTTCTGATACGCCCTCGCCTCCGCCAGCAGGCACGGCCGAGCTCATCATTTTGTCATAGATGGAGCGAAGTTCTTTGAGTTTTTCCGGTTCCTCCTGCGCGCGATTCCGGCTTTCCCCGAGGTCATCGCTCAGATTGTAGAGTTCCATGCCCGATTGCCCTTTGTTTTTTCCCTTGCCACTGTGGACGACCAGTTTCCAATCGCCTTTGCGGATGGCGGCTTGCCCTCGCTGGGTGCCGCAGAGGATGATGGCCTCATGGGGTGACTTCGCGCTTTCCGTCAACACCGGCAAGATGTCGCGCCCGTCGAGCGGGAGTTTCTGTTGGAGAGGTGAACTGGTGAGTTTGGCCAGCGTCGGATACCAATCCACGCCGTGCAGCGGCTCGTTGATGGTTTGCCCGGCGGGAATACGCCCAGGCCAGTTGGCAAAGGCGCACACACGGACACCACCCTCGTAGATCGTGCCTTTGCCCGCGCGCAGCGGACCGTTGGAGGTGACCTTTCCGGGCGACGGGCCGCCGTTGTCGCCGGTGAATATGATGAGCGTGTTATCACGGATTTTCTTTTCATCGAGGGCCGCGATAACCTGGCCGATGGCTTCATCCATGGCCGCCAACATGCCGGCATAGATGCGGCGTTGTCCCTTTAGTCCGGCATAAGGCACGGTGTAGCTTTCCGGAACCTGGAGCGGACCGTGCACGGCATTGAATGGCAGATATAGGAACAAAGGTTTGGCCGGATCCTTCTCCTGAATCCTCCGGCAGGCTTCTTTGGCGAGCAGGTGGGTGGCATACCCCTTGTCATCGCAGGGTTCGTCGTTGCGATGCCAATCGAGGACGCCGTCCCTTTGGTGGGTAAAGTAGTCAATCGCCCCGAACCAGAGCCCGTATTGGTGCTCAAATCCGCGTTTGGTCGGCCGATAGGCGGGCTCGAATTCACCGAGATGCCATTTGCCGCAAATGGACGTCTCATAGCCGGCGGAGCCCAGCATCTGGGCCATGGTTTGCTCTTCCAGTTTTAATCCCCATAGGGCGTGGGGGCGCACCACGGAATAGACGCCGGTGTTTGACGGATAACGCCCGGTCATGAGGGTCGAACGGGTGGGCGAGCAGACCGGTTGCACGTAGAACGATTTCAGATTGGCACCGCCGCGGGCGAGTTCATCGAGCTTGGGGGTCTTGATCTCGGTTCCGCCATTGAATCCGGCGTCGGCATAGCCCATGTCGTCGGCGACGATGAGAAGGATGTTGGGGTTCCCGGCGCGGAGCGGTGAGAAAGCAGCCAGAAACCAAAGGAGGGTGATAAAAGGCGATTGGTTTTTCATGGTGCTGGAAAGAAAAGTAGCATACTTCCGAGGGCGCTTCATAGGGGATAGTTGAAGTTCGCTGCCCACGCCCGGGGATGCGCCGGCGGCGAGGGTGGCGGCTTCCACCAGTTCTCCGGCGCGGTCAAAGTTGGTCACATCATGCGCGACGTGAGTGGCGGCCGAACCCAGCGCGGCCACCGCGTTTTTCAATTCTTCCTCGCGGCGTCCGACGAGCACGACCTTGGCGCCGGAGGCGACGAAACACCGGGCCATGCCAAAACCAAGGCCAGTGGCACCGCCGGTGATGATGGCAATTTCGCCGTCGAGGCGAAAGGGGAGAGATGATTGAGCGGATGATTCCATGATGGGATTCAGCGTAAGGTTATTAGATCCACCTTGTCCATGTCTTCGAAGACCTGGTTCTCGCCGCCCATGGCCCAGGCGAAGCGATAGGCGGCGGTGCCGCAACCCAAATGGAGCGACCATGGCGGTGAAAGCACGGCTTGTTTGTCGCGCACCGTGACATGGCGTGTCTCATCGGGTTCGCCGAGGAAATGCATCACCAGTCCCGCGCCCGCGAGGTCGAAGTAGCAATAGATCTCCGTGCGCCGATCATGGGTGTGTGGCGGAAAGGTATTCCAGACGCTGCCGGGGTGGAGTTCGGTGAAGCCCATCACGAGTTGGCAACTGGGAATGCCATGGCGGTGGATGTATTGGTAAATCGTGCGGCGGTTCGCTTCCGTTTCGTTGCCCAATTCGATGCGGGTTGCCGCAGCGTGACTCATCTGGGTGGTGGGATATTCGGAGTGGGCAGGATAGGAGACGAGGTAGAATTGTGCAGGCTCGTCCGCACGCTCGCTGATAAAAATGATCTCGCGGCTGCCCCGGCTGATGTAGAGGCAATCGAGCGGGGCGAGTTGGTAGCTGGTGCCATCCACGGTGATTGTCCCGGGGGCACCGAGATTGAGCACGCCGGCTTCGCGGCGCTCGCAAAAGAATTCGCAGGCCATTTCTCTGCCTCCCTGAAGTTGCAGCGTCTGGTCCAGCGGGACGATGCCACCCACGACAGCACGATCCAGATCGGTGTAAACCAGTTCGACCACACCCGGCTGGAAGAGATTTTCGAGAAGGAAATGCGAGCGCAATTCCTCCGTGGTCATGCGGCGGTAGTGGTGGCGGTCGGAGGTGTTGACGGTTCTCATGGAGAAGCAGGGAGTTCGATTTTTAATGGGGAAGCCAATCGGCGGGCGAAGCCTTCGAGATAATCGTTCCACGCCGCGGCGTCGGCGAATCCGTGTTTGCTCCAGCCGGCTCCGGCATGATAGACCAGTGTCTTCCCGGCGGTGACGGGCAGCAAAATCAATATCCTTGCTTCGGACGGTTCCCACTTCACGATCTTTCGGTCGGTGGCCACCAGACCGATGCCCAACATGCCATTCTCCTTGCCATCGGTCGTTTGCCAGACCGCCGCCCAGCCATCCTTCTCCCGCTGTGTCGTTGCCGCCGCCTTCGGCACGGTCAGGCCCGCCACCGCGGTCAGGGTTTCGGTGCCGGCGAAGTCGAGTCTGCTTTCGATGCGGTTGAGTTGGGAACCGGCGTCGAGGCTGATGCGTTTGACTTCACCCGCTTGAATGCCTCCGGTGTCCCAGGGCGCGTAGGTCAACTCGATTACCGTTCGCAGAGGGCCTTCGGCCAGAATCTTGTATGACTTGAAGTTGCGCAAGACATGGAGTTTCCCGTCGCGCCATATCCCGAACCCGCCGCAACCGCGACCTTCCCCGACTTTGTAACAGTCCACACCTTCCCCGTTATCCACATGATAATCCCTTTTGCTCATCGAATCGAGGATGGGGCGGGTCACCCGTTTCGCCCACACATCCACCCCGCTGCTGACCAGCCGTTTCTCGCAGAGCCGGAACGCGATCCGGTCGTTTTCCCAGGCCATGAAGTCAAGGTCGGGATGCTCGACGAAAAGTGCCCGCGCGCGGGGTTCATCGGCAATTGGGTTGTCGGACGTGATGGTGAATCTTCGCGTCTCCCGAGCGGCGAAATCCGCCCGGAAAAGCAGGGTCGCCCTCGAATCCGTGCGCACCACTTGGGTGGGAATCGGCCTATCATCATCAAGGACCGTGACGGCCTCCGCTTGGATATCGGGAAGCCGGCTTCGGACCCCGGCCCAATCCACTTCGACCATTTCCCCTCTGCGCGGAATCTCCAGCGGGTTGCTCACCGAAGTCGGAAGGCCTGGTGGACCCGCGTGAACTGTGTGGGGAGTCGGCAATATCAAAGCCAGCGCGATGCTCGTGATGATCGCTGGCTGCTTCGACTTGTGAAGGAGGATGGTGACCATGGATATCAGAAAACCATAGATACTTAGAGGTCTACGCGAAAATGGTCCTCTCTCCACCGCATTTCCGCTGATTTATGATTCCAATCTTCCGATCAGAGGCCCGGTGGAGAGACTGAAGTCTTTCCATCCGGCGATTCCCGGGGAAAATTCCATCCGGAAGTTGGGGCAGCTAGTGAGTGCTGCGCCAGAAAATGGATTGGGGGCCGCCGCCCCTCCAGACGACGACCCCCTGGGGATTCCCGGGAGAAAACCCCTTAACTTCCGGGAAAATTGGGGAAAATTGAAGCTTTAAGCTTGGGAGACTCTCTTGGCCGTGGCCGGAAAGAGCGGGGGTTGGGGCGATTTTGGAGATGCGTGGAAGGTTCTTGGAACGTGTGGAGATAAATCGCCTTACCAAGCTAACAAAGTCTCCCAAGAACACAAGCAAAAAATTTCTGGTTCTTCGTGAGATCGGGTGGGATCTGGTTCGGAGCCACGACACGTCTGGTCGTCCGCGTTTCGATTACCTGATGCTTACATGCTGGGCTATCCCTACGGCAAACACCCGTCGAGCAACCCTTCGAGATAGCGGGTGATCTGGGCAAGCGCGCGGGAGTGATCATTGTCGGGCAGCACGCCGAGGTCTTCCCGGGCCTGCACGAGAAGTCCACGACCGGTTTGCACGGCGGCCTCGATGGCTCCGGCGTAGTCGGCGATGCCGGCGAGCACGCCGAGGTCGATGGGTTCCTGTTGCACGAGCATGCGGTTCAGACGCGACCGTTGCGCTTCCGTGGCCGAATCAAGCAGATTGAGGATGGGCAGGGTGAGTTTGCCTTTCTTGAGGTCGGTGCCTAGTGTTTTGCCGATGGCGGACTCTTGGCCGACCAAATCGATACAATCGTCGTAGACCTGATAGGCCGTGCCGAGTTTGAGGCCGAAACCACGGAGTCTGGCGCAAGCATCCTCGCCCGCTCCTCCGAG
>JBJTQJ010000106.1:0-39908 GCA_046075565.1 Verrucomicrobiales bacterium | reverse complement strand
GGGCAAAACTTCGACCGGCAACTGGCTGCCGGTTTGGAAACCCATCACCATAAGGAACAGTGAAAGGCAGAGAATGATCGCCCGGTTGCGCAACGACCAGCGGATGAGGGAGTTCAGCATGGTCTCAGGAAAGTTCGGTGGTTTCGCCGCCAGGTTGGCGGCGGCGCAGCGAGATGACCACCAGCAGCACCGCGAGGATGCCGGTCGCAGCCATGAAGAAGATCTCCCTCATGCCGGGGCCGTGGTGGGCATGGTCATGAGCATTTACAGCGGATGAGGCAGGCGTCGCCGCCTTTTGATCCGGTGTTTTCTCCGAACCATCCTCGTTGTGTTCGTGGCCATGGGCGATATCCATGGCTTCCTTGAGCGATGGGCCTCCGCCCGCGCCAGCAAAACCGAGTGAATAGGATCCACGGGTTACAACCTCGTCTCCAGGGAAGAGACCCTCGATGATCTCGACACGCTCATTGCTGGTCATGCCTATTTGCACGTTCACCCGGTCGAAGGCATTCGGGATGGTCATGTGTTTGACATAGACATGGCGGTTCGACGGGCCGCCATGAATGGCTTCGCGCGGCACGCTGAGTACGTTTTTTCGTTTCTCCATGATGATGGAACATTCCGCGTTCATGCCCGGACGGAGTTGGTTGTCCGGGTTGTCGATGGTGAAGACGACCCCCGCCGTATTCAGATCCGCGCCCTCGTCTTTTTCCGAGCGGGTGGAAACATCCTGCCCGAGGGCACAAGCGGGATCCGGGCACGGGCAAGCGGCGAACTTCAAGAGAGTCGCGGTATATTCCGTGTCCGGCCGGATCGGGAACCGCACCTTGGCCTTCGTGCCTTGGCGGATCTTGCCGGCGGTGGCCTGGGGCAAGGTCGCGATCAGATAAATCGTGCGTAGATCCGCAAACTCGGCGAGACGATCCGCGGGTTCGACTGGTGCGCCAAGCGCGGTATTCACCCCGATGATGGTGCCATCGGCAGGAGCGGTCAGCCAGACCGTCGGTGGAGGATCACCGGGTTGACGGCTTTCCAACAAAACCAGTTCTTCGCCTTTGCTCACATGCGTGCCAATCTTCAGGCGATTTTCGACGACACGTCCCGGAATGCGGCTGCTCAGCACCGAACGCTTTTCAGGCACGGCCTCAGTTCGCCCGAGGGCGAAGGTGGTGGTCTCGAAGTCGGCTTCCTCGACCGGAACCGTTTCGAGGCCGAGGTTCTTCACGCCTTGTTCGGTGAGGATGACGGTTCCGCTTGAAGGGGCGGAGTGGAGAGTTGCCGTCAAGATGGAGGCGGCAGTGAGAAATGTAGCGAAGATTTTCATGATGGTCTAACAGAATGAGGTTCAAAATTTACCCGTCCCCGCCAGATGGCGCGCACGAGCGAGGTGGAAGTCGCGCAGGGCCTCGACGCGCGAGATGGCGAGTTCGAGAGTCTGGGAACGGGCGCGCAAGAGCGCCTGAAGTTCACCTTGGCCATCGCGGTAGGCTTTTTCCGCCAATGCCGCTTGTTCACGGGCGAGCGGGAGCAAATTCCCGTCGATTTCGCGGATGAGTTCCGCCCACTGGTTCATCTCGGCAAGGGCGGCCTCCGCTTCGAGAGGAATACGTCGGGCGAGGGCGTCGGCTTCCAGACGCGTCCGGCGGGCGCGCGCGTCCGCTTCTTCAATCGCTCCCTCGTTCCGGTTCCAGAGAGGCAGCGGGATACTCAGGCGGAAACCGATCATGCCATCGGTTTGGTAACCCTCGGGTGCGTCTTCCATGCGTTCGGCGGAAGCAACCACACCACCCTGCCAATCCTCATGCCGACGTGCCTTCTCAAGTTCGAGTTCGCGATCCGCAGCTTCGACTTGCGCGAGGGCACCTTGGTAGTCGGCGCGGCTTCGGGGATCAGGGGCCGTGGAATCCGCGGGAACCGCCGAAGGCATGGCCTCCCCTAACAGAACCTTGTCTCCGATGGCAAGTCCGAGCATTGGCTTCAACTCCCCGAGCAGAGAAATCTCTTCCGCTTCGAGGCGGCGGACTTCCAGGGCGAGGGCATTGCCTTCGA
The DNA here is from genome assembly GCA_046075565.1 of Verrucomicrobiales bacterium. Classification (GTDB taxonomy): domain Bacteria; phylum Verrucomicrobiota; class Verrucomicrobiia; order Verrucomicrobiales; family SLCJ01; genus JBJTQJ01. The sequence continues at coordinate 37,859 of JBJTQJ010000106.1, read as the reverse complement.
GTTTGGCCTGGCCGGCGTCGAGGAGAGAACCTTCACCCTTGGAAGCGGATGTGGCCAAGAAGGCGGCGAATTCTCCCGCGAGTCTGGCTTGGTCGGCGAGTAGTGATTTTCGTTCCCTTGCCGCGAGGCATTTCACCACGGCTTCGCGGGCGGAGGTGATGATCTCCCGCTCGCGAACCGCGATTTCGGCCTCGGCGGCTTTGATGTCGGCGAGAGCGACCGCCTTTTCCAATCGCAGCCGGGCGGTGACCGGAAACTTCTGCGTGAAGGCAATTTCGAGACCTCCCTCGCGGAAAGACGGATTATGGCGGAACTCGGATTCGAGCTCTGGATTGGCGGCGCGTCCGGCTTGTTTGGCACGGGCGACCGCCTCATCGACCCGCAAGCGCGCGGCGGCGAGATCCGGATTTCCGGAGCGGATGATGCCGACCACGGTATCGAAGGAAACGGTTGTCGCGGGCCGGGCGGGCGACGGAACCGCGGCCAGCGCCAGACACAGCGCGGCCAAAGGGAGTTTGGAGATCACTTTTTGGCGGATAGTGGAGGCCGGATCGCTGGCGATGCACGGCCTGGATTGAAACGGACAAAACAAACAGAATTCCCATCCAAGGTGGGCTTGGAGGAACCGGCGCGACTTCCCAACATGGGACGCTCACGCCTACAGATGGAATGCCGCCGTTAGATCAAGGGCGGTTTGTCCAATTCCATCACCGGTCCATCTTCGGCCCGGTCATCAAGAATCTCGAATGCGAGATCGCGGCCCTCAGGGGACAGCAGTGTGAGCGATTTTTCCGATGGGAAAAGAAGCAATATGCTGTGGACGGCACAGGTGCCGTGGTGGTGGCAGTGATCGCCTTCGACCGGACAATCCGTATCCTCCGGGCAGCCATGGGAGTGGTCTTCCCCGCAGGCGGGGCTGGCATCTTCATGCTGGCAGCAACCATCGGCCGAAGGAAGCGCATCATGGCCAGAAACCTCCGCCCCCACCATCCGGGCGAAACCGACGAGGTGGAGAAGCAGTGAAAGGAAGATGGCTGTGGCCAAACGCAAAGTGGGAACTGATATCAGAAAAACCGGCTTTCCGCAAGCATGGAATCTTTGATTGGTGGCTGATTTGCCCTTGCCGGACCGCCGAGGGAATCCATGTTTGCCCACGGCGCGTAAAGGAAGTGCGGGGACCATCGGGTGTCCGCTCGCTCGAATCGCCCGCATTTCAACCATCCACCCTTAATACCACCATGGCCCTTTCCACCGGATCCAAAGCCCCCGACTTCACCCTCAAGCAAAAAACCGCCAACGGTCTCGTCGACGTGACCTTGTCGGCCAATTTTGGCCAGCGCCCGACCGTGCTGTTGTTTTTCCCCTTCGCCTTCACCGGTGTCTGCACCGAAGAAATGTGTTCGGTCACCCAAGGGTTGTCGGAATATGAATCCCTGAATGCGGCGGTCTACGCCATCTCGGTTGACAATCCCTTCGCCCAAGACGGCTGGGCGAAAGCCAATGCCATCGGTATTCCCGTGCTGAGCGACTTCAACAAAGCCGTCTCCACTGCCTACGACGTGCTCTATGCTGATTTCATCGGATTCCATGGTGTGTCGAAGCGTTCCGCCTTTGTCATCTCGAAGGATGGCACTGTTGTTTACAGCGAAAGCAGTGACGACGCCAAGGTCCTGCCCAACTTCGCCGCCATCAAGGAAGCGCTGAAGAACGCCTGAAGCCGCCGGACCCCATTCGTTGGTTGCGACGACGGTTTTTTCGGAGCAACGAAGCCACATTTCTCGGCTTTCTTAAGGAGCTACCACAATCCAGTGGTAGCTCCTTCTGCTATGAGAAGGCCGGTGCCATCGGAGGGGTTGCTGTTCTTTGTCCCTATCGACTCCCCTGTCACGAGGTTCGTTAGCCTTGCCGTTCAGGGATTTTTCGGAATGTGAGGGACAAACCCTTCCGCGAGATGGCGGCGGGCTACTTTGGATGCGTTGCGGGCATCTTTCGCCAACTCATCCTGGGCGCGGCGGGCTTTTTCCCTTGGTCCACGTGGGGGTCGCGTGTGGGTGCCATCGTGTTTGATGCCCCGGGCCTTGGTGTTGTCCTCCAGACAAATCCGGAGAAACCGCATCAGCTTCTTGCGCGCGGATGGGTCTTCCACCGGGACCATGATTTCGACCCGCTTCTCGAGGTTGCGCTCCATCCAATCGGCGCTGCTGATGAGGATTTCATCACGTCCTCCCTGATGAAAAAGGAAAACGCGGGCGTGTTCGAGGTAACGATCCACGATGGAAACGACGCGTATGTTTTCCGAGATGCCTTTGACTCCCGGGCGCAGGCAGCAGATGCCGCGCACGTTGAGCCGGATCTCGACCCCGGCCTGGGAGGCAAGATACAGCGCCTCGATGATGTCGGCGTCCTGAAGGCTGTTCATCTTCGCGAGGATGCGCGCGGGCGACCCCTGGCTGGCTCTTTCCGTTTCGCTTTGAATCAATTCAAGCAAACGCGGCTTGAGCGTGTGGGGCGCGGCGGCAATCTTCTGGTAATGGGAAACACGCGTGCGTCCGGTCACGGCGTTGAAGAAAGCGGAGGCATCGGCACCGTATTCCGTGCGCGCGGTGAGATACGAGACATCGGTGTAGAGACGGGCCGTGCTCTCGTTGTAGTTGCCGGTCCCGAAGTGCGTGTAGCGTTTGAGCCTTCCACCTTCGTTGCGCACGACCAGCAGCGCCTTGGCGTGGGTCTTGAGTCCGCGTACCCCATAGATGATATGCGCCCCGGCCCGGCGCAACTCCTCGGCACGGTTGAGATTGCGCGCCTCATCGAATCGGGCTTTCAACTCGACCAGCACGGTCACATGTTTTCCATTTTCCGCCGCGCGGATGAGGGCATCGATGATGCGGCTGTCCGAAGCGGTGCGGTAGAGGATTTGTTTGATGGCAACCACATCTGGATCATCGGCAGCCTCCTGCACCAGCCGAACCACCGGATCAAAACTCTCGTAGGGATGGATGAGCAGGAGATCATGTTCGGCGATGGTGTCGAAGATGGATAACGCCGGATCGACTTGTGCCGACTGCTGCGGCGGCCAGGATGGGATCTGCAGGCGCTCGAAATCCGGCAAGCCCGCGATCTGGAAAAGAGCTTTCAAATCAAGAAGCCCCGGCAAGCGGTAGGTGTTCTGATTGTCGGTGCGTCCGAGCTTTTGCAGCATGGCCACGAGGGAACGTGATGCCCCTTGCTGGATTTCCAGGCGCACGGTTCCGCTGGTGCGGCGGGCGGCGAGGATTTCCTCCATTTCATCGGCGAGATCGGCGGCCTCCTCGTCTCGCACCACCATGTCGCCGTTGCGGGTGATCCGGAATCCCGTTGTCGAACGAACCTCTTCGCCGGGAAACAATTTCTCCAGATACGCGGCCACCACATCCTCGAGAGCGAGGAATTGGTAACCCGGCGCTTCCGGCACGCCGAGGAATCGAGGCAGGCTTTTCGGCAAGGGCAGGATGGCAAAGCGGGACTCGCCACCCTCGGGGTCGCGCAACTCGGTGGCGAGCGCCAACTGGAGATCGGGTATGAGCGGGGCGGAATCGCCATCGCCTTCGACCGCCATCGGGGTCAGAATGGGATAGATGTTCTCCTCGAAGTAACGCCGAATATGATCCTGCTGCACGGGAGAAAGGTCACGGACAGCAAGCCTGCGGATGCCTTCCTTCGCGAGGGCGGGCATCAGCACTTCGTTGAGCAGTGAATATTGCTCGTCGAGCATTCTCGCCACCCGGGCGCGGATCTTCGACAATTGCTGGCCCGGCGCGAGCCCCGAGCGATCCCGCGAGCGGCTGCCGCTGGCTTGCAAGAGCATGAGCCCTCCGACGCGGACCATGAAGAACTCGTCGAGGTTCGACGCGGTGATGGCGAGGAATTTCATCCGCTCGAGCAGGGGCAACGAGGAATCGAGCGCCTCTTCGAGGACACGCTGGTTGAATTCGAGCCAGCTCAGCTCGCGGTTGACGAAGGACGGTGTGCTCATGGGAAAGTCGGGAAATCAAGGATCATACGACTCCGGGTTCGAGGCTGACATCGAGACCGAAGATGTGTTGGAACAAATCACCCTTGTCGGCGAGGGCGAGTCGTTCGATGGCAGCGTCGGCCACGTCGCCGAGACCGATCATCAGCTTGTTGTCGGTGATGCGGACGGAAATGTCGCGCACCCGTTGCGCGTGGGGGCGATCAAGGGCGTCGGCTACCCGCAGGATGGCCGCCATCTTGCAAACGCGCATGCGGTTCTCGCGCGAAAGATCGTTGTAACCTTCGTGGGTAGGCTTCGGGGGTGAATGGCGGTGGTAACGCGCGACCAGAGCCACGGTCTCGATATCCGTCGCGCTCAGTCCGAAAATTTCGCTGTTGTGGATGATGTAATAGGAATGCTTGTGATGCGCCTTCGGAGTGATGTAGTTTCCCACTTCGTGCAAGGTTGCCGCCACCCGGAGCAGGAGTTTGTCCCGGGCCGCGAGCTGATGCAGTTTCGCCGTGGCATCGTAAATCGCCGTGCACAGCCGCTCGACATGCCGGGCATGCCGCGGATCAATGAGATACCTTTTCGACAGCGTGCTCGCGGATTGCAATACCTCATCCTCAAAGCGACCGCTGAGCGAGGAAGAGAAGGGCAAGTCGGCGAGCAATCCGTGCTCGAAACCCCTGGCCGGCAGATGGATCGCGCGCGCTCCGAAGTTTTCCGCGAGGCGCAAATTGATCAGAACCGCCGCCACCACCGAATCCGCCGAGGCGTAGTCCAAGTGCAAATGCCGCACCCGCTCGTCGGTTGAGAGGCGCACGATATCATCGAGAAACTTCCTCATCCGTTTGACCGGCACATCACGCGATTTCGACTCGATGATGCGCGGGGCAATCGCCTGCATTTCATAGCCGATGACCACCAATTCGTCGGGTTTCACATCCCGGTAATCGTGGAATATCAGATCAAGATTGGCGCGGGTTTGTTCCTCCAGCATCCTCAGCATGTGCGGGCCGTGGGCATCGCCGGTTTGCACGGCTTCGTTGGAGCGGTGGGTGCCGAGGCGGTAACTGGAATACCGCTCGATGCGCCCGCGTTGGAAGAGGAGAACCCGCGTATTGCCGGGACCGACATGGATGACCATGGTGCGAGCCCGCGCCAGTTCCTTGTTCGAGGCCAACAGACGCTGCGTCTTCATGTAGACGAGCCGGGTTTGCTCGCCATCATCGAGCGGGTCCACTTCGAGACCGCAGGCGACATGGATACGGTTGAGGAAGATGTCCTGATTGGTGGCTTCCGCGAGGATGTTCGTGCAAACGATGCGGTTCGGTTTCCCATCGACGATGCCCAATTCGCGCAGGGCCGCGCGGTAGTCGCGAAGCACGCGCACGCAGCGTTCCATGACCGAGCGGCCAATGCGCCCCGCCCGGAAAACATCCCGGGCCAGCGGCACGGGTTGCTCGAAGAAATCGACCGGCCGCACATCGCCCCCTTCGGCGGGAGCCCCCACGAGCATGCTCACCGCGTTCGCGCCGATATGAATGGTCGCGATCAGTTGCGGAGCCGGAGCGGTCGCGGCAGTGGAAACGGCAGAGGCGGACATGGACTTGGAATACGGGCGGGGATCTGCGGGTCTTCCTCCCACCTTGGCTCGGATTTTCCCATTTGTCAGGCACGGATTCTGGCCTAAATTCAACAGGGTCTCATGCCGACGTCGTTAACCGGGATATTCCGCGAAAATGTGGCCGCCCTCCTGCTCCGTCGGGATGGCAAGGTCTTGATCGGCGAGTGCTCCGACAAGCCGGGTTCATGGAGCTTCCCTCAAGGTGGGGTGGATGAAGGCGAAACGCGGCGGGAGGCCCTCTTTCGGGAGATGAAGGAGGAAGTCCTCCTGGGGCCCCGCGGATTCGAAATCCTGGCCAGTCGTTCCGGTTATGCTTACTCCTACCCGCCCGGCCACCTTAAAAAGGGCATCTACTGTGGCCAAAGCCAGACCTATTTCCTCTGCAAACTCACCCACGGCGAACCCGATGCCCGCGGCAGCAATCCCCGGGCTCCGGAGTTTCTCCGCCTCCGCTGGGTCAAACCCGCCGACTTCGACCTTTCCCTGCTCCCGGTTTTCAAAAGGGAGGTAACCGCCCGCGTGCTCAAGGATTTTTTCGGCGTCTCCCCTCCCCTGCCACCGGAATCCGCACCGGATGCCACCGATACCGATCCGGAAGTGATGCTGTAGGAATGTCCTTCCGCTCAGCTGTTGCTCCTGACCCGCACGCGCAGCCGATAGGGCGAACGTTCGACGCGCAACGGGGTCACGCCCGCCGCCTCGCCATCCAATTCAACCGGCACCTCGCGCGCGCTCGTCGCCTCGATCTTCTCTCCCCGGCCCATCCAGACACCGGGAAATTTTTCAATACTCCCCGTGGCCAGCGCGGCGAGAAAGCCGAGCACGTCACCCGCCGTCTGCTTCTTGAGCACGAGCACATCCAGCAAGCCGTCATCCGGCTCGGCCGAGGGGAAAACCTTCAGCGGTCCGCCGTATCGTTTGCCATTTCCTAACAGAATTAATGCTCCCTCCATTTCCAAGCCATCGACCGTGATGGTGAGTTTCGGGGCCGGACGCGCCAGCACCCGGGCGGCATTGACCAGATAACCGAGCGGGCCGATGCGGCGTTTCATTTCCCAAGTCGTCTCGGCAACGACTGCCGCGTCAAGCCCGACACCGCCGAGTTGGACGAGCGGTTGTCCATTGGCCACCCAAAGGTCAACGTCGCGAGCCGCTCCAGCGGTGATGACTTCCCAACATTCACGGATATTGCGCACCGGCAATCCGACTTCCAGAGCGAAAACATTCATCGTCCCGAAGGGCATGAGGCCGAGTTCGGGCAGAGGAAATCCCTCCGCCGCCGCATCCAGCAAACCCGCCACCACCTCGTTCACCGTCCCATCTCCACCTCCGGCCGCGACCACAGGCATCCGCCGCCGCGCCAACTCCGCCGCGATATGGCGGGCGCTGCCCGGCCCAGCGGTCACATGCACACTCGGGGCTGGTTCCAATTTTGAAATAAGCCGACCAAGCCTCGCCGATTTTTCGCTGCGCGCAGCCGGGTTGTGAATGAGCGGGATGCCGCGGGGGTTGGACATGCAGCTCCCTTCATAAACCCGAATCCACCGCTTCTCCACCGGAAAAGCCAAAGTGGAATCTTCCGGCAACAAACACTCGGAAAGTCCCGGTTTCACTTGCGCGGAGACTTCCTCCGGCGGATCATTGATCATGTCCATTACCACCAAGGGCGGCGACCGCGGCGAGACCAGTCTGATGTATGGAAAACGTGTGCCCAAATCCGATATCCGCATCGCCGCTTACGGCGGCATCGACGAACTCACTTCCGCGCTCGGCCTCGCCCGCGTCATCGCCGTGCGAGTCGAATCACCCGTATTGGAGGAGATCCGCGCCATTCAGGACGATCTCATTTCCCTCATGGGCGAACTGGCCACCGACGGCACTGACATGCAACGCTACGAGAAGGATGGTTATCCGCGCATCACCGGTGTCGAAGTGGATCGGCTCACTGCCCTGGGACAATCCATCGAAAAAGCCGGGCTCAAGTTCAAAGGTTGGGTCATCCCAGGTGCCGCCGGTTCCGAACTCGGAGCCGCGCTTGATTTCGCCCGCGCGGTTTGCCGACGTGCGGAACGTGATGTGATCGATCTCGCCGAAACTGAACCTGAATTCAACGAGGAGATCATCCGCTACCTCAACCGCCTCTCCGATGTGCTTTGGTTACTCGCCCGCCAGGTCGAGCAGAAGAATTGAAGAGGAATAAAAGAAGCACGGGCGGCACGCCCGTGAACGGAAAGACCCGGGCAAGATGGCCGTTTTCCCTTTTTCATCCGACGGTTCACCTCTGGTAATCTTCAATCGACCCGAGACCCGCGCCGCTCCAATAAAAGAGGGCACGCCGGCCGTGGGGGGGATTGGCCGACGTGCCCGTGGCGGGGTTATTGGGGGAAAGAAGAACCAGTTCAAAGACGCTTGGGCACCACCGAACGGAGCCGGAGCATTCCCCGGCGGATGCGCGCCTTCACGGTGCCAAGCGGTTCACCGAGTTTGTCGGCGATTTCCGATTGAGTGAGCCCGGAGAAGAAAGCCATTTGAATGGCATCCCGCTGTTCCTTGGAAAGTTCCATGACCGCCGAGCGCACAATGTTGTGGCGATCATTGTTGTCGGCATTCACCGGCGTATCAACGCGGGTCGGCGCGGCGAAAGTGTCGGACTCGACCTTGAAATCATCATTCAGGCGCGACTGGCGTTGCTTGTAGCGCAGGCGATCGATAGCGCGATTGCGGGCCATGGTCGTCACCCAGGTCAAAGGCTTGCCCTTTTTCTCACTGTAGAGTTCCGCTTTGCGCCAGACGGCAGCGAAAACCTCTTGAGCCACGTCTTCGGTGTCCATCACATCATTGAGCACTTTGTAGATGGTCGAATGCACTACCCCCGAGAATCGCTCGTGCAAGCGGCTAAAGGCATCCTTGTCGCCCTTGGCAATGGCCAGAAGCATTTCGACTTCTTCTTTTTGCTCTTCCAGATACAGGTTGTTGGTTAGTTTGCGCATTGGTTTGATCTTTCTATTAGTTAAACTAATGCAAAGCGCCACAAATGGCAAATTATTTTTATATGATTTTCTTTTCGTGCGAAATTTTTCGGCTGAAATGGTCCCGCAAGGCCCTCGATTCTTCTATAAACTCATTGGTTTTTAATGATGTAAGAGAATTTCCAGTTCCGACCCTGCCCCGTGAATTTTTCGTCTATCGCGGGCGGAATTGGCTTTCCCGGGCCTGCTCAGCCGTGGTTTTCACAACAAACGCTTCGGAAATTGCCGTTCCGGGGGCGTGGAAGAGCCCGTTCAGGACTTAAAATCAGCTTCATCAGGCGATGCCCCCATCTGCACGATACCTCTCGGCTCTTCGTTGGAGTTCGGGCTTTAGCCCGTCTCATGCAGCAGTGAAAAGGATCCGACGGGCTTAAGCCCGGACTCCAACGAACTACTGGACATGAGCGCCGCAGGCTCTTGGACTGCTGGGATTCTTCCCAGCTCTTGGGGGCGTGGTGGCTCCGGAGGGCCAGCGTTACATCTGGATCGCTGGCTCACTCCCATCACCCTGCAAAAAACCCACGCCTATTTCCGGGCGGGTTCCAAGGTCAACCCGCGCAGGCTTACAGGTTTCCAACCATCCTTCGCGGGGCGGAGTCGCAATTCGTGAACACCGGCTTCGGAGACGGTAATCTTTCCGAGAACAACCTCGGCGAAAGTTTGATCACCACCCGTGGATTTGATCTTGCAGGCTTTATCGTTCGGGCCGATACCGAGCGTCAATGCGGAGTCAGCTTTGGCGGCCGCCTGCGCCACGACCTTGAATTCGCCCGGACGGTTCACACGAAAGGTCCACTGCATCCACGCGCGGGCGTCCGACCATGAGTCCAAGGTGATGTTCCCGTTTTTGCGCACGAGTTTGGCATGGGTGCCGTAGCCGGGATTGTTGATTTCGGTGTATTCGAGATCCAACCTAACCGAACCATTTTCCTGCTGGCTGAGAGCAATGGGATCGACGTCGAGCGCGCCTTCGGTTTCAACACGGATCACCGAGACATCTGCGTCCGGAGCTTGGGCGGGCAGTTGCAGGGTCACGCCTTCACCACCGGCGGTAACGGGCACGGCAACGCTGCCAGCGAGAAGCGCGGCCGATTTGACCTTGTTCTTCAAGCCGGGAATAAAGAGTTTGCCATCCACGGGCCAGTCGAAGACATGGAAGTAAAGTGTCGTCCCGGTCGCGGTGGCCTTGCGCGTGCAACGCCCCCAGGGCAAACGGTGGAATGGACTCGCGGTTGTGCCGTAGATCGCCTCCCCGTTGACATCGATCCAACGTCCGACAGCTTCGAGTCGTTTGATGCTTTCCTTGGGAATCTCGCCTTCGGCAGTCGGGCCGACATTGAGCAGGAAGTTTCCGCCTTTGCTCACGATGTCGCAGAGCTGGTGCAGAATGGTATTGGTCGATTTCCAATTGTGGTCGTAGCTCTTGAATCCCCACGTATCATTCATGGTCATGCACACTTCCCAGTCGCGATCTTTGAATCCGGTCGCCGGGATATGCTGCTCGGGTGTTTCCGTATCGCCCTTGAATTCACCGCCGAGACGATTGTTATGGATGATGCCGGGCACGAGGGAGAGATGCCGGATGAGCGGCTCCGCGCGTTCTTTGGTCATCCAGTGGGGCGTGTCCCACCAGAGGATATCGGGTTTGATTTGAGTGAGGATCTCTTTTACCTGCGGTTCGGCAATGGTTTGCAAATAGGTGTCATATGATCCTTTGGTGGCCGGGTCCCAACTTTCGCCTTCCTTCATCCGCGCTTTCGCACCACCGGGATGGTTCCAGTCCTGGGCCTGCGAATAATACAACCCGAAACGAAGCCCTTCCTTGCGGGCGGCCTCGGCCAAAGGCTTGATCAGATCGCGTTTCGCGGCAGAGGCATCAACGGCATCCCAGTAGGAAACCTTGCTGTCGAAAAGGGCGAAGCCGTCATGGTGTTTCGAGGTGATGACCATGTAGCGCATGCCCGCGCGTTTGGCGAGGGCGGCCCAAGCGGCGGGATCGTATTTCGAAGCGGTGAATTTCTCCGCGTATTTCTTGTAGGTGGCGGAGGGAATCTTTCCGTTCAGCATGATCCACTCGCCGATGCCCTTGATCTGTTTGCCCTCGTAGGTTCCGGCAGGCACGGCGTAGACCCCCCAATGAATGAACATACCGAACTTCGCATCCCGCCACCATTTCATGCGCTCGTCGCGTTGTTCCTTGGTTTCATTCGCGTAAGGATCCGGCGACTCGGCGGCGAAGAGTGGAGAAAAGGAACCAAATGCGAGGGCGGCGAAGGCAATACCCCGCAAGGCAAAAGATGGTAGGGAGATCATTACAAATCAACTACGGATACCCCCATCCGAAACTTACAACCCATGGAGCAATCTTGGGGGGAACCACATCAATTCCTGAGCGTCAGCCCTTGGTTCAGCCGGCCTTCCAGATCGCGGATTCCGTTTCTTGGGAAACCATTTGGAATTGCCGGAATGGAGGGTTAAATTCCCGGCTCCACCCATTTCGCCATGTCCGACGACCAACGCTCCATCGTTTTCGAGAATGTTCGCCAGGCCCTCGCGCCCTTGCGGGAGCGGACGCCTTATCCCGAATACGATCCGGCTCAGACCATCTCCGCCCCCCGCGTTTCGGGAGGGGAAGTGTGGGTGGTTTTCCAGCGTAACCTGGAGGCGGTTCACGGGCGCATGTTCCGCGACGCGGGGGCACTCGCGAACTTTCTGAAAGAGCAGAATCATCTCCGGGGTTATTGCGACCCGGCTCTCGAGGCTGTGGTCGCGCCTGCCCTGCGTGCGGCCGGTCTGGAAGTGGTAACGAACTTCGAACGTGCCGAATACGATCAACTCGCCTTTGGCATCACCCGCGGGACGGCCGCCATCGCCGAATCCGGCAGCCTGGTGATCGATGACGACAAGACATCCGACCGTTTGGCCGCGCTCGCGCCGTGGGTGCATGTGGCCGTTCTGACGGAAGCGGACATTTTCCCCACCATCGCGGAGGCGGTTGGAAAGCTGGGCAACTCTCCGAATATCATCTGGTGCACCGGTCCGTCGAAAACCGCGGATGTGGAAGGTATCCTCATCGAAGGCGTGCACGGCCCCGGCGAACAGATCGCCCTCGTTTTTCCATCCCTCTGAACTTTCCCCATTCTTCCTCTTGTTTCCGTGAAAAAAACCGACGACGTCCGCATCGCCAATATTGATCCCCTCATCGCGCCGCGTTTGCTCATGAAGGAGCTGCCGGTCGATGACACCGCCTCCGAACTCGTGGCCGCCGCGCGCCGCCAGTGTGAGGATATCATCTTCGGGCGCGATCCGCGCCTGCTCGTGGTGGTGGGGCCGTGTTCCATCCATGATCCCGCCGCCGCGCTCGATTACGCGTTGCGATTGAAGGAACAGGCCGCGCGTTTCCAGGAGAGCCTGATGCTGGTGATGCGCGTGTATTTTGAAAAGCCGCGCACGACCATCGGTTGGAAGGGATTGATCAATGATCCGGGCCTGGACGACAGCTTTGATATCAACCGCGGCCTGCGGGTAGCGAGAAAGCTCCTTCTTGATTGCGCGGATCTCGGCGTGCCGGCCGGGACCGAGTTTCTCGACACCATCACGCCACAATACATCGCGGATCTCGTCTCTTGGGGAGCCATCGGCGCGCGCACCACGGAGAGCCAGGTTCACCGTCAACTCGCCTCCGGTCTCTCCATGCCGGTGGGCTTCAAGAATGGCACGACCGGTAGTGTGCAGATCGCCATCGATGCCATCCATGCCGCCGCCTATCCCCACCATTTTCTATCCGTGACCAAGGATGGAGTATCAGCCATCGTCTCGACGATGGGCAACCCGGCCTGCCATGTCATCTTGCGCGGTTCCTCTTCCGGACCGAACCACGATGCCGCGAGTGTGGCCGCCTGTGCGCAAAAGCTGACCGCTTCCGGTTTGCCCGCGCATGTGATGGTCGATTGTTCCCATGGCAATAGCCGCAAGGATCCGGCCCGCCAACCCGCCATCGCCGATGAAATCGCCACCGCCATTGAAGCCGGGGATCGTGTGGTGACCAGCCTGATGATTGAGAGCAATATCGAGGCCGGCAGCCAGGCTTTGACCGACCCCGCCAACCTCGTCTATGGCAAAAGTGTTACCGACGGCTGCATCGGCTGGGACACCACGGTGGAGGTCTTCGAACGCCTCGACCGTGCCGTGCGCAAGGGCAGGATGTGATCGAAACAAAATTCGCCACGGGCATGTTCGGAGCAACCACAATCCTGTGGTTGCCGACCATGGTAAGCTCCTGCGCCGCGCATTCGCGCCACGACAGGATTGTCGTGGCTCCGAAATACGCCGCAGATCGAATGGGGTGGCAACTCCATCCCCTGACCGGCTGGAAGCTCGGTCGTACGACGGGCATCCCTGCCTGTCGGGCAGAAGGACCTGGAGGATCCTCTCCCGCGGACGTTTGAGGACAAACGTCCCTGCCTTTGTCGTTTGGCAGGTCGCGGGGATGGGCGATGGCGGCCCACACGGGGCAGACCGGGCCTACTTCACTCAACGAGGCTTCGAAGGCGTCAACGGTCTGACTACGGCCACGAAATGTGACCAACCATTCCAGAGGCAGGGATCGCTGTCCTCAGCGGTCCGTGTGATCGGAAGGCCAAGATGTGCGCGAAGGCGTGGAGGATTCCCCGCCCGGCACGGTAAGCCGTGCCGCTACACGAGCAGGGATTACCCGACGCCGACGATTTTGCCCTTTGTTGGCGTCATCGGTGCATCCCGACCGCCAACCGGAGGGACGCGATCCCGCAGGGTCGTGTCCGTAACTCGCTCGAATGGTGCGCCATGCCGGAAGAGTCGCGGCGTCATTCGCGAGGCATTCGCTGCCACGACAGGATTGTCGTGGCTCCAAGAGTCATGCTGCCAGACCCGGGACTCGGCGAGGGGCGGTCACGCGGTTGGCATGGAGAGGCGCTTGACATTTTACCCGTGATAACGGATGTTATACCATGGCTATTGAAACCAAAGTCCGCCGCATCGGGAATTCGCTCGGCATCGTCCTACCCAAGGAAGCCCTTCAGCGTTTGCGCGTGGAGGAAGGGGCCACGCTTTATCTCACGGAAGCGCCGAATGATTCGCTGTCGATTACCGTGGAAAAGCCCGGGTTCAAGGACATCATGGCTCTGGCAGAGGACGGTATGAACCGTTACCGCAACGCGCTCCGGGAGTTGGCCAAATGAAGGAACCCGTCTGGATCACTCGCGAGATCCTATTGGCCATCCAAGCTTCGCTCATCGCCCGTTTCGGAGGGCTCGCTGGCATTCGCGATGAAGGTTTACTCGATACCGCCCTGGCGCGACCGCAGCAGCTTTTTCACTACGAGAATCCCGGGCCAACGGAAATGGCAGCGTCGTATGCGGCAGGGATCGTGAAAAACCATCCCTTTATTGACGGCAATAAGCGGGCCGGATTCATGGCCGCCTACACGTTTCTCGCCGCCAATGGCCTTCAACTGACCGCCCCCGAGGAGGAAGCGGTTGTCTTCACGCTCGCGCTAGCTGCAGGGGAATTGGATGCCGCCGCCTACGCCGCCTGGCTTGAGCGGTCGGTCCAGCCAAGGTCGTGAGCCCGGAGTTCACCACGACCACACCAGTGGCGCGGGAACGGTGAGGAGTTCGCGGCGGCGGGAGTTGTCTTTCTTTTCGGAAATGGCGGAAACAACTCCGTCCTTCAATTCGACGGTATTCTTGCCCTTCTCGATTTTTTCGTTGTAGGTGAAACGGCGGTAGGTGGCCCCGGTCGCCGGGTCACGCACATACTCGTAGCGAGGAACCAGTTCGTATTCGATGTATTCCAGAAGCTCCAGCCGTCCTTCAGCGGTGAGGCGGGATTCCTGCCTGGTGGGTTGGCCCCAGGATTCGGCGACTTCGGAGGCGGTCATGCCAAGCGCAACCTGCTTGGCCTCGATCAATTTGAGCACTTGTTCGCGCCGCTCGGCCATTTTCTTGAGCGTGGGCAAAAGTTCGGGATCGGCAGCTTCAAGGTCGCGCGGGTTTACCCATCCGACGATGTGTCCATTCGTGCCTTTGCCGCGTACCCGCAGGGAAAAATTGCTGATCCCCTCGAGGTCGGCTTCCTGATTGCCATCAAGCGTGCCGAGCACACCCGTGGCATCTTTGGTCGAATAAACCGGAGTGGCCCGCAGCACCTTGAGTTTCACCTTTTCGTCCTCCTCCAGCACATCCTTGATGTAAACGGCCCCGCGCTCCTTCGGGCCCTTGTAACCCGGGGGCGCGGCGTGGGAAGGGAGAACGGAAACCAGAACGAGAAAGAGGGGGAAAATTCTCATGGCGGTGCGAGTATAACGGATCCCAAAGCGGATGGGAAGCCTCCAATGAGGTCTGACGTCCGATTTGTCCGAAATATTCACCCATTTTCCATGAATCGCTCGAATCAACTCCACGCCGCCGCCTGCCGGGTCATCCCCGGGGGGGTCAATTCGCCTGTCCGCGCCTTCCGAAATGTCGGGGGCGAACCATTTTACGTCGAAAGTGCCAAAGGTTGCCGCATCCGCGACGTGGACGGACGGGAACTGGTGGACTATGTCGGCACCTGGGGACCGGCCATCCTCGGCCACGCGCCGGAAACGGTTATCGATGCGGTGCGCGCGGTGGCGGGAAATGGCCTGTCTTTCGGCATCCCGAATCCTTTCGAAGTGGAGATGGCGGAAACGGTCTGCCGCTGGGTTCCATCGGTGCAGAAAGTGCGGATGACCAACTCCGGCACGGAAGCGACCATGTCGGCCTTGCGGCTGGCCCGCGGGTTCACGAATCGGTCACGTGTGGTGAAATTCGAGGGCTGTTACCATGGCCACGGCGATTCTTTGCTCGTGGCCGCCGGTTCGGGTGCACTTACCCACGGGCGCCCGGACAGCGCCGGGGTGCCGGAGGCCCTCGCCGCCCTCACCAGCGTGTTGCCCTTCAATGATTTCGAGGCGGCCGAATCCCTTTTCCGCGAGCGCGGGGAGGAAATCGCCGCCGTAATCGTCGAACCTGTCCCGGCCAATGCCGGTCTCATTCCTCCGAAACCGGGATTCCTCGAACACCTGAGAAAACTTACCCTCGCGCACGGGGCCTTGCTCATTTTCGACGAGGTGATGACCGGATTCCGCGTCGCCAAAGGAGGGGTGCAGGAACTCACTGGTATCGTGCCCGATCTTTCCTGCTTCGGGAAAGTTATCGGCGGCGGATTGCCGGTCGGTGCCTTTGGCGGGCGCGCCGAGATCATGGACCATCTCGCGCCCCTCGGTCCGGTTTACCAAGCCGGCACACTTTCCGGAAACCCGCTCGCCATGGTCGCAGGCCTCACCCAACTGCGTGAACTGGAACGGCTCGATGCGTTCAATCGTTTGGAAAAACTCGGCCAACACCTCGAAACGGGTGTGCGCGCCATGCTGAACGCCCTCGGGAAGAATTATGTTTTCCACCGTCTCGGTTCGATGTTCTGCCTTTTCCTAACCGAAGAACCGGTGGTGGATTTGCCAACCGCCATGAAGGGCGACAAAGATCTGTTCTCGCGTTTCTTCCACGCCTGCCTGCAGGATGGTGTCTATCTGGCGCCCTCGCCCTACGAAACCGGTTTCCTCTGCACCGCCCACGACGAAGCCGCCATCGATTTCACGGTCGAAGTCATGCATCGTTCGCTGCGCAAGGCCCTTGGCTGACACCCCTGACTCCAGGGATTGATTCGCCGGGCGCCTCGCCCCGCAACTTGGCCAGTGCCTTCTGATCGTGCACACACGCATCGGGATCATTCCAGCCCTTGCCTCCGGCAAAAATCTCCGCCAGATGCCCGGCGAAGACATCGGGATGGTGGCGGTGCAGATAGGAATCACGCAAGAGGGCTGATTTCATTTCCAGGAAACCCGGCTTCGTGATTTCTCCTAGGCATTGCCGCAAATCTTCCCAGTTTGTCCATTCCATCCGACCCTCCATGGAAAAGCCGCCCGGTGGTCCCTTCTTCTTCTCCCGCACAAAAGCGAGGTAGGGCACGCCTGCGGAGGCCACCTCAACATTGGTGCGGGCTCCGTCGATGGGAAAAGATGAGAGATAGACATCGACATCATTCTCATGGAGCGCCCGGGCCAGAGAGGGTACGAGTTCATGGTAGATGAGTCGATCCCGCGCGATGCCCCGTTCATCCATGCCCCGGAGGATGGTGGCGAGCATCTCATCCTCCAGCGCGCCGATGTGCACATGCCAACCTCCGGTGCTGGCGAGGATTTCCGGAACCGCATTGGTATAACAAACTGGATGCTCCGAACGCAACTTGTGCGAACGGGCGCAGGTTGCGGTCACGGGTTGCCCGCGGACGAGGAATCCCCGCGGGCGCGGCCCCGGATCGGGCACGGTCATTGGCAGCAATGCCGGCGACAAACCCCACGCGCGGCTGAAGGCAGCGGCGGTCGGATTCAAATCGATCAAAATAACCCCCGGCAAGTGGAGGCCGAGGGAGGGGATCGCGTCTGCATGATGAACAATCGCCACTTGATCGGCACCGCTTGCCGCAGCGGCGATCACCGGCAAGGGATCGTCCGGATGATGGAAAAGAATCACCCGGCGGGGCCGCATTTCCCGCAACCATCCGAGCAATTCTTCGAACCTCTCCAACTCTTTTTCGGATCGCAGCACGATGATTCCCTCGGCCAGCCGACCGATTCGCTCCAGATGGGCTGGACCGGGTTTCTTCGGGTGATGGCCGTGTTTGTTCGTGATGAGCAAACGCGCCGGTCCTTCGATGGCTCGGGCCATGTCGCCGAGCAACCCGGTATGTCCGCCATCCTTGTAGATTTGCGTGGCGATGTAGAGATTCGGCCCATCATTGGCCACGCTCCTCTTCGGAAGGAGATCTCGGAGTTTGACCGAGAACTCCGCGAGCAACGCATCGGCCTGCGGCACACCGACGCCGCGGTGGCCGAGCAACGGATCCGTCGCCGCCTTTTTCCATGCGGCATCAACCGCGACAAGCAAGCTCTCGAACTCACCGGCGAGATGAGGCCCGAGGGCAATGGGCACGACAGATGAAGATGCCATGATCTCAGGGCGCCTTCTCCATCCCCTGGAGAAAGCGGTGGAGTTGAACTTTCAGATCACCGAGGGCGACGGTCTTGGGAACGGAGAAATCCGTCGCCCTCGGTGCCTCCGCTGCGATGGCCAAGTCCCGGACGAAGGTTTCAGTTCGGCCCCGCAAATCCGGCCGATGATTGGTGATCAACACGCGCATGACTTGGCACGAGCTTACCCGCTTTTTCCTTTACGACAATCGTTCATTCACGGCACAGATGGCGATTGACAGTGGGATCGGCAGGTGGCACCCCAGCTCGTCCGCATGGTTTCCATCAACGACTGCCAATTCCTCGACCTGCCCGGCATCTCCGATCAAAGGGGCGCGCTGACGTATCTTGATCCGGTCAGCGGCTTTCCCTTCACCCCGGTGCGCGTCTTTTACCTCCACTCCCTGCCCGCCGGGGCCAGACGGGCTGGCCATGCCGTGCGAGATTGCCAGCAACTGCTGGTCATGGTGGCGGGATCCTGCACCTGTGAAGTCTGGGACGGAAGAGAATCCGCCACATTCCACCTTTCCGATGCCCGCCGGGGTATATTGATACCGCCGATGATCTGGCGCGAATTGAGCGGATTCTCGAAGGACGCCGTCTGCCTCGTGCTGGCCTCTCGGGCCTATGATGAGAGTTGCTACATCCGCAACAAGAACGCCTTTCTCGCAGCCATTCAATCGAATGGATGAATTCCCATTCCAGGACTTCCGCGCGCCCTACCGCGAGTTGAAAGAGGAACTCGACGCGGCCTACCACCGCTTCATGGAATCGGGTTATCTAGTAGCGGGTGCGGAAACCCATGCTTTCGAAAAGGAATACGCGGAATCCTGCCAGGCCGCCCATTGTGTCGGCCTTTCCAACGGTCTTGACGCTCTCCACCTCGCGCTGCGCGCCTTGGGTGTCGGTCCCGGTGACGAGGTGATCGTGCCATCAAATACTTATATCGCGACTTGGCTAGCCGTTCACCATGTCGGCGCAACACCCGTGCCCGTGGAGCCCGATCCGCAAACCTTCAATCTTGATCCGCAGCTTCTCTCATTGGCCGTCACCAAGCGCACGCGTGCCGTGCTCGCTGTCAATCTCTATGGCCTGCCCTGCGATTACGGGAGGATCGGCAAGTTCGCCACCGACAACGGTTTGTTTTTTCTGACCGATAACGCGCAAGGACACGGGGGTTGTTGGAAAAACCGTCCCACCGGTGGCATTGCTCCGGTTGAATGCCACAGCTTTTACCCAAGCAAGAACCTCGGCGCCTTTGGCGAAGGCGGTGCCGTGACCACCAGCGATGCGGCCATCGCGGATCAGTTGAAGGTGCTCCGTCACTATGGCTCACGCGAGCGCAACCACCATGAAGTCGCCGGATTCAACGCGCGTCCGGATGAACTGCAATGCGCGTTCCTACGGGTCAAACTCGGCCATCTCGCCGACTGGCAAACCCGCCGCGAAGGGGTCGCTACCCATTACCTGCGCGCGCTCAAGGGTTGCACGAATCTGGTCCTGCCCATGGTTCCGGAAGAATGTGTTCATGGGTGGCATCAGTTTGTTATCCGCCATCCGGAACGCGACCGCCTGCGCGCCCACCTCACCGGGCTTGGCATTCCGACCATGATCCATTACCCCGTGCCACCCCATCTGAGCGGGGCCTTCCGTCATCTCAATTATGTGGCCGGATCGTTTCCCGTAGCCGAAAAACTCGCCGCGCAGATTCTAGGACTCCCCATCAACCCGCATCTTACGACTCACCAAGTCGAGCGGGTGAACGAGTCCATTCTTTCGTTTGTCTGACTTCCTTTCCGGCTTCCAGGCAACAGCCATCATCCATCCGAAATCGGAAAAACGTCATCCCGCCGGAGCAAACGCCCGATGTCGAAGCGCTCGAGTTCTTCATCCGGACAACGCGCCAATTCGCGCAGCAGGTAATTCATGCGATCGGCTTCGGTGACGGCGGTATGGACAAGTCCTGCGACCATGGAAGCTGGAGGATTGGTGTTCTCCGGTAATATATTCGTTAGGCGGAAGTAGATGCGGGCTTCGTCCCAATCGATCTCGAAGTTCCCAATGGTGAGTTGGAGATTCACCCGCATCAGCAATTCGGCCAGTTTCCCCATGGGGGGCGGTCGCGGCGCTGTCCAAGATGGCTCCGAAGTGACTCCCAATGCTCCAATAGGTGCGAAAGCCTGGACAATAACGGGAATCGCGCCGGAGCGGGTTTGGAAGTCAAGGCGGGCGACCTCCTGGCCTTCCACACGTTGGTATTCCCATCCCTGCTGGCGCAGCACGCGGGTGAGTGAGATAAAGAGCGGCGAATCGGACATGATCAAAAAAGAACCCCCGCCGCGCACAAGGCGACGGCGGGGGTAGAGTGATGAACCGGTGATATCCGGATTCTGGCCGGAGCGAACTCCGGCGGTGAATCAGAAGGTCACGGTCAGGTTGGCACCACCGAGCACGAGGTCGTCGGCACCGAGGGCTTCCAGTTCTTCGATGGCCCAAGTGGCACGAATGAACGGGGACAGGGTCACGTTCTCGCGAAGGGTGATCGGAAGGGCCAGTTGCGCGAAGACATGGTTGAATCCGTCGCCGTCCACACCGTTGTAGTCAACCACGTAGCTGACGCCGGTGCTGAGGGACAGGCCGATCATGTCGGTGAGCGAGCGGCTGTAGCTGGCTCCGAGTTCGAAGTAGAAACCGTCGAATTCGAAGTCGTAGTACGAACCAAGGCTCAGCGAAACACCACCGAGAAGGTCGGCGTCGGTCGAGAAGAGGAGACCGATTTCGTTGTTGTCGCTGATGTCTCCGTCATACAGGTAGTGACGGTAGAGCAGACCACCCGTTCCGAAGCCAAGGTCGTAGCTGGCGCCGGCGGTGAGGTCGATTTCATTGTAGTCGCCGTCCCAGAGGGTGGCATACCACGCACCCGCATAGAGGGACAGTTTGTCCGACATAGCGTAGGTGAGGGTGAGGTCGGCGCTGACGAGGTCGTCACCCAAGTCAAGGCCACGGAATTCATATTCCGAAGCGTAACCGAGGGTCACGGCTCCCGTAAGGGGCGATTTTTCTTCAGGTGGGGTGGGAGTCACTCCTTTGCCGGAGGTGGTCCCAGCCAGGGCGGTGCCACCGAGCACGAGGCCGGCGGTGATGCTGCTGATGATGGTTTTGGTATTCATTAGGTTCTCTCTGGTTTTAGGGACCAGCCCGGTGAAGACTGGGTTCCTGACATCAATTTGGACACATTCCTCCACTTGGTCCAACCGATTTTTTCACCAAAATGGGAAAAACGAACAATTTGAACCAAAACTGGTCAAATTTTCCGATTTGGTTGGGCGAATTGAGGAGCTTGTGTCTCATTTTCTGGAAACTGCCTCATCCTTTGTGGGGGATTTGGTTGGGTTGTCCATCCATGACGAATAGCAGCATCAATGCCAGAATCAGCATCGGCAACCTCCAGCGCACGAATTTATTTCCCGAAATCCGCCGCCCACCGTAAAATCCTGATATGAACGGGGGCTCAATGGACACGGCGGACCTTCTCCTGCGGAAGCTCGAAAATCTCGACTTCGCGAGGGGCTGGGAAGATCCGCTCGTTCTGGACGAGCAGGAGAAAGCAGCAGGGCCGGCCGACTGGGGGAAGCTCGGTATGCCTGATGCTTCCCTGGTTTTTCAGACATCCGGGTCCACGGGCGGGAAGACTCATGTCGTGCATTCCTCCAAGGGATTGCTGGCTGCGGCTGATGCGGTGAACTGCTGGCTTGGTCTCGGTCGTGACGACGTTTTTGCCTGCCCGCTGCCACTGCTCCATGTGGGAGGTTTCGGCATGTGGCTGCGAGCCAAGCTTGCCGGGGCACGGTTTGTTATGTCTTCCGGCAAATGGGATGCCACGGCCTTCGTCCGGCAACTGCTCGCGGAGAAAGCGACCGTCATTTCCCTCGTCCCAACCCAACTCCACGACATCGTGCATGCCGGGCTGGCCTGCCCTCCCCGTCTGCGATTCGCTGTCGTCGGGGGCGGGCACCTCTTGACCGACCTCGAATCCGAATCGCGCCAGCTCGGCTGGCCGGTGTTGGGGTCATTTGGCATGACGGAAACCTGCGGACAAATCGCCACTGAACGCCCCGACCTCGCCACGCCGGGCCCCCGTTGGATGCCGATGATCGACGGATGGGAAGCTCGCGCGACCGCGGAAGGAATACTGGAAACCCGCGGGCCCGGCCTGCTCGTAGGCAAAGTTTGCCAAGTGAATGGAGAATGGCGTTATCTTGCCTCGCCGCTTGATGACGGTTGGTTTGCCACCGAGGACCACGCGGAAATCCGGGAGATCGGTGGTCGGATGTGGTTGCGTCCGCTTGGCCGTCGCGATGATGCCATCAAAATCCGGGGCGAGCTGGTCTCGGTCTCCGCTGCCTCGACGGAAATCGAAGGCCTCGCCCGCGGGATGGGCCTCGCCTCCGGCACCGTGGCCATCATCGACCAACCCGATCCCCGCACGGGAGCAAAACTCATTCTCGTCGGTGAACCCGACACCCGCGACCGGCTGCCCGAGTTGATCGATCTTTTCAACCGCCGCGCCCCCGCCTTCGCGCGCATCGAGCAATCCATCATCATCGCCGAAATCCCCCGCACCGCCCTCGGCAAACTCCGACGCTCCGCGCTCAGGGAGATGGTGGGTCAACGCCATCCCTGAATTCCCGGGCAAATTCCCCGCCCGCGCTCCCGCCGTCCTCGTAACATTTTTCGAGGAGCTGTTTTCCGCGGGCGCGACCATCGTCAAAAAAACCGCCGCCCTTCCATGACGGAGGGGCGGCAGGGAATTGTCAAGGATAGGCGGGCGGCGAATCATTCAGCGCCACCATCGCGCGGCGGTGGCGGCGGACGCTCGCCACGGGGGCCACCTTCACCGTCCGGACGCGGGCCGCGGGGGCGATCACCTTTCGGGGGCGGCGGGAAGATTTCCGAGCGGTCGAGTTTGCCGTCGCTATTCTTGTCGAGTTTGGCTAGGCTTTCCGAAGCGGCGGCGATTTCTTCGGCGGAGAGTTCGCCATCCTTGTTGGTGTCGAGTGCGACCATCAGTGGCATGGGCATACGGGGGCCGCCGGGGCGACCTTCGGGACCACCAGAGCGACCTCCACCATTCGGCGGGCCGTCCTGGGCGAACAATGCGGGTGTGCTGGCGAGCAAGGCCAGGATTAGTGTCTTTTTCATCTTCACGTTTCCTTTCTTGGGTTGATTTGGTGTGGGTGTGATTTCGAGGAGAGGTGCATCCTCTCGAAACCAATCAACCCCGATTATGCACGGGAGGTGTAAATAGGGCAGGGGAAAATCGTTAAGATTTGGTAAAGTTGATGCCCGAGTGTGAACGCTTGTGATTTGTTTGGCCTCGTGGAAGCATTGGACCAATCCACCATGACCTCCGCCTCCCAGCATCCGGACATTCCGCGCCGAGTCCTCATCATCGACGATGATACGCGTCTCTGCCGGTTGGTGCGGGACTATCTCGTGCCATTCGGTTATCAGGTTTCCGCCTGCCACGATGGTCTTTCCGGTCTCGAAGAGGCACGGCGTGGGCGTTATGATGTGATCATCCTCGATGTGATGATGCCGCGTATGGATGGTCTCCATGTGCTCAAGGAAATCCGGAAGTCGTTGGATGTACCCGTGCTTATGCTCACGGCGCGCGGTGACGAGGCCGACCGGATAGCGGGCTTGGAAATCGGAGCTGATGATTATTTGCCGAAAACCTTTTCCACCCGCGAACTGCTGGCGCGATTGCGCGCCGTCACCCGTCGCCGCGCGCGCCCCGAGCATCAGGAAGAAACATCCATCGAAGCGGATGGACTGGTCATCGACCGCGCGGCCTACCGGGCCGAACTGGACGGCGCGAAACTCCCGCTCACCCGCATCGAGTTTTCCATCCTCAGCGCTCTCATGTGCGCACCGGGCCGTGTGCTGAGCCGCACGCGCTTGTGCGAGGAGGTGGCCGGTCGGGACTGGGAGGCCTTTGATCGTTCCATCGACGTGCATGTCGCCGCCCTGCGCAAGAAGCTCGGCGATGATGCCCGTCACCCCAGATTCATCCGCACCATCCGCGGTATCGGATATGCTTTCGGAAGGGAGGAAACCTGACATGGCCCGGCGATGGAAATTTCCCCTTTTCGGGCATGTGCTGGGATGGTTCTTTCTCAACCTCGCCATCCTCGCCCTGATCTTTTCCCTCGTGCTTTTTTTCCATTGGCGTGCCGGCCTCGACTCGTTGCTGATCAGTGGTGCCACCCCGCGCTTGACGAGCATTGCATCAGTCGTGGCCGGTGAGTTGCGCGCCAGCGACCCGAAAAATTGGCCCGATGTGATCGAACGGATGGGCGAGTCATTTGGCACCAAGTTCCATCTCTGTCGTCCAGATGGACAACCGCTTCAAGGCCAGACGCGAGCATGGCCGGATGAACTCGCCCGACGACTCGAGGCGAGTTTTCCGCCCCCGCCGCGAGGGCAACGCCCGCCGGGCGACAGGCCGCCACCTCCCGACGCGCCACCGGGCGACTTCCGACCCGGTCCACCGGACGACCGACCGCGGCCGAACCCACCCCGGCCACCGAATTCCCGGCCGGTCCTGCTGCCAGATGGCTCCCCAGCGCCGCCGAATCCCTCGCCTCGTCCGGCCGACCCCGGAGCATCTGCCACGTCACCTCCCCAGCCAAGCCTCTTGATCTGGCACCGCGAGGCGAACGGTCCATTTTGGGTAGCTTTCCGAGTCCGGATCTCCATGCCCGGCCGTCCGTCGGGTCCATCGGAGGTATTGCTGCTTGCCCGCACGGAAAACCTCGCCGCCAGCGGATGGATGCCCGACCCGCGTCCATGGATCTGGATTCTGTTAGGAGCAATTGTGATTTCGGGACTGGTCTGGTGGCCGTTCGTGCGTTCGATCACGCGGAGATTGCGCGCCATGGATGCCGCTACTGCGCGACTGGCCGAGGGTGAATTCGACGTGCGCTTGAATCCGGGCAACGTGGGTGAACTGGCCGACCTCGCCCTCTCGATTGAAGCCATGTCGGCCCGCTTGAAGGAACTGGTTCACGGGCAACGCCGATTCCTCGGCGATGTCGCGCACGAACTCTGTTCGCCCATCGCCCGCATGGAAATGGGAATCGGTATTCTCGAAGGAAAACTCGCCCGGCAAAGCCAGGGCGAAAAGGAATCCGAAACTCTCGATGATGTGCGCGAGGACCTGCGCGAAATGGCGGGCTTGGTCAATGAGTTGCTCTCCTTCACCCGCGCGGCCAGTGGCGGTATGGGCATCGTCGCGACATCACTCGAAATCGCACCACTCGTGCGTGCCGTCGCGGAGCGCGAAGGCGTTTCCGATCTTTCCATCACTTGTCCCGCCGATGCCACTATCATGGCGGACCGCGATCTCCTTCGCCGGGCGCTCGCCAACATCTTCCGCAACTGCCTCCGCCATGCCGGTCCCGGCACGGTGTATGTCGAAGTGGAACGTGAGAAAAATGATTGGTGCATCCGCGTCACCGACGAAGGCCCCGGCGCGCCCGAGGAGGAGTTGGCGCGGTTGTTCGAGCCATTCTACCGACCCGACGCCTCGCGCTCGCGGGAAACCGGGGGCAGCGGACTCGGACTCGCCATCGTGCGTTCCTGTATCCAAGCTTGCGGTGGTTCCGTCTCGTTGCGGAATGCGAAGCCCCGTGGACTCGAGGTGGCGATCCGACTGCCAGGGGAAAAAGCCTGAGCCCACGCGTCCTCTAAATCCCGGGAATGCCGATCCCCGGCTCGTCAAGCCCATGAAGTGCTAATGGAAAGTCGACTGGCCCGAAGCCCGCGGCGGGCAAGTCCCACGCCAAATCGGGGAAAGCAGCCGAACTGGGGCTCGGCGTTCCCGGGATGCAGTTCTCGTGGTGTAGACAACATTACCCTACCCTCACCACGGATAATCCCCGACATTGAGTGTCCACATGCTGCCAACGGGTCCGAGGCCGAGCGTATTCGAACCGCGGCTGTAGTTGATCAACCGGTGTCCATCGCTATACCACCAGGCTTGTTCGGCCGCGGCGGCATCGGGGCTGCCGGTGAAGATACATTCGCCTCCGGCGGATCCTTGGAAGCCGGCGTTCTGCGCACGCATACCGAATGTCTTGTTCTTTTCCACGGGAGAATCGTGGTCAAAGTAACCCATGGCGGTCATCTCCTTGGAATGACCAGCACAGGCATCACTCAGCTTTTCCTCAAGCCGCAAAGGTTGCAGGCCAAGCGCGGCGCGGCGATCATTGAGGATACGCGCGAAGGTCTTATGCACGGGGCTGGCCCATTTCTGCGCGTCGTTGTGGGCATGTGCATCCTCAAGCGCTTTGAAGGTTTCGCTCATCGCGGCGAGGGTTCGCAAATGGTTGGTGCCATCACTGCCGAGTGAGAGATCTTCTTCGAAGTCAGAGAGATCCAATTCATCATCGGCATCGAATTCATCGGGACGGCAATAGGCTTTTTCGCGGTGGATTTCCCGCAAAGCGGCGAGTGACCCTTCGATCTTGGCTTGCGCATCCGCGCCGGAGTTGCCGGGAGTTCTTTTCGCGCCGACAACCCGGAGCCACGCTTTCTGGGCATCGGCAAATTGTCGATCCATCTCATCGTGTTTCGTCTTGTCTTTGTCGTGATCGGTCAGAACAAATTCGGCGGCTGGTTTCGCCAGTTTCTCCCACTCCTGCCAGTTCGCCACCGCTTCGCCTTGCGGACTGCTGGGACCAACGGCGCCCTGAATCACCCGCGCCACTTGGGTGCCATGGTAGCCATAAGCTCGCTCAAGCATCTGGAAATACGTTGACTTAAAGTCGTCACCACGGGCCCGGCAGCCTTTGTAGGCCGCCTGCCGCTGGTTGGCCTGCGGCGATTGGAGAAACTCCTGCACACGCTGCAGTTGGGCCTTCGTGGGTTCCTCCGCCGCAGCGGGTTGGGAAGGAGTGTCCTGCGCTCGGGCAAAGCCGATGACCAGCATTGCCAGAATGAAAATCGGGCGAACAAGTAAACTCATAGGGAACCAATGGGTGGGAACGGTAAAGGGGACTAACGGGATAAAGCGGCGCAGGCGATAAAATTGGTCCAGCGAATTCAACCGGCCAAGGCTTCCACACACTCGCGCACCAGAGCGGGACCGCGGTAAATGAAGCCGGTGTAAAGTTGGATCAGGCTCGCGCCAGCTTGGATTTTTTCCTTCGCATCGGCGGCGGAATGAATTCCTCCCACGCCGATGATGGGAATTTCTTTGTCGAGCAGGGCGCGCAACTTGCGGATGATTGCGGTGCTGGCCTCGCGGACCGGTTTGCCGGAAAGCCCGCCGGTTTCCTGGGCGTGCGGTCGACCGGCCACCATGTCGCGGGCGATGGTCGTGTTGGTGGCAATGACCGCGTCAACTTTCAGTTGGTTAAAAACGCGGGCCATCCCCGCCAATTGATCGTCGTCGAGATCGGGGGCGATTTTTACCGCGACCGGCACGGGCTTTCCGCAGGCCGGATCGCGGGCTTCCCGGTATAGAGGATCGAGCAAGGCTTCGAGAGCGGAGGCTGATTGCAACTCGCGTAATCCGGGTGTGTTGGGCGAGGAAAAATTCACCGCCACATAATCGGCGACGCCACGGCAGGCCCGCAGGCAGGCGAGATAGTCATCAAGCGCGTTTTCATTAGCCGTGATTTTGTTCTTCCCGATGTTGATGCCGAGGATGCCGCGGTATCGCCGCGCGCGGGCGCGGGGCACGGCGTCTTCGATGCCCCGGTTGTTGAAGCCCATCCGGTTGATGATGCCCTCGTCGGCGACCAAACGGAAAAGCCGGGGCAGGTCATTGCCGGGCTGGGGCTTGGGGGTCAGAGTGCCGATTTCCAGGAATCCGAAGCCCATCGCACCCATCGCGTCGATGGCCACGCCATCTTTGTCCAAACCCGCCGCCAGACCGACCGCGTTTGGGAATCGAAGGCCCATGCAGTCCACTGGCTTTCCGGGTGGCTCCACCCCGCCGCAGAGAGTCGAGCGCTGGGCCAATTCCAGAGCCGCCATCGTCCAATGGTGGGCATCCTCCGGGTCACACTGGAACAAAACCCGCCGCGCCACCGGATAGGCGGCGGCACCGACTCGCGAAAAAAGGGAAAAACTCGGCACGGATGAACTGGTTCTGCCCCACCCTGCCATGCCAAAGAGGAGATTCAAGCTGAGAGAGGGATGAGAGAAGGATGGCGCCCTTATCCCAGCACTTCAAGATTGTTGATTGACTTGGTCAACCTTTTTTGGCATCCTACTCCCATGAAATCGGTAGCCACCAATGAAGCGAAGACGCATCTGTCCTCCTTGCTCCAAGAGGTGAGCCAAGGGGAAACAATCATCATCACCCGCGGACGCAAGCCGTTGGCGAAGATTGTGCCCTACGATGAGCCGGTGTCCCGGCCCAAAGTCGGAGAGGTGATCGACGAGCGGTTTTCCGTGCCGGAGGAGGCGCTCCGCCCGATGGACAAAATGGAACTGCGCTCCTGGGGGCTGTGATGAACGCTCTTCTCGACACCTGCACCTTCCTCTGGCTGGCCTTGGATCCGTCGCGAATTTCCACCGCGGCAAAACAGGTATTGGATGATCCACGCACGGTCCGTCGGTTGAGCCAGGTCAGTGTCATGGAAATCGTCCTGAAACACCGGGCAAGCAAACTTCCTCTTCCGCTCGCACCCGACGTCTGGATTCCCTCCCGTCGGGCGTTTTTCCAATTGGAGGATCTGCCACTCGATGAGGCGGTGATTTATCGGGCAGGCACCTTGCCAGGAAGCCATGCGGATCCTTTCGATAGACTCATCGCCGCCCATTCCATCGAATCCGGTAGCACACTGCTCTCGCCGGACGAACCACTCGGCTGGCTGGGCGCCTCAAGAATTTGGTAAGCTCCGCGCTTGCAGTGAACCCGCGGTTCGGAGTATGCTCCGCCATGCTCCAGAAAGGAATTCTCAATCCCGACATCCTCAGCCTCATCGCGCGGGTCCGCCACACCAACACCCTGGTGATCGCCGACTGGGCCTTCCCCTATTGGCCGGAAATCGAGACGGTTGATATTTCCCTCACCCAAGGCGTGCCCACGGTGCTCCAGGTGCTCGAACTATTGAAGCCGAATTTCAAGATCGGCCGGGTGATCCAGGCCAACGAATTCCTGACCAGCAATCCCGGCGCGACGGTGAATGCCTTTAACAAATCATTCAAGGAAATCCCCAACGTGGTCATCGAGCGACCCGCCCATCTCGATTTCAAAAAGCTCGTGCCGAACGCCATCGGTTTGATCCGCACCGGCGACACCACGCCTTACGGCAACATCATCGTTGAATCCGTCTGATGCGCACGGCTGTCACCTTATGCCGGGTTCCCGAAGCGGCCGCCGGGCCCTTCGTGTTCCACGAACCGCTTGAGCAAGGATTCGCTGCCGCCAAAGAAGCCTGTTTTGATAGCGTCGAACTTTTTCTTCCGGGCCCCGGGGCTATCACGATCGAGGAGATCCAATCCCTCTCGGCAAAACACGGGCTCGGCATCGCCGCCGTCGGCACCGGGGCGGGTATGTTGCGGCACGGTCTTTCCCTAACTGATCCTTCGGAGGAGAAACGGGTGGCCGCACTTGAATTCATCGAAGGTATGATCCATTTCGGCGGCCACTTGGGAGCACCCGCCATCCTCGGTTCGATGCAGGGAAAATGGGGTGGCGAAGTATCGAGAGACCAAGCCCTCGACTGGTTGGCCGACGCGCTCCGCAAGACCGGAGGTATGGCCGCGAAATATGGCGTGCCGTTCATTTACGAGCCGCTCAACCGCTACGAAACCAATCTGATCAATCGCCTGGCCGACGGAGCCGCGTTCATCGAGTCGCGCGCGCTCGAAAACATCGTCCTCCTCGCCGACCTCTTCCACATGAATATCGAGGAGACGAACCCATCCGCGGCCATCCGCGAAGCCGGGCGTCATATCGGGCACGTTCATTACGCGGATTCCAACCGCCGGGCCATGGGTTTCGGCCACACTGATCCGAAACCGATCATGGCCGCGTTGCGGGAAAGCGGCTACACTGGCTACCTCTCCGCCGAAATCCTTCCCCTGCCGGATCCTGACACCGCGGCCCGGCAAACCATATCATCCATCCATAGCCATTTATGATCCCGACCCGCCAACTCGGCAAGACCGACCTCCACTTGCCCATCCTTTCGTTCGGTGCTTCTTCTCTCGGCGCGGAGTTCCGCTCCATCACGCTGGAGGAAGCGATGCTCTCGACCAAAACGGCTCTCGATCTCGGGATGAACTTCATCGACACGTCACCATTCTATGGACGTGGCATGTCGGAGATCATGCTCGGTCTCGGCCTCAAGGGTGTTCCCCGCGATTCCTATTTGCTCGGCACGAAACTCGGTCGCTATTCGGACATCCATTTCGACTTCTCCGCCAAACGCGTGGAAGAATCGTGCCACATTTCCCTGCAAAGGCTCAAAACCGACCACCTCGACATCATGCTTCTGCACGATGTCGAATTCGTCCCGCTGGAACAAATCTGGACGGAAACCCTGCCCGCGCTGCTCAAACTCAAACAACAGGGCAAAACGCGCGCCGTCGGCTTCTCCTGTTATCCGCTCAAGACCTTCGACACGGTGCTCGATCACATCGAGGATGATATCGACTGCGTGCTCTCCTACAACCGCTACACCTTGCAGAACACATCGTTCGCCACCCAGCTGCTTCCTAGATTGGAAGCCAAGGGCATCGGAGCCATGAATGCCGGCCCGTTCTCCGCTCGCCTGTTGACAAATGCCGAACTGCCCGGTTGGCTCAAGGAACCGGAAAACGTGCGCACGGCCGCCCGCGCCGCTGCCAAACTCTGCGCCGAGAACGGTGTCGATATCGCACAACTCGCCCTACAGTTTTCCTGTGAACATCCCGGCATTGCCACCACCGTCGCTGGTTCGGCCAATCCCGCCAACATCGCCAAGTGGGTGGAGTGGCTTGCCAAGCCGATTGACCGCGCCCTGCTTGCGGAAGTGCTCGCCATTTTCGAGCCCGTGAAAGATATCGGCCACAAGGAAGGTCTTCCCGAAAACAACTGACCATTCACGACCATGCCCGCCGCCATCGAATTCACCGAACCGAAAAAAATCACCGTCATCGACCGCCCGGACGAAACCTCACCCGGCCCCGGTGAAGCCGAAATTCGCACCCATCGCATGGGCATCTGTGGAACCGACCTCTCCTGTTATCTCGGAAAGTTTCCTTTCTTCGCCTACCCGCGCACACCGGGACACGAACTCGGTGTGGAAGTCGTTGCAGTTGGTGAAGGCGTGACCAATGTGAAGCCTGGCGACAAATGTTCGCTCGAGCCATATTTCAATGATCCGGAGACACCGACTTCCAAAAAAGGCGCATCGAACTGCTGCCCCGGAGTCAAGGTCATTGGCGTTCACACCAATGGCGGTCTCCGCCAAGGAACCTACCTCGTGCCTGCGCACAAACTGCATCCGGGCAACGACCTTAGCTACGACCAACTCGCATTGGTTGAAACTTTGGCCATCGGCTACCATGCCGTGCAACGCGGCAATCCGAAAGCGGGTGAAACCGTGCTTGTCATCGGCGCGGGGCCCATCGGCCTCGCTTGCCTCGAGTTTCTCAAACTCATGGAAGGCGTGAAGGTCATTGTCATGGACATGGTGCAGGGCCGTCTCGACTTCTGCGCCAACCATCTGGGAATCCAGACCGGCATCCTTGCCCAGGCAGATGGCTCCCATCTCGCCGAGTTGGAAAAAGTAACCGGCGGCCAGATGGCGGACGTCATCATCGACGCCACCGGTTCGCCGCGTTCGATGTCCACCTGCTATGAATTCGCCGCCTTCACCGGCCGGGTGGTTTATGTCGGCATCACGACCGCCGACCTCAGCTTCCCTCACGCCCCGGTTTTCCACCGCCGGGAACTCACCTTGCTCGCCTCGCGGAATGCCCTGCCTTCGGACTTCCCGGCCATTATCGATCTGATCCGCCACGGGAAGATCGACACGAATGTCTGGATCACCCACCGCATTGGCTTTAACGATGTCCCGGAAAAATTCGCCCAATTCACTGATCCGAATCTCGGTGCCATCAAGGCCGTGATCGAGGTCTCAGACGCCTGACCTCAAGCGAATTGGAATGAGCCCGCCGGGACTCGGCATTTGTGCGAGAGGTCGCGTCCGTGCGCCGCGCGGCGGGCGGCAGCCCGTCTGGAAATCTGTAGCGTCGGTCTGTGACCGTCGCACTTGGTCCGGAGTCGAGCGTCGTTCGGGGAAGAGTTGCCGGCGGTCATAGACACGCCGCTACAAAGCAGGTGAACGCATGCGCTTTCGATTGGCAAGCCGATTCGCCAAAACCTCCCATTCCAGTGGCAGCACACAAAGATCCGCCCTAGAATGACCTCCCGGTATTCATCTCTATGAAACTTTGCCCCAAATACACTTTCGGCGTCGGCGATCGTTTCACCCGCGGCGCGCGCGCACAACTCCAGGCCTTCATCGCGGCCAGGCAACTTGGCATCGACATCACCCCGGTTTGGAACAAATCCAACCGCGAGCATGACATCATAGGCTCCCAGCCGCAATCCACCCGCGACGCCGCCGACCAAGCGGTGGCGGAACTCGGATGGACGGGCGGGTATTTGCTCGATGCCGACCACATCAATCTCAAGACCGTCGATCGCTTCATCGCGCCCTGCGATTTCTTTACCCTCGATGTCGCGGATGACATCGGTGAAGCCGCCGACCCGGCGGATGTCGCGGCCTTCATTGATCGCCATCCGGAATTAATCGGGAAAGCTTCCATCCCTGGCATTGCGGAGCCATTCCTGATCACGCGCGAGGATGTGGAAAAGACCGCCAATCAGTTCCTCAAAGCCACGCAGAAGGCCAAGGCGATCTACGCGCATATCGTGGCTGCCAAAGGTCCGGATTTTGTCACGGAGGTTTCCATGGATGAAACCAATCGCCCGCAGACTCCGCCGGAATTGCTGGTGATTCTCGCCGCCATCGCCGACCAAGGCATCCCCATCCAGACCATCGCGCCCAAATTCACCGGGCGGTTCAACAAAGGCGTGGATTACGTCGGCGAAGTGGAACAATTCGAGAAGGAATTCAACGACGACCTCGCGGTCATTGCCTATGCCATCAAGAGCTACGGACTCCCGGAATCCTTGAAGCTTTCCGTCCACTCGGGTTCGGATAAATTTTCCATCTACCCCGCGATCAAACGCGCGCTGGCCCGCACCGGTGCCGGATTGCACATCAAAACCGCCGGCACGAATTGGCTGGAGGAAGTGATTGGCCTTGCCGAATCCGGCGGCAGCGGACTCGATCTCGCCAAAGAAATCTATGCCCATGCCCTCGCGAAGAAAGAGGCGCTTTCCCAGCCCTATGCCACGGTGATCGACATCGACTTCTCCAAACTGCCCTCGGCGGAAACGGTGCAATCGTGGAGCAGTTCACAATTCACCTCGGCCTTGCGCCACGATCCGGTCAATCCTGGCTACGACCCGAATGTCCGGCAACTCCTGCATGTCGGATTCAAGATCGCCGCTTTGCTCGGCGAAACCTACCTGCAAGCCCTTGCGGATAACAAGGACATCGTTTCCCGCTGCGTGACGGAGAACCTCCTCGAACGCCATATCAAACCGTTGTTTCTCTGAATGCCGAGACGCCGTGTAAACCATCAAGCGAAGAACAACGCCAGGCCAATGTAAACCGGATAGCTGATGGAATTGGCGATCAAGACCGTCTTGAACGGCGAGTTCCAATCCACATCGCGATAGAAGACGCGGAGCGCCCCGTATTCGATGGCGATGCTGAGAACGTAAGCGATGGCGACTCCGGCAATGGCCCATATCCCATATTCGGGCGAGCGAGTGAGTTGATCACGGATGCCCGGCGACGTGGTTGATGTTTCCAGACTGGGCGGGAATCTTGTCGCGACGAAGAGGCCGACGAAGGTGGACCAGAAGTTCAAGTGGAAGACCAGTAAAATCGACGCAATCCCTTGCTTCGCCCCCTCCCGTGTTTTGAAGACAAACCACTCCACCGCCAGAGCAGCGACAATCGCAAACGGCGTGAATAATCCCAATGCATAGACAAGAGCGGGAGCCGGAAAGATGAGATTCGCCAGATGCATGTTGCTCTTGGGACACAGCGCACTGCGATCCGCCGGCTTCGAGTCTTGTGTCTTGCGTCTTGGAGCGAAGCGGTCTTCTTGTCTACCACTTCACACAAGCGGCCGCCCAGGTGAGTCCGGCCCCGAAGGCGACCATGACGATGTGATCACCGTGTTTGATGGCCTTGGTTCGCTGGGCTTCGTCGAGGGCGATGGCGACGGCAGCGGCGGAGGTGTTACCGTATTTATGCAGGTTGATGAAGACGCGTTCGGGCGGGAGTTCGAGACGTTCGCGGATGGCATCGATGATGCGGAGATTGGCCTGATGGGGCACAATCATCGCGATATCCGATGGTTGGAGTCCGGCATCTTCGATGACCTTGACGGCCGATTCCTTCATGGCGGTGACGGCGTGTTTGTAAACCTCGCGTCCGGCCATGTAGATGGTGCCGAAAACCGATCCCTGAATTGGCTCGACCAAATCGTCGGCTTCAACCGCGGTGCCGGAGCCGGGCACCTTGAGGATGCCGGTCTGGTTGCCATCGGTGCCCTTGGTGATGGAGAGGATCTGTCCGCTCTTATCCGTGGCGCGCGTGAGGATGGCCGCGCCCGCGCCATCGCCGAAAAGCACACAGGTGTTGCGGTCTTTCCAGTTGATGATGGAGGTCAGTTTTTCCGCGCCGATGATCAGAGCATTGCGAATGGCTCCCACGCCGATCTGACCAGCCGCCAAATCCATGGCATAGAGAAAACCGGAACAGGCGGCGGAGATGTCAAAGGCGACGGCTTTGCTGGCCCCGAGTTTCTGCTGCACATAACAGGCAGTGGCGGGGAAAGCCATATCGGGTGTGACAGTGGCCACGATGATGAGATCCAGTTCCTCGGCTTTCAGTCCGGCATCCTTGAGGGCGGCGCGGGCGGCCTCGGCGGCGAGGTCGGATGTGCTCTGGCGGTTGGAGGCGATGCGGCGCTCGCGAATGCCGGTGCGGGTGACGATCCACTCGTCGGTGGTATCGACCATTTTCTCCAGATCGGCGTTGGTGAGTTTTTTCTCCGGCAGGTAGGAGCCGGTGCCGGCGATCTGGACGGGATGCGGATGCGTGAGCCTCATGGGAAAAGATCGGAAAGATTCAGAGCGAGGACGGGGGTTCCGGTTGCAGGGCGGCGAGCGCCTCCTCGATGCGGTTGTTCACCTGCGATTGCACGGCTTCCATGCCGACGCGGATGGCGTTTTTCACGGCAACGGCAGATGAAGATCCATGGCCGATGATACAAAGTCCGCGCACGCCTAACAACGGACTGCCACCATAGGTTTCGTAGCTGCCGCGGGCCTTCACGGCCTTGAAGGCGGATTTGGCCATCACGGCGCCGAGCATACGCAACGGGTTGGCCTTCATCTCGTGGCGGATCCATTTGGTCATCACCTTGGCAGTAGCTTCGGCGGTTTTGAGCACGACATTGCCGGTGAAGCCGTCACAGACGACGATGTCGATGCCACCTTCGAAGAGGTGATGGCCCTCGATGTTGCCGACGAAGTTCACACCGGGAGTGCCCTTGAGCATGGCGAAGACTTCGCGGGTGAAATCGGTGCCCTTTTCATCTTCCTCGCCCACGGACATGAGCCCGACCTTGGGATTGGCGATTCCGCAAACCGCGCGGGCATAGACACTGCCCATGATGGCGTATTGCACGAGGTGGCGGGGTTTGGCCTCGACATTGGCCCCGGCATCGAGGATTTGCGTGACCCCGTGTTCGGCCGGAAGAGGAGAAATGATGCCGGGTCGATCCACCCCCGGCAACATGCGCCACTTCACGGTGGTGGCGGCGACGGCTGCCCCGGTGTGTCCCGCGGAAACGAGGGCATCGGCCCCTCCTTTTTTCACCAAATCGGCCGCGAGGGTGATCGAGCTGTCCTTTTTTCCGCGCACGGCGGCGGTCGAGGACTCGTGCATCTCCACAACGCTGGGGGCATGGAGGATTTCGACCCTCGGACCACGCAGCCCGCAGGCGTCCATTTCCTTTTTCAGCCGGGATTCGTCGCCAGTGAGGATGATTTTGGCAATGGCGGGATATTGCTCCAAGGCGAATCTGGAGCCTTCAACCACAACCTTGGGCGCGTGGTCGCCACCCATGCCATCAACGACGATATTCATTGGGAAAATCGGGCAAGGTCGAAAATAGGTGCTACCGCTCCCCGGCGCAAGGGGGACGTGAGAGCGGCCGGGGCTTGACGACGGGCCTGGTCCGTGGCACGGGATGGCATGCAGGATCCCGGATATGTCCGTTCGGCCTTCGCGCGTATCGCCCGGCGCTACGTGCTGGCGAACCATGTGCTGAGCCTCGGCATTGATACACTCTGGCGGAGGCTGGTAGCCCGGGAAGTGCGGGCGGGCGCGCCGGCGAGGGTGTTGGATTTGGCGACTGGCTCGGGAGACTTGATGGAATCGGTGCGGAAGGCCTGCCCGGAGGCCAGGGTGATCGGGGCGGATTTCTGCCTGCCCATGCTCGGGGAGGCGAAAAAACGCGGACTTCCCGGACTGGTGGCCGCCGACGGCATGCGTTTGCCTTTCGCCGACGGAGTCTTCGATGCCCTCACCGTCGGATTCGGCCTGCGCAACATGGCTTCGTGGCCGGATGCGGTTGCGGAGATGGCGCGCGTCCTCCGTCCCGGCGGGCGGTTGGTGGTGCTCGATTTTTCCCTTCCGCGGGGGATTCTCAATCGGCCCTACCGGTTTTACCTGCACAAGGTCCTGCCGCGTCTCGCGGGCTGGCTTACCGGAGAGAGGGATGCCTACGAGTATCTCGGGGGTTCGATCGAACGCTTTCCGTCCGGCCCGGCCATGGAGACGTTACTCACCGGCCATGGATTTTCGGCGGCGCGGACTCGTCCCTTGAGCGGCGGTATCGCGTCGGTTTACGTGGCGGAAAAATGAAATGAACGAGGCGCTTTTATCCATCGGACGGGTGGCGGTCGTGGGCGCGGGGTCCGTCGGGGCCTACTATGGTGGACGACTGGCGGCGGCGGGCGCGGATGTGCGGTTTCTCGTGCGGCGGGATCTGGAAATCTGGCGTCAACACGGATTGCGCGTGCGCAGCGTGGCCGGCGATTTCACCATTCATCCCGTGGCAGCGGCGGCCAGTCCGGAAGAAATCGGGCCCTGTGATTTGGTGATCATCGCGCTCAAGGCAACCGCCAACGAGGCCGTGGATCGACTCATCCCACCCTTGCTCGGTCCGAACACGCGATTGCTGACCTTGCAGAATGGATTGGGTAATAATGATTTGTTAGCCGCGAAGTTCGGATCCGAACGTGTGATGGGCGGATTGTGTTTTGTCTGCATCAACCGCTCCGACGACGGGGTGATCCATCATCTCGGCGAAGGACATGTGAGCTTGGGCAATCATGGCAGGCCCGCCAACCAAAGATTGGTTGATGTGGCGGCTGCCTTCAAGGCCTCCGGTGTGCCCGCCCGGGTCGTGGATGAACTCGCCGCCACCCAATGGCGCAAACTCGTCTGGAATATTCCCTTCAATGGCCTCGCGGTCGCCATGGGGGGTGTCGATTGTGCCGTCATCCTTTCCACGCCGGAAGGCGAGGCCCGCGTGCGCGCGCTCATGACCGAGGTGATCGAAGCGGCAGCGGTCTTCGGTTACCCGATGCCGGAAAATTTGATTGAACAACAATTCCAAGTTACCCGCGCCATGGGACCCTACCGCCCATCGACACTCATTGATTATCTTGATGGCCGCCCCATCGAACTCGATGCCATCTGGGGTGAACCGCTGCGCCGCGCCCGCGCCGCCGGATTGGCCATGCCGGAGTTGGGAAAACTGCTCGGGGAGATTGAGAAGCGGGTGAGAACTTGATGACCTCCGAGGGAAGATGTTGAATACACGCTGTGCCGGGATCGCCGACGTCCTCGTCGGCATCTCCGTGGCTGTGCCGACGAGGACGTCGGC
>JBJTQJ010000105.1:0-54511 GCA_046075565.1 Verrucomicrobiales bacterium | reverse complement strand
CCCTCAGAGGCAAGATCCCCTTGAGGGTCCATCGGAGTAGTAGCAAGACCGTCCCGGTCTTGCCCTGAAAACTGATCTTGGATGCTTGATTCTTGAGCCAAGGGAAGAGTATGGGACAGGGTGCCCATGCTGCTTTTTCGGAAAGTGACGCCGCAACTCCTCGGCCATGGCCCATCGCTCGAGCGAGCTACGGACACGACCCTGCGGGATCGTGTCCCTCCGTGGATGGAAAAGGCGGGGCTCCACGTCAATGCATAGACCGTGATAGTGCCCGAAGCGGTGTCGACGGACACCGGAAGGATCAACTCACCACCCACGATTCAACCCCGGCGAATCGCATTACGCACCGCCGAAACGAATTCACGGCATAACCCGGGATCCTTGATTCCGGGAGATGATTCAACACCGCTGGCGCTATCGAGCATGACCGGATGCACGGCGGCATTGGCGGCACCGGCATTGGATGGGTTCAACCCGCCGGAAAGAACAAGCCGGACTTCAGGATACTTCCGTTTGGTCTCGGCCAGTTTCTCCCAGTCGATGACACGTCCAGTGCCGCCGTAAGTTCCGGGGGCGGGCGCGTCGGCTAACAAATAGGGTGTTCCATACTCAAGCGCGCGCTCAAAGCTTTCCTCCCCCGCGAAGCCGAAGGCACGGATCACCGGCACACCTTCCGCAAGCAAGGAACGTGTAAACTCGGGTGATTCATCACCATGCAGTTGGGCAACATCAATCAACCCGGAGAGCCAGATGGAAAGAACTTCTTCCCGTGCCGGATTCACGAAGACACCAACGCTCGTTACAGACGGCTTTCCGCCTTCGAACCATGCCGCGGCGACTTCCGGCGAGACATGGCGTTTGGAGCCCGGCCAGAAGTTCAACCCAAGGGCATCGGCTCCGGCAGCGATGGCAGCACGGATTCCTTCCGGTTCGGTGAAACCGCAGAATTTGATCCGCGGGGATCCATCGGACCGGGGCTGATCGAGCAAAGCGATGGCAGGTGCCGTCATGGGCGCGGCCTTTAGTCGAGGTTTTTGACGAGCACGAACGACTTGCGTCCGCTGTGCGCGAGTTTGGCGGCGCGTTCGGGCGGAAGGTCATCGGCGGTGCCTCGTTGGTAACCGCATTTTTCCTCGAAGAAGTCCTTGGCCTGGGTGCTGAGCGCGATCATCCGGCGAATGCCGATTTTGCGGGCTTCGTCTTCGAGATGCCGCACGAGCCGCCGGGCGTATCCTTGGTTCTCGTGGGTTCTCTTGATAAACAGGCAGGCGATCTCCGCGCATCCGGATTCGGGATACGGATGCAACGCGGCGGTGCCGACGACGTTCTCGTCCACCTCAATGACCCGATAATCGGCACGGCGTGATTCGATGTCGTCCTGACGGCGTTCCACGAGCGCATCATCCTCGACCGAATCGTGGATCATGGAGAGGATCTCGGGAATGTCCCACGTTTCGATGGCGCGGATGGTCAGGTAATCGTCGGAGAAGACCATCAGGCCGACGCCTTCGTTGCTGAAAAGTTCCGCCAGCAGGGCTTCGTTGCTTTTTCCATGCACCATGTGGGTGCGCAGGACGCCGCTTTTGCAGGCCTCGCGGGCAAACCGCAACCGGCTCACCCAAGGTTCCTCGACCTGTGACTGGTATTTTTCGACCTCGTCCACGCCAACGGCGAAATGGCGTTGCTCGGGCGTGAGGAAGGGCACATCGGAGGCGGAAAGGAAAATGAGCTTGTCGGCCTTGAGGGCGGCAGCCACTTCCATGGCCACGGCGTCGGAGTGCAGGCGCAAATTTCCCACACCGGGACCGGCAGCCAATGGCGGGACCACCGGAATGATGCCTTGGGCGAGCATGTTGCGGAGGCTGTCGGCATCCACCCTGGTGACCCGCCCGGTGAATTCGAGGTCCACACCGCGCACGACGCCGGCCGGATGCGCGTGGAGCGCGTTGGCGGTGGCGGCACGCAGGTCCACCGACTGCAGGCTCTGCAGGATCGAATGGGTCAGGCGGGTGATGGCGTCGATGCTGACCTCGAGGGTCGCACTGTCGGTCAGGCCGGAACCATCGCTGTTGGTGATAGCCACCCCGCGTTTGGCGGCGAGTTCCTTGATTTGCAAGCTGGCCCCGTGCACAAGCGCGACTTTCACATTGAGCGAATGGAGCACCGCGATGTCCAGGAGGACGTTGGCGAAATTCTCCGAAGCCACGACCCCGCCGTCCACGGCAATGACAAAGGTCTTGCCGCGGAATTGCGGAACGTATTGGAGAATGCCTCTGAGGTCGCCGAAGCTCATGGATTGGGGACCGATACCATCCACCGGATCCGGGGTCGGCGGCAAATGGAATTTTGCAGTTTCGGATGACAGAAGCCCCTCTCCCGTGGCATATTCGCCTCATGCGCTTCGCCCTTCCTCTTTGCCTCTCCCTGATCTGGCTCTCCGCCTGTGGCTCGAAGACGACCACTTCCACCGAGTCACCGGCACCCGAAACGCCCAAACCAGCGCCGGTTGCCGCCCCGGTCGAGGAGAAACTCGTGTTCCCCGCCCGCTTCCCCCATGTGGATTTTGAAAAGACCCCGGAGGCCGAACGGAAGGTCTTCGTGTTCTTCACCGATGATGGCGAACACGGGTGGATGCAGCACGAGAATACCGCCGGGGCCGTGCTTTTCGCCAAACGCCTCGCCGCCGCCGTGCCAGGATCGGAGTCCATCGTCTTGCGGGACACCTTCCCCGACGAAGCAATGCTGGCCAAGGCCTCGAGTGTCATCCTTTTCTGCAGCGGCACGGCTCGCCATCCGCTCAACGAGCCGGCGAAACGACAATCGCTGGAAGCCGCCATGAAGGCGAACAAAGGACTGGTCTGCATCCACTGGGCCCTTGAAGCCGGCAATGCCGAGGGCTCGGAGTTCCTGAAACAATATCTCGGCGGTTATTTCGAGGTGCATTACTCGGTGAATCCGATGTGGAAAGCGGATTTCAAAGAGATCCCCAGCCACGAGGTCACCCGCGGAGTCTCCCCATTTTCGATTTACGATGAGTTCTATTTCAACATGCGTTTTCCCGAAGTCGCGGGAAAAAGAGAGGATCTACTGTTGGCCATTCCACCGAAGCGGGTCGTCGTGTTGCCGGAAGACGGGCCGCGCTCGAACAACCCGACGGTGCGCGCTTCGGAAGGTAAACCGCATGTGACAGCCTGGGCTTTCACCCGTCCTGACGGCGGGCGGTCATTTGGATTCACGGGCGGCCATTTCCATTGGGATTGGAAACACGATGATCACCGGCGAGTGTTGCTCAATGCCATCGCCTGGTCGGGCGGCGTGGAAATCCCGGAAGGCGGCCTGCCCGACAGCACGCCGAGTGACGATGAATTGATGCTGCATCAGGACAGCCCGCCACAGGACGGATGGAAACCCATGCCTGGCCAACCGCCCATGGGTGCGACCGCGAACAAGTCGGATGCCTGACACGCTGCAACGTCCGGCTAAACACTCGGGCGGATGTCCACACGATGGTCGAGCATGGTGTCGCCATCGAAAATGAATTCGCCCAAAAAGCATCCTCCTTCGAGCACGATGGGAAGCCAGTGGAAGTCATCCTGCCACATGCGCTCATAAGGGATGGCATCCAGATCGAACCAGAAAGGTTTCCCCTCCTCCGTCTCGGTCGGGGTGCCGGAAAAACTCGTCGCCCGGAAGACATGGCACCGGATGGAGAGTCCGTCGACAAACTGGAAACGCAACTCACCCGCGGGTTCGGGATCATGGGCAGTGACATGCAGTTCTTCCTGGGTTTCGCGGATCGCGCATTCCATCGCGGATTCCCCCGGATCGATTTTCCCTCCGGGGCCATTGATTTTCCCTTCGCCGAGCCCGCGTTTTTTTTCCATGAGCAGAACCCGTCCTTCATGGATGATGAACAACAAGGTCGCGAGGATCGTTGGATTCCACGAATCCCAATCGATATCTTCGCAAACGCGGGCGGTGATACTGGCCATGATGGTGGCAAAGGTCCGGCAGACGCGCGGTCTTGTCAAAGGGAGGAGGAAACCATGAGCCGTCGCACGTGGGTTTCCACGGCACTGGCGAGACCGGAAGGGTTGTAACCGCCTTCAAGCACACTGACCACACGGCCGGAGGCATATTTCTCCGCCAATGCGACCAACCGATCCGTGAGGGCTGCGAAATCATCATCGGTCCAATTCAGTCCACCCAGCGGATCATCGACCCGGGCGTCGAAACCGGCGGAGATAAAAACGATCTCGGGGCGGAATTCCTCCATGGCGGCGGCGAGCGGACCATCCATCACCGCAAACACCGCTTCCACTCCCGTGCCTTCCTTGAGCGGGAGATTGAAGGTGGTGCCGATTCCGGGACCGGTCCCGCGTTCGCTCGCCGCACCGGTGCCGGGATACAGCGGCCACTGGTGGGAGGAGAAGAAATAGACATCCGGATCGGCTTCGAGGACATCCTGGGTGCCGTTGCCGTGATGCACGTCCCAGTCGAAGATGAGAGCGCGCTTCAGGCCACGGCGACGCAGGGCATGACGGGCCGCGATGGCCACATTGTTGAAGAGACAGAATCCCATGCCCCGCGCGGGACTGGCGTGGTGTCCCGGCGGACGCACTGCGCAGAAGGCGCGGCGCACACGCCCGTCGATCACGGCATCAGTGGCCGCGATGCAACTTCCTGCCGCGAGTCGCCCGATGTGCCATGAATCCTCGCTGATCACCACGTCGCCGGTGCGGAGTTGATCGGCGAGGCTTTCTACATCCAAACGCACGATGTCGATGTAATGCGGCTCGTGGCAAAGCTGGAGATCCTCGATCGTGGCCTCTTTCACCGGCAGGGCAATGACGCTTTCCTCATCATTCATGCGCCGCAGGGTTTCCCAAACGGCGCGGTATCGTTGCGCTGATTCGGGATGACCGGGCCCGGTGTCGTGTTTTTCGAAAACGCCGTCAAAAACAACACCCACGGCCACAGCCGGTCCTTCCGCGGAGTCGGCACGTGAAACTTTTGATCCGGCGGCGCGGGCATCCGCACGCGTGAGGATTTCCGCGACATCAAGGGTGTGGAGTTTTGACGAAACATCATCACCTGCAGAGACGACCGCGCCATGTTTGAGGAAAAGACCGGCCATGGTCCGGTTGCGGACGAGCACGCTCGCCCAGAATGATTTGATGCCGCGTGCCCGTGCAATGCGGGCCAATTCCTCCAGTAGCACCGAACCCATGCCGTGCCTGCGGAATTCCTCGTGCACGACAAAAGCGACTTCGGCGGATTTTCCATCATCGTCGAGGTAATACCGTCCGATGGCGCGCAGCACCTCGCCTTCGGCCAATTCCTCGGTGATGGTGAGGGCGAGATCGCGGTTTTGATCGACGGCCACGAGTTTGTAGGCGCTCTCGGCGGGCATGCTGTCGCGACTGTAGCCGTAACGCAGACGCACCGTCTCCGGATCATGGGAGTAGAAGAATTCCTGGAGCCGCCGCATGTCGGAAGGATGGAGCGGGCGCAGGCCGAAGGATTTGCCTAACAGACGGACCTTTCTCGATTCAATGCCTCCTTGTCCGGTGCCGTCGCGCAACGACGAGGGCGGCATGGAAAACAGTTTCGGCACCCAGCCCCAGTGGCGGGCCTCGCGGAGCAGATCTTCCCGGAAATCGGGATGGGCAATCTGGATGAGTTCCATCACCCGTTCACGGATGCTGCGCCCGTGCAATCGTGCGATGCCGTGCTCCGTCACCACGGTGTGCACGTCGGTGCGCCCGGTCGCGATGCCGGTGCCGGGTGAGAGGTTGGCGACGATACGGGATTTTTTGCCATCGGCGCTGGTCGAGGGCAGGACGATGATCGGCCGGCCGTGCGGGGCCATGGCCGCGCCCCGCGCGAAATCGAGCGAAGCCCCCACCCCGCCATGGAAATGATGTCCACGCGAATCACGAACCACCTGGCCTGTTAGATCCATTTGCCGCGCCCCGTTGATGGCGACCATACGGTGTAGTCGGGCCACCGTGGCGGGATGGTTCACGTAGGCACTGCCATGGAATTCGACGAGGGAGTTGCCATCGACAAAGTCGTAGACATGACGCGTCCCGAGCACGTGACTGCAAACACTCACACCGTTGTGCAACCCCTTGCGGCTGTTATCCACCACCCCGGCGCGGATGAGATCGATCAATCCGTCGGTCAGCATGCCGGTATGGATGCCGAGATGACGATGCCCTCGCAAAGCGGCGGAAACCGAACGGGCCGTGACACCGAGGCCGATCTGCAGTGTGCTGCCATCCTCGATACATTCCGCCACATAGGCCGCGATGCGGCTGCGGATGGGATCGGGTTCCGGCGGCGGCAACTCCGGAAGTTCCTGGCTTTGCTCGATGAATGCGTCGAT
Organism: Verrucomicrobiales bacterium; assembly: GCA_046075565.1. Taxonomy (GTDB): domain Bacteria; phylum Verrucomicrobiota; class Verrucomicrobiia; order Verrucomicrobiales; family SLCJ01; genus JBJTQJ01. Next base: position 48,120 of record JBJTQJ010000105.1, on the reverse strand, counting down.
TTTTCCCATCGGCCAACGCGCCTCCCCGTCCGTGCGCGGCAAAAGCGGATTGATCTGTGCCACCACTTTTCTCGCCTGCCGCACCGCCGCGATGGTCACATCGACCGCCACTCCGAGACTGACAAATCCCTCCTCATCGGGAGGACTTGTCATTACCAAAGCCGTGTCGATCGGCAGCAATCCCGGCGCGAACAACCCGGCGACTTCCGAGAGAGAACAAGGCGTGTAGTCGGCGCGCCCGGCATCGACAGCCGCGCGGATGGTCGGAGTGAGGAAAAATGTGTTCGTGCGCAGGATACCATCGAAGCGCGGGTCCACCCATGGAGATTCCCCGAGGGTATGGATATGGATGATTTCCACATCCTTGAGAACAGGGGCCGCGTCGAGCATCGAACGCACCAAGGCCTGCGGGGTCGCCGCACCCGAACCAAGGAAAACACGTCCGCCCGGAGGAATCAGGGACTCCCAATCGATCTGCCGATCCATATCCTGCACTTTGGCACGAGGACCGATGGTTTGGCGAGCGAATTTGCAGGCATTACGCGATCATAACACAAGGATTGGGCAGGCTGCCGGAGGCACACCCCCGGGAACGCGAAGGCGTTCCGCGACACCATCAAGACCTCCCTGTAGCGGCACCGCTTCCGGTGCCGGGCATTTGAGCCGCCATGCATTGGCGATCACATTCTCCCCACGATCTCACGGACCGCTGGGGACAGCGGTCCCTGCCCGTCATTTGGTCGGTCGCGTCGATTCTCTATGGTCGGACCCTTGCGGGCAGCCATCGCCCATCGTCGCCTTCGTCCAACAGACAAAGGCAGGGACGTTTGTCCTCAAACCTCCGCGGAGGTGGAACCGCCACGCCTTCGCACTTTCGTTCTCCCCACGATCTCCCGGACCGCTGGGACAGCGGTCCCTGCCTGCCGATGGTCCGGCCCACCTCAAGTCTGTAGTCAGACTGTCTCGATCTGAACTGTGCGGGACTCCATACTCATGGCCGCATCGCCCCGACTCACTCCATCCCCGGTCTCGGCAGATACCGGCGCGGCCCTTGTTCCGCGAGCAATCTTTTGAGGACGATCCGCATCCTCACCTTCGCGGCGGAACTGATCCGGTCGGTGAAAAGGACGCCGTGGAGGTGGTCGGCCTCATGCTGCAAGGCGCGTGCGAGGAGTCCGTCGGTTTCCACTGTGATGGTCCGCCCGTCCAGCAGGGTCAGGGTCGCTTGCACCTCCACCGGACGGTCCACATTACCGCGGATTTCTGGGATACTGAGGCAGCCCTCGCTTTCGCTCTCCCGCGTGCCGCCGAATTCGAGTTTCGGGTTCACGAAAATCAGGGGCATGATCGCATCGAGAGCCGTGTCCTGCCCATCGACTTTCAAGTAGCTGATGCTCTCCGGAGCATGGGAGATATCGACCACCGCGAGTTGCAGCGCGACCCCGATCTGGGGAGCGGCCAGACCCACGCCATCAGCCGCCCGCATGGTATCGACCATGTCCGCGGCCAGAGTCCGGATGGTCTCGGTGATCTCCCCGACCGGCGGGCATTTCTCCCGCAGCACTGGATCGCCGTATGTCACGATTTCCCGGATCATCCGCCAACCATAGCCGGGACAGGAAAGCGCGCAAATTTCCACGAAAGTGAAAATTTTTCTTGCGCGGCGCATGAAAACTTGAATACTGTTCATAGCAACATACAAAGCCTATGAACAACCGACCGCTCACCGACCGCCAGAAGGCCCTCGTGGAATACCTCCGTCGTTACCAGCGCGAGGAGGGCATCATTCCTTCCACGCGGGAAATCCAGGCCCATTTCGGCTTTGCCAGCCAGACCGCCGCCATGGGCCACCTCCGCGCCCTTGAGCGCAAGGGCACCATCAAACGCCTGCCCAACAAGGCCCGCGCTGTCGTTTTCCCCAACGATCTGAACCGGGACGAGGTCGTGGATGTGCCGCTCTACGGCTGTATTCCGGCGGGCATGCCCTCCGACAGCCAAGAAGAGCCGGATAGCTGCATCTCCATCGATGTCTCGACCCTTGGTTTGCCCCGGGGAGCCCGCACCTTCGCCCTGCGTGTGCGCGGGGACTCCATGATCGATGCCCACATCTGCGATGGCGACACCGTGATCATGGAATTCCGTCAGCCCCGCACCGGCGACATCGTGGCCGCCCTCATCGACGGCGAAACCACCCTCAAACGCTACCTCGTCCGTCAGAACCGTCCCTACCTGAAAGCGGAAAATCCGAAATACCCGGACCTCATCCCGGCCCGGGAACTCGTCATCCAAGGCGTGCTCGTCATGCTCTTGCGCTCCCACACCAACCGCAAGGCGGGTTGAGGCAGTGACCGAATAACTGACCGGCGACCTAGCAAGAACAAACGGCGAATGCCCACGGAACCATCCCTAGGCGACACGCCGCAGGGATGACCGGGAGCCTCTTGCGAGGCAAAAAATGAGTGCCACTTCTGGCAAGGTCCCTTCGTGCCCTGATGCCACGGTCAAGCGCAGCTGAATCGAACCTTTCATCCCGAAAATCTTCACCCAAACAACCGCCATGCCCCCAGCCCTACCCGCCAACGTCGCCATGAACCTTTTGCCGGACTCTCCGACCGCTTGGGACATCGCCGAACCACCCGCTCCCGCTCCCGCCGCCATCAGCCGCTCGGCAAAACCATGTCTTGCCCGGGTGGCCAACTTCATGGCTTTGGCAATCGGCCCCATCTCCGGACTTTCCGCCATCGCGATTGGCGATGATCTCACCACCGCACTTGTTCAGGCCGGTCTGACCAGCCTGCTCGCCCTCGCCGTGCTGCGTCCTTTTGCGCACATCGCAGGGCAAGCGCTCGCGAGGCATTGAACCCGGCGGGCTCGGAGAGGGAAAGGCCGACTGACCATTTATCCCAAATTCAGAAACTAAAACCACGGATTATAATGAAAACGCAGATACTGAGGATGTTCTGAAAGAAGGATTTTTCATCCAGCAGATGAGCGGTGAACTTGTTGCAAGTCTTTGAAAATCCGTGCCCATCTGTTTGCCCTTCATAGCCCGCAGGGTGGCGTAGGGTGAAATCTGTGGTTCCATTTTCCTTTCAAGGTTTATGCTGCATCTGAAACACCAATCGCTTTGTGTTTCCATGTTGGCAAGTCTCCCGCGCAACTTTACGGTGGTTTCATGCATGGCGGAAAACAGGAACAATTCCGGGAGGACGCGCGCGCGGCATTGGCCGGACGAACGCCCGAGGAAGTAGCGGCGTCCCTTGGGCCAACGGCGGGAACCTACCGCGGACTTCGTCCATCCACCCGGGCCGATGAATCCTCCGCCCGGCGCCTCTGGAAGTCCATGGGACTCGATCCCTCCCCTGCCCTGCTCGAGAGCGGCGCTGTGGACGCGCTGGAATGTTACGCCCGCAATATCGAGAACTGCATCGGCACCGTGCGTGTGCCCATCGGTATCGCGGGGCCGCTGCGCGTGCGCGGATTACACGCCCGAGGTGATTACTTCATTCCGCTGGCAACCACGGAAGCGGCCCTCGTGGCGAGTTACCATCGCGGTTCCGTGCTCATCGGCGAGGCGGGTGGTTGCACGGCCATCCTCGTGCGCGAGGCGCTGTCGCGGGTGCCGGTTTTTCTTTTCGACAACCTTGCGGAGGCCGGCCGTTTTCTCTGTTGGACCTTGGAACACCTCGAGGAAATCAAAGCGGCCGCCGAAGAAACAGGACGCCACGTCCGACTCCGCGACGTGCTGCCAACGCTCGAAGGCAACCACATTTATCTGGGCCTGGAATTCCTGACAGGCGATGCCTCCGGCCAGAACATGGTGACGATGGCCGCCCAGGCGGCCTGTGACTACCTGACCAACCACTGTCCGATCAAGGCAGTCGCCAGCTACACCGAAGGCAACATGTCGGGCGATAAAAAGGCGAGCGCGCGCGCCTTCGTTTCGACGCGCGGGAAAAAAGTTACCGCCGAGGTGTTATTGCCCGGGCCATTGCTTGAAAAGGTCCTCCATGTCCCCGCAAGTGCGCTCGAGGAGTATTGGAGGGTCTCCGCGCTCGGAGGCGTGCTCAGCGGCACGATTGGCGTGCAAGGTCACTTCGCGAACGGTCTGGCCGCGCTCTATCTGGCCACCGGGCAGGATGTCGCCTGCGTGGCCGAGTCCGCCATCGGTATCACTCGTTTCGAAGCGAGGACGGATGGTTCACTTTATGCCGCCGTAACCCTGCCCGGCATCATGGTCGGGACCGTTGGTGGAGGCACCGGACTTCCCGGTCAACGAGCCTGCCTCGAACTCATGGGCTTGGCCGGCGAGGGCCATGCACGCGCCTTCGCCGAAGTCTGCGCCGGATTGTTGCTCGCGGGCGAACTTTCCATCATCGGTGCGCTCGCGGCCGGGGAATTCACCCGCGCCCACCGCAAACTCGCCCGCACCCGCTCGATCGGTCTCTCGACATGACGCCCGGATTTTTCCGCAAGTGGTGGACCTATCAGGCCGAACGGTTTCCGATCTTCGGCCACGGTCCGCTCGTTGCCGCTTTCAGCGCGAGCGCGCTCGCCTATAGCGCCGTGTTGACCAAACAATGGAGCATCGCCCCGTCTGCGTTCGCCGTCGCCTTCGGCGTGTGTTTCCTGTTTTTCCTGCAACTCCGTATCGCGGATGAATTCAAGGATGTGGAAGAGGATCGCAAATTTCGTCCTTATCGCGCCGTGCCGCGCGGACTGGTGACATTGCGCGAACTCGGTTTGTTATTCGTGTTCGCCGCCGCTATTCAATTCACCCTCGCCTGGTGGCGGCATCCCCTGCTGGTCATCGTGCTTGTGGTCGCGTGGGTTTATCTCGCACTGATGAGTGTCGAGTTCTTCGCCCGCGATTTGCTCAAGGCCCGGCCCATCACCTACATGTGGACGCACATGTTTATCATGCCGCTGGTGGATTTGTTCGCGACCGCCTGTCAATGGATGCCAACGGGCGCGCATCCGGGACTTGGACTGCTCTGGTTCCTTGCCGCCAGTTATGCCAACGGACTCGTCATCGAAATCGGGCGCAAGATCCGGCGACCCGAGGACGAGGAAACCGGAGTCGAAACTTACAGCGTGCTCTGGGGCCGACGGCACGCCTTATTCGCCTGGTGGGGATGCTCGTTGGCAGTGGTGATCTTCGCCACCGTGGCCGCCATCTCCATCGGCTTCGCCCTGCCCATCGCGGCGATTCTGGGCGTCGCGTGGATTGCCTTGGTTCTGCTTTCGCTGCCCATGCTCGATGCCCGCATCCAAGGCAAACGCCTCGAACTTCTCGCAGGTTTGTGGACACTCGTGCTCTATCTTTCCCTCGGTCCCTTGGCCTGGTGGTTGCTTCATCCGTAGTGTGGTCCGCCGAGCAGATGGCAAATTATGGACGAGGAATTTTTTCGAGTCCAAGGCGCGAGGAGGGCGCGAATTGGCATTCGCAACCGACTTGTCCGCCATAGCTCGAAGAGCGAAGGCGGGCGAGCAACGCCGGAATCGGGAAAAAGACCCGTCCTACTGCAAAACAATCCCGCGAAGCGGCTGATTTTTCGGTTTTTTCAAAAAATCAGAATTTGTCATCTGAAAGGCGGGCTACACTTAGCCATGCCAATCCTCGACTCCCAACAAGCGGCACATCATCCCAGCGTAGGCGGCAAAGCCCGGGCGCTCGGACGCTTGGGAGACGGTCCCTTCGATGTGCCTCCGTTTGTCGTGGTCTCGCCGGATGAACCATGGCCCATCGCAGGATTGGAAATCCGCGCTGAAGCCCTCGGACCCGGTCCCTACGCCGTGCGGTCCTCGGCCGTCGTCGAAGATGGCAGCGCCCATTCTTTCGCCGGACAATTCCGCTCCGTGCTCAGCGTGAGCAAAGAAGACCTGCAAGCCGCAGTCGCGGACGTGCGCGCCTCCGCAGAGGGTCCGGCCATGCGCGCTTACACCGAATCACGCGGCATCGAATCCGCCATCCCCGCGGCCATCATCCAACCGATGGTGCGTGCCCGCGCGGCCGGCGTTGCTTTCAGCGCCGATGTGATCCATGGACGCCGTGCCCGCACCATCGTGTCCGCCGTGCCCGGTCTCGGGGAAGCCCTTGTCTCGGGTGAGAGCAATGCCGATTCATGGGAAGTCACTACCGATGCCGAGATCAACAACCTCGCCATGGCAGACAAATCTCCCTGTCTCGATACGAAGGATGTTCTCGCAGTAGCCGCGCTCGCCCGGAGTTGCGAGAAGCACTTCGGCATCCCGCAGGACATTGAGTGGGCCATTGACGACACCGGCAAACTCTGGCTGCTGCAATCGCGCCCCATCACCACCCTCGGCGACCTACCCGACCCCGATGACAGTCCCTGTGTCTGGGATAACAGCAATATCGTGGAGAGTTATGGCGGCGTGACCACACCCCTGACCTTCAGCTTCGCCCGCAAGGCCTACGAACACGTCTATCGGGAATTCTGCGCCATCCTCGGCGTCACGAAGGCAGGGCTCGCGCGGGGCGAGGAGGTTTTTCCAAAGATGCTCGGCCTTGTTCATGGTCGCGTGTATTACAATCTCCTTTCCTGGTATCGTGTGCTCGCCCTCCTTCCGGGATTTACCCTGAATCGTTCGTTCATGGAACAAATGATGGGAGTGAAAGAACCGCTGCCGGATGAGTTGGTCGCGCGGGTCATCGCGGAGGCGACGGTTTCTCCATGGCAGGATCGCATCGCCGTCGTGCGTGGCATCACGGGCATCATCCGCCAGGCGTTCGCCCTCCCGGGCATGAAACAGGAATTTCTCGCCCGTCTCGACAATGCCCTGCATCTCGATAAGCCGCTCGCGGGTTTGAGCGCGGAGGATCTGGCCCGGCACTACCGGGGGCTCGAGGACAAACTCCTTCGCCGCTGGGATGCTCCGCTGGTCAATGATTTCTTCGCGATGATCACCTATGGCGTGCTGCGTTCCTGGTGCAAGTCGTGGGCCGGGGATGAAAGCGGGACCGCACAAAATACCCTGCTCGTCGATCAGGGCGGCATCATCAGTGCCGAACCCGCCATCGCCATCCGCGCCATGGGCGACCTGCTGAGCGCCAATGTCTACCCTGTGCACGGACCGGATGCTCGCACGCCCCGCCATGCCATCGCGAGCGTGCCCGGTTTCCGCGAGGCATGGGACAACTACCTCGAGCGTTTCGGCGACCGCTGCCTGGAGGAACTGAAACTGGAGAGCCCGACCTTACGTGATGACGCCACCTTGTTATGGAATGCCGTCCTCGCCCGGGCCGCGAATCCCCAGAGCTCTCCGGTGAAAACCAAAGAGGATTCCGGAATTCGAGCAGCGGCAAACCCAGTTGTTGCCCTCGCCGCGCGAGTGCGCAATCCCATGAAACGCACCATCTTCCGCTGGATGGCCGGATTGGCCGCCCGGCGCGTGCGCGACCGCGAGAACTTGCGCTTCGAACGGACCCGGCTGTTCGGGCACGTGCGCTCCATCTTCCGTGAACTCGGCCGCCGCTTCGCGGCCGATCAACGACTTGAGTCACCCGACGACATCTTTTATCTCGAAGCGGAGGAAGCACTCGGCCTGCTGGATGGCACGACCTCGACCCAAGACGCCGCCACCCTCGTTCGCGTCCGCCGCGCGGAATTCGAGCGTTTCCGCGCCGAACCCGCTCCTCCGGATCGGTTTACCACCCGTGGTCCGCTGCACCGCAACACGAAGGCGATGACCACCTCAAAAGTCCTAACAGAGCAGATTACACCGAAAGGAAATAGCATGACCGGCACGGGCGCCTCACCGGGCGTGGTGCGCGGCCACGCGCGTGTGGTGACCGATCCGCGGGAGGCCAATCTCCAACCGGGGGAAATCCTCGTCGCACGCCAGACCGATCCCGGTTGGGTGATGTTGTTTCCCATTGCCAGCGGCCTGCTCGTTGAGAAGGGCAGCCTGCTTTCCCACTCCGCCATTGTATCGCGAGAACTCGGTCTGCCTTGTATCGTCGGGCTCACCGGAATCTGTTCGTGGCTCCGGGATGGCGACGAAGTGGAAATGGATGGTGCGAGCGGCCTCGTGAACCTGCTGAGACGAAATGAAGCGGACTCCAGTGCGGAAGGACCAAGCGATGGCCAGTGAGATCCAAAGCCGCGCCCGATTCGACCAAGTGCGTTATGCGCTTTGCTGGGAAGATCCAGCGCTGCTCATCGCCGGGCTGCGTCCTCATCCCGGTGGTCATTACCTGAGCATCGGGTCGGCTGGCGACAATGCCCTCGCCCTGCTCGCCGCCGGGGCCGGCCACGTGACCATCGCCGAGTTGAACCCGACCCAAATCGCCTGCATCGAACTGCGGATCGCCGCCTGGTTGGAATCGGAACATAAGGAACTTCTGGAACTGCTAGGACTGCAACCATCGACACGGAAAAAGGAGCTTTACCAAAGGGTGCGCGGACGGCTCAACGAACAGGCTCGCGAGTTCTGGGATGGTCATGCCTGCTGGGAGGCAGATGGTCCGGCCCACGCGGGCAAGTTTGAAAACTACTTCCGGCTTTTCCGCGAGCGTGTCCTTCCCCTCGCCCATTCCCGCCGACGAGTAGCCGAACTGCTGCAACCCCGCCCGCCGCAGGAGCGTGCCGCTTTCTACGAAGGGAAGTGGAACAACTGGCGCTGGCGGGCCATTTTTAATGTCTTTTTCTCCCGGTTCACCATGGGGTTGCTAGGACGCGACCCGGAATTTTTCCGCTACGTCGAGGGCAGCGTGGCCGCCCGGATCCTCGGACGCACGCGCCACGCACTCGTCGAATTGGATCCATCGTCGAACCCATGGCTGCGGATGATCTTAACCGGGTCATTTGGCGGACATCTGCCACCGGCCTTTTTACCTGAAGCTTTCGGACCCATCCGCGAGGCCTTGCGGGCCAACCGTCTGACCGTCCATAGCTGCCCGATCGAAGACGTCCAGGGCCTTCCACCGGTCGATGGATTCAACCTGAGCGACATCTTTGAATACATGAGCGAGGACTCGACCCGCGATTTGCTGGCCCGTCTCGCGGCCATGGCCAAACCCGGCGCACGGTTGGCCTACTGGAACATGCTCGCCCCGCGCTCCCGTCCCGATGCGCTGGCAGACATTCTTTCTCCCCTTGATGAAGAAGCCCGAGACCTTTTCCAAACGGATCGCGCGTTCTTTTACAGCCGTTTCGTCTTAGAGGAGGTGCGCGGATGACTGTGCATGATGTCATGGCCATGGTCGCGATCAGCGGGCTGCTGTTTGCGTTGTTGTTTTTTTCCTCCGGCCTCGCCCGCAGGGGAAAGCTCAGTCCAGAACTGGCGCGCAAGACCGTGCATACCGGCATGGGTTTGCTCTGCCTGCCATTTCCATGGCTCTTCTCCGGTCCGTTGCCGGTGGTTTTGCTCGGGCTGCTCGCGCTGACGGTGATGCTGGTCATCCGGCGATTGCGCGCGCTGCGCGGGAGCATGGGCGCATCACTCCATGGGGTGGAAAGACAATCGACAGGTGAACTGATGTTTCCTCTCGCGGTCGCGGCGGTATTCGTGCTCGCGGATGGAAGGAAAGAGTTCTTTCTCATTCCTGTTCTCGTGCTGGCCCTCGCCGATGCCTTGAGCGCTCTCTATGGATCGCGTCATGGCAACACCGCTTACCTCGCTTGGAAAGGACGCAAGAGCATCGAAGGATCGTTTCTATTCTTCGCAGTGGCCTTCGCCTGTTCCTGGGGCCCCCTGACCTACTTCGCGGATCTCAGCCGGGGCGATGTGATTTGGATTTCCCTGAGCGTGGCCGTGCTATCCACCGCCATCGAAGGCATCCTCGGGGATGGATGGGACAACCTCATGGTGCCGCTGGGTGTGTTCCTCATCCTCGATCAGCTCGACACCCGCAATTCGGACGCGCGGGCCATGTCCGCCTTCGTTTTCTTCGTGCTGTTTTCCATCCTCTGGTTCTGCCGCAAATGGTCGTCGCTCAATGGCGGCGCGCTGCTCGCCGCTTTGCTCTATGGCGCCTCTTGCCTCGCTTGGGGCGGCTACATCTTTCTCGCCGGGCCGATTGCCCTGTTTCTCCTGCATGTGCTGGTGACCAGCCAACTCAAAGACCGCGTCGAATTGAGCCATGCCGCCGGCGCCATCTTTCTGCTCGCTGTTCCGGTGCTTGGAGTGCTGGTGCTCCTGCATCACGGCAAACTCACGGTATCCACGGCATTTGCCGCCCATACCACGATTCTGGGCGCGCAATCATTTATGATGCACGCCAGCACGAGACGGAAATTGGGCCTGCCGAATCTCAGGGTTGGTTTCGCTTTCGGCAAGACCGTGCCGGCCATTCTTGTTCCCGCCATGCTGTTGATGCCTGAAAAATCCACATTTCTAGGTTGCCTCGTGGCGATTGTCTTCGCTTGGCCGGTCATGTTTGATGCCCGCCACCACCGCCCGGATCTCGGGCCCGAACCCAAAGGACACCGCCGCCGACGGGCCTTCGTGGCCAGCCTCTGCGGCGGGATCACACTGGGGCTCGTCTTTTGGTTGCGGTAAGAGACAACGCGTCGATGGAGAAAGTCCTCGGCCAAAACCCAAGGCGCTATCCTAACGGCTTGAAATCGATGATGTTTCTCTAACAGCTCACATGAGCTGTGCTCCGGCCTCGGCGAGTTCGCTCCGTTCCCCTTTGTTGAGGCTCACGTGGGCGGCGAAAGGCTGGCCTTGCATGCGCTTGCGCGTGTAAACGAGACCATTGCTTCGACTATCGACATAGGGATTGTCGATCTGGGCGGGGTCGCCGACGAGGATGAGCTTCGAACCGCGTGACATGCGGGTGACAATGGTCTTCGCTTCGAGCGGCGTGAGCTGCTGCGCCTCGTCGAGAACGAAGAACCGGTTGGGGATGGAACGCCCGCGGATATAACAAAGAGCCTCGATTTCCACAATACCTTGCTGCAGAAGCGGCTCGTAAACTTTCGGACCGGCGGCGGGCAAAGGCAGCGGGCTGCTTCCTTCGGTCTTGCCGCGTTTGCGCGAGGGACCACCGGGCGGGCGGCCTTCGGGACGAAGCACGACCTCGAGGGCGTCGTAGATCGGCTGGAGCCACGGGTGCATTTTTTCCTCAAGGGTGCCGGGCAAGAACCCGACGGTTTCTCCCATGGCCACGATGGGCCGGCTGATTGTCAGTCCTACGTATTGGCGGTCGAAAACCCCGGCCAATCCGGCGGCGACCGCCATGAGGGTTTTGCCCGTGCCCGCTTGACCGTAACACGTGACCAAACTGATCTCAGGATTGAGCATGGCATCGAGGAAACACTGTTGCCCGAGGTTGAGTGGTTTCACATGCATTCCATTCGGGATGCGGAGTCCGTCGGGCAGATGAAGGCGGCGCAATTTTCCGTTGCGGTCGAGCCTCGCCGGAAGCGTGTGTTTTTCAGTGGCGCAGAGAAGGACGTATTGGTTGGTCACGACGCCCTTGATGCGGGAGGCATCGAGAACGAGTTCATCGGAACTGGCAAGTCGTTGCAACTCCTGGGGGGTGGCATCGATGCGGCGGGGTTCATAGGAACTGACGTCACGCGCGTCCACCTTGTCGTTGAGGTAATCCTGGCAGGCGAGTCCCACGGCCTTGGCCTTGAGATTCATGTTCAGGTCTTTGGTGACCAGAAGTACGGGTGATGGATTCGCTTCCTGGATGAGCAAGGCGCAGGCGAGGATCCGGTGGTCCACGCGCTCGCGGTCGGGCAGGACGCGATGGAATTCGGCGAGCCTTTGCTGGGCGCGGGCTCCGGCGCCCGAGGCATCATAAACGACGAGCCGCACGGTGCCGCCGCCGGTGGTAGGCACGCCGCGGGTCACACTTTCCGGATGATCGGCGAAAAGGGCCATCAACGAGCGATGGACCGCCCGGGCGTTCGCCCCACGCTCGCTTTGTTCATTCTTGAAGCGATCCAGCTCGGAGAGCACATCCACGGGAATACAAACGTGGTTGTCTGCGAAACGCTGCAAACAACCCGGATCGTGGAGCAGAACATTGGTATCGAGCACGAAATTCTTGGCCACGGACGATGGGGCTTTCATGCCGAGTCCACCGATCGGCTGACGCCGCACGGTCGGACCACTGGTGCCGCTTTGTTTCCGGGCCGGGGATTTTTCCGCGCCAGTGGGGGAATCCCCAAAGAGGCCGGACTGCAGTTCGGATTGTTGTTGGATCATGGATTGAGAATCTGGAAATTGGTGTGTTCGTCTCCGCTGGTGCCCCCAAAAGGTGGCATCCCCTCCCCCCGATTTTGGCCAACTCGGCCACCGGGACTACCTGCAATCTGTAATACGGATCAATATTCAAGACTTCCCAACTAAAATCAGAAATTTGGGGCCTTTGGCAACAAAAATCTCGGATAATGGCTGGAATTGTCAGAATTCAGACGATTTTGCGCCGATTTCGAGAATTCGCGGCGGTTCAGTTTGTCCGCTCCGGGGGATTCGCGACGGAGACTCTATGGGAATTTCAGCCTACGGTTTGGCTGGATCCGGACTGGCGATGAAAGCACAGACGGTCTCCGGTGGAAGATTTCCGAGGTTCCACGCCCCGTTGCCGCTTCGCTCGGGGACGGAGGGGGTATGGTAGCCGGGAAGCCGAATTGGGAGCCAGCCTTCAATGCCCTCGGGCAAACGGATTCCTTCGATTCTCCCCGGACGCTCGCCGGCATGAATGACCACCACCATGGTTGACCCGGGGTCGTTGGGAAGGGAACGCGCGTAGACGAGTGTGCCATCATCGCTAGCCTGATCCGGGCTGTCGGCCCAGAGCGGGCGCCAGTCACCGGAACGCAGGGCCGGATGGCGTGCCCGCAGATCCGTGAGACCGGCCACGACCTGGAAAGCTCGCGATGCCTCGACCGCAATGGGCGTTCGCAACGCACCGGGAGCAAAGAGGGTCATCCGTCCGGTTTCGCCATCTTTGCCGGGCTCTCCGCGTTCGTCGGCCAAGGCGGCTTCCGCTCCATAATACAGACAGGGAATGCCAGGACTGGTCAGAAGTACTGCCTGGGCGAGCAGGTGCCGAGCTTCGCTGATACCGCGCACGCGGAAGCGGTTCAGGCCGTCATGGTTTTCGACGAAAGAGATGGCCTTTTGTATCGATGTCAAGCCATCCGCTCCGGCATTCGTGTTGTAGAAAGCACGTCCATTGGTGTCTTTTCCATCGAGGCGGGTTTTCAGGGCGGTCTCAACGGCGGAAGCGGGACCGTGTGCACCGGCTTGGCGCAGGAATTCCCGGACCGCGAAACAGAACTGGAAGTCCAAGGTCGAATCGAGTGAAGGTGCGGGGTTGGAAGCCGCATCCTCGCGCCAGGTGTATTTGCCGAGGGCGGCCGGGTTGCCATCGTAGACTTCGCCGAAGAGGATGACGTCGGCGGCCTTGGGGCCCAGCTTGGCCCGCAAGCGTGCGGTGAAGGCATCCCAGAAGGCATGGTGCACGTGTTTGACCGTGTCCACGCGCAGGCCGTCCACGCCAATTTCTTCCATGTAGAATCGATAGATCTCGACAAAGTCATCAACGAGAGCGTCGAAATGCGGGCTTCCGGGGGACGTATCATAATCACGCAGGCTGGTGAAGTCGGCCCAGACTTCCTCACCGTCGGATTTCCCGAGGCTATCGGGATTGAAGCCCCGGCGGCTGAAACTTGAGAGGTCACCGGGGGCACCGCGAATAGACAGCGGTTTGCCGAAAATCGTCACAGGCCCGCTCGGCTCGGCACGTCGGAAATTCCATGGCGGAACTTCCGCCCATCGCGCGTTGGTGTAAGGCGCATCCCGCTGGAAGGGTTGCACCCACTCGTCCGCCAATTCATGATCAAAGACTCCATCGTCGTCGGTGTCATAGTGGAAAACCGGTCCCGCGTGGTTGAGCACGACATCCTGGATGATGCGGATACCACGCGAACGCGCGAGGGCGATGAAGTCACGGTAATGCGAGAGTCTTCCCTCGCGCGTGTCAGGGTAGTCCTTTGTCCCGTCCAAGGTCTTGCGGCTGACGAGATGTGGGTCGATGTCGAGAAAATCCTGCGCCCAATAGCCATGGTATCCGGTTTTCATCGCACCGAAGTCATGGGGATTCTTCCACACGTTCCGAACCGGTGGCGTGAGCCAGAGTGCGGTGACGCCCAAACGTCCGAAGTAACCGGATTGAATGGCTTTTTCCAATCCGCGAAGGTCACCGCCATGATAGCGGTTAATGTCCTGGCGCCTGGGGTCGAACAACCCCGGTTCGCTGCCTTGGGGAATATTGTTGGTATCATCTCCATCGAAGAACCGATCGGTGAGCGCAAAGTAGATCACTTCGTCCGTCCAGGCCCTCTTTGGTTCCGAGGCCGTGGCGATGACAGCAGCACAGGAAAGAGGGAGGAGGAGATGGGTCCGGGAGATCATGGCGGGGCTTTCTGCGGAAGAGTGGGAATGGGGAGCTTTTCCAGCAGCAAATGTCGCAATGCGGGCTCAAGGTTGGGAAAACGATAAGAAAAACGCATCGACTCCAGTTTCGCAGGCCGGACCTTGAGGTCGGCGAGGATGGTTTCCTCCCCCATTTGACCGAAGAGCCAGAGCACGGCCTGTCGCGGCACGGGAAAGATGCAAGGCCGGTGCAAGACCCTCGCGAGGGTTGCGGAAAAATCAGCATTGGTTGTTGGCTCGGGCGCGACACCGTTGATTGCTCCCTCGTAGCGGTTGTCGCGCGCCGCCTGATGGATGAGTTCGATCGCATCGTCTAAGGCAATCCACGGAAACCCCATCTTGCCGTGCCAGACCGGGCCACCAAGACCCGCGCGGAAGATTGGCAGAAGTCGAGCCAAGGCACCGCCATCGGGTCCGAGCACGACTCCAAGTCTCAGATGCACGACCCGGATACCAGCGTCTTTGGCCGGTCGGGCCGCCGACTCCCATGCCTGCACGACATGCCCGAGGAAACTTGCGGTGTCGAGAGGGCTGGTTTCATCTTTGGGTCGCCCATCGGCACGATAAGCGGAGACACCGGAGGCACTGATGAAACAAGCTGGCCGAGGGGAGAGATTTGCCACGGCGTCAGCGAGAAGACGGGTGCCATTCTCCCGACTCAAAAGGATGGCCCGCCGCCGCCGGGCGGTCCATTTCCCCCGTGCGATGTTTTCCCCGGCCAAATGAACCACGGCATCCACGGGATCCAAGCCGGCGAGATCGATGTGGCCCCGCTCGGGATCCCAAACGCGGGCATGGGGTCCGCGTGCGGAACGGCTCAAGGTGGTCACCCGGTGCCCCGCTTGGAGCAGATACGGAACGAGGGCGCGGCCAATCATCCCGCCCGCTCCGGTGATCAGAAAATGCAAAGGTCGGGCGGGCGGATTGCGTTGCAGGGCTTCGACATCCGCAATGGTGCGGGCATGCCGCCAGGCGAAGAGATTGTTCAGACGCCGCCGGAGGAAAGGAGCCGCGAGCATCCTGCCAACCGCCCCGCCGAAGGGCTCACAAATCACGTGATCGCGCAGCAGGGAGCATTCGTTATCCTCCGGATCGGGCAGAAACTGATGCAGATGCACCCAGTTCCGGAAGGGGCCCTGGATCTGCACATCGGTAAAGCCCTCCCCTGGCTTGACATTGATGTGCTCGGCAGTCCAATTGGTCCAGACCCCCGGCATCATGCGAACCCTCATTTCCGCGCGGCTTCCCTCTTTGATTTCCGGTGCCGCTTCAAGCACCTCGACCGGTTGTCCCGGAGGTGTGAGACGGGCCAACGCCCCCGGACGGTAGTGCCAATCCTCCAGAAGCGAGCGCGCGGCCCTGATTTTTGATTGGAAGACAAACTCCATGATGGGGAATAAAACGCAGATCCCCGCGCCCGGCGAGCAAGGAAATCCGGATTTTCCAAATCGGAACAAAAATTCCTTTGCAAGGCGGCGGGAGCGCGTATCTTTCGCTCCGCCCGCAGCCACGGACGGTATGACCAACCCTGGGGCATTAGCTCAGTTGGTAGAGCGCTACAATGGCATTGTAGAGGTCAGCGGTTCGACCCCGCTATGCTCCACCAGGGTGTTTTTTGTCCGCCGGAGGCTCCCGCAAGCAGGCTGCCGGCGAACCCATCGGGCGATCTATCCAAGGAATAGATTGGGCGCGCCTGCTCTCAGATTCAAGGCGACGACGGTGAAGACTCGGTTCCGGCCGGTGGCGCGGCGGAGACACGATTCCAGCCGGGGCTCGGCTCACCATGGAGAATGACCCGGTCGCGCATGACCGTGTGTTCGGGGGCGAAACTCAGGGTAGCGCGGGCGACAATCGTCTTGTCGTCGTGCTCCCAAGGCAGTTTGGCGGCGAGCCATTGGCCAAGTGGCGAAGCGAGAGGAACAGCGCTGAAAAGCAGGTCCGGGTTGCCCGGCATACTGACGCGCATGCCCAGATAGTCGGAGCGGTTGGGGAGCTCCTCCGGCGTCAGGTAATCCTCGCGCACATAACATCGGCAGATGGCCACGGGGATGTTGGTCGGCGCGGAGGGGCGTGACTTGATAAATGCCTCCCAGTCGCGTAATGGCTGGTTGGTGAGGATTTCCCAATCGAGCCGTGGGCCATCGGCACTCATTTCCACCATGGCGACCTGTTGGACGGGATGGTCAAGCAGGAAGATCACGAATTTGCCTGCGGGCGTCCGGGAAATTTTGGCCGAACGGATCTGCGATTTCACTAGCGATTGATATTCGTGGTCCACATAATAGGCCCGCATGATCGGCTCTAGTTCCTTGGGCAGGCGGACATGAGCCATCCAGTCCTCCCACTTTGCGGCAGGCAGGATTTGCTCCTGGAGGAAGTTGCGGGCGGCGGCCACATCGGCGTCGTCTTGCGGCAGAGTGGCCCCTTCGATCAGGATCCGATTGGCGGGGTCGGCGAGTTCACCGGTGATGGGAAGCGCGCTTGATTCGTTTCGTCCGCTCGCGCGCTCGCTCCATGCCCAGAGGCCGGCACCGACGACCACGACAAGCATGGCGGCTAGGGCGGCGAGCTTTTTCCAATTGTCTCTCCGGGCCGATTCGAGCGCATGGGAGGCGACGACCGGAGGCCGGACCTCCTCGGTGGACTTGACCGCCGGCAGTGGACCGCGATGACCGAGCGGAGTATCGCGGGCCGGCCAATCGGGGAGATGAACGGGGGCGTGATCCCTCGGTTGCGGGGCGGGCTGTTCACCGAGCATCTTTTTCAAGGTGCGCTCCGGCGTGTAGTTGCGTCTCTTGCCAACCGTCGATGTGTCCTCGTCGAAAATCACCAGTTGTCCGCAGGCCGCGCATTCGGCCCCGAGGCCTTCCGACCGGGCCCGCAGAGAAAACTCTCCACAGGTCGGGCACGCTATCTCCTCGATACGCGGGGGCAAATCCATGGCTGCATGTTGCGTGATATTGCGAGGTTTGTCGAGTCCCGGAGTTCATTTTTATCAGGATTTGTCTCCGGACGGCTGCCCGCCTATGGTATCGAGTGCTCGACCGTCCCCGTCCGTCACTTTTTCTCACCCTCTTGCCCGCATTGGTGGTGCTGGCGCTTGGAACGATTTTTTTCCGCCTTGTGCCGGCCGACATCCTTTGGATGAATTCATTACGTGAAGATTCAGCGTGGCCGCATGGCGACGATTTTCCGTGGTCCGCGCTTTACCACCTCGGCACCTATCCCGCGCTCTTTGCCGTTCTCGGGGCATTGGTGGTGCTTTTATTGGGTTTCAGAGTTGCCCAGTGGGCGCGGTTCCGCCGTCACTCGATTTATCTGGTGCTCGCCATGGCTGTGGGGCCGGGACTTGTCACCAATGCCATCCTCAAGGACCATTGGGGGAGGCCACGTCCGAGGGATGTCGAACCTTTGGGCGGCCTGCATGCTTATGAACCGCTTCTCACCTTCGATCCCTCAAGCCCCGGGAAAAGTTTTCCCTGTGGTCATGCCACGATGGGCTATTTCTTTTTCGCCCTCTGGTTTTTCTGGCGGCGCAGCCACCCCCGCTTGGCCTGGGCATCGCTGGCCTTGGCCGCCTTCTATGGCACGGCGATTGGTTGGGCGCGGGTCGTGCAGGGCGGGCATTTTCCGAGCGACGTGCTCTGGGCCGCCGGTGTGCTGTGGATCACGTTTGCGATGCTCGCCCACTGGTTGCGCGTCGATGGGGTTCCACCACTGAATCCGGAGTTCCGACCGCTCTCATGGCCGAAGCTTTCCGCCATTTTCCTGCTCGTGCCAGCTCTGATTTTTCTGGTGCTCCTGGCCACACCCATGGATCGCAAGGAAGTCCATCAACCCCAGGCCAAACCCACGGCTCCGGTGGACCTGCGCCTACAATTACCCGTCGGTGAGACTACCATCGTGCCCGGCGAGCAATGGAAAATCGAATCCCGCAGCCATGGATTCGGCCTGCCCAGCAGCGGGCTGAAGTCGGTTTGGAAAGAGGAAACCGGAACCGATGGAGGCACCCGCCTCGAACTGAAACAACGCCTCTCCGGACTCAACACCGAAATCAATCAGACCTTGAAGGCCAGATTCGCAGGCTCGGAGATGCGACTGCTGCGCCTTACCCAAGGTGAAGGTATCGTGCGCCTGTATCTTCCGACCTCGCCACCAGCTCACGGCCCGAGAAGGTGGATAATCGACTCGGAAAGGGCGGATGTCGAAATCCATCCCGGTCCCCTGCCCTATCAAATCGAAGAAAATGGCGGAAAGTCCGGACCGGACGATGCTCCTGATCAAATCGAAGTGAAGGGAGCAGCAAAAGTCAAAGTGCTGCCACCCGCGGGCGACGCCGCTCCTTGATTACCATTCGAGACCGCGTCGCGCACTACTTGCCACCGCAGAGTTCGAGCAACTCAGAGGGATGGCGGATGAGATAGTCCGGTGTAGCGGCTTCCAACACGGCCGCGGAATTGAAGCCCCAGGTCACGGCCGCCACCGGAATTTCCGACTCGTGCGCTGCCTCGATATCGCGGATTTCATCCCCGACATAGAGCATTTCCTCGCTGCGCAATCCATACTGGCGGAGGATTTTCCGGAGATACCGGGCCTTGCCCATGAGTTTTGGCGTGGAATTGACAAATTCAAAACACTCAATGGAATGCGAACGGAGGAAAATCGATACGTTGTCCTCGGAGTTCGACGTGAGGATGCCGAGATGCTCTACGGTAGCCGATAGTCGAGGCAAGACCTCGGTAATGCCGGGAATGGGCCGGATCGTGGCCAGACGTTCGGTCAGGCGGCGTTTGCCTTTCGTCAGAAGACGGGGCACCCTCCATGCGGGAATCCCGAGAAATCGCACGAACTCGGCCACGGTCATGTGTTTCGCCTCCTGCATGTCCTCGCGGCGGAAACGCCGGAATCCGTATTCCTCGGCGAGTTCGTTCAAGATAATCATCGTCTCCTCGAGCGTGTCGGCGAGGGTGCCATCGAAATCGAATACCAGGCAACGGAATTGCATGTGGGTGGAAAGAATTAGCGTGTTTGGCGTGGCACGGCAAGCCGGGCTTGCACCAAATCGGCAGTCGGGTGGTCCCAGAGGCCCGCTCGATCGATAATCGCCTTGAGGAGAACGAGAGCGCCGAACGCATCGAAAAGGGCGTCGTGCCAATGCAAGCCGAGGCAGAATTTCCGGAGTTCCTCCGCCTTCCCGAGACCGCCAATCAATTCCCCGAGACGGTGGGACGGAGCCAACGGCCAAACCTTGCGCGCGAGCACGAGGGTATCCACCCACGGACCGAACCCATGCAGGGGAAACGCCCGCAAGTGGCGTTTCTCGGTCGCCGCGCCATGGGCCACGACCACGCGGTTGGTCATTCTTTCCCGGACCTCCGGCCAGAGACTGCGGAATGACGGAGAGGCTTCGACCATCCTCATATCGATGCCATGCACGCGTGAGGCTGTCCAGGCCACCTCCGATTCCGGTTTCACATAGGAGCGGTAAGTTTCCACGCTGGAAAAATCAAGCCCGGTGCAAGTCGCCAAGCCAATCTGGACGACTTGATCGGTTTGGCCGGGTGCCGCGCCGGCCGACTCAAAATCAATCGCCACGAATTGGGTTTCGCGCACCGGTTGGCGCGCATGAAGGGGGGAAGGCTGCACCGGGGAATGTTGCCGCCGCATCGCGCATCCCGCAAGCACGGATGGAAAATCCCCGAATTCATGCAAAATTCCTTGCGTATATCCCAGCAAGATGAAATCCAATGCCCGACTAGGCCTCTTCGGTGGCACGTTCGATCCCGTTCACGACGGCCATCTGGCCATCGCGGACGAGGCGAGGAAGTCCGCCGGTCTGGACAGGATCATTTTTCTGCCCGCCCGCCTGAGCCCGCATAAGTCCGACCAGTGGACCTTGGCCACGGATCGGGAAAGGTTGGAGATGCTTCGCCTCGCGACGCGCGGACTCGACTGGGCCGAGCTCTCCGACTGGGAACTTCACCAAGCACCCCCATCCTATTCGTGGAAAACCGCGCTCCACTTCCGGGAGTCCTTTCCGGGCGCTCGGCTATTCTGGATTCTCGGTGCCGACCAATGGGAGGTGATCGAGAAGTGGGCGAAACCCGAGATCCTCCGCGAATCGCTGGAATTCCTGGTTTTTCCCCGACCTCCGCTCCTGGCACCCGTCCCTCGCCCCGGCTGGAGCGCGCGGTTTCTGCAAACCATTCACCCGGCCAGCGCCACGGCCATCCGCTCGTCACTGGCCGGTGGAATCTCCGCTCCGCAACACCTTCCCCCAGCCATCCACCCCCTGGCGCGGCGGATTTACGGACGTCCGGTTTCGGGTGACAATCCACCGCAATCCGGCAATGAGCTTTGACATCCCCCTCCTTTCCCTCCATAGTCGCGAGGATCTTCAATCTTTGCCATGAAGCTGAACACCTTCTTTTTCTCCCTTTTCCTGGCCACGGGTATCGTAAACGCCCAACAAGAACCGGAGGCGACAAAGCCCGCCGCGACCGCTTCGGCCATGGGCGTTAACCCGGGAACCCCCGAGGCGAAGGCCGCCGAGGAGGAATTTCTCAAGCGTCCGGCCGAAGAACAGAAGAAATTCCAGCAACTCCTGGTGGATGGAGAGAAACTCCTGGCCGAAAAACGCGTTCCCGAAGCCCTCCAGAAACTCATCGATGCCGAAAGCATCGCTCCCATCCATCCGGTGGTTCTCAATCTGAAAGGTTCCTGTCTGGTCCAGATCCGTGACTTTGATCGTGCCCTGCTCTACTTCGAAAAAGCCGCAAAACTGTATCCGACGTTCTGGCAAAGCCACTTCAATCGCGCCGAAATGTTCTTCGTGCAGAAAAAATGGGAAGAAGCCGAAAAACAATTCCGCGAACTGCTGAAACAAGGAGATGCCATTGATGCGACCACCCGCAAGCTCATGGAATACAAGGTCATGCTGTGCCTCATCAAGCAGCAGAAGTTTGATGATGCGACTCCTCTGATCAACCGATACGATATCTACGATGATGCGCCCATTTACTATTACTCGATGGCGGCGCTGCATTTCGAGAAAAAGGAAAACAAGGAAGCCGAGGAGTGGGTCACCAATGCCCGGGCCATCTACGACGCCCAGCTGTATTCCATCTACGAGGATTCTCTCACCGAAATCGGCTGGCTCTTCGTATTCTGAGAGGAATATCGCCTAACCATCAGCGCGAATTTCTTGCCCGCCGCTCCCAACCAAGCCGCGTGGCCAGCAGGAGCCATAGCATGTGGGGTTTGGCCAAACGGTATCGTTTGGAGAACACTTGAAATCCGTCGGCCCGCATCTTCAGCAACAAGGCGTGATAGATCCTCCGCATGGTCTCCGCCGCGACCATGGATTTCCTATCCCGCTTCGGCAGAATCGCCACCGCCTTCTGGAAGTAGGCTTCGGTCCGGTGGTATTCATGTTCCATGAGGGCGCGGAACCGACCATCCATCGTTCCGCCCAGCACCTCCGCGTCGGTAATTTGAAAACGATGCAGGTCGGCCAAGGGCAAATACAGCCTACCCACCTTTGCATCCTGGGCCACGTCGCGCAGGATATTCGTCCACTGCAAGGCCTGGCCCAATGAAAGCGCATAGTCGCGGCAGGCCGGATCCTTGTAACCGAATATTTCGATGCTCACCAACCCGACCACCGAGGCGACAAGGTGACAGTATTTCTCCAAATCTTCGGCCGTGCCAAACGTTTGTGGCCGCAGATCCCGCGTCACTCCTTCCAGAATCTCTTCAAACCGTTCGATCGGAATCCGGTATTTCGCCGCCAGGGAACGCACTTCGCTGGCCAAGGGATCCTCTCCGGGCACCTCTCTGCACAACGCGTCGCGCCAGAGCAGCAGCGAGGCTTCCCTGCGGTTCACCGGCACCTCCGAGTCATCCGCGATGTCGTCCACCAGTCGGCAGAAGGCATAAAATGTGACCATATCCCCTCGCCTCTCGCTCGGCAGACTGCCCAACGCGAAGGCGAGATTGCTCTTCGCCTTACGGGTGATGCTGCGGGCATTGCTGCTGGAAACGGCCATGTTTCCCCGGAATCTACATCATCTCTTCCGCATGGCAAAAACCTCTTGCCTCCCCTTCCTTCATTCCGAGAATCCCCGAATCCCCCGCCGAAGCGTATGAATAACATGTCCGCAGATTCTCGGATTACCATGAAAAGCCAACAAAGTATCACCAACCGCGTCCTCGCTATCGTCGCGTTTTTCTTGTCCTGTTTGTCGGCCCAAACGGAGCCTTCGCGGCCCGAGCCGGAAAGCTTCCGCACCGCCATCATTTACGATAAGAAATTCCTCGACCACGATACCGGCCCGGGATTCCCGGAAAATCCGGACCGCCTCCGCCGATTGACCACGCATCTCAAAGCCCAACCAGTTTCCCAGCGCTTGCTCTGGACCATTCCCGACGAGAAGATGGATCCATTGCCATGGATCCTCAAAGTTCACGATGCCAACTACGTGGCGAACTTGAAAAACGCTTGTGCAAAAGGCGAACAACGGATGCACGGAAATCAGGACACCCCGATTTCCAAACACACTTACGACGTGTCGGTAACAGCGGCCGCCGGCTGCTTGACCGCCGTCGATTTAGTGATGCAAGGACGCGTGAACAACGCATTCGCCGCCGTGCGACCACCAGGCCATCATGCCATGCCCGACAAAGCCAAGGGCTTCTGCTTCTTTTCCAATGCGGCCATCGCCGCCCGCTACGCGCAAAAGCAGCATAAATTGGAACGTGTGATGATCGTGGATTGGGATGTGCACCACGGTGATGGCACCCAGGCGGTTTTCCTCGCGGATCCCAGCGTGTTCTTTTTCTCCACCCACCAATACCCGTTTTATCCCGGTCCCAGCGGATCCCCGGACATCACCGGCGAGGGCGCGGGCAAAGGTTTCAACTTGAACGTGCCGCTGGCCGCCGGAAGCGGAGATGCCGCAGTGCTTCACGCATTTCGCAACCAACTGACCGATGCCTTCCGCAAATTCAAACCACAACTCCTCATCATCTCCGCCGGCTTCGACGCACATGAGGAGGACCGACTCGGCGAACTCGGCTGGTCGAGTCAGGTCTATGGCGAACTCACACATATCCTGCGCTCCCTCTGCCGCGAACAAGGTCATGAACGGATTGTTTCGCTGCTCGAAGGCGGCTACAGCGAACGCGGCATGACCGAAGCCGTGCGCCTGCATATCGAAGCCCTCGAGGCCCCTGCGGAGAAGTAGTGAAGCATCCACTGGTCTTTTCAACCCGGAGTCTGAACTGGTTGTTCACACTATCGATCTTGAATCGGCCGACACCTAACCGCCGGAGGCTCTGGATTGCGGTGGTTCCTCCACCGCTTTGAGGGTGGAACCACCGAGCCCCAGGAGTTCGGACGAATCCCAGCGGTGCATGCGGGATGCGACGTCCTCCCCCTCCAGGACGCGAGGGCGTTCCAGACATGTCCCCGATTCTTCGCTTGCTAAAATTGTTCTTTTGAACACATTTATTGAGTGAGCCGTCCCCGTCCCAGCCCATCGAGGTTTTATCCGGTCTTTCCCGTGCCGGAGAACTGGTTTCGCCATGTCGAGGCCGAGGATTTGGGATTGTCGGAGGGCGGGCCGACACCGGACCGGATTACCTTCCTGCGTGGACTGGTGCTCAAGGGTCTGAGATGGCGTTACGGCCCGGAGGTGTCGCGGCGGCGGGCCGACGCGGTAGCCCGGGCTCACCATGAATTGTCCGTGATCGAGTCGGTCGGCTATGCCGATTATTTCCTCATTGTCTGGGACATCGTGCGCGAGGCGGGCGTCCGGGAGATTCCGGTGCTGGCGCGCGGGAGCGCGGCAGACTCGCTGGTGTGTTATTGCCTCGGCATTTCCAGCGTCTGCCCGTTGTGGTTTGATCTCTACTTTGAACGTTTCCTCAACCATGAACGGTCGCAGTTCAGCAAACTGGCCGACATCGATCTGGATTTCCCCTGGGATCAACGGGATGAAATGATCGCTTATGTCTTCGATCGCTGGGGCCACGACCATGTGGCGATGATCGGCGGGTTCAACCGCTTCCATGCGCGAGCGGCGGTCGGGGATCTGGCGAAGATCCACGGCTTGAGCGAATCGGAAACGCGGGCCTTCACCCGGCGCTTGCCCTATAGCCGGGCCGACGACATCGCGCGGGCCGTGGCGGAGATCCCGTTTCTCGAAAGCGACCTACCCATGCGCGAACAACCGTATCCGGAAATCCTCGAGATGGCGGCACGCCTCGAAGATGTGCCGCGTCATGCCTCGATGCACCCGTGCGGGATTGTCATCAGCCGCGAGCCGCTGGCCGATGTGATGCCGCTCCAGCCGAGCGGGCGCGGCCCGCGTATGACCCAATTCGACATGGACGCGGTGGAATCGCTCGGGTTCGTGAAGATTGATCTGCTCGGCCAAGCCGGCCTTTCCGTGCTGCGGGATGTGAAACGAATCCTGCGGGAGCGCCATGGCATCGCGGTGGATTTGGAAAAAATCCCATGGGATGATCCGGCAACTTGGGAAATGATCGCCAGCGGCGGCGCCCGCGGCGTGCATCACATCGAAAGCCCGGCCATGACCAGCCTGCTCGTGCAGTCGAACTGCCGCGACATGCACTGCCTCTGCGCCATTGTCAGTGTGATTCGTCCGGGTGCGGCAGATGAATCGAAGAAACTCGCTTTCACGAGGCGTCACCAGGGATTCGAGGAGGCGGGGTATCCGCATCCGGTCTTGGAGTCGTGCCTGCGCGACACCTATGGTTTGTTAGTCTATGAGGAACATATCCTCATGGTCGCCCATCATTTCGCGGGCATGAACCTCGGGCGGGCTGACATGCTGCGGCGCGAACTGGTCAAGATGAAGAGTCCGGAAAAGCTCGCCGAACTCGGGGTGGAATTCGTGGAGAAAGCACGCGAAAACGGACGCACCGAGGAAGACATCCGCCATGTCTGGACGACGCTCGTGCATTTCCATGGTTACATGTTCAACAAGGCGCATAGCGCGAGTTATGCGGTGGAGGCTTACCAAGCGGCTTGGTTGAAATGCCGCTGGCCGGCCGAGTCAATGGCCGCCGTGTTGGACAACGAACGCGGGTTCTACTCATCGTTTTTCTACACGCTCGAGGCCCTGCGGCTCGGCATCAGCGTGCTCGGCCCGGACATCAACCGTTCCGGCGTGCGCTGGCAAACTGAAGTTCTGACCGATGGCCGCCCGGCCCTGCGTCCGCCGTTGCGCTGGATCAAGGGCTTCGGCCGTCCCACTCTCGAACGATGGGAGCACGAACGAAAACTCGCCCCATTTGTCAGTCCGGCTGATTTCATCCATCGCGTCGCGCCCAGTCGCGAAGAGAAAGACCGCTTGCTCGACGCCGGGGCTTTTGACGGGTTCGGGCGCGGACGCTCGGCCATGTTCTGGGAAATCAGCCGTTTGCCGGAACTTCCGGCCGGGGATTTGTTTTCGCTCGCACCACCGGCCGGACCTGTGGTCCCAGATCAATTGAAGGAACACTCTCCTGCCGAACGAGCGGCGCGCGAGATGGAATTGCTTGGCTTCCCCCACTCTCTCGATCCCTTCGAACACCTAGCCCCCGGTTTCGACTGGGATCGATGTTGCCGGTCGTCACGTTTGGCTGAACGCCAAGGTCGCCAGGTGCTTTTTGCCGGATTGCTCGTGCAGAGCCGCCGCACCCACACGCTGAAGGGGGAAGTAATGTTTTTCGGCACCCTGGCGGATCGCGATGGCTTCACCGAAATCTCGCTTTTCCCCGGTGTCTTCCGGAGATGCGGCCACGTCTTCGAACGCGGCGGGTTGATCGTCGTGCTGGCCACCGTCGAAGCCTTCGAGAACACCCGCGGTCAAACCCTCGATGTCGCCATGGCCTGGACCGCGTCCGAATCACCGGGTGTCAGACGGAAAACCGATAACAAACCCGCGGCCATCATTTGAAATGAAGCCATGCGGCCTCTATCGAAGCCTCTGCGCGACCTTCGTCCTCACGGAATCATGGACCGCTACGGAAAGCAGTCCCTGCTTGAGAAATAAATGGCTGGCTGCGTTGAAAGCCCCTCAAGGAATCTTCAGTGTTTGACCGATCTTCAGTTTGTCGCTGCTCAGACCATTGGCCTTCATCAATTTGTCCACGCTGGTATTGTTTTTCCGGGCGATCACCCAGAGGGAGTCACCGGATTTCACCGTGTAAGAGCCGCCGCTGCTGCTCGTGCTGGTTGAGGAGGGTTTGGAGGAGGAAGAATTGGAACGGCTGGCTACCGATCCGCTGCCTTTGGGAACCTTGAGTTTCTGTCCGACACGGATCAAGTTGCTGGAGCTGAGACCGTTCGCACTACGGATGGCCGAGACACTCGTGCCATAACGCGAGGCGATGCCCGAGAGGGTGTCGCCTTTGACCACGGTGTAGGCGACGCTGGAAGTAGTCTTGGTTCCGGAGGATGTGCTGGACTTGGGTTTGGTCGTGGACGACTTGGTTTTGTTAGAGCCACCGCCACTGCCTGTGCTCGGACGAGGCTGGGTGTTTTGAGCCAGATTGGGAGGAGGAGGAATTACATCATCGACAGGGGCGTAGTTGTTGTCCGGGAGCGGAGGCGGTGCCACGTCGGGCATGGGCGGCGGCGGTGTATTTTGGGCGAGCGTGATCGGTTTACTCGTACGTCCTCCGGTTCCGAGGCTGCGCGCCTTGCTTTCAATATAGTTGCCCTGCTCATCGAAGGGATAATCTAGAGCGGGGAGATCCGCAGTGTCGCCGGTGCCGGTGTTTTGGCAGGAGGTGAAAATGAGGGAGAGGGAGCCGAATAAAACCGGAAAAACGAGGGAGCGGTTCATAAAGATTGAGGGTGAAAAATTTGATGATGCTGGGGTGATGCTGGGGAATCATTTCACGATCGGAAGCACTTGGCAACCATTCGGACAAATTCTCAAATTTGCGCCCAGAATCCGAGAATTGCGGGCAATCCTTGTACGCCAAGGATTCTGCCACTTTCAAGCGGTTTCTTCCAGTATTTTTTTCCTTAACACAACGAAAAGTATTGCCTGAATTCGGCAACCACAATATGTTGCGGATACGTCTTCTGACGGGCATTTTCAGATCCGGGTTTAATTCTCCGCAGTTCAAAGGGTGGAATAGCTTGGAAATCAAAGAAAAGCACCACGGAAAACGACGACCTAATTCCAAAAAAGTTCATTTTTAAGACGCCATGGCTAACACTACCACCATTGTTCTAGGCGAGCGCACCTTCATTCTCGACAAAGAAAAAGCCGAAGCGGCCTATGCCGCCAAAAAGGTCATCAATGGCCGGAACACAATGTTCTTCAATATCCTCCCGCTGAAATACAGCTGGGCCTACGACATCTACAAGACGATGAAGGCCAACCACTGGGAGCCGGAAGACATCCAGATGCAGAAGGACATAGAGCAATGGCGTGACGAGGCCCACATCAGCGACATCGAGCGATGGATTATCAAAATGGCGGTCGGCTATTTCTCCGCCGCCGAGGGCATCGTCGGCGACAACATCATCCATGTCGTGCGCGAAGTGGTCACCGCACCCGAGCTGAAGCTCGCACTCGGGCGCCATGCCCACGAGGAGAACATCCACGCCGATAGCCTCGTCTACATGCTCAGTTCGCTCGGGCTCAACCCGCATGAATGTGAGGCCATGTTCGAGGATGTTCCAAGCATCAAACGCAAGACCGACTTCGTGGTGCGCAACAGCCGGGCACTGCGCCGCGATCTTGATCTGACCGACACGGCAAACAAACAGGCCCTCGCCAAGAACATCTTCGTCTTCGGGCAATGTATGGAAGGCACGCAATTCTACGGCCTCTTTGGCATGGTCCTCGCGCTCTACCGCCAGAACAAATTCCCCGGCATCGGCCAGATGTTCCGCTACACCCTTCGCGACGAGTCGAATCACATCGAACTCTTCCGCAACCTATTCATGGATCTCATCTCGGAGAATCCCGATATTTGGACGGAAGAATTCCGGGAAGACCTCCGCTCGACCATGGCGGAAGCGATCTGCCTGGAAAAAGACTTCATCCGCGACTGCCTGCCTGTAAGCGCGGTCGGCTTGAACTCGCCGGACTT
Source organism: Verrucomicrobiales bacterium (assembly GCA_046075565.1). Classification (GTDB taxonomy): domain Bacteria; phylum Verrucomicrobiota; class Verrucomicrobiia; order Verrucomicrobiales; family SLCJ01; genus JBJTQJ01. Next base: position 19,575 of record JBJTQJ010000105.1, on the reverse strand, counting down.
CGAGCAATACATCGATTTCATCGCGGACCGGCGGCTGGGCGGTTGCGGACTCGCGCCACTTTGCGACAAGCCGGCGGAAAATCCGTTTCCATGGCTGGCCGAACTCATGGACATCAAGAAGGAAGTCAATTTCTTCGAAAGCCGCGTGACCGACTATCAGAAGGCGGGTGCTCTCGCCGCCGTGTCCGATGATGATCTGTAATCCACTTTGAATTCGTTTCTTCCAAAACACTCGCCCGCTCGCATCCCATGATCCAACGCCACCACCATCTCGAGGAGTCGCACAACCAAGACGTCGAACTCAAACGCTTGGCCACCACGCCTGGCGATTCCAAACCCCGCTTCGACTGGGGCACGGTGCTCGAAGAAAACGAGCGCATGCATCCCGCCGTCTCGGTCGAGCGCGGTGGAAATGAGCAACCCTTCGACCTCCAGGAAGTGGCGGATCTCGTCGGCACCGCGCTCACGGATTTGCTGCTCACGCGCAAGGAGGACGCCATTTTCACGGAGAAGAACCGCTCCTTCGTGGCGGGAGTGGCCAAGGCGGTATCCCAGCGCCTGCTGGAACAGACGAACGAAGGTCGCAGCCTGCGCCTGACCCAAGGCGACCTCTACCACATCGTCGAGCGCGCCCTCATCGAAAACGACGCACACGACGTGGCGCGCAGCCTCGGCTTCCGCCGCGCGGCCGGACGCCATGGTGAAACAGGTGCCGGGGCCATGACCAAACTCATCCGCCGCAACGGCAACATCGTCGACTGGGATGAAATGAAAATCGCCAATGCCGTGCGCATGGCCTTCCTCTCCCTCCGCCTCGACCCGGAGGCCGCCGCCGGGGTGGCACAGGCGGTGACGGAAAAAGTCCGCCGCGCCAACCATGCTCTCGCGCATATCGAGGACGTGCAAGACATGGTGCAGGTCGAGTTGATGCGCCAAGGCCACTATAAAGTCGCCGAGGCTTATATTCTCTATCGCGCCCACCGCGCCCGCCTGCGCGACGAGCAGGCCATCACCCAACGGGCCACCAACGACGAACGCCAGGACACCATGGTGGTCGTCCGGGCGCCGGATGGCAGCAGTGTCTTCTGGAACGGAGAAGATCTCCGCAAACGAATCACCATCGCCTCCATCGGTCTCGACCTCTGCCTCAATCCCGCCGAAATCGAACGCGAACTCCGCCGCGCCATCCCGGCGGAAACCTCGACCCGTGATCTCCGCCACACCATCATCCTGAATGCCCGCTCCCTCATTGAACGGGATGCCGACTTCGCCCGTTTCGCCGGTCGGATCCTGTTGACCTTCATCTACGAAGAAGTCATTGGATGGGATGTGCTGCGCGACGGCGTCGAAGGCCTCGGTGAAGCGCATCGCCGTGGCTTCAAGGCCTACCTCAAACAAGGGATCGAAATCGGCCGCCTCAGCCCCGACCTTTTATCCTACGACCTCGGTCGTTTGGCCGACGCCCTCGACCCGATGGCGGATTTTGAATTCGATTATCTTGGCATTCAGACCCTCTATGATCGTTATCTGATTGTGGACAAAACCAAGGGCCGTGGAAACGAGCGCCGCATCGAAACCCCGCAGTATTTCTGGATGCGCGTGGCCATGGGACTCTTCCTGCGCGAGGAGAAGGATCGCGAAGGATGGGCCACTCGCCTCTACGCCCTCTACAAAGGCCGCCGCTTCTGCTCTTCCACCCCCACCCTCTTCAATTCCGGGACTCCCCACAGCCAACTATCGAGTTGTTATCTCTACAAGGTGGACGATTCCATCGAATCGATCATGTTCCGCGGCATCGCCGAAAACGCTTTCCTCTCCAAGTGGGCGGGCGGACTCGGTGGCTCATGGACGGCGGTGCGCGGCACCGGTGGTCATATCCACGGCACCAATGGTGAAAGCCAGGGGGTAATTCCCTTCCTCAAGCTGCACAACGACCAGCTTGTCGCGGTCAACCAAGGCGGAAAACGCCGTGGCTCGGGCTGCGCCTATCTGGAATCATGGCACAATGACATCGAGGACTTCCTTGAATTGCGCCGCAACACCGGCGATGACCGCCGTCGTTGCCACGACATGAACACGGCCAATTGGATTCCCGACTTGTTCATGAAGCGCATGGAGAACCGCCAGACGTGGACACTCTTCCGCGCCAATGAGACATCGGACTTGCACGAGCTTTACGGGCGGGCCTTCGAGGAACGTTACGCCCATTACGAAGCCATGGCCCGCGAGGGGAAAATCTTCGGACGCGAAGTCCCCGCTATCGACTTGTGGAAGAAGATGCTCATGATGTTGTTCGAGACCGGACATCCCTGGATTACGTTCAAGGATGCTTGCAACGTCCGTAGCCCGCAGGATCACTGTGGTGTCATCCATTCGTCCAACCTTTGCACCGAAATCACCCTCAACACCAGCGCCGACGAGACGGCGGTGTGCAATCTCGGTTCGGTCGTTCTGGAAACCCACATCCGCGACGATGGCTCCCTGGACCAGGAAATGCTGGGCGACACCATCCGGGTGGCGATCCGGGCGCTCGACAATGTGATCGACATCAACTTTTACCCGACCGAAGCGGCCCGGCGCGCGAACATGCGCCATCGTCCCATCGGGCTCGGTGTCATGGGCTTGCAAAACGCCCTCTTCAAACGCGGCCTCTCTTTCGCATCTCCGGAGGCGGTCGAGTTCAACGACGAGTTCATGGAAGCCATTGCCTACCACGCCTACGCCGCGTCGTCGGACTTGGCGGCGGAGCGTGGCACCTATTCCAGCTACAGTGGCTCCAAGTGGGATCGCGGGCTGCTCCCGCAGGACACGCTTGATTTGCTCGAACTTGAACGGGGAATCTCCCTCGACGTGCCACGCGGCGGCCGACTCGACTGGAATCCGGTGCGGGAAAAAATCCGTGAGCAGGGCATGAGAAATTCCAATGTGCTCGCGATTGCCCCGACGGCGACCATTTCCAATATCACCGCCACCACACCCTGCATCGAGCCGAACTTCAAGAATCTCTACGTGAAGAGCAACCTCTCGGGAGACTTCATCGTGCTCAATGGTGAACTCGTGCGGGACCTCAAGAAGCACGGACTCTGGAATCGCGAGATGATGGAGCGCCTGAAGGCCAGCAAAGGCGAACTGGCCGGTCTGGAAGGAATCCCCGAGGAACTCAAACAAAAGCACCTGACAGTCTTCTCCGTCGATTGGACTTTTATCATCGATGCGGCGGCGCGCCGCCAGAAGTGGATCGACCAGGCCCAGAGCGTGAACCTCTTCGTAGCCGCACCCGATTTGAAAGTGCTCTCGCACATGTATCGGGCCGCCTGGCGCAAGGGTCTCAAAACCACCTATTATCTCCGGTCCCTCGGAGCCTCCGACATCGAAGCCGCGACCATCAATGTGCAGAAAGAACTGCGCGGTGTGGTGGCGGAAACCGCCGCAGCAACACCACCGGTGGCGGACTCGACCAATGAGGCCCGCGTCGCCGCCTGCCGACTCGACGCCATGATGAACGGCGGAGAATGTGAAGCCTGCCAATAAGGCCATCGCAATCCCGACATCATTTCGCCCGGAAAGCGCAATGAATCCACGAAGTCCACCCCCCGGGTGGCAGGATTCGGTCTATCGCATCGTTGGGAAGACTGCTTGCATGTTCACCGCGTGCCCCCTGCGTTAATCTAAAAAAAATCCCCGGAGGCAATAGCCACCGGGGATTTTTTACAGGTGAATCAAGTGAAACTCGGGGGCAGACTCTCGGCCGCGGGTTGCTGGCCTTGGTTGGCATTGCGGATATTTTCGAAGATGCCTTCGATGAGCTGTTTGCCCTGCTCGCCATTGTTATGATACATGGCGCTCATGATCTGGATGGTGCTGAGGGCGGGACCGGCGAAGTTGAACGCACAATTCACGACCTCGCACTGGTTGAGGACGAACGGGCCGTGGCCGAGCACGACAAAACGGCAGTCGCGGAATTTGCATTGTTCGTATTCATGGAAGTCGAGAAGGACTTCCTCGTTGGCGAAACTGTTTTTGACGATTTTCATGGATTGGGACTTGGTTTGGTTGGTTCCACGACACCATCGGAGGACCTCGTTTCGGAAGAAACGGGCCCGGCCGGAGGATCTGCGGTCAGGCCATTTAAGCCATGGCGGAGCTTTATGCAAGAAAACACTGTCTCCCGAAATCATTTTCCGGTGGAAAAAAGAAACCCGCATCCCCCGGGAAAGGTGAATGCGGGTCGGAAAGACTATTCGTGAATCGGCTCAACCCTCGGCAGGGGCCTCGGCCGCCGGGGCCTCGGTTTCCGGTGCGGCCTTGGTGGCGGCCTTGGTGGCGGCCTTCTTCTTCACGACCTTCTTTTTGACCGCTTTCTTTTTGACGTCATCGCCGGCGGGGGCGGCGGACTGGACGACACGCTTCTTTGGAGTCAAGCCGGCGGCCCGGCGGGACTTGAGACGCTTGAGATAATTGGCGCGGCGGCGGCGCTTTTCGACTTTGTTTCGTTGCTGGCCCATGGATGTTCTGGAATGAGCGGGATACATGGGCCGGACCGGGCCCAGAATCAAGTAATTTAATTGAGGATCTGAAAGAAGGAATTCACTTGCAAATCCGGTCTCCAGCCCCATAATTCGGGTGTCGTTCAGATTGGTTCCTCCGGCGCGTCGCCGGGTGCCAGGACCGGAATACCCCGAATTCCCGGCTTGCGTTCCTCTTCTCCCCCGTGGGCGGATCATGTCCATCCTGAGGTGAGACCGGACTCCGCAAGTGACCCGATTTCCGATCGATTTTCCCCTCCGGGCGCCGTCCCGCCAGGCGGAAATCCACCCTGCCGCCTGCCCGGGCTCCGTCCCGCCGGGGCGCATTGTTTTCCATCATTCAAGTCATGGCCGGACACAACAAATGGTCGAAGGTAAAGCACATCAAAGGTGCCGCCGACGCCAAGCGATCCCAGCTTTTCAGCAAACTTTCCAAGGAAATCACCATCGCTTCCCGCGGAGGTGGCGACCCCGACCTCAATCCACGTCTCCGCAGTGCGGTCACCGCCGCACGGAAGCAGAGTATGCCCTCGGAAAACATCGAACGCGCCATCAAAAAGGGCACGGGGGAGCTTGGTGGCGAGGCCATCGAGGAAATCGTCTATGAGGGATACGGGCCCGGAGGCATCGCCTTCCTGGTCGAAGTCGCCACCGATAACAAGAACCGCAGCGCCGCCGACATCCGTTCCCTCTTCAACAAGAATGGCGGGAACATGGGCTCCGCCGGCAGCGTCGCCTACCTCTTTGACCGCAAAGGCGAGATCCGCGTGCCCTTGTCCGCCCTCGGGGAGGAAGCCATGCTGGAAGCCGCCCTCGAAGCGGGGGCGGACGATGTGAATGGCGACGGTGAAGATCACGTAATCCACACCACCGTGGAAACCCTTTTCGAAGTCGCCTCCGCTCTCACGAAAGGCGGCATCGAATCCTCGAGCCAGAAACTGGTTTTTGTCCCCAAATCCACAACTTGCGTTGGCGATGCCGGCATCACCGCCGGGCTCGTCAAACTATCCGCCGCGCTCGACGACTACGACGACACACAGAATGTCCATTCGAACTTCGACCTGACCGACGAGGTCATGGCCGCGCTCGATGCCTGATTTCCATTCCACAACCTCATGAGAAAATCCAACGAGGAATCCCCCACGGCAGCAATGGCAAAAAGTGCCAAAAAAGCTCCCGTTAAATCCACCCGGACCGGCAAAGCCGCGGATGCCGAAGCACCTTCTTCTGTTGAAGATACGGATGAAGAACCAGAGGCTCCGGCGACCTTGGTGAAGAAAAAAGCCGTCAAAAAGAAGGCGGCGAAAAAGACCGTGACGAAGAAAAAGGTCGCAGCTAAAGAGAAAGCGGCCAAGAAGGAGGCAAGCGACATAACGGAACCCTCGCCTGAAAGCGAAGCGGTGGAAGTTCCTATGGCTCCTGCCGTTCCTGCCGCGGTCCCGGTTGCTCCTCCCAAAATTCTGGAACTGGTTGAATCCGAAGATTTGCCATCGACCGATGATGGACGCCCATTGCTGGTGCCTCCGAGCGGACCAGTGGCGGCCGACTTGCCCGAAATTCCGCCCGTGCCGGATTTTTCAAAGAATATCGCTTTGGATTTCGGTGAACCAGTCCCCGCTCCACCGGAACTGCTACACCACTCGATGCGCCCGAAAGCGGAATCCGCGGGCGAACCCGCTTTCGACCCTGACGCACCCGTGGCCACACCCACGTCGACCGGACAAGTCACACGCCAGTCATTTCCCCGCGACCCTAACAATCCGCCGCGTCCACAACCGGCCCCGTCCGGCAAGTCTCCGGAGGAAGATGATGACGACGAGGAAGGGGAATTCGAAGGACGCCCGGGATTCCGCGACCGCAAACGAGGCAAGAAGAACGGTCTCGTCGGCGATCCCGTGCCTTGCTCGGGAATCCTGGAGATTTCTCCCAAAGGCTTCGGCTTCCTGCGCAAGAAAGAACTGTGTTTCCGCCAGACCACCCGCGATGTCTTCGTGCTCCCCGACACGGTCCGGCACTTCGGATTGCGGGAAGGTATGCTTGTCGAAGGCGAGGCCAAGAATGGTCCGCGCGGTCCCCAGATGACCGATATCTTCCAGGTGAATGGGAAGCACCCCGGCAGCCACAAAGGCCTTCCATTTTTCGATGAACTGACGGCAGTGAACCCTCAGAAAAGGTTCCTGCTTGAGACAACTCCCGACAAACACACCACGCGGGTGATTGATATGTTCACTCCCGTGGGCAAAGGCCAGCGCGGACTCATTGTCGCGCCACCCCGCACCGGGAAAACGACCTTGCTGCACGATATCGCGGAGGCCATTTCCACCAATTACGAGGATGTCCATCTTATCCTCATGCTCGTGGACGAGCGTCCCGAGGAAGTCACGGAACTGAGCCGCGCCCTGCCCAACGCGGAGATTCTCGCCAGTTCGAATGACAATGATGTCTGGGCCCACCTCCGCATCGCGGAATTCGGCATCCAACGCGCCAAACGCCTCGTCGAAGAAGGCCGGGATGTCTTTATCCTGCTAGATTCCATCACCCGCCTGGCCCGTGCCTACAACAATGCCATGACCGGCAAAGGCCGCACCATGTCCGGCGGGGTTGATGCCCGCGCCCTCGAGATGCCGCGCCGGCTTTTCGCCGCCGCCCGTAATACGCGGGAGGCAGGATCGCTAACCATCGTCGGCACCGCGCTCATCGAGACGAATTCAAAAGCCGATGAACTGATTTTCCAGGAGTTCAAGGGCACTGGCAACATGGAGATCGTGCTCGAACGCAAGATGGCGGAACAATATGTTTATCCGGCCGTGAACATTTTCAAATCCGGCACCCGCCGCGAGGAATTGCTGCTGCCACCGCACCAGTTGAAAAAAATCCACCTCATCCGCCGCGGTCTTGCAGGCCACAAGCCCATCGAAGCAATGGATCGGTTGCTGCATTTCCTGCGCAGTTTCCAGTCGAATGCCCAGATGTTGATCGAGATAAAAGCCAAAGGCTACTGAACCATGCCCCGGTTGGACAAAATCCTGGCTTCGCTGGGTTATGGTTCGCGGCGCGATGTTGCCTCCCTCTGTCTGTCCGGTCGGGTCACCCGCGCGGACACCGGGGAAAGGCTCACCCGTCCGGAAGCCCACGTTCCGGTTCCCGAGATCCGCGTCGATGGCGCCGGGCTCGATCACCCGGATGGCATTTTTATCGTCATGCACAAACCCGTGGGAGTGACCTGCTCCCATGATGCCGGGGAAGGTCCTCTGGTTTATGATCTCCTGCCCCCGCGTTGGATGCGGCGCAATCCCGTCGTCGCGAGCATCGGTCGCCTCGACAAGGACACATCCGGAACATTGTTGCTCACCGATCAGGGGCAACTCCTCCACCGCCTCGCCTCCCCGAAACACCATGTCGAAAAAACCTATCTCGCCACGGTCGAAGGGAAGCTCGAAGAAGACTTGATCAGCCGCTTCGCCTCCGGAGAAATCATGCTCCAGGGCGACAAGGAACCATGCCGACCGGCCAGATTGAAGATTCTCGACGACCACCTCGCCGAGGTCGTTCTAACCGAAGGGCGTTATCATCAAGTGCGGCGCATGTTCGCAGCCTGTGGCCACCATGTCGCCGCCCTGCACCGCACCCGCTTCGGAAAATATACCTGCGAGAATCTCGAACCCGGAGAGTGGGTCGATGCCACTCCTTGAGCTTGGTCGCATCCGAGGTGGGCAACCCCAGTGTGGGATACGCGGACTACTCCTCCAGCCCGAGCTTCTTCATTTTCGGCATAATCACAGCCGGGCAGTAGGGATTTTTATTCTTATTGAGCTTGTAGTATTCCTGATGATAGACCTCGGCTGCGTAGAATTCGGAGGCGGCGGTGATCTCGGTGACAATCGGCTTTGAAAAATCCGGGGCTGCCGCGGCCTTGGCTTCGGTGGCCACCCGTTTCTGCTCCTCATTGTGGAAGAATATAGCGGAGCGGTATTGCGGGCCTTCGTCCCCTCCTTGTTTGTTCAAGGTGGTCGGGTCATGCAACTTCCAGAACCACTCGAGCAACTTCGCGTAGGAGATCTTCTTTGGATCAAAAATCACCTGCACTACTTCCGCATGGCCGGTGGTTTTCTGGCAAACTTCCCCGTAAGTCGGATTTTTTACGTGCCCGCCCATGTAGCCCGAGGTGACATGAACCACTCCATCCAGGCGCTCGAAGACCGCCTCGACACACCAGAAACAGCCGGCCCCGAAGGTCGCGACTTCCTGTCCTTCCGCAGGCTTTGGTGCTTCGGCGGGGCGGGAGGCTTCTTTTTCTTGGGCGCGGGTCCAGAGGCTCATGGCAATCATTGTTACGCCGGCGACCGCCAGCAGGGTTAGGGATTTCCAGCTCATGCCCAATATAACGTCGCGGAATGGCACCTGCCATCTGAAAAATCTGTTCCCGGTCCCGCTCCGACGGGCAATCCGAAAGAGTCCCGCGCCCGATGGCGTTCTCCAAGGGTTCTCCACTACCCATTCACTTCCCGTGAACCCGCCCCCTCGTCTCCCCCGGATGGATCGCCGTCACTTCCTGCAAACCACCACCCTCGCGGGGTTGTCTCTCCCATGGCTCCCTAGCGGAGTCGGCGCGATCGATTCCGGATTCGCGGAAAAGGGTTCCTTTTCAACCTTCGCTTCCGATCTACTCCGCGATTGGTGCGACGGCATGCTCGCCGCTCAAATCAACGACGCCGCCAATCCCGCTCGAGACGGGGCATTGGCCTGTCCATCGTGCGATTTTATCCATGGGCGATGTATGGATGCCGTCTACCCGCTCTTCCACATGGCGAAAAAGTCGGGTGACCAAAAATACCGCGACGCGGGTATCCGCGTTTTCGAATGGGGCAACAACGTGTCGCACGACGATGGAAGTTGGACCGTCATTCAGGATCCGAAATCATGGAAGGGCATCACGGTTTTCGGAGCCATCGCTTTGGCAGAAACCCTGCATCACCATGGCGATCTCTTGGACGCGGAAACCCGACAACGCTGGACAGAGCGGCTGGGTCGCGCTGGCGATTACGTCTTCGAGAAGTTTACGACGCTGAGTTATTCGAACGTGAATTACGGCTGCACCGGCATCTATGCCATGCTTTTGATAGGCAAAATGTTGAATCGCCCTGCCTACCAAGAACGAGGTCGCCAGTTGGCTTCCGGCATCAAGGACTACCTCACGCCTCCCAATGGCCTGCTCATGGGCGAGGGCAAACCCCAACAAGGAACCAGCCCGCGCGGATGCCGCCCGGTTGATCTCGACTACAATGTCGAGGAATCCTTGGTCGCCATAGCCCTTGCCGCCGATGCCACCAAGGATGAAGAACTCACTGCCCTGGCCGTGCGCTTGCTCAAGGCACATCTTGAATTCATGCTTCCGGATGGAGCGTGGGACAATAGTTGGGGGACGCGCCAATCGAAGTGGGCGTATTGGGGCAGCCGCACCTGCGACGGTTGTCAGCCGGGATACGCCGTGCTGGCGAAACACGAACCCGCGTTCGCCACGGCGGTGGTGGAAAATACGCGGCTCTACCGGAACTGCACCCGGAACGGATTGTTACACGGTGGCCCCCACTACGCGGATCACGGCGCCAAACCCTGCATCCATCATACCTTTACTCACGCCAAAGCACTGGCCGCTCTTCTCGATCATGCCGACCTGGCATCGGGCATGAACTCCTCGACTCCCCTGCCCCGCACGATAGCCGATGGCGTCCGCGAATATCCGGAAATCGCCAGTTGGCTAGTCGCTAGAGGCCCATGGCGGGCCACCGTAACCACCTACGATTGGATTTATAAAGAAGCAGCCCAGGCACCGACGGGCGGAACGATTTCCATGCTCTGGCACCCACGTGTTGGTCCTCTTCTGGCGGGAAGTATGGCTCGTTACCATATGGTCGAACCTAACAACATGCAGTTGCCAATGGATGATGAGGACCATCCACTGACCCCGCGCGTGGAGTTGCGGCAAGGGGATCGATGGTTCACCCAGCTTTATGACCGCTCGGCGATGGTCAAGTGGGCCGATGCGGATGGAGCCATCGTCTTTGACGTGACAGCTCGACTCCTGGATCAAAAGGGCTTGGAATTTATAAATCGCAAATCTTCCTGTTCCTTGTCCTATCGATTTGATCGCGAAAGCCTTCTCATAACAGCGCAAGCACCGGGCCCGGGTTTCGCTGGCCAAGCGCCTAAGCTCATCTTGCCCGTGATCTCGACCGCCGGGGAAAAAGTGGTGCAGTCGGACAACCGGATCGAAATCCACAAAACCGGTGGCAAGGTAATCATCGAGGCAAACGCGCCGCTGCAAATCCTCAAGACGAAGGGCACACGCATCTTCAATCTGATTCCGGGCTTCGAGGCCTTGCCCATCGTGGCGAATCTCCCGACTGATCAACGGCTGGAGTGCCGGTTGGTTGTCGCCGCCCCCTAGCAGGATCGGCGAAATTCTCTGTATCGCACGATTCTTTGCTCGACAAACCGGCACCGCATCGCCAATCTGCCGGGATGAAAGTGACATCCCTGCTGCTCGCCTCCGTTTTCGCCCTTTCCCCCACCCTGCTGACCGCTGAAGAGGGATTCATCATTCCCGTGGACCGGCCTTCGAAAGTCGGGGATAAACTGAAAATGGCCATCGAAGGAGAAGCCCTCTCCAACATGAAAGTCACCGCCGGGGAGCAGGAAGTGCAGAACGACAAGGAAGAATGGAAAGCACAAATGGAGGTCACCCAGACCGTCGAGAAAGTGAACGCGTCAGGGGACGCCTCCGAACTCACCATCGAAATCCATAAATCTTCTCTAACCAAAGATGGGAAGACGGGTGAACTGCTGCCGGCAGGCACCGTCGTGAAGACAGTGGCCAAAGTCGCCGGGGAAAAAGAAGGATTCACCGTCGATGGTAAGGCAGTGGACGAATCGACCAGCGAGGTATTGGGTATGCTCATTGACGTTTCGGCCGACGAAAAAGACAAAGGCGACGAGAACAAGGCCTTCGGGGTGGACCAACCGCGCAAGCCGGGCGAAGAATGGGAGGTGAATGCCGCAGAATTGCTGGCCACCATGCCACCGGAAATGCCGTTCATGCTCGATCCCGCCACCGTGAAAGGAAAAATGAAATTCGTGGAACTGACCGGCGAGGGAGAAAACACAAGCGCGCTTCTGCAAGGCGAGGTCCAGTTCGGGATGAAAGGAATGAAGGGATTGCCTCCGAATGCCAGCTTCGACGGTTCCACTTTCAAAATCGCCCTCGACGGACTCTTCCCGCTTGCCAAGGAAAAACCATCGACCCGCGAGGGCATGAGTATGATTCTGACACTCCGCGGGAAAATCGCCGCCGGTGAAGGTCAGATCATGCAGATGAACGGCGACACCACCATGGTCCGCAAGAGCCGCCTTCTGCCCTGATCCGCAGCCAATTTTCATTCCGTGTGATTTTCCGCTTGCGTGCCGATATTTTCAGGATATTCTGGAAATCGTGAAGGATGGAAGCCCAACGCCTGAAGCCCTAGCCCGCGCAAGGGATGAGTTTGTGACCCAATGGGGAGCCATGGGTACGGCCTGGGGGATCAATCGCACCATGGCGCAAATCCACGCCCTACTTCTCACTTCCCCCCGCTCCCTTTCCACCGATGAGATCATGGATGAACTCCGGATTTCCCGGGGAAATGCCAACACCAACCTCCGGGATCTGGTCGGCTGGGGGCTAGTGCGCTCGGTCATCCGCAAGGGAGAACGGAAGGAATACTTCGAGGCCGAAAAGGACGTCTGGCGCATTTTCTGCACCATCGCCCGGGAGCGGAAACGCCGCGAGGTTTCCCCCGCCATGGAAGTTTTGCGCAAATGTGCCGACGACACCAAAGGCCTGGCCGGACCGGGCGCCAAAGAGTTTCATAGCCGAATGACCGAACTGCTCCAATTCATGCAAACCGGGGAAAGGGTCCTCGAGCGCATTGCCGGGTCAGAGCAGAGCAGAATCCTCAAATTTGCCACCCGATTCCTTTCCTAACCCCCACCCCCCTTTTTTTTGACCCTATGTTTCGCTAATTCCTGAAACTTCGGAACACTAAAGATAAACTCCAACCTACCCACCAATATGTCCACCCTCCTCACCTCTATGGAAACGATTGTCGAAGAAAAGCCCTGGCTCGATCGTCCGCGCAAGGCGGCAAAATTCATGGCGATCTCGACCAGCCTGCTCGGACTCCTCGCCGGCTATCCCTGGATTGTCGGGGCCTTTTTGATTCTACCGCTATTCGTCTCAGTTCCTGGATACGCTCTATGCGCCGCCTATTGGCGCATTGCGAAGGGGAATGTGAAAGACCCATCATCTCTGTGGAAAACCTCCATGGCTTACAATGGATTGTTGACCATCGCCACCAGTTTCATCATAGCCACGACCGCTCAAGATGGCAACATGGAAGGATTTCTTCTGTCCTTGGCCGCCCTCGCCTGGCAACTGCTCGCCATCCATGTGTCCCTGCGCGGGCTCCGGGCGGCTGTGTAGCCCATATGCTCTTTATCTGTTTTCTAAAAGTCCGATTCTACTTGTTCTCTTGGGATTCCTTTTTTGCGTATTCTGAGCCTTTTTGCGGCAATTCCTTTTGGCGAACTTGTGTGATCACCCGGAAGTGATGACGGCGAGGACCCAACCTTCGCCCGAGGCTCCGGCGGGCAGGCTGTCGGCGATGCCAGCGGGGAAGCCGGGACACGATAGGTGCGGGAATCACGGCTGAGTTTGCAATCGTGTGGTGTTCATTCATCCCCGGTGACATTTCCGGACGGAAAACTCTGAATATATCTTTACAGATTTCCCGGAATTCGATAGTCTGGGGAAGCCATGTGCGCGTTGCATTCCGACCGTTCCGTGCGCCAGAGGCTTATTGAATTCATGGGCGGCGAGACGCTGGAGGAGGCTACAGCTGTGTATCTCACCCACAGCGATGCCTGTCGTTTCAACAGGAGAGAACTGCGTCCAGCCGCCTCGCTGGATCGGTTTCTGGATCGGAACATGGACATCGCCCGCTCTTTGGCCGACACGCAATCCTACCTGCTGCACCTTGACATCGAGTATCTGAATTTCGATTCTCCCGCCGAGGCCTACCTCGATCCTTGGCGCTGTTTTGATCTCCAGGAACCGGTGGTGAATGTCATCGAGTCGCTCTTGCTGGGATGGGGAATCAGGCCGCTTCATCTGGTAAAAGGACAAGGCCATCATTTCATCTGGCGAATTGCCCGGACATCGGAAATCGCCACCCGGATCCGCGGCCTCGAGCCCGCCCCCGAACTGACGCAGCTCTGCCTTGATCGCCTTCCGCCCGAACTCGCCGGTGTGATCACGGCGAACGACCAGGCTACTTTCGCCGCCATCGCCTTGCACGCGGAATTCGTCGCGGTTCGCATCAAACAACTGGCCGCCCCCCTCTGCAAACTCCCGGTGGAAGTGACCGCGGTGCATGTCGGACCGTGTGCCACCTCCAGACGCGAGATGGTCTCGATCGACATCTCGGAATACGGCGATCCCCTGCACACCCGTATGACGCGCATGCCCTTCACGAACTACCGCAAACCGTGGGTAAGCGGCCTCATCCGCCATCTGGGAATCGAAGACCAGATTCCCGCCATGCGCACGATTCCACTTCATGAAATCGATGTCCGGCAGGCCATCAAGTTCCGCCAAGTTGACGCGGATGTGCTGGACCTTGCCCATCGGGCGTGCGTCCGGAGCCCCTGCCAAGAACAGGGAACCTGTCATCTGTTGGATGCCTATCTCGCTTCTCCCTTAAGGCGATTTCACGAGGACTATTACGCCACCCGGCATGATCCCAGGGAAAAATGGCCGGACACCTACGCACGGACCGATTTGAGCACGCTTCCCGCCTGCGCCCGCCATCTGCTTGTCTTCCCAAACGACCTTCTTCTGAAGCCCGCCGGGATGCAGCTCGTCACCCGATGTTTTATCGCGATGGATTGGCATCCGCGGCACATGGCGGGACTCATCCGTTCGAAATTCGAGGATTCCACTTTCGGCTGGGGTGTGGACTGGGGCGACTACGAACCGGCGACCCGCGCGGATTTCTACACCCGTCTTTTCGCCGGGCTTCATCTGACCGGCGTGGATCGTCTCATGGATATGAATTGCACATCCACCCAGGAAAAAGGCTTCTGCCTTCGATGCCCCGTGGGAGCGTGTTCCCTCGATGCATCCCGTTCAACCCTGCTCAACCGACTACCATCATGAACTCATCCGAATGGCCCATCGCTCTCTCGACCGGATGCTTCTACCAGCGTCCGATTCTGGAAATCCTTGCCAATGTCAGCAATGCCGGTTTCCGGCAGATCGAGGTCTGCTCTTTCCCCGCGCATCTCGACTACCATGATGCTTCGGCGGTCGATTTGGCGGCCCGGAGGCTGCGAGAACTGGATATCGCGCCGGTTTCTTTCCATGCTCCCTTTGCCGCGCACATCGATATCACGGCTTTTGACGCAACCGTTCGGGAGGCTTCGGTGGCGGAATTGATCCTCGCCTGCGGGTCCGCCGCCCGGTTGGGATGCGGTTACGTCGTGCTGCATCCCGGACCCGAGCGCGAGGGCCGCCCGCCGGAGGCTGAATTTGTCGAGCACATGCATCATGCCGCCGAATCCCTGAACCGGGTGGCGGCGCGCTGCTGTCAGCTTGGCATCCGCTTGCTTCTGGAAAACATGCTCGCGCACCTGCTCTTCGGCCGTGTGAGCGACATGTTGTATCTTTTGGGCGAAATCAAAAGCTGCGAGGTTGGCACATGTCTCGATACCGGCCATGCCCATCTGGCGGGAGAACTCGATCTTGTCATCCAGAAGCTTTCCGAACACCTGAGGATGATCCATATCAACGACAACCATGGGGACCGGGACGCCCATCTCATTCCGGGCGAAGGTGGCATCAATTGGCCGTGGCTGGTTTCCGAATTGCGGTGTCATCACTTTCATGGCGGATTGGTCATCGAGATGTCGGCTTACGAGAACGAAAGCGTGGACGCCACTCTCGCCCGCGCTAGCCACAGACGGGAGTTTCTCTCGCGTCTCACGACATCGAAGCCATGGTGAAAGAGATATCCCGGCTTCCTTGCCAGCCTGCCTGATCAGTCCGCGCAAAAGTCCATACCCTCCTCAACACTGGGCGGGAAAAACCTCTTTGGAATGATGGTGATGCCGCCGGGTGTCACGGGAAATCGTTTGGCATCTTCCTCCGGGTTCACGCCGATTTCCGTCCCGGCGGGAATCCGGTTGTGTTTGTCGATGATGGCCCGGCGGATGCGGCAGTGACGTCCGATTTCCACGTGGGAAAAGATCACACTCTCCTCCACATGAGCCCAGCTATTCACCCTCACGTCATACGAAAGGACAGAACGCAACACGGTGCCGCCGCTGATGATGCAACCCGGTGAGACGATCGAGTCGAGGATGCTGCCCACGCGGTTTTCGGATGGATGATTGAAAACGGTTTTCACGGGAGGGAATTGCCGTTGGTAGGTGCGCAGCGGCCACAACGCCCCGTAGAGGCTGAAGTTCGGCGTGACCCCGGTCAAATCCATGTTGGCCTGCCAATAGCAATCGAGGTCGCCGACGTCTTTCCAATAGTGGGCATCACAGATGTTATCCACCAGGGTTTTATGCAAGACCCCATCGGCGTCGGGACTCCAGCGGTAGTCCCGGATGCGGTTGCGGGAGAATGGATAGGCATAAACCCTCGCGGAACGAATGGCCCGGGGGAGAATATGCTTCCCGAAGTCATCCCCCTCCACCTGCTCCAGAAGCCCAATCAGGAATTCCCTTGTGACATGCAGATGCCCATGGAGATCAGGGCCTTGTCGGGTTGCCCGGGCAGAGCCACCGGATGGAGCGGCTTTTCCTCGAATCCTGTCACGCGCCAATTTTCGTCCGCCGATAACACACCGAATCGACTCGCATCCGCGACCGGAATCTCGCGGACCGCAATCGTGGCATCCGCGTCCGCTTCCATGTGAAACCGCTCGAACAATCGGTAATCCATGCGGTAGATATGGTCGGCGGAAAGCACCAGCACATGATCGGCGTAATACTGGTGGATCATCAAGAGGTTGTGCCGCACCGCATCGGCGGTGCCCCGGTAATAGTCGTCATGCGCGCTCATCCGCGGGTGGACGATCTTCAGAAAGTGGCCCAGGCCGATGTTGCAGATGTTCCAACCGCCTTCCAAGTGATCAACGAGCGACTGGCTCCGGTATTGAGGGCACACCATGATGCGGTAGATCTTCGAGTGAACGCAATTGCTCAGAGTGGCATCGATGATGCGGTAAATTCCCCCGAAGGGAACCGCCGGTTTCGAACGGTCGAGGGTCAATGGCTGCAACCTGTCTCCTTTGCCACCGGCCAAAACAATTGCCAGCACTTCGTTCATACAACGCCACGATCATCAGTTTTTTTGATGATTGTCAAGTCCACAAATTATCCCGGGCGGATTTTACCTCGCGCCGAGTCTCCACTCGCGCAGGAAAAAATCCCATTCCGCGTCGAGTTTGTCGGACTCGCCCAGCGCCTTGGTCACCATGGTGCGATGAAAAGACGCGCCCGCAAGCACGAGATGCCGGCTTTCTGCGGGGTGACCGGCCCAAACCGGGTCCTTTTCCGGAGGGCAAGCGGCCAGCAACCGGTCAATCCATGCCGTCAAGCGGGGCCCGACACACCAGATAAACTTGTCGTTTTCCGCCACTTTGCGGAAGGTGATGGGGGTTTGATACTCGATCACGGGATGGTCGTCGGTGTTCAATGGGTAACCTCGGAACAGGTCGGCGGAGGCCGTGAGATTGCCCGCATAGAGAAAGGGCATGGATGATGCCGCGACCCGGAACATGTCGGGGCTGGTATCCTGCCATGCCAACCCGTTCACGGCCGCGAGCATGGCATCCTTTTTGCCCGCGGGAGGAACAACCACCGGCGAAGACACGAGCCGCCCGATCAGCGCCACCTTTTCCAAGCCGGGCTGGAAGTTGTTCCGCCACATCGTCACTTCTCCGAAGACTTCCAGCATGGTCCGTGCAATCACGCCAAATTCGAATTCGGTGAGCTGATACATGGGCAGCCATTGCACAAAAACTCCCCCTTCATTCAGACGCGCGGCCGCACTGCGGAAATGCTCCAGACTGTAAAGACTGCCCGCACCCCGGTGGAAGGGAACAAAAAGGTCAGCGTTGATCATGTCAAACCGCTCACCAGATGCCTGTAAAAGATGCCGTCCGTCTTCGATCACAATGGTCGAGCGTGGATCCGTGAACAATCCACCAAGCATTTCCGGCGGTATCCATGTTCTAGCAGCGTCCACAACTTCCGGGATCACCTCGCAGCTCAGCACCCTCTGGATGTTAGGAAAACGCGGATCCAGCGCGGCTCCGGCGGAAATGCCCGTGCCCAGACCGAGGAAAAAAACCGTTTTGGTTTCTGGAAACAAGTGCAGGGGGATCGTCGCTTGATAGGTCTGCTCGAGGTAGACCTCGGTGGAGCCCAATCCATAACCGCCATTGACCTTGATCACGCGATGTCCATTCGGCCGGGCTATCACCGTCACGGTGCCGTCGCTTCCCTCCCATGCCTGCAAGAGTTGACCATCATCCATTTTCCGGGCGCTTCCGGCAACTGGATATCCTGTCGGATTGAGAGCGGTGAAAGCCAAGGCGATAAGAATCAATCCGAATACCCGGCATCCGATGGCCAAACCTCCCTTTCCCGTGGGCAGCAACATTACGACAACCAGGTAAATGACCGCCAAAGCGCGCAGCGTGGCCCACATGCCCCATACCGGGAGCAAGACAAATCCGCAGAGCAAAGCTCCGACAATTGCCCCGGCGGTGTTCACCGCGAGCAAGCGCCCGAGCTTCCAACCGGGCGCGGCGCCGCCTAGTTCCGCCAGTTTCATGAGAAAGGGAAATACCGTGCCCATGCCGATGACAACAATCCCGAGTCCACCAAATCCGGTTTGAAAGAGTCCGCGCACATAATCCCCCCAGGATTCCAAGGAATCGACCGGCTTCAGTCCGTCGGTCACCCGCATCAACAATCCGGGTCCGAGAACCAGCAAACCGCCGCCCACGGTGGCCATCACTCCGAGCGCAACCCATGGCTGGCGAACAAATCGGGAAACCGCCGAACTTATCCCCGCACCGACAGCCAATCCGATGAGCACGATGATGAGGATGATGGCGTAAGAATAGACGGAGTTTTCATGAACCTGGGCGAAGATGCGGGTCCACACCACTTCGAGGGCGAGGATCACGAAACCGGAGAAGAAGGAAAGGGCCGAGACCGCCCATCGTTCCCGTGCCGAATCCGGTTCGCTCGTTTCCTCCACCTTGTTAGCCAAAACGGCGGAGGGAGGAATAGAGGTCGGTCCGGACCATCGCCAGGCGACGAGGCCTACTACCATCGAAAGCAGAAGGGCCAAGGCATAGGTTCTCGAAAACCCCCAGGTAGGGATGGCCACAAAGGCGGCGATTGCCACGCCGCAGGCCGCGCCGAGTGTGTTCACCCCATACAGCATGGCCCCGGTGCGCCCGAGGTGTTCGGGGGCGCGGACGGCGATTTGTCCGATGGCCGGCACCGTTCCACCCATAAAAAACGCGGCTGGAAAGACCAATACCAAGGCCAGCAGGAATTTCGCCGCCAGCAGCCATGCGGCCCCATGGACTGCCCCGTAAAGAACCGGATAGAGCTGGTGAAATGCCTTCAAAACCCCGAAATAAGTCAATGCCGAGATGGCAATCCCGAATTCGAGCCAGGCATACAACCGGAGCGGCCTGGCGACCCCGGACACCCGTTTCCCCCACCACCAGCTTCCTGCACCGAGGCCCGCGAAAAATGCGGCTAGCGTCACGGCTGCCGCTTGCGATGTGCTCCCGAAGAGAAGCCCAAGCTGCTTCATCCACAGCAGTTGGTAGACCAATCCGGCTAATCCCGAGGCAAAAACCAAAGCCGCGAGCCATGGTCCCCCGAGGGAGCCCACCGGGTCCTCCGGATTCCGATGGTT
>JBJTQJ010000104.1:0-70729 GCA_046075565.1 Verrucomicrobiales bacterium | reverse complement strand
TCGCACCACTCCCGCGGCGGACGCGAGCACCATTGCCAGAACGCTGAGGTGTATCTTTTCCGCAGATTGGCAGAGGTCGCACCGTTCGTCGACTTGTTGACGAACTCGGCGAGTTCAATCCCGGTGATCGTGGCCAGATTCCTTTGCTTATGGAACCGCCTCAGCATCGCGTCCCGCGTGTGGCCGTATTCGCGGCGGGTTCTTTCAGCCAGTCCGCTCTTGGCTGCCATGAACGCCTCCCAGGCGGCCTCCATGCTCCTACTCTTGGCTGTAGCAGTGGCTCGGTCGGCGGCCTGTCTGGTGGCGACTGCAAGCGGGATGCCGTGCCCGTCGAGAGTCTTCCGCGCTGCGATGTATTCGTCGACGGCAGCGGAGAGCGTGATGCCGAATGGTGCAAGAGCCTGGGTGGCGGAAACAGCGTTCTCAGCGAGGGCAGGACTGATAGTGATCGCCGCTCTCCCATGGGCTTCCCGCTTTTTCTTCAATCCATCGGCCGCGGCCTTCGCGTCCTTCTGCGTCTCGAAAAACCATCTCTCCCTGCGTCTCGTTTCCGAGTAGCCGGCTGGGACATTCAAGAGCCAGCGTTTCTTTTCTTTCAGGTATGTCGGAATGAAGCGAGCGGCCTTCATGCCTCTACTTTGGTGCCCTTACTGCCCTTATGGCAAGCGAAATTTGTTCAATGCGTTTAACCTGTCAAACGACAGTCCATGCCCTATGCCTTATTCCATGGGCTTTCCAGCGCATTTCCAAGGGAATAGGGAAATCTGGTCTTTCTGATTCAAAATCCGTTGTCCGAGAGGTCGTGTGGGTTCGAGTCCCACCGCCGGTACTGGCTTAACCTGTATTTCTCACAGCCGTTCTGCTGTGGCTGGTTCGCTCCCTTGGTGGCGTGGGCGCAACCATCGGCAGAACACTTCGAACAGCGCGCCCGGTCCTTCGATCAACCACCAGTATGCCCCCAGGGGGATGCTCAGGTAGATCGAGAAATTTTTCAGCACCACCAGAGCCGATGGCATGGGGTGGGTGGTCAGCGTCACAATGAAGGCCCAATAAATCAGGTAGCTGAAGACGAAGCCCGCCAAGAACACGACGGGAATGGCCGCAAGCCGTGGAAATCTGAATACGACGCAGAATACCGCACCGGCGGCGGCGGCAGGCGCAAAAACTCCCCACCCGACAAACACGCACGCCCCGACCACGGAAAAGATCCCGGCCGGAAAGGCCAATGGACCACCGAGCCCCTGACCGGTAATCACGGCGGCGGCAAAAAGTGCGCCGTAGACAACCGTCCATAGCACACATCCCACGACCATGGCCAGCATCACGCAGAAAAAATGCCGCGCGAGAAAAGCGAAAAGCTGGAGCACGGATTTCATTCGGCAGGCTCCCGCTGTGGCTCTGCCGGATTGGAACACCGGCATTTCCCACGAGGAAGCGGGGCACTTGTGAGATGATTTTATCGCGGCAGAATCGACTTCAAAGCTGGATAGGCGCTGTCGCTGATATCGGTGTAGAGCGTTCCATTCGGGCCGATGAGTTTCCACTCGTGGCAGCCGTAACAAATCTGCAGCAACCACTGCCGACCGGACGACTGCCAGACAAGAACCCAATCGGGATGGAAACCGGGACATGGTTTCACCTTGCGGCGGGCGCGGTGGTTCGACTCATCGGTGTAGATGGCGGCAACTTGCTTCAGCCCATCGGCAGGGACGGCTACCGGTTCACGGTGGAAAAGGAAATCGCCGTATTCAACATGCGGGACGGTCTTCACCTGCTTCTGATAGAGGATAAAGTCTTTCCTCGGGTGAGCCAAGCCTTTGTAGGCAACGGCATTCGCCGCGCCTTGGGCGACGATGGGAGCGCAGGCCCCGAGCGAAGCCGATTCGTTGGCGGGCAAACTGTTCATGTTCCCCCCGCAACCACCACAGGAGGCAAGGAAAAGTGGTAAAGAAGCAGTGACAGCGATCAGGAGGCGGCGGAACAGTTTCATGGGACCAATCATTAGCCCAACCGCTTCACCCGGCAATGATTTTTCCATCCCGCATCTCCAATTGCCGATCGCCAACCGCGGCGAGTTTCGCGTCGTGGGTCACGACCACCAGTGTGCGGCCCTGATCGCGCGCCAAGCCGAGCAACAGGTCCATGATGGCGGCTCCGTTGCGGGAATCGAGATTGCCGGTCGGTTCGTCGGCGAAAAGAATGGCCGGGTCATTTACCAGCGCGCGGGCGAGCGCGACCCGTTGTTGTTCGCCCCCCGAGAGCTCGGCGGGCAGGTGGTGCAAGCGGTGACCCAGTCCGACTTTTTCCAGCATGGCCTCGGCGGCAGCGGTCCGGTCGCGACCACCGATGAAAGCAGGCAAGAGCACGTTTTCCACCGCTGTGAGTTCGGGCATGAGGAAAAAGTGTTGGAAAAGATAACCCATGCGGGTGTTCCTTCGTCGCGCCAGACGAGATGAGCCGCCGATATAAAGTGCCTCGCCTTCGATTTCGACATCACCGGCATCGGGCTTCTCCAAACCGGCGAGGATGTAGAGCAAGGTGGTCTTGCCTGCCCCGGAAGGACCTCGCAAGAAGACGACTTCCCCCGCGCTCACGTCGAGGTCCACTCCGTGCAGCACCGGCACCTCCTCGCGGCCGATACGGTAGGATCGGCGAATGCCTCGGGCACGGATAAGCGGAGATGTGGCCTGGGCATTCATGGGCGGGAGCGCACTGTAGCCGCTGGCCCGCCGAGGGCAAGCGCTGGACGCCGGAGTTTCACCGCGCGGCCTCAACCTCCGCGGGCATTTCTTTTTCCAGGATCGCCCGGACTGTCAGCCAAATGGCGAGGGGATCACCCTCCGGGAATACGAAACAGGGGAGATCATGCAACCCCGGCAGTACAGTTGCGCACTCTTCCACCAGCAGCAATACCCGGGAAAAACCGAGGCGGCCTTGGAACAACCCGGCCAGCCGGACCACGTTGAGTTGAGCCGCCAATTCGCCTTCCGTTTCGACATCGTCACGCGTCAGAACGAGGATGGCGAATCTCGCCCTTGGCATCACCTCAAGCATCGCGGCCATCGTGCCCAACCCGGGAAGCGGCACCTGTTGAAAACCATGACACGGTCCGGGAAAAACCTCCGTGATGCGATCCCTCAGGGATCTCCAAAGCGCCGATTTTCCATGGCCCACCACGATGCCCCGGGCTCCGGATTTGGCGGCGGCGGTCGCCACCACACTTGTCGTGTGCCTGGCCTCGACCGCCCTCTTTTCGAGATCCACGAGATGGGAGGCCAACCACCGCAAGGTCTTTGCCAGTTCTCCACAGACCATGAACGGGTGGCGGATGGCCCAGATTTCCGCTTTAACGAGCAGATGCGGAGGCACGACAATCCCCTCGGCCATGGCGATTTTATCGCGGGAGACCGGCGGTTTTCGTGGCGACCACTTCTTCAGAAAATCCTCTTCCGTGTGGACGACCGAATCCGAAATCTTCTCCGCCAAGCTCTCGGTGATGCCATCCTTGCTCGGTCGTGATTTCAATTTCTCCAGCAAGGGGCCTAGAAGCATGCGCACCTCGTCGTGCAGCCTCGCCGCAATCGAAGATGCTTCGCGCAGGGTCTCCAAGTTCGGGTGGCGGGCTTTCTCCCGGATGAAGCGCACCACATCCTCGCGCCCGTATTTGTTCCATTTGGCTGTCGATGGGTTGTCCACTCCGTCCCCGAAGACAAGCCCCATTCGATCTGGAATTTCGTGCCGGGTGGCGGGGAGGTCATCTCCTCGTGATAAACCCCTGAGTGGTATCCGAGCCAGGACCCGCTCCATGCCGCTTCGGTGGTGCGAATCGCTTTTTCAAGGGCCCCGAAGTTGATAGTTGAGGACGGAGACCGGATCGGTTCCTCCGCCGCTTCCAACCTTTCCGCCAGTGAAATCAATTCATCAGCCCGCATACCGACATCATGCAAAGACCGGAACCTTATGAACAGCAAAATCTTCCTTCATCACCGGGGAATCTTCCAAATCCCGGTTTATCGTGCCTACCGTTAGGAAAGATGCGCTTCAAACCGAAACAGGCTTTCCGATGGATGCCTGCGCTCTGTCCTGACCCGAAAACAGAGCTCAACCCGCGAGTTCCCGGAGAAGGTCCTGGTGCAGGCGGATGCCCGCCTCGAAGTTTCCGACGGTGAAATTCTCGTTGGGCGCGTGGATTCGGCAGTCCGGGAGGGCAAGCCCGAGCATGAGCGTGTTGGCACCGAGGATTTTCCGGAAGGTGTTGATGATGGGAATACTGCCGCCCTCGCGGATGAGCACGGGTTCGCGGCCGAAGGTCTTTTGTAGGGCGCGCTGGGCCGCTTTTCCGGCGGGAGATTGGGGATCGGCGAGGTAGGCATCACCACTGTGGCCGGGCACGAATTCAAGACGCACTCCGGGCGGGCAATTTGCTCGCAGGTGCTTTTCCACTTTC
The DNA here is from genome assembly GCA_046075565.1 of Verrucomicrobiales bacterium. Taxonomy (GTDB): domain Bacteria; phylum Verrucomicrobiota; class Verrucomicrobiia; order Verrucomicrobiales; family SLCJ01; genus JBJTQJ01. The sequence continues at coordinate 66,282 of JBJTQJ010000104.1, read as the reverse complement.
GCCAGGATATCGGTGGGATTCTGGTCGGGCACGAGGCGGAAGGAAAACTTCGCCATGGCCTTCGAGGGAAGCACGGTCTTCGAACCTTCGCCCTGGTATCCACCACCGAATCCATTCACTTCGGCGGTCGGGCGCGCCCAAAGCCGCTCCAGAGTGGTGCGGTCTTTTTCTCCGAAAAGCGATGGACTCCCGGTCTGGGCGAGGAACTCGGCATCTCCGACCGGCACCTTCGCCCAAGCGGCGGCTTCCCAGTCGGCGAGCGGCCGAACGTCGTCATAGAATCCTGGAATGGCGATTCGCCCGTCACGGTCATGCAGCGAAGCGATGAGACGGGCGGTGGCGGCGAGCGGATTCATCACCGCGCCGCCATAGACGCCGGAGTGCAGGTCGCTGGAGGGGCCGTGCACGAAAATTTCACAACAGGTGATGCCGCGTAGTCCGTAACCGAGCGTGGGCACGCCCGGCGCGACCATGCCGGTGTCGCTCACGGCGATGATATCGCAAGCGAGTTCGGCGCGATGGGCCTCAAGGAAAGCCCCGAGGTGAAGGGAACCGATTTCCTCCTCGCCTTCGAAAAGGAAAATGAGATTCACGGGCAGGTCGCCATCGCGAGCGATCATTTCTCCGGCCCCGAGGGCATGGGCCCACATCTGGCCTTTGTTATCGGTCGAGCCCCGGCCCCAGATGCGGCCATCGCGGATGACCGGCTCGAACGGAGGCGTGTCCCAGAGTTCCAGCGGGTCAACCGGCTGGACGTCGTAGTGACCATAAACCAGCACGGTCGGACGCCCGGGGCGATGGGCATTGCGGGCGATGATCACGGGATGACCGGGTGTCTCGTGGACATTGGCGGCGAGGCCCATGCCATCGAGCCGGACCTTCAACCATTCGGCACAAGCCCGGACGTCACCACGGTGACGGCTGTCGGTGGAAATGCTCGGAAAACGGAGAAATTCAAAGAGTGATTCGAGATGTGGTCCCATGCCGGAAGCAATTACCCCGAATTGGCCCGTGCGCCAGCGGAATCCGCGCAACGGTTCATTCCGTCAGCAGCTTTTCCAGCTCGGCCGTGCCGTTGGTTTTCACGACAATTTTCCCTTCGAGGTCGCAGACGACCACACTCGGGATGCCGCGCACGCCGTGGTCGAATTCCCTGCGGAATTTCTCCACCGCCGAGAGCTTCAGCGCCGGCCAGGGCATCTTCTTGTCCTTCATGTATTCCTCCATCGAGTTGTCGTCCTGATCGGAGGAGACGAAAACCAACTCGAACTTCGGATTGCCCGGCTTGATCTTGTTGTAGAGATTGACCAGCGACGGAGTGTAAGCCTGGCAGGGACCGCACCACTTGGCGCTGTAGTAAAAGACATAATACTTGGTCGGTTTGGCGACATCATCGGCCTTCTTGACCGAGCTGCCGTTCAGACGCACCAGTTTGTTCTCGAGAACCTCGTCGAAAACGGATTTGCCGCCTTGGACAGTTGCGGCGCTGGCGGCCGGGGCGGCGGCCAGAAGCGTCTCGAATTTGGCCTTGCCCGCGTCGTCGAGATCCGAAACCTTGAGCACGGTCTTTTGGCCACTGCGCAGGCGGAACTCGGCGGCCGGTTCGCCATCCTTTTCCGCCTTGCCGACGAATTCCAGCTCGGCGGTGCGACCGTCCTTGCTGGTCCAGACTTCAAAAGCAGCGGGAGCGGACATCGTGGCGAATAATCCGGCGGCAAAGGCGAGGAAATGAATCTTCATGACGGGTAAAACGCCGCCAAAGTGACCAACCTGTCTGAAAAATCGCGGCGTGACGAAACCGTCATCCGAGCGCTGAAAAAGAACCTCCAAGCCCGGATTCCGGTCTCGACAGAAACGTGGGATCCGTTACCATGCCGTAAGGGACCGCGAATGTTCTCCAGTTCGACGGAAAAAGCCACGCCGATGAAAAGATGCCCCTATTGCGCCGAGGAAATCCCGGATGCCGCGATCAAATGCAAGCACTGTGGCGAATTTCTCGATGGAACATGCCGGCCGAAAGCCATCGCGGGTGGCCAGACGGCCGCACCCCCCGGCCGGGAACAAACTGCCATGGTATTTCAGCACGCCGACACTGGTGTTTTGATTGTTGACGGTGGGTCCATTGGCGCTGCCCTTGGTGTGGATCCATCCCAAAATCAAAACGATCTGGAAGGTCGTCATCAGTCTGGGGATCATCGCCCTCACTTGGTATTCGGTTGTGACGGTGAGGCAGTTTTTGCGTCAGTTCGAGGAAACGGTGAAGATGATACAATACTGATGCAGCGGAATCCCTTGGAACGCGAAGGCCAACCTGGCGTGCCACGATGCCGGGCACCGCGCTTCGGTCATTCCGACGAGGACCCAGTCTTCGCCGGAGGCCCTGCGGGCAGGCTGTCGGCGGTCCCAAGCAGGGAAGAAGCCGCGGAGTATTTCGCCCAAATTCAGATCGCCAGCAGCCGCACACGATGGATGGATTTCCCTTGGGCCAGCCATTGGGCCTCGAAGTCGGTGCGGGGGTAGAAAAAGTCGCCTTCTTCCCACGGCGCGGGTTCCCAACCGGCTAGACCTCCGGTCACGACCTCGCCGGCTTCGGCGGCGTATTCCTCGTGGTCGGTTTTGAAAAGGAATTCGCCGCCCGGCGGGAGAAGTTGCCGCACCTCGGCGAGAAAATCGGGCCGGAATAGGCGGTGGCGCGCGTGTTTTTTCTTCGGCCACGGATCAGGAAACAACAGATGAACACGACTGGCCGTACCCTTTGGCAACAACCAACCGACCGTGTAAGCGGTCTCCAAGCGGAGCACACGGACATTGGCGAGTCCGGCCTCGCGGGCTTTCCGGCAGGTGCCGCGCACGCGTCCTAACAACCTCTCGACACCCAGAAAATTCCGGTCCGGGCAATGGGCGGCCATTTCCGTGAGGAAAGTCCCATCGCCACAGCCGAGATCGACTTCCCACGGCTTTTCCGGAGCCAGAGGGAAAATCTCGTCCACGGTGGCCCGGCGGAAATAATCCGCCGGGATCCACTCGTGGGAATAAGGCGTCCGGCCGGGGGCGGGCAAGCCTGAAGGGCCGGACAAGCAATCAGCGGACGGCATTGAAGATGAGGTTCTCAAGCATCTCCTGACGACCGCTGCGGGATTCGGGTTCCCCGGCGGTGCCGGCGTGGGCGCAGAGGTCTTCGAGACTCGATTTGCCACTTTCGAAGGCCTTGCCGGCACCGTTGTCAAAGCTGGCATAGCGATCCTTGACGAAACCATCGAGGCGACCTTCGGTGAGGATACGATCGGCCACGAGCAATGCGCGGGCGAAGGCGTCCATGCCACCGATATGGGCGTGGAAAAGATCATCCGGCGCGACGGAGTTGCGGCGAATCTTGGCGTCGAAGTTCACGCCACCGGTCTTGAAACCGCCCGCACGCAGGATGACCAGCATGACTTCGGTCAATTCCTGGATATTGACCGGGAACTGGTCGGTATCCCAGCCGTTTTGTTCGTCGCCGCGGTTGGCATCGATGCTGCCGAGCATCCCCGCGTCGGCGGCGCATTGGAGTTCATGGGCGAAGGTGTGGCCGGAGAGCGTGGCGTGGTTGGCCTCGATGTTTAGTTGGAAATCCTTGTCCAAGCCGTTGGCGCGGAGGAATCCGATCACGGTCTCGGCATCGAAATCGTATTGGTGCTTCGAAGGCTCGCAGGGTTTCGGCTCGATGAGGAAGGTGCCTTTGAATCCCTTGGCGCGCGCGTAGTCGCGGGAGACGGTGAGGAAACGTGCGAGGTGGGCTTTCTCGCGTTTCATGTCGGTGTTGAGCAGGCTCACGTAACCTTCGCGGCCACCCCAGAAAACGTAGTTTTCACCGCCGAGCGCGATGGTAGCGTCGAGGGCGGCTTTGATTTGCACGGCGGCCCGTGCCACGACATTGAAGTCGGGATTGGTCGAGGCGCCATTCATATAACGCGGATGCGAGAAAAGATTGGCCGTGCCCCAGAGCAATTTCACGCCGGAGGCCGCTTGTTTTTCAGCCGCGTAAGCGGTGATGGCATCCATGCGGCGATGGTATTCCGCGATGTCGTCGGCATCTTCGATCAGATCGACATCATGGAAACAGTAATAGGGAATCCCGAGTTTGGTGATGAACTCGAAAGCAGCATCCATCTTGGCCTTGGCGCGGGAGACGGCATCCGCACCGCTGTTCCACGGCATGTCTCGGGTGCCACCGCCGAACGGATCGCCACCGGTGCCGCAGAACGAGTGCCAGTAGGCCACGGCGAAACGCATGTGCTCGGCCATGGTTTTGCCGCGCACGGCGCGCGAGGCATCGTAGTATTTGAAAGACAAAAGGTCCTGGGAGTCCGGGCCGGCATAGGCGATGCTGGAAATGCCGGGGAAATATTCTTTGTTACCAAGGGTAAGGCGGGTGCTCATGGGGTGATAAGTACGATTAAACCGGATCCATTAGCGAACAATCCGCCAAAGGCGAAGGAAAATCTCACTCCGACGCGGAAAATTTCCCGGATCGGAAAAGATCCGGAATATCGCGGATCACCCGACATTCGCCGCTTGCCAGCGCGCGAAAGCAGCGGCGACTTCGGATTGGATGGACGGGTCGGCGTCTTCTCCGCCGAGCGACTCCAGACCGGCCATCGCCGAGCGGGCATCCGGGAAGAGCTCGGCACCGAGTCCGGCCCCGCGGGCGGCCCCGCCGGCTCCGTCGGTTTCGTAGAGTTCGACGCGCACACCGGCGGCACTGGCGAGGGTGGCGCGGAACACGGGAGACAGGAATAGGTTGGCACGTCCGGCACGCAACATGTTGATGGGAATTCCCTTGTCCCGCATGGCGAGCAATCCATCGGCGAGGGCGAAGGCGACCCCCTCGATGGCGGCGCGCAGCACTTCTCCCGGACCATGACGGTTGAAATCAATCGCGTGCAACGAGGCGCCGGGGCACTGGTTACCAAGCATACGTTCCGCACCGTTGCCGAAGGGCAGCATGGTCAGGCCACCCGCTCCGGCGGGCGCAGCTTCGGCGAGGGCGTTGAGCTTGTCGTAGGCAGGAGCGGCGCCGCCGGCGGCAAGGATACGACGCCACCAGCTATAAGTGATACCCGCTCCATTGAGGCATAACAAAGCGCCGTATCTCGGCGCGGCGGCGGTGTGGGTGACGTGGGCGAAGACATTCCATCTCATGCCGGGATCACCGCAGGGTTTGTCCCCGACGGCATAGACAACTCCGGAAGTGCCACAAGTGGCGGCGACTTCGCCCGGTTCGAGCACACCGAGGGAAAAGGCATTGTTCGGCTGATCGCCGGCGCGATAACAAATGGGTGTGCCTTTTTCCAATCCGAGCGCGGCGGCGGCTTCGGCATTGAGTTCACCTTGCGGCGCGAAGACCGGCAAGATTTTCCCGGTGGCGTTGGCGTCCACTCCCGCGAGGGCGAGCACTTCCTCCGCGACGCGGTCACCGGAGAAATCCCAGGCCATGCCTTCGGACAATCCGCTCGCGGTGGTGACGGCTTGTCCGGTCATGCGGAAGGCGAGCCATTCGCCGGGCAACAGATAGGTCTTCACCCGCGCGTGCAATTCGGGTTCGTGTTGGCGCATCCAGGCCAATTTGGCGGCGGTGAAATTCCCGGGTTCGTTGAGCAGGTGGCGGGCGCAGTATTCGCCGCCGAGTTCGCGGGCCATGGCCGCCCCGGTTTCCACGGCGCGGCTATCACACCAGATGATGGATGGTCGCAGCACCTTGCCATCTTTATCAAGGCAAACCAGACCGTGCATTTGGTAGGCGATGCCGATGGCCGCCACATCCTTGCCGGCAAAGGGAAACCGCTCGCGCAAACGACCGGTGGCATTCACCGCCTCGCGCCACCAGCTTTCCGGATCCTGCTCCGCCCAACCCGGTTTGGGCGCGGCGATGGGAAGTTCCACATCAGGCGAGGAAGACGTGGCCAGCAGACGACCGGTATCCGCATCCACAAGGGCCGCTTTCACCGAAGAAGATCCAACATCGTATCCAAGGAGGTATCGTGACATGGCCGCATCATAGCAGCGCCGGCCGTCTGTCCAACCGGGAAATCACCCCGTCGGACGCGCAGAAGATGATTGTCCGCAGGTCGGAAACGGGTATGGGTTCATCATGATCCGCCCTGCTTTCGCCGCCTTCCGGGTGCTTTTCGTGTGCCTTCTTTGCAAGGTGCCGGCATTCGCGGGCGCGACGCCGCTTGAACCGGGTGTGGTGGAATTCTCTTACACCCACGAAACCAAGGACGGTCATGCCGTGGTTGTCGCGGGTGCGCATGATGCGCTTGGTGCCAATGATCCCCTGCGGGCGATTCGTCTGGCTCGCGGCGAGGGCCACCGCTGGAGCGCACGGGTCGCTTTGCCAGCTGGAGAAAAAATCCGCTATCGGTTCCATGAACGTGATTTCCGTTCCACCGCCTGGGGAGATCGGGAAAATTTCCACCCCTTAGGCGAGGAGACGGAAATCGAGGTGCCGGGCCAAGCTTCCCCGAAACGCCCCCGGGGCATCGCGCTCTGGAAAGACTGGGAAAGAGCATGGATTCGTTTCCGCCCCATCGTGCCACCTGCCGAATGGCGGGAAGTGGAAATGACGCGTGGGCTCGCGGACAAGTCCACCGTCTTCACCCTTGGCGAAGAACACAAGCCACCGGGGGAAATCGAATTCGTTTTTCACAATGGCCAAGGGGAATGGTTGAACGCGCCTCCCCCGCCCCGCGAGCCCGCCCGAGCTGCCGCGCCGGAAGTTCCCCTACCCTATCAGAACGATCGGCCGCCATGGAATTTCCGCTGCCGACTGGATCACTTCCATGTCCGTCACGGGCAGATCTATGCCGCGAACCCTCCGGAAAAGCCGCTTGCCCCGCGCTTTGAAGTTCTCCCGGTGCCCGGACGCGGCGAAATTCCCGGTCGTCCCTTGAAAGTATGGCTTCCGCGCGACTACGAAAAGGACGGGACAAGATCGTATCCGTTCGTTCTTTTCCACGACGGCCAGAATGTCTTTTTCCCAGGAGGAAACTTCGGCACATGGGATGCCGACCGGATCGCCACACACGAAATCAGTAACGGCCGCATGGCCGAAGCGATTCTCGTGGCCATCCCGAATGGAAATGACCACGGGTCGGATCGTCTGATCGAATACCTGCCCGCAGGGGAAAAGCTCGACTATGGAGGCAAGACATTCGAAGGCCGCGCCTCCGCCTATCTTGAATGGCTAACAAAAGATGTGATACCGACCTTGGAGAAACACATCCGGGTGATGCAGAATCCCAAGGCTCGTTATCTCGCCGGCTCGTCGATGGGTGGACTGATCACCGACTTCGAGGGCGGTCGCGGCGACGGACCCATCCGCGGATCCTTCGGTATTTTCTCGCCCGCGTATTGGGCGGCCCCGCGGTGGACGGCATCGGAAAGAGCGCGGACGCGTGATGGCATACCCCGTTTCATCAGCATGGGCACCGCCGAATCGAGCCGCGGGGAAAGCGGTTCCGACACCTACTGGAACGGAGCCTTGGAGGCCCTCGACCGGCGGGTCCGCGAGGGAACGGTTTATGGAAACGAGCTTCGTTTCAGGGGCCTTGCGGCAGGCCGACACAACGAAGCCGCCTGGGCCGCCTTGCTCCCGGAATATTTTTGTTTCGCCCTGCCAGCCGATGGGCGTTGATCTCTCATTTCCGGATGGACGCGGGAATCCCGCGAAGGTAGGATAAGGCCATGAAATCCCGACTCCCGGCCCTTTTTTCGCTTCTAATTCTGGCTCTTGCCGCGGTTTCGTGCGCGCCCACCCGCGAGCAGCGCATCGAAAAAAACGCCGCCTATTTCCAAACCCTCTCTCCCGCCGACCAAACACTCGTCCGCGAAGGCAAACTCCGCATCGGCATGCCGAAGGAAGCCGTGCTGCTCTCACTCGGCCGACCGGATCAAACCAGCGAGATCGTGCGCGGCGGCCAGTCCACCGAGGAAGTCTGGGCCTATCTTTCCTACCGCGCCATCCCCACTTATCCGAGTTGGCCGGCACTTCCCGTGCACGACCGCTGCGGACGGGTGGTCTATTACCAGCATCCCTACCCGGAAATGGTGCAAGTACCTTACGTGAGCAGCCGAGTCATGCTCCGTGACCACCGGGTGAGCGGATGGGAAAAAGCCGGAGGAAGACGCCCTTGAGGCTTCGGCAGTTGTTTGCTTCTTGACTGCAAGCCGGGTGCATACATCTTGACCCATGGGATAGGGCCCAAAGCCGTATCCCGCTCCTCATCTCACCATCAATTTACGCTTATGACCATCCTCGTCATGGGAGCCTCCGGCTCCGGCAAGTCCACCGTCGCAAAAGCACTGGCCGCCCGCCTCGACGGCCATTTCATCGAAGCCGACGACTTTCATCCGCCCGCCAACAAGGAAAAAATGACTGCGGGCATTTCGCTCGAGGATTCCGACCGTGGACCGTGGATCGAGTCGATTCGCCAGGAATTGCAGCAACGCCGCTATGGTGCGGAAATCAATATCCTCGCCTGTTCCGCTTTGAAGGAAAAGCTCCGCGAACGTCTGCGCGGCGGGGACCCCGGGTTAAAGATCATCTTTCTCGAAGCGGATGCGGACCTTCTGCGCGAGCGGTTGGAAAAACGCCACGACCATTTCATGCCCGCCAGCCTTGTCGAGCCGCAGCTCTCGGCCCTCGAACCGCCGAAAGACGCGATTGCCATTCCGGCATCCGCCGCACTCGATGCCCAGATCGCCATGATTGGCCACGCCCTCGGCCTCGAAGGTTGAAGTTCACCAATTCTGTTAGAAACGCTACCCGAGAAACGAAAACCAGGTTCCACCATGCCCGCACTCACCACCGAAGCCCACAATCGCCTCGTGCGCGCCGCCTATCTTTCCCGCGGCTACACCGAAGCGGAATCCACCGACGCCGTCAAACTCTGCGAATCCGCCGCTCGCCATGGCATCAAGACGCACAACGCGATCAAGGCCCTTCACCTCGATGACCATTTCGGATCCAAAACCGGCGGCTGCGTGCCCGGCGCGGAAATCGATGTCCTGCCGACCCGGTTCGATGCCACACAGATATGGAATGCCAACCGCAAACTCGGACAGAGTGTCGCCTACTCGGCCATGGAGACCTGCATCCAGCTCGCTGAGAAACACGGCACGGGCACGGTGGCGGTGGACAACGCCTTCCACTACCTCTGGGGCGGTGGTTATGTGATCGACGCGGCCAAGCGCGGCTACATCGCCTACACGAATTGCACCTCCGCGATGTCGGAGGTCGTCCCGCTGGGCGGAAAGTTCCCGACCCTCGGCACCAACCCGCACTCGTGGGCGCTGCCGACCGTGGATGCGGTTGGATTTCCAATCTGTCTCGACTGGGCGACTTCGACCGTGGCCATGGGCCGCGTGCAACAACTCCTTCGCGAAGGCAAGGAACTCCCGCCCAATGCCGCCGTCGATGCCGATGGCCAGCCTACCAATGATCCCGCCAAGGCGAAATGGCTCCTGCCCTTCGGTGCCCACAAAGGTTACGGGCTCGCGCTGCTCAACGAACTCTACGCCGCCTTCATCGGCGGCTCGCTGCCGACCCTGCGCGGACGTCCCGACATCTCGCCGGCCGGAGAAAAGACCAGCGCCGCGTTCTTCTTCCATGTCATCCATCCTGAAGCCATCTCCGGCGGGGCCTTCGCCCTGGGTCGCAACCAAAAGGCCAATCTCAAGGCCGTGCTCACCGACATCCTCGGTCATGGAAACGAAAACTGCATGCTCCCTGGCCAGCCGGAAGCCAATGCCGCCAAAGCCAGCGATGAAGCGGGCGGCTTGATCTTCACCGATGCCGAACTGCGCGAATTCGACACCCTGGCCGAATCCATCGGCATGACCAACTGGCGCTAACAAACTTTTCATTCCTCCCGACCCCGTCTTTATGTCCACCCCATCCCAATTGTTCGACCTCACCGGATTGTCCGCCATCGTGATCGGTGGCACGGGCGTGCTCTGCGGAGCCATGGCTTCCGGTCTCGCCGCCGCCGGTGCCTCCGTGATTCTTGTCGGCCGCAACGAAACCAAAGCCAAGGAACGCCTTGATGCCATTGCCGCCGCCGGAGGCAAGGCCAGATTCATCGCCGCTGAAGCCACTTCACGCGACGATCTCACGCGCTTGCGCGATGACGTGCTGGCCAACGAAGGTTCAATTGATATTCTCATCAATGGCGCGGGCATCAACTCCCCCACCCCGTTCCTCGACATCACCGATGAAGAGTGGAACCGCATCTTTGAAGTCAATCTCGCCGGTGTCTTCCGCGCTTGTCAGATTCTCGGGGGCCAAATGATCACCCAAACGAATGGCGGCTCTATCATCAACCTTGGCTCTATCTCCGGACTCGGTCCGCTTTCGCGTGTCTTCACCTATTCGGCGAGCAAAGGCGCGGTGCACAACCTGAGCAAAAATCTCGCCCGGGAATGGGCACCCAAGGGCGTGAGGGTGAACACCCTCGTGCCCGGCTTCTTCCCGGCCGAGCAAAACCGCAAGGTTCTCGATCCCGGCCGTGTGCAGACGATTCTCGCGCGCACGCCGATGGGGCGTTTCGGAGAAGGCGATGAGTTGGTAGGCGCGACCTTGTTATTGGCCGCACCGAAAGCCGGATCGTTCATCACCGGATTGGAGATGGTGGTAGACGGCGGCTTCCACGCCATGAGCATCTGATGGGCATGGGCGGCCGGCTCCTCCTTTTCGACATCGACATGACCCTGCTGGAAACCGGCGGGGCGGGCATCTACGCACTGCTCACTGCTTTCCGCGAGGTTTTCACTTTGCCGGAAACCGATGAGATCCCGCTCGATCTGGCGGGAGCCACGGACCGCGGGATCTACCGTGAATTCGTGGCCGCGCGCGGTCTGGGCGACTCCGCGCCTCCCGTCGAAGAATTTTTCGCGGTTTACCACCGTCATCTGGAAATCAATCTCTCCTCATCCACCGATGGCCGGGCTTTACCGGGAGCCATTGAATTGCTGGAGAGCTTGCGTCGGCAGGGCCAACACCATCCGGCGCTCTTGACCGGCAACACGCGCAAGGGTGCAGAGGCGAAACTCGTGCGCTTCGGGCTGGATTCTTACTTTCACACCGAACAGGGTGCCTACGGTGATGATCATCACGACCGCAATCAACTCGGACCCATCGCTCTCGAACGGGTGCGCCGGGCTACCGGCCGCGCGTATGCCGGAAAACAAGTGGTGGTGATTGGCGATACACCGAAAGACATCCGTTGCGCCAAGACGATTGGGGCCATGGCCGTGGCGGTGGCTACCGGCAAACACGGGAGGGAGGCACTGGCCAAGGCAGGAGCAGATCTGGTCCTTGATTCCCTGCTTGACCCGGCACTTCAAGACGAGCTATCACTCCCTTGAGCCAAAATTAGAACTCGCTTGAGAAGACCTGACCGGTCACCTCGATCGTCCGATCCGCAAAGAACATGACCAAAGCCAATCGCTCGGTGCCCCACGGGGTCGTGTGCAATACCTCAATCGTGTATTGACCATCGTCGGTCAGGAAATTGTCACAGTTGCGCAGGATGAAGGTCCGGTCCTGCGGAGTGACGTCGGCGATCGGGATGATGCTCGAATTGATGGTTGTGCCGGTAGTGCCAAGCACGGAAGGGCCGCGGTAAACCTGCACATAGGTCTTACTGTCGGGGTAGAGGTCGTTGTAGGTGAAGGTCACCTCCGGCATGGTGGCGTAGGTGGCATTGGCCGTGATACCCGAGATGGCCACCGTGCTCCTCGGCCACACCTGCATGCGTCCGGTGGCCAGGGTGGTGTCGAGGGCACCCGAGCCGGTGAGCGAACTTACGGTGAAATTCTCTTCTCCGGACGCGGCGGATAGATTGGACGAGCTGATATTGGCACCCGCGAAGTTGAAAGTGTGCAGACCGTTCTGATTGATGGTGCCATTAAAAACGGTGTTCGCGGTCATGGTGCCCGGAGGTGTGTGCACGCCGATTCCGTAGGTGGATGCGGTATGGTTGAAGCGCACGCTTGTTCCGGTTAGATCACCACCACGCACAATCGGACGCAGCCCTGAGACATTCAGGCGCACGGTGAAGGGTTTGTCCACCCTCGTCCGAGGAATCAGCGCGTAGGGATCACCGGTTTGAATGGTTACCGTGGCGGCCTTTTGGTAGGCATCCACGAATCGGGTGGCGAGCAACTGGGGAGTCTGGCTCGTTCCGTTTTTCATCGTCCAGATGGTGAACTGAGCGCCGGATAGCTCCAGAGGAAGCAGCGAGAGGCGGCTGCCGTTGTTCGCCACGTTGGTCTGCAACTCAACACCGGTTTGAACCTAGCGCTGGCGAAGGAAATTCGTCCATGTGACCTGTTGTGCGCCCACGGGAGCGGTCGCGGCGGCCAGCAGAAGGGTTAGCAAGAGTTTTGAATGAAGTTCCATGGGGTTGGTTCTCTCGAAGCTGGAGTTATTTGGCGGCCTCAAGGGCTTTGGCGAAAGCGGTTTTCACCCCGGCTACGGGCGCTACGGGTTGGCGGATATAGGTGGAGATCACAATGGAACCGGATGACCCGAGAGCTTGGGCGGCTTTTGGATCAAAGGGTTTGGCTCCGGTGGCTTGATCGCTATCAATCGCGAACTCGCGGATCCAAGAGGCATTGGCGCGGAGAAAATCTTCCCACGTCACCAAGGGAAGAGACGGCGCCGATTTCACAACGCGATCTTCCCGATTCTTGGGCACGTGAATCACCGCACCCGCCGGCAGGATGGTGCACTGCCGCCCGTCCGTGAGGAATGCGGAGCGGGCGAGAAGGTCGGCCACTTCGTCCTGTTCGGATTTTTCAGACTCCACCGCTTTCATCCCCGCTCCCTCAAGCGCCGCATACGGGAGCACCGCTTTGGCGTGTCGCGCGTTGAATTCCGCATCGCTGATACGATCCTGAATCACGGGATTTTTGGGCGCACCCAGGGCAACCGAGACCAGGGTGAAGAGGCCGAAGATGGAGAATGGGAGTTTCATGGCGGTGGAAGGGAAGGCGGGGGAGAAATCACTTCTTGATCTCGTTGCAGGTGACGACCATGACCAAGTCCTGCAAGTCAAAGCCTTGCGAGGAAGGGTTGGTATTGGTCAACTCGCATAGGTAGATCATGTCGCGAGGACCGAGGTTCATGGTGCCATTGGATGCCAGATAGGGAGTGAGATAGCTGCCAACCCCATTGGGCGAGAGGTAAGGCGCGTAGCTTGGTGGCGTTTGTCCATGGATCATCCGGGCAACCATCAGATCCGGACCATATCGGTAACTCAGCCAGTTCGAGGTACTGTTATTCTGAGAGCCGCGGAAACGGAACTCGACTTTCTGGTTCGCCAGCACCTGGCGGGTTTAGATGACCGTGGAAGGGTTCACATTGTTGTGGGTATCTGAGCAGATTTGGGTCCACGTTCCTCCAGCTACCCGTACCTCGATTTGCACCGGCTTGTAGATGGGCTGACCGTTCGAGTTGTTTTAAGAACAAAGCTCGCGAGCCAACAAAGTTCGAATTTGCGCTCCATTTCATTGGATCCGCCTAAGAATCAACGAAAGAAGAGAGCCCGGGGACCGAATCGCGGTCACTGAACTCCACCGAAAAACGACCCTACGCCACCCGCGCTCTCCTGATTCTCATGGAAGAATCAGGACGTCGCGTTCTCCTTTGGCCCAGCCGACTTTGAGCTTAAGCCCCTTTGTGGAGGCCACGGCGGCGAGAACTTCCCGGTGAAAGCTCGCCGGGCTGTCCACCGCAGCGCCATTCACGGCTGATATCCATTCGCCGGGTGAAACCTTGCCCTCGGCGAAGCTCCCTGGACGCACACTCTCAATTATAAGAGGAGAATCGGCCCCACCGACCCGGGTTGTGATACCGACCGAGTGCAAGACGACCCGGCCTTTGGCGACGGTATCGAGCGCGGGCGGTGTTGAGCCTTCAGAGGGGGTGTTCGGCGTCGGTGCAGGCATCCGGGTGCTATCGCCCACGGTAGCGGTGATTTCTTTCCCCTCCCCATCCCTCCAGACGCCTAGAACAACGGAAGATCCTGGAGTGACCCCTCGAATACGACTGACCAGCCATTCGGCCGAGCGGACCTTTTCCCCGTTGAGGCTTAGCAAGACGTCGGGAGCTCGCACCGCGGCCGCCCCCGAGAGCGACCGGACCACCTCCGGTGCCCGTAATCCCGCGAGCGCGGCCGGGCCGTTCGGCTGCAAGGCCCGAATCCATGCGCCTTGCACATCAGCCATGCCCAAGGCCGAGGCAACCTGGGGGGTGACATCCTCCACCGCGAAGCCAAGGTAACCGAAGACCTGGCGCCCCCGCCCGGTGATGATTTCAAAGGCTTCCCACGCCTGGGCCGCGGGAATGGCAAAGCCGATGTTCTGGGCCGCGCGATCGGCCTCCGGTCCGCGCAGGACCACCGAATTGATGCCGATGACCTCCCCTTGGAAGTTCACCAAGGGGCCACCGGAATTCCCCGGATTGATGGGCGTATCTGTTTGGAAGTAGGATGGGCCGGAATCGGCAATGCGGCGGTCCACGGCGGAAATAATACCCTGGGTGACAGATCCCGCGAGACCGTAGGGATTTCCGATGGCGATCGCGAGTTGACCGACGCGGACTTTGGTGGAATCCCCGATTTTCAAAGCAGGGAAGTTGCGCCCGTCTGATGCGATGCGAAGAACCGCAATGTCGTAGGATGGTAAAGAGCCGACCAGGGTGGCGGCAAAGGTTTCCGGTTCCCCTCCACTGGGGGTAAGCGTTACGCGGATGGCGTCTTTGTTCGCGACCACGTGGTGGTTGGTGATGACATGGCCTTCCGGTGTGACGATGACTCCGCTGCCAAGGCCGGGCCTCTGGTAGGAACGATAGTAACCGGGAAATCCGCTCCGCACATTGACCGTCTCGCTGGTATCAATCGACACGACGGATGGAATGACCGCCGCCGCGAGGCGCGTGTATTCCTCGTTGAGGCGGGCGAGGGAAGGCACTTCGTCGACCGCGAGCGCGGGCTCGGTCGGCACGGTGTATTGCTCCGGCGCGAAAACCGGTGCCGGACGACCGGCGAAGAAATTCCACAGGCCGTAGCGACCGTCACGGCGGCCAATCCACGCGAGGATCGCCGCCGAGAGCGCGATCACCAGCGTGAGGACGACCAAACGGCGCGTGTTGTCATTCATCTAGCAAACGTGCGATTGGCCCGGCGGCTTGTCAAAAGGCGAACTTGATTCCCATTGCGATTGGGTGGATACGAGGCATGTTTAGGTTCCCTTCAAGGTGAATATCCCCCCTACCCGCCGTTTTTCGTTGGTTCTTGCGCGCACGCTGGCATTGACCGCCATCGCGGTAACCTTATCCGGATGCCAGACGACTTCGCGTCTCCCCGATGGTCGCAGGCTGTGGTCGGCGAAAGCGGCCCCTTCGCTTCTGGGCGAAAGATCGATGGTTATTTTCATGCCGGACGACTGGCCGGCGCGCCTCTCCGAATCCGATCAAGAAACCTACGCGAGCTGGGCCGAAATCCTCGAGCGCTTCGTCCATGAGAGCACGGTCGTGCGTCAAATCCACCGCGTCGATTTCCGCCATGCCGACGATTATTTTTTCGGTCATGGGCTTCCGGTCAATGAATTCACCCTTGTCTTCATCCGTAGCGATGGCATGTCGCTCTATGCCCACGAGCCCATCTTTGACGGCGCGGTGTATGATTACGCGGAGGCCTTTCTCCTGGGAAAAGAAGATCAATATACCTGGGCATCCGTGCTGCATGCCGGCGAATCCTCCGCCAACATGCCCCGCAACCTCAAACTCGTTCAACTCCGCCCCGCCCCTCCCGTGAGGGCCGCCGTGGCCGTGGCCGAGCCGAACGTTGAGACCGCGCTCGAAACGGCACCAACGCCGCCGCCGCCATCACCCCCGGTGGACCCGGCACCGCCCGCGGAAGCTCCGATCCGCCCTTGAGAATAGTGTGGCGGCGTGTTAGTCTGGCCGTCCATGTTCCAAGGAAAACGAGTCGCCGTCACCATGCCCGCCTACTGGGCGGAAAAAACCGTGGAGAAAACCTTCCGTGATATCCCGCTGGATATCGTGGACGATGTCATCCTCGTCGATGATGCATCCGGCGACCGGACATCGGAGATTTCCCGATCGCTCGGCATCCAGACCCATCGGAACGAGAAAAATCTCAACTACGGCGGCAATGTGAAACGCTGCCTCCAGCTCGGAGTTGATGCCGGCGCGGACATCATCATTCTCCTCCATCCCGATTACCAATATACGCCGAAGCTGATTCCGGCCATGAGCGCGATGCTCGCCACCGGTGAATACGACCTTTGCCTTGCCTCACGCACAAGTGGCCGGGGAGCTCTCAGTGGTGGCATGCCCATTTGGCGTTATCTGGCCAACTGGGGTCTTACCAACATCATGGACTTCTGCCTCGGCACCTACCACACCGAATACCACACCGGCTACCGCGCCTATTCGCGGCGTCTGCTCGAAGCGGTGCCCTTCCATGAGTTCCGCAACGACTTCATCTTCGACAACCAGATGTTCGTGGCCGCGCTGCGACACGGTTTCCCAACCTGCGAGGTGACCTGCCCGACCAGTTACGAGGAAGATGCCAGCTCAATTCCCTTCTCGAAGGCGCTGCGCTACGGCATCCAGTGTCTCAAACTCTCCGCCTCCCACCTCGGCTGGCGAGTCACGACCAAACGAGAACGCCGGGCCCGCGGCAAACAAGCGGATCACCCGTGATCATCCGCGCCGGGCTTTCGCGTTAAGTTAAGCTCAACCCGTGATAAAAAAATCGGCGACCTTTCGGGTCGCCGACGGTAGTGGAGGAACTTAACCGCAACTCCTGATGGAACAAGCTGACGGGCCCGGGAAACTCCCGGACTGCCACGTTCAAGGCCCGCTCGTGCGAGATCAGGACTTATAACGCAGGCGCTTCTTGTGACGATTCTTGCGCAAACGCTTCTTGCGCTTGTGCTTGTTGATTTTGGTTTTACGACGTTTCTTAAGGGATCCCATGGGAAAAGCGGGGCTGGCGGTGAATTCGCGCCTAAATCCGAATCCGGCAGGCGCGGGACGGGAAATCTAGCGGCTGTAGGAACACACGCAACTTATTTTCGCCCGGAATCGCCATTGGATGGGGCGAGCAAATGGGAAATTCAGCGTAATCCGCAGGCCCGGCGGACGCGCTCCAGGGTGCGATTTGCGGTTTCGCGGGCTTTCACCGCCCCGGCCTTGAGCACGGACTCGACGTGTCCCGGGTCGGCGGCCAGCCCGGCGCGGCACTCGCGCGCGGTCCGGAAATGCTCCCAGTAGGCCTCGAAGAGCTGTCCTTTGTAGTGGCCATAGCCCGTGCCACCGGCGTCGAAACTCGCTTCCATGGCGGCGTATTCCTCCGGCGTGGCGAAGAGTTTGTAGAGCTGGAGCAGAATCGAATTCCCCTTCGGTTTCGGCTCTTCCACCGGCGTGCTGTCGGTGGGCATCCGCATGATGCTCTTGCGCAGGGCCTTTTCCTCGCCGAACAACGGCACGGTGTTGCCATAACTCTTGCTCATCTTCTGGCCGTCGAGGCCGGGCACCACGGCGGTCGCCTCCTGGATCCTCGGTTCCGGAACTACCACCGTGCCCTCGCCAAAACGTTCGTTCAGTTTCCCCGCCAGATCTCGGGTGACCTCGACATGTTGCTTCTGGTCCTTGCCCACCGGCACGATGCGGCTGTCATAAAGCAGAATGTCGGCGGCCATGAGCACGGGATAGGCGAACAATCCATGGGTGGCCGGGATGCCGCGCGCCGTCTTGTCCTTGAACGAATGGCAACGCTCGAGCAGGCCCATTGGACACAGGGTGGAGAGCACCCAAGCCAGTTCGTTGACCTCCGGAATATCACTCTGGCGGAAAAAGACCGCCTTGGCCGGGTCGAGACCGCAAGCGAGGAAATCCAGCGCCACCTCCCGGACATTCGCGCGCAGGATCGCCGGGTCCGACACCGTCGTCATGGCGTGGTAATCGGCAATAAAATAGTAACCGTCCCCATCGTCCTGCAGGTCAATCATCGGCCGCATGGCCCCAAAATAGTTGCCGATGTGGAGCTGCCCCGAGGGTTGGATACCTGATAAAATTCGCATCGCCAAAAAAGCCGCAATTCGACCGGGAATTCAAGCCCGGGTTGGATGCTGCCTGCCGGGGATCCGGAAATTGACCATCTTCCAACCCGGCAATGCGATGAGTTTTTCCCGGAATTGCTTCCACCGCACGGCCCCGGACGTTTTCCATTCCTTGTTGACAAAAGCGCTGATCTGGAGTTCCTAGTTGCAATCTTCCCCCACGCGTCATGCCCCACCAACCTCGCCCCCGACCTGCTGTATTCTCGAGAATCGAGAAGGTGCGAAGCAAGCCGTTGCCCCATGCCCTTTCGATGGATCAGCACCGGGCTTTGCGGGGAGAGAAAGTCCGCCAATACTACGCCGTCGGCGACCCAGTCGAGCACATGCGCAGCGTGGCCGTCAATCGCCGGATCGGCCTCGCCCTTGGTGCAGTGGTCCTTCTTTTTCTCGTGGTGCTCTATTTCATAATCAAAGTTTGAAATCCCCCACCCGGCTCGTTCAGGGCAGGTTCCCGAGTTGATATCCGGCATCCTTGGCCGTGCGCATCACTTTGACCCAAACCGGCAGCGATAGCCTTGAGCCATACCCCTGCGCGAGACCGCGGTTCCGCTCATCAAATCCCACCCACACCCCGGCGGTCAGAAGCCCCGTGTAACCGACAAACCATGCGTCGCGGTAGTTGTCGGTCGTGCCGGTTTTTCCAGCGGACGGGAAATCGACCCCCCGGGTGATCGCCGCCGCCGCCGTGCCACCCGGTCGCATCACGGCTTCAAGCATTCGTGATGTGGTCGCCGCGGCCTTTGGCGAGAAGGAAGTCGTGGCCGTCAGCGTGGCAAGGTAAACACGCCGGCCATAACGATCCTGGATTTCGTTTACGACATACGGACGCGGTCGCACACCCTTGTTAGGAAAGGCCGTATAGGCCGAGGTCAAGTCACGCAAAGAGCATTCGAACGAGCCGAGATAAACGGAAGGATAACCGGGGATGTCTGCGGCCAGCCCGCATCGCTCCGCCATTTCCCGGACTCTCGCCAAACCCGCAATGTTGCCCGCCCGCACGGCCATGGTGTTCCGCGATCGGGCCAGGCCGACGGAAACCGGAGTCATCCCGCCAAAGATTCCATCCGAGTTCTGTGGCCGCCAATTTCTTGCCGCTCCCGCGATCTCTCCCGGTCGGATCGGTCCATCATCGAGGCTTCCTCCCGGTGGCAGACCCGCCTCGAAGGCGGCCGTGTAAACGAATGGTTTGAAGAGTGAACCAACCTGGCGTTTCGCCTGCGTGGCGCGGTTGAAGCGGCTCTGCTTCACATCGCGCCCGCCGGCCATGGCACGGATGCCCCCGGTTCCATTGTCCAGCACGACCACCGCCCCTTGCAAATATCCCGGTTCGGGCGGCTCTTGCCCCACGGCCAGTCCTGCCAAAGCCGCCGAGTGGGCCGACCGCGTGGGGGCCGCGTATCCCGGGGCGCTCTCAAGGGCGCCGAGATGTTCTTCCAGCCCATCCTCCGCCGCTTTTTGCAAATCCAGATCCAGAGTCGTGAATACACGCAATCCTCCCTCCGCAATGTTATTGGCATCGAGGATCAATTCCAGCTCCTTGCGGATCACATCCATGGACCACGAATCAGCGGGGTTCCGACGGGCCGGTGGGCGGACCACGGGTGGCGCTTGTTTGGCCGCGACCGCCGCCGCCGGGGCAAGCCGCTCGGTTTCCACCATGCGGTCCAGCACCATATCCATTTCCTCCACCGCTCCTTCCGGATTCCGGAAAGGTGAATAACGGTTCGGGCTGCGGATAATGCCCACCAGCATGGCCGATTCCCCCAGATTCAGGGCCCGCGCGGGCTTCTCGAAGTACGTCCGGCTCGCTTGCTCGAGGCCATACTGCCCCGAACCAAAATAAACAATATTGAGATAGGCCTCGAGAATTTGATCCTTGCTGTAACGAGCCTCGATGCGCCGGGAGAGAAAGGCTTCGACAATCTTGCGTTGGAAATTCTTCCCGGACAGTGCAAAACGATTCCGCGCCAGTTGCATGGTCAGCGTGCTCGCACCCTGCACGATGTCTCCTTCCCGCACGTTGCGGAAAGCCGCCCGCAACACGCCGAACCAATCCACGCCCTTGTGTTCGTAGAACCGGTTATCTTCTCTCGCGAGTAGCGCCTCTTTGAAAACCGTCGGCACTTCGGAGATGGGAATAAAAATCCGGTTCTCCCCGTGCAGCACGCCCACCAACCTGCCGCGCAGATCATAGACCTGCGTGCGTTCCGGCACCTCGTTGAGATTCGAAATATCAATCTTCGATGCCTCGTGCTCGAAATAGAACATGATGCCCGCGAAGAGAGCCAACCCCAAGCCGGCGGTCCACAACCCCCATCTCAGAACGCGTCCCTTCCAGGTCGAATCGCGCGCTCTTCTCTTGCCTTTGGGGACCGGGCGCGCCTTGCCTTTCCCGGGTTTACGGGATGATTTCGTGCTTTTCGCCGGGGGTCGAGCCATGAACGCTCAAGTTTAGCGGCCTGTGCCCCTGCCGATCAACCCGAAAGAAGTCTCAACCACGCTTGCCCCCGCGGCTGACCCCGTGGATACGGAGCTTGGGCGAGGAGAAACTGTAGAGCAGGGCCATGGCGGCGGTGGTGTGGTTGCGGATGTTGTCCCGGTAATAGGAAGAGTCCGCATAATCGCGGGCGGGAAGGATCACGTAGGAGTCGCTGCCATGGCAACGGGCGAGATTGATCCAGGCCTTGTAATGATCGAAGACCTTTTTCTTCAATGCCGCGTCGCCTGAACCGAAAGTTCCGGCCAAACCCCAGGTCAATCCCATGAGGGCGCAGGCGTGACCATCTGCCATATCCTTGTAGGCCTGATCGATATTCGTCAGATGGAGCTTCACCATTTCGTCGGCATTCGCGCGATCGGAGAACTTGTATACAAAATATCCCAACCCGGACTTCGCGGAGAACCCGTGTTTAGTATCTTGCTGCCACTTCGCGGTATCAATCGGGCCATTGTTCAAGGTGAACTCGCCTCCATAAGCAACACGACCGGCTTTGGTGGTTCCGTATTCGAGAAACTTGAATGCTTCGTTAATGCCCTCGTCATATGCATTGAGTCCGCATTCCTTACCCAACTCCCACGACATGAGAGCCAAGCAGGTCGGCCATTGCATCGGACCGTAACCACCACCGCCGCGCGCAACAATCACCGGAAACGGAGCATGGCCGAATCCACCCGCATACAGAGCCTGATGGCGATCGAGCACCGATTGCTCCACGGGCTTCTTCATTTGGTCCACCTTCCAGTGTTTGATCTCCCCGGTCCATTGCGAGTAACGGAGTAGATCCAAGGTGCTCTTGAGTGTCTTCTTCACCGAATCATCGCCCGTGAGGAGTTGGTATTCGGCGAGTGTGATCCCTTGGAACCCAAGATGCCATGACCATGTTTGTTTGTCATAAGGCTTGTTCCAATCCAACGCCATGCGCTTCCCGGCCGCAGCAACCTTCGGGTCGTCCGCTCCCATCATCGCAAGTGCCGCCGCACAACGGCCTTGCGAACTGATTTCCCCGGGATGCTCGATCAAATACTTGTAGGCACGGTCCCGCAGCACCTTGGTCTTCGGGCAGTTCAAGGGGAAGCTTTCCGCGAAACGACCGAGTTTCTCGAGTTGCACCTGCACATTCAAGACTTCCTCCCCGCGCTTCACCGTCAACCGGAGCACCCCATCGCCGCCTTCGCTGTCCTCGATGGCCAGACCGAGATCCTGCAGCGGACCTTCCAACCCATGGTGACGGCCGCCAAAGATGTGGGTGCCGAATGGCTTTCCATTCGCTCCGGTCACCTCGTCGTCGATTTTCAAAACCCCGACCGCCGGCGAACCGTCGAAAATGTATTTCACCACGTACGAATTCGCCTTCAGGATCCCGCGCGCTCCCGTTGGTCCCATGTTCACGAGAAAGCCGGGAACCACGGCATCGGGCCCACGCTCACAGGGTTTCTCCCAGCGCCCCTGGTTGTTCTCGTCTTTCAACGCGGCAGCCGATCCGGCAAAGAGGAGCGAGAGCGAGGTGGCAAGCAGGTAGCGCAGGGAAGAACAGGCTTTCATGGGTCTTTGCTGAAATCAGAACTTGTTCGCTTGGAAGAACTCCCCGCTGCCTTTGAGGTAGTTGATCAAATTGTTGGTCGCCTTCATGGCCTGGCGCGGCACACTTTCATAAGTGCGCGAACCGATGTGCGGCGTGACCACTACCTTCGGATTTGTTAGAAGAGGATGGTTGGCGGGCGGAGGTTCGACATCGAGGACGTCGGTGCCGTAGCCGCCGAGGGTTCCATTGGCAAGGGCCGCGATGACGGCATCCTGATCGACCACTTCGGCACGGGCGGTATTGATAAGCAACAATCCCGGCTTCGCCTTGGCCAGACGCTCCGCATTGATCAAGTGATGGGTGGACGGGCTGAGATTGGTGTGGAGCGAGATCACATCGCACACCTCCAGGAGACTCTCGATGTTCTCGTGACGGGTGACCCCGTTTGCCTTGGCGAAGTCCTCCGGCCAGTAAGTGTCCATGCCGTGGACGGGCATGTCGAAACCGACGGCGCGTTTGGCCACTTCACAACCGATGCGGCCCATACCCACGATGCCAATGCTCTTTTGCCACAATTCATGACCGGTCGGACGCTTCCACAATCCCTGACGGGTGGAATTGACCACGTCAACGAGGTTGCGCACCAGCGCCAGCATCAGACAGAACGCGTGTTCCGCCACCGTCGTGTGGTTCACACCGGGAGTGAAGAGCACGGGCAGTTTGTGTTCGCTCGCGGCCGCTACATCGATCTTATCCAGACCAATGCCATATTTGCTGATCACTTTCAGACGAGGCAATGACTTCTCGATCACCGCGCGGGTGATGCCATCATCTCCACAAAGAAACGCATCGAAGTCGCCGGCCAATTCCATCATCCGCGCTTCCGTGAGTGGTCCGCGTTCGCGCACGATTTCGAATCCCTGAGACTCCAGCAATGCGTGATGGGGTCCGGGAGTGTCCTGATACGATGTGGTGGTAAGTAAAACTCGGGTCATAGGTGAATATTCAATTCCTCAGGCTCCCGGTTTTGACAAGTGCAAATTGGACAACATACGAAATCCAACATTCCGAAGGAAGGAGCGGCCACGCCCCTGTAAGCCGGATTCTGTTCCTCCCGCCTCGCGGGATTCGACGGTCATTTCTCTTGCCCGGGTGGATACCCGGACACCCCGAATCGACGGGCGATCCGGCGGTGCGACTATTACCCGGGGTCATCACCTTGCGGTGGCCGGGCAGGCGGCCCGTTTCCCCTGTTCTGTCTTGCTCCGCGCGGGGTTTGCCGAGCCTCCCGGGTTGCCCCTGGGGAGCGGTGAGCTTTTACCTCCCCGTTTCACCCTTACCTGCCGGCCCTTGGTCTCGCGACCGGTGCCGGCTGGCGGTTTGTTTTCTGTGGCACTTTCCGTGGCCGGGGACGCTGTCTCCCCGGTCCCCCGGCTTGCGCCGGGCGCGCTGCCTTGCGGAGTCCGGACTTTCCTCCCATCCTGGTTTCTTGCGAAACCAAGCGGGTGACCATCCGGGGCGTGGCGGGGAAAACTACGCCCATTTGGCTCTCCGCGCCATGGGTTTCTGGGTGAGTCGGGTGGCCGGCACTCGCGGTATAGGCATTCCAACGCCGGACACTCGGTCTGGCCGTGGTTCAAGGTGCCGAAGTTTGTGTTCCGGCCGACCAGCGGTAAGATACCCGACGGAGACGAACGCCTGATGCTTCCTTCGA
Source organism: Verrucomicrobiales bacterium (assembly GCA_046075565.1). Taxonomy (GTDB): domain Bacteria; phylum Verrucomicrobiota; class Verrucomicrobiia; order Verrucomicrobiales; family SLCJ01; genus JBJTQJ01. The sequence continues at coordinate 42,351 of JBJTQJ010000104.1, read as the reverse complement.
TTACCATTGTCATCCCGGCCTACAACCACGAAGGGCATGTAGTTCAGACGCTCGATAGTTGTTTGGATAGTGGTCTGCCGGATGTGGAAATCGTGATTTGTGATGACGCCTCGGGAGACGCCACCGCTGAACGAATCGAAGCGTGGGTTCGCGACCATGGCAGCCACTTGCGACGCGTAAAATTCATCCGGCACACCAAGAATACCGGCCTGTGCGCGGCGATGAATGAACTGGTTGCCGAGGCGAGCGGAGAGTTCATCCACTATATCGATAGCGACGACTATTTTCTGCCCGGTGGTCTCCTCACGAAAACGCTAGCCGTGGCAGAGCGGCCGGATTGGCTGGCCGGTTTCTGCGACGGCCAGGCAGTTGGTCCGGAGGGCGAACTCTTCTCTCCCAGCCTAATCGCCCTCGGCTCTTTTATTCCTTCCAGGCTCACGACGGAAGGTATGGGAGAGGAACTACTTTACCACTGGGGACCGCCGGTGCATCAGATGACCTGGCGTCGGACCGCCTTCAAGGCGCATGGGGGAGCATTCGAATACGATCCGAGGGTTTTTTGCCCGGATTACGATTCGGCCCTTTGGGCCGCAGGCCAGCGGGCGCTCGGTTACATCCCCGCCGTCTGCCAGGCCTATCGTTACCGCTCCTTTACACAGACTTCCGGCCGCGAGCCGATCATGTCCGCCCGCGACAATGCCTATGTGCTCGGGAAAAACGCCCAATATTTCCCGCCCCACCTTCAAGCCGGCTTCCGCACCCTTGCCCTCATGCACTATAACCGGGCAATCGGCGACACCACCCAGAGCGGTTATCTGGAAGAAATGCACAAGGCCGGGCACGAGGCCTACCTGCGGCGGGTGGCGGAGAACGGGGATACTCCGTCCTGCGCCCCTGCCTGCGAAACCGACGACTACGGGTTGCTTCTGGCCTCCCTCCAGAAACGCATCGGGGAACTGGAGGATAAGCTAGCAAGTCGACGGACCGAGTTGCAACGGGTGAAAGCCGCGGCGCGGGAAACCACGGCGCGACAGAGAGACCTGTTGGAGGATTACCGACATCGTTTGCGTCACCACGGCGCGAGCCCCCTGCGCGCGCTTGCGTTGTGGTGGAGGTCGAAAAAAGATTGATGACGCGTGCCTTTGGCAAGAAACCGAAAGGCATGCGAAAAGTCCGGTTCATCTTTCCATTCCGCTTGCCTGTGCGGACCATGACGCTATAGATATCGACTCATTGTCGGGACGAACACTCCGAGCAAAAGCATCCAAGCACGCACTCCCGAATGAAGAAAGCCGCCCCGCCATCGGACCCAGCCGCTCCCGGCGAATCGGCGACCACAAAGGCGCCCTTGGTGGAAGTGTATGGATTCCTCAACTCGGCCATAGGCCTCGGGGGAACGGCACGGACGCTGGTGCAGGCTCTGCGGACGGTGGGTTGCCCGGTGCGTCCGATTGCTGTGCCCTTGAAGGGGCGGGCACGAGTGGATTTCACCACCGAGGAATTGCCGTCCAGCCAACCTTCACCGGAAGCAGCGGTCCGCATCCTGCATCTGAATCCCGAGCATATCCCGCAGCTCCTGCCGAATCTCCCTGCGGATTTCTTTGTAAATGCAAGGACCGTCATCCTACCCTATTGGGAAACGGAGGATATTCCGGACTCCGCGAAGGCCTGTGCTCCCTACTTTGATGAGGTATGGTGCACCACACGTTTCCTTGCCCAATCGTTCGGCAAAGGCCTTGGACTTCCCGTGCGGGTCTTTCCAGCTCCCTTGCCATTCCCTGAAAACGAGGGCGCTGATGTTGGAAGCAGATTCGACTTCGAGGGCCGGTATCTCTTCCTCTTCAGCTTCGACTACTACAGCTGTTTCAAGCGCAAGAACCCCGACGGGCTGTGTGAGGCTTTTACCCGGGCCTTTCCAACCCAGGAACCCGGTGGGCCTATCCTCGTGGTGAAATCCAGCCATGCGCAGGAACACCTGCGCCAAGCGATGTATCTGAAAGCCAGATTCACAAGCCGAGCGGATATCATTCTTATCGACGAATACCTTTCGGAGAGCGACCGCAATGCATTGGTTAGCCGCTGTGATGCCTACGTGTCGTTGCACCGCAGTGAAGGACTCGGCATGACCATCCTGGAGGCGATGGCGCAGGGTAAACCTTGTATCGCCACGGCGTATTCCGGAAACCTCGACTTCACACTCCCGGAGCACAGCTATCCGATTCCATTCCACAAATCAGCGATCGGCCCGGGCTCGATTCACTATCCGGAAGACGAGGAATGGGCCGAGCCGGATCTGGATGCCGCCGCCTCTGCCATGCGGGAATGCCATGCGAACCAGGAAGCGGCACGAAGCCTCGGGAAGAAATCCCTGGCATGGGTTCGCGAGCATCATCAGTTCAAGACAGTTGGCACCGTGGTTCTCGGCTTGATTCGCGAGCTTGTGGCCCGCCCCATCGATAAGGTGGCGAAACAGGCTGTTTTGGATGAACTGGCCGTTTCGAGACCATTCGAGCCACCAAGCCACAATGGCGCCGCCTACTTGTCCATCAGACAAGCACGGGAGTATCTGAAGGAAGTGGAGGCCTTGCTCGACACGCTTCCCAAAAGGCACAAATCAATTGCCGATGCCTGCCGTCGTCTCGCCCAGACCAACAAACTCCTGGCCTCGGCGATTTCCAACTCCCTCAAGCAAAACAAGGAGATGGCGGCCAGAGCCGAACGCGAAATGGAAATCAAGGAGCACTATGAGAATCTCCTCTTGAAGGTGATGATCGATAATATGGGCAAATAGGTCGAGACCAGCGGTGCGTTCGTCCCGGCATCAAGGAATGTCTGAGAAAAGCCGGCAGGGCGGCAGCAGCCTCGCTATCAGAATCCAGCGCGCTTCAAGAGCTCGCCTGCCAGGGATTGGAGTTCCTTATCCGAAAGCATCGGCGGCGTGCTTCGCAAAATGACCGGGTCGTCAAAATGGCTCGCCCATTCCTCGTCCAGATAAACCGATTCTTTTCTCGATGCCTCGAGGACGCGCCACCGCTCGTCTTCGTGCAAGACGGGTTTGGACCCGGGAATCTCTTCTAACAAAGGAACAATCTTCGTCCGTGATTCGTCCGCAGAGATTCTCAGCTCGTCGCGCCTACGGAGGAGGTACAGGCCCGTTTGGATGGCCGCCGCGCCAAGCGATGGATTTTCCCGAACGCGCGAACTGGAAACTTTCCGGATCAGCGGATCGGACAAATCGAAGATGGACAGGAAATCCGCCACCACGTCGCCCCCGGTCAATTCATCGCGCCCGAACTTCCGGATCACCATGTTTTCTTTACCGAAAATCCGCTGCATCTTCGGAAGATTGTTCTTGTAGAACACGATGGGCAGGCCGAGACGCCAATCGGAAGCACGCGAGGCGGTGGCCAATCGCAGCTCTGCCAATTTTCCCGTATAGCGGCCCCAAGGAATCCTTCCGGATTTGATCTGCTGGCTGATGGCGCTGATCGCGTAATCCTCCGGTCTGCGGCAATATCCCACGATGCGGATCTGAGCGGTATGACGGAGGAAAAACTCCCGGATGCGCCGCCAGGTGGACTCGGGTAGATTGAAAAAGCCCTCGTAGGAAAAAACCACATGGCGCGCGGAGGTCGAATCAAGTTCAACCAACAAACGTTTCATCCATTCGGCGTCAAGCCTTCGGATTTCCTCGCGGCTGGCTAACGGATTGCCATCGTATTTCTCAGGCTCATCGTGGAAATAAGATCCGAGCGGGGCGTGCCAGCGCCCGTTCGGGTACAGATAGCCTTCCGCGAGCAGACTTTCCCTGTGCGTGTCCATGGCACTCTGAATGGCCGTGGAGCCGGTTTTGTCGTGGCCGACGTGCAGCGTGACACTCTCGAATTTTTTCCAGCTCATGTTGCGAAGGAATTTGCCATCAAGACTTCGCGAGCAGAGCCATGGCGGCATTGTGACCGGCGATGCCACTGACTCCTCCGCCGCGCCGGGCACCTGCCCCGGCGAGATAGATGTGGGGATCGTCGGTTTCCGCCCCCCACGATTTTCCAGATGCCGATGCTAGGTCGTCCTCAAGGAAGGGGAAATCCAGATCCCGGTGGAAAATATTTCCCCTAGGAAGGGAAATGTCGTTCTCCAGATCGAGCGGTGATTTCACTTCGATGGCAAGCGAGCCATCGCGGCAGGGGGCGAGGACGGATTCGATCGGATCGAGCAGATATTCATTCAGGCTGGCCAGTGCATACTCCTTGGCCAAAGCCTTGGTTCCTTCGGGGTCGGCATCAAAGCGTGCGGCCGGTGTGTGGAATCCAAAAAGCGTGAGCGTGTGAAAACCTCCCTCCACCAACTCCGGGGCAAGGATTGTCGGATCGGTGAGGGTATGGCAATAGATTTCCAAAGGCAGAGGACTCGGCATCCCACCGGCACGGGCAGTGGTATAAGCCGCTTCGAATTGGGAAAAACTCTCGTTCACGTGGAAGGTGCCCGCGAAAGCGAGCCGGGGATCCTCTCCTGATTTGAGGCGGGGCAATCTGGTCAGCAGCATGTTGATTTTCAGCTGCGAACCTTCCAAGGATTCCGGCTCCGGCTGCCCGCGCAGTCTGGCCAGGTATTGAGGGGCGGCGGCGAAGAGCAGGTCTTTCGCCACATGCACGTGCCCGGACTCCGTTTCCACGCGCACGCCGGACGGTCCGCTTTCCAACGCGGTGACCATGGAGCGTGATTTGATTTCCACACCCGCAGCCAACGCGACACGAATCAATTCCTTGACCAGCGCTCCCATGCCACCCTGTGGAACATGCCACTGCCCGGAGCCATTGCCGATAAGATGATAGAGGAAGCAGCGGTTGGCCTGCAGGTCATCGGACGACGCGAAAGTCCCGATCAAAGCATCGGTGAAAACAACGCCACGGACGAGGTCGTCATGGAATCGTTCGTGAAGGACCTGGCCGATAGGCACCTCCATGAGATTCCGCCACACCTGAGGCAGGCCGACGGCGGACTTGAGTTTGGAGGCGGATTGTAACGGCTCGAGCATGGTCGGCGCGAGCCGCCGGGCCAGTTCCGCGATCTCTCCGTAAAACTCTCGCCATGCCTGGCCCTCCTTGTCCGATCCTGTCAGCTTTCTGAAGCTCTGCTCCGTGCGGCTGTCCCAATCGGACGAAATAAGAAGCCCGTCTTGCCGACCGTCGCGATGGTAAGGCGTATAGGAAGCAACGGAGCGCGGCAGGGTCTTGAAATTCAGGCCGAGGTCCGCGACGATTTGATCCGGCAGCAACGAAACCAGATAAGCGTAACGTGAGAGCCGGGCCTCGTAGTCGGGAAATGTTTTGACGCTGGTGGTCGCGCCACCCATTTCATCACGGGCTTCGAGAAGTAAGACACGCTTGCCCGCTTTGGCGAGATAGGTCGCTGCCACGAGGCCATTGTGACCGCCACCGACCACAATCGCATCATACCGGGTGGAGTCGGACTTCATGGTTGATGCGGGCTCATCCCTTTTGGCTTGAACCCGACCTCCTGCATCTTTTTCTCGAGTTCAGCCTTGAGACTTGCGGCCAATGGCCCGTCGGCGGGGAGATTTTTCAGTTCGTAGGGGTCGTCCTTCAAATCATAGACCTCGGTCCATTCCGGACGTCCGGGATAAACGATGAGTTTGGCGTTCTCGGTGCGGACACCGTGGCAAGTAGGTGTATCGCCGAGCTCCTTGCGGTAGTAGGCGAGGAATGAAGTGCGCCAATTGGCGGGTTTCTTGCCAGAGGCGAGATCCTTGAAACTGGCGCCCTGCATTCCGGCATTCGCGGGTAGTCCTGCGAGATCGAGCCAAGTGGGAGCAAGGTCGAGATTGGTCACCAGCTCGTCGACGATCTTGCCCTTGGGGAAGAGGCGCGGGTAGCGGACGATGTAGGGAATACGCAATCCTTCCTCGTAAAGGGCTCGTTTGTCGCCGAGGCCGCGCTCCCCGAGGAAATACCCGTTGTCGCTGGAGTAAACAACCACGGTGTCATCAGCAAGCCCGAGTTCATCGAGCGTGTCCAGCAAGCGACCGAGATTCTCGTCGATGCCCTTGATGTGGCGCAGGTAGTCGAGATGCACTGAATTGGCGGAAAGCCCGCGCTCCTTGCCCGCGTCCTCTGGATTGAGCGGTTTGTGATAAATGGCTGCGATATCGCAGTTGGGAGTTCGATTGGTGGTTTTTCCCTCATAGAGATTGCGCAGACGTTCCGGAAGACCATTGCCACCGCGTTTGTTGTGCGGGCTCTTGAATCCAAGGACCATGGAAAATGGCGCCTCACGGTTGGCCTTGATCCAGTCGATGGCGTAGTCGGTCGAGATATCATCAATCCAGCCTTTGGTTGGCGTAACCACCCCATTGATTACAACCGGGCAATCCTGATAATTTCCCTGATCGATGAAACTGGCGAAATGCTGGAAGCCAGGCCTGGTCCGTTGGTTGCCCATGTGCCATTTGCCGAAGTAGGCGGTGCGATAACCAGCCTCACCAAGAAGAGAGGCATGGGTTACGGATTTTTCCGGAAACGGGGTGTTGTTATCCATCACGCCGTTGACATGGGTGTATTGGCCCGTGAGAAAGCCGGCGCGGCCGGGCGAACAAATCGAGTGCGTGATGAACGCGTTGCGGAAACGCACGCCATCGGCAGCGAGCCGATCCATGGACGGGGTTTCGAACCAAGGGTAGCGTGCCTTTTCGCCATGTTCCTTTTGCACGGCTCCCATGGCATCCCAGCGGTGGTCATCGGCAATGACGAAGATGAAGTTGGGTTTGCGCTCGGCGGCGTGAAGCGGCGCGGCAAGGGCGAATGCCGCGAGCATCCAAGCGGAAGCTCGGCGGATAATGGAACGTGATGCTGATTTCATGAGGGAAGTGAGCGTGTTTTATTCAGTCAACCGGAGGAGTTTTCATTTCCTCCAGCCATACGGAAAGTGGTTGGCCGGCCGGAAGGAATCCGTCAGCCTTGTTATTGTTCATGGGAAAGTTTGCGATGGCGATGGTCACTTTGCCATTTCTAAATTCATCGCGGAAGTCCGCCCAGACATGACTACCCCGCGGCTTGCCCCCTTCCCTGCGCCAAGCGGTGATCCCGGCCATGGATTCGCCGAGCAACTTGCCATTGATGTAGATGGCATAACCTTCTCCGTGATTGAGGTGCGCACTGCCGGACACCCGAATGCGGTAACGATGACCGTCCTTCAATGGCGGGACATCGATGGTCTGGCGGAGCAAGAGCACGTCTTTCTCGGCAATCGTTTTTACGGGCCCGCGTTTGCTGGAACCATACCACTCCGGATAGGCCATCGTGTCCTTGGCCACGCCGAATGGGGCCGCCCCGCTCAGCCAGCCGGCCTTTTTAGCATCAAAGTCCGGCGCGAACCAATTCTCCATGCCGGAGGGATGAACCATCTTGAGATCGGGGAGTCCTTTCGCCTTGTCGTATCCGGCTGGCAGATCATAAGCATAATAGTCCCACGCCGCATCCTTGACCGCGGGAACGAATGGTTTCCAGTCATAATCCGCGTCGCCGGCAAAACGATGGAAGTCGGCCACTTCATCCAATGAATCCGGAAGCAGCGATGGCATCTTCGCGGGACGTTCCCCTTTGCTTGCCGATTGCACGGCAGGCTGGTAGCGCGGATTGGCCAGATAAGCGGCGAGGGCACCATCGAGAAGCATCGGTTTGAGCGCGGCCAGCGAAGCGGTTTTCTGTTCATGTGTGGGCTCCGGTTTCGCGGCTTCGGCGGCCGCGGCAGCGACAGCAGCGGCATACTTGGCCTCGCGATCAGATTTCGGAATTCCGGCAGCCTTGCCACCGAGCAGGTTCACCATGGCGCGTCCCATGGCTTCGCCGATCAAAAGGTACGTTTCAGGATTCCGGTTGTAGTGGTAATCCTGATCGGCAGGCGACTCGATGCGCTCGCGCCAGAATTCGCGTGTATCCACCGAAGCCACCGTGCCGGAGAAATCCGGATGTTGCTTCGGGTCACCGACGGCCATCTGCGCCTCCCATACCCCTTTCCAATTCCCTTCAGTGATCCGGTAGCCGCCGAAAGCGACCGTGGCCACGACGACCGGCAGCTTCGGAGATTTGAATTCCTTACGGACATCATTGATCATGTCCACCAGGCACTTCTCATATTCTTCTTTGGTCGAGCCGCTATCCTTGTGGCCTTGGAACCATCCAAAACCGGCGATCTCATAGCCTTGTCCGGCATAACCAGGCACAACCTTGTCAATCTTCGCGAGCGTATCCCGCACGCCCTGAACCATGGCATGGTATTCGTAAGCTTCGTATTTGTTGTCGGGTTCATTCCTGCCACTCGAGGGCGGACGAAAATCGAACCGCAGCGACCGGTTGCCCATGGCGGTCTTGATCAACAGGACTTGCTCGCCATGGAATTCTCCCATGACGGCGCCAAAGCCGAGTTCGGGTCCAATTGACTTCCCATTGTTGGAGCTCGCGGACAACGGCGAACTGGCACGGTCGGGAAAAAGGCGCGGATCGGTGTAGGTCACGTCGTGGCGCGCGCTCCAGGCTCCGGCAGCATCAAGGAGATAGGTGAATTTGCCGTCTTTGGACGTGAGATATTTCAAGTCGCCTTTGCCTTCAATGTCGACTTGCTCCATCCAGAAAGCGGCTGACCCGCTTTTGGAATACGTGATCTGAATCGGATAGCGTTTGCCGGCCTCGAGGGGGATTTTCGTGACCACGGGCGCGGCACCGATCTCTTTGCGATAGACTTCCTTGCCGTCGAGTTGCACCACGTTGTGCGAGCTGTCCCCAAAACCCGCATGGAGGGTATAAATGCCACTGGCGGGGACATCGATTTCGGCGGTGACCACCACGGTTTGCCCTTCTCCCGCGACGGGAAGATTTTCCGACACGGTGCCGAGGGCGATCGGAACCGCTTTGGCAGGGTCCGCTTTCGCTGTGCCGACGGCACCCTCAACAACGGCGGCCTTGGCATCGAACACCCCGTGCCGGGCGACGGGCAGCCAACTGATCGGCTTGCCGCCGGAGTTCTCGCCGATGGGCGAGGCTCCCGTGATTACGGCCGGGTCGGCGCTGAGAAACTGGTTGGGAAAAGGCGGTCGGGCACCGGAGAGGTCGCCCATACCGACCATGTTGGATTGCCCGGCGAGGATATAAACCTTCACCGGTTTGGTCGGATCACCGGATTTCCCATCGGGTTTGGGCAGATGCAGCGGAATCTCATTCGCGGCAACTTGCGGGATACAACCCGCCATGATGATGGCCGCACCAATGCAAATCGGAAAAACTCGTTTTGTGTCCATTCTGAGAGTGAGAGCTACGCCAAAACTGGCTGGCTTCGTTCAGAAATCCGCGATGCGCCCGGGCACGATCCGGCGGGCGCCAAAGCGGCCGAAATGCCCGCTCAGGCGAGCCTGAAAACAAAATGCGGACATTTATATCGTTTTTTTAGGCCATCCTGTCAAACCGACGTTGACTCTATTCCGCGAGCGTTTATTATTTTCGGCTCCGCCCCCGGGCCGGATTTCCGGTCCGCCAAACACCGGCGGGATCTTACACACCACCCAATCATCCATCATGGCCACCAAAGCGAAGAAAGCGGCGAAGAAAGCCGCCACCGGCGGAAAATCAAAATCCGAAAAATATGTTTACACCTGGGGAGCGAACAAAGCCGACGGCGACGGCTCGATGAAAGCCCTGCTCGGCGGCAAGGGAGCCAACCTCGCCGAAATGACCCGCATCGGTCTTCCCGTGCCTCCGGGATTCACCATCACCACGGAAGTTTGCACTTACTATTACGCCCACAAGCGCACTTACCCTACTTCTCTGCAGGCGCAGATGGAAGCCGGTGTGGCCAACATGGAGAAAATCATGGGCTGCAAATTCGGCGATGCCAAGGGCATGCCGCTGCTTGTGGCCGTTCGCTCCGGCGCCCGGGATTCCATGCCCGGCATGATGGACACCATCCTCAACCTCGGCCTCAACGACGAGACCGTGCAATCGCTCGCCAAAGCGACCAAGAATGCCCGTTTCGCCTGGGACTGCTACCGCCGTTTCGTCCAGATGTATGGCGACGTCGTGCTCGGCGTGCAGAAGCGCCCCGATGAAGACCATGAACCGTTCGAGACCGTCATCGAAGGCTTCAAACACGAAAAATACGGCAAGGACATCGTTGATTCCGACCTGACCGCCGAAGACCAACAGGAACTGGTCAAGCGCTTCAAGGCCCTCGTCAAAAAACGCACCGGCAAGAGCTTCCCGGCCAGCCCGTGGGATCAATTGCGTGGAGCCGCTGGAGCCGTCTTCGGTTCCTGGATGAACGACCGCGCCATTGTTTACCGCCGCAAATACAACATCCCCGCCGAGTGGGGCACCGCCGTCAACGTGCAAGCCATGGTTTACGGCAACACTGGGGACAATTCCGGATCCGGCGTCGCCTTCACCCGTAACCCGGCCAACGGAGCCAACGAGTTCTACGGCGAGTTCCTCATCAACGCCCAAGGTGAAGACGTCGTCGCCGGCGTGCGGACCCCCGAGCCGGTGGCCCTGTTGAAGAAACAAATGCCCAAGCCGTTTGCCGAACTGCTCAAAGTTCGCGCCACCCTGGAAAAGCACTTCAAGGACGTGCAGGACGTCGAGTTCACCATCCAGGAAGGCAAGCTTTTCATGCTGCAGACCCGGAACGGCAAACGCACCGCCGCTGCCGCACTCAAATTCTCCATGGACATGGTGAAGGAAAAGCTCATCGACTGGAAGACCGCCGTGCTCCGCAACCCGGCCGACCAACTCGACCAACTCCTTGCCCCGATCTTCGACGTCGCGGAAGTGAAGAAAGCCAAGCCCATCGCCTCCGGTCTGCCAGCCGGCCCCGGTGCTGCTTCCGGTAAGATTTACCTCAACGCCGACCGCGCCGCCGCCGCCGCCGAGAAGGGTGAAAAAGTCCTTCTTGTCCGCAACGAAACCTCCCCTGAAGACCTTCGTGGCATGATCGCCGCCGAAGGTATCCTCACCGCCAAAGGCGGGGTTTCCTCACACGCCGCGCTCGTCGCCCGCCAAATGGGCAAGGTCTGCGTTTGCGGTGCCTCGGCCATCGAGATCGATTACACCAAGCTCACCGTGAGCGCTTCCGGCAAGACCTTCAAGGAAGGTGACTACCTCTCCATCGATGGCACCAGTGGTGTTGTCTATGGTGGCCAAATCCAAACCGCCCCGTCGGAGATCATCACCGGCATCGTTAGCAACGACAAGGCCGCGCGCAAAACCGAGAAGTTCAAGAGCTTCCTCCAACTCATGGAATGGTGCTCGAAGGTCACGAAACTCGGTGTCCGCACGAATGCCGACACGCCGGAGCAAACCCGGATCGCCCTCGCGTTCGGAGCCACCGGTATCGGTCTGACCCGCACCGAGCACATGTTCTTCGAAGGCGACCGCATCGATGCCATGCGCGAGATGATTCTCGCCACCAGCCTCGACAACCGCAAGAAGGCCTTGGCGAAGCTTCTGCCCTATCAGCGCGAAGACTTCACCGGCATCTTCACCGCCCTCAAGGGCCATCCGGCGACCATCCGTCTGCTCGACCCGCCCCTTCACGAGTTCCTGCCGCACGACCACTCGTCGCAGAACCAACTCGCGCAGAAGACCGGCATTTCCACCGAGTTCATCTCGCAGCGTGTGCGTGACCTGCACGAGTTCAACCCGATGCTCGGCCACCGCGGTTGCCGTCTCGGTATCGCCTATCCGGAAATCACCGAGATGCAGGCCCGCGCCGTCTTCGAAGCGGCCGCCGCCGTCGCGAAGAAGAAGATCCCGGTCAAACCGGAGGTCATGATCCCGCTCGTCGGCTTCAAGAAGGAATTCGACCTTCAGGCGGAAATCGTGCATCGCGTCGCCGCCGAAGTGATGGCCGAGAAGAAGATCAAGTTCGACTACCAGGTCGGCACCATGATCGAAGTTCCCCGTGGCGCGCTTACCGCGGACGAAATCGCCCAAGGCGCCGAGTTCTTCAGCTTCGGCACGAATGACCTCACCCAAACCGCTCTCGGCATCAGCCGTGACGACATGGGTTCGTTCCTCATGCCCTACACCGAGAACGAAGTCTTCAAGAAGAACCCGTTCGCCAGCCTCGACACCACCGGCGTCGGCCAGCTCATGGAAACGGCCGTCAGCAAAGGCCGCGCCACCCGCGCCGGCATCAAGCTCGGCATCTGCGGTGAACACGGCGGCGACCCCGACTCGGTCAAGTTCTGCCACAAACTCGGCCTGAACTACGTGTCGTGCTCGCCTTACCGCGTGCCCGTCGCCCGCCTCGCTGCCGCCCAAGCCGCCATCGAAGAGGAGAAAAAGGCTGAGGCCGCTGCCTCGAAAAAAGCGGCCAAGAAAGCCGCGAAGAAAGCGAAGAAAAAGTAACCATCGGACCGTGACCACCGCTACGGCGGTTTAACGGACAAATGCAACCCCGGTCGGGTCTTCCCGGCCGGGGTTTTTTGTAAAGGATTGCGCCCGGCAATACAAGACAAATCCCGCCTCAGGCATTCCCGGATCACAGCGTCCGCACGCTCGACATCCCACCATCGAGGCGGATGACCTGCCCGGTCATGAAGCCGGAGGCCGGACCCAACAAATGTTCGACCCAGGCTGCGGTTTCGTCGGCATCCCCGATTCGTTTGAGGGGATGGCGGGCGGATGATGCTTCCTTTTTCTCGGGCGTCGAAACAAGCGGCGCGACCAGCGGTGTGTCGGTGAGCGATGGCGCGATGACATTGACCCGGATCTTCGGTGCCCATTCGGCGGCGAGCGAGCGGGCCAGCCCCTCGATGGCACCTTTGGCCATGGCGATGGATGCGTGCATGGGCAGACCGGTTCCCACCGCGATGGTGCTGAACAAAACCACCGAGGCACGATCCGATTTTTTCAAAGCCGGAAGCGCGAGCTGGAGCAACCGCACGGCTCCGAGAGTATTCACTTCAAGATCGTTCTGAATCTCCGCGCTGGTCAAGCGGTGGAAAGGTTTCAAGTTCACCGTGCCGGGACAATAGACAATGCCGTCGAGTTTGTCCGGCAACACGAGGGATGGCGAAGAATCAGTGGCATCGAAGGAGAGAGTCGTTTCATTTCCATCGGGATTACGCGAAGTGGCGAGCACCTCGTGCCCGGAGGCGCGGAGTTTGCGGGCGACGGCCGCGCCGATGCCGTGGGCGGCTCCAACGACAAGAATGACTGGTTTGGTATCCATGAGCCAACCAATTACGCCCGCGGGCAGATCGGCGGATGCGCATGGAGATGTCCTGCGCCAATCGAACCGCCATCGAAGGCGAGGAATTCTCGCTTGTGCCGGGGGGTTTCTGCCGCTATAGAAAGACTTGTCATGAAGCTCAGCTCTCCTCTTTTCTCTCTGGTTGCCGTCGTTCTGATTTCCGTACCCGCGGCACATGCAGGTCCCGTGAAACTAATCGGCGTGGAAACCAAGACCGCACTTCCACCGGAGGCGGAGGATATCGTCTTTGGCCAGCATCCCGACCAGGGTGCGGAAGTGAAGGCCATCTTTCTCGTGTGGCCGGATGCCGAAGCCTCCATCGTCACCATCAAAGACAAGAAATGCAAGATCACCGAGATCGTGGACGCGGGCTCGGGCCAGCCGTTGAAGTTGAAAGCCGAATTCGGAAAATTCCCGAAGGCAGCGAAGGACGGGAAGGTGGCCGCGCACTCGGTGGAGTTTCAACTGCCGGAGGATCCGGGTTCGGGAAGATTAAAAATGAGCGGCGTCCTCACTGTCGTTTCGGCCAAAGGTGTAAAGACGGAAAAGATCGACAACGTGAGCCTCGCTGAAAACGCAAAATTGAAGGCCGGGGATTTTGAATTGAAAGTGGAGGGCCTGAAGGAAAAGGAGGGGGAAACGGATTTCCGCATCGAATCCACCAAGTCGATGGCGGCGATCAAGGCGGTCCGATTTCTTCGCCCCGATGGCACCGTGATCGAAAGCCAGCAAGGCGGTCGCTCATGGATGTCCGGTTTTGGCGGTTACTCAGAGTCCTGGTCCTTCGAAATAAAAGGCGAGGCGAAGGATCTCACCATCGAGTTCGACATCCACCAGAACATGGCGGATCAGGAAATTCCTTTCGACTTCGTTCTGCCAACCTCGCTTTAAAAAACCTCACTTTTTCTCGGCGAACATGAAGATGTTGCCGGTGGCGTGATCGGCAAGGAGGAGATTGCCATCGGCATCCTCGCCAAAGGAGGAGATCATTTTGATGCCGGCATCCTTGAGTTTGCCGTGCCATTGCGTCACCTTGCCCGCGCGGCCATTGCTTTGAACAAAGCTCCATAGGCGCGGCAATTGGTAATCAGCCACGAAGTATTGCCCCTGGATTTCCGCGACGGGCCCCCGATAGACGTATCCCCCTGTCACCGAGAATCCCCCATTCGGTCCGCTCTCATGCGGGTATTCCCAGATGGGATCAACAGCGTCCTTTGGCTTGTCACCGCCGATATTGCCCGTGGGGGTCTCGATGGATCCTTCCCGCGGACGCCAACCGAAATTCCAACCCGCGCCTTTTCCGGACGGCACGAAATTCACTTCCTCGATTTTGTTCTGGCCGACATCCCCGATCCAGAGATCGTTGGTCTTCCGATCAAAGGAGCAACGCCACGGATTACGCAGCCCCCACATCCAGATTTCCGGCTTGGCCTCGTCTTTCCCCGCATATGGGTTGTCGGAGGGAATCTTGTAGCCCTTGGCGGGTGAAACATCGAGGCGGAGGATCTTCCCGAGATGCGAACCGAGCTTCTGCCCATTGTCGGGGGGATCGTTGGCCGCGCCGCCGTCGCCCGTGCCGACATAGAGCATGCCATCCGGTCCGATATCGATCCACCCGCCGTTGTGGTTGCCGTAGGGCTGATCGATGAAGAGCAGTTTTTCCTCGGTGGCGGGATCACACTTCAACCGGTTATCCGGCGAGACCGTGAAGCGGCTGATGTGGGTGTCGCCTTTCTGGTCCGTGTAATTGACATAAAATCTTCCCGATTGGAAAAAGTCCTTCGGGAAAGCGAGTCCGAGCAGACCCTGTTCGTTGTCCTTGCGCACGGCGGTGCCATTGAGGTCGAGGAATGGTTCGGGGAGCTTTTCACCGGTGGCGCGCTCGACGAGCCAGATGCGCCCGGTTTGTTCGGCGACGGCAAGGTGTTTCTTGGCACCAGCGGGCGCACCAACCCAGATTGGTTTCTGAAACCCGCTTGCAACTTTTTCCAGGCGGAAGTCGGCCGCTACGTGGGGCGCAAAGGCGAGAACAGCGACCATGGCGGCACAAGGAGACAAAATAGCGTGATTCATGGCCCCTCAATACGCGGCAACCCCGCGCCAACTAACGGTCATTTTTCTCGGATTTCAGCTCCCGGCGCACGGCCAGCAAATCGTAGAAAGCGAGCAGAAAGACCCCTAGGGTGAAAAAGCCGATCGCGCTCCAATAGAGAAGGAAAATGAGCGGGTGGGATTCCATCCTCCCCAACAGAAACCATCCGAGGGCGACCGCTCCCAGCAATCCGAGGGTCAGAGAGAATAGCATCTTCCGCCTCAGTGCACGGGTTTGGAGAACCACCCGGCTCAAGCCGAGGGTGAGAGTGAGAAAGGAAAGCTGAGGCGGCCGGGACAGTCCCCATAGATAGGCGAAACCATCCCCCCTGTCCAAAATTTCACGGGTCCCGACTTGGCAATCTTCCGGATTGGGCCAAACTCCGGTGTGGAAATCATTCTTGGCATCGACCCGGCCTTGCGCCGCACTGGTTACGGCGTGGTGGCGCGCGACGGCGAAGCCCTCAAGGTCCTCGAATTTGGGGTCATCGAAAACCCGCCTCGCCTGCGCCAGACCGAGTGCCTGGCCCGCAACCACGAGTGCATCGCGGACATCATCCGTCGCCATCAGCCCGATGCCTGTGCCGTCGAATCGGTGATTTACGTGCAATCGTACCGAACAGCCATCACGCTCGGCGCGGCGCGGGCCTCGGCCATTTTGGCCGCCACTTTGGCCGGTTTGACGGTCTTTGAATACCCGCCCAAACGGGTGAAACAGGCCGTGGTCGGGCGCGGGGCCGCCGACAAACAACAGGTCGCCTTCATGGTCCGGGCCCGCTTCGGCCTCGACGAGACCCCATTGCCGGACGCCGCGGACGCCCTTGGCGTGGCCCTCGCCCATCTGCAAGACCACGACCCGAAACGCCAACTCCCCCCCTCTTCCACCAGACTTTGAGGGGGACCGCCTTTCCCCTTGACCATCCCCCTCTCCATGGGCCTAATTATCGGTGGAGTTTCTCTCAACTCCCAACTATAGCCAGCGACCGCCACACATATGAACCGCCGCACCGCGCCCCGTCTCCTCGCAACCCTCATTCTGGCCTCGGCCAGTCTCACCCCCATGCCGCTCGTCGCGCAGGATGCCGGGCTTCCCGCCGCCGCGGAAGCAGTGCAAAAGGTGACCGCCATTGATATCCGCTACGCCGGTCCGCAAACCATCGACCGCGCCCGCATCGAAGGCATGCTCGCCACCCGAGTGGGCCAGAATTTCTCCATCGACACGACTGACGCCGACATCCGCGCCCTCATCGGCAGTGGTGAAATCGACAACGCCCGTGTGCTCACCGAGCCTTTCAAAGGCGGGCTCCGGGTCATCTACGTCGTGGAAACCCGCGCCGCCCTTGCCTCCCTCCGCTTCGAAGGCAATTCCGTGCTCGACACCCGCAAACTCGCCGAAAAAGTTCCGCTCGCCGTCGGAGACACCGTGAGCGAGGTGAAACTGCTCGAGGGCAAACAGGAAATCGAGAAACTCTATGCGGGTCGAGGCTTTTCCGATGTTGATGTATCCTACCGCGTCGCTAAAACAGATCGCGCCGGCTTCCAGGATGTGGTCTACACCATCAACGAAGGGGCCAAGAGCTGGGTCCGCGACATCAACTTCGAAGGCGTGACTTCCGCCAAACCAGGGGAAATCCGCCGCAAGCTTGAAACCAAAGAGCGTAACTGGCTGAGTTGGGTCACCGGCAGCGGCAAAATCGATTCCATCAAACTCGAGAGCGACAAGCTCAAGGTCGCCCGCGTGCTTCAGGACAAAGGCCACATGAAAGCCGAAGTCACCGACGTCCGCCGGGATCGGGTGAACGACAAGAGTGTGGACCTGGTTTTTGTGGTCAATGAAGGCCCGGTCTTCACGGTCAATTCCGTCGGTATCACCGGAATGAGCCTCTTCCAACCGGAAGACCTCATGCCGGAAATCCTTCTCAAAGGTGACCAACCCTACTCCGGCACCAGCGTCGCCGAGGACGAAAAACTCATCCGCGATTACTACGGCTCGCAAGGTTATGCCGACGCCCGCGTCGACACCCGCCTCAATCCTGCCGGAGCCAACGCGGTTGATGTGGTTTATGCCGTCACCGAAGGCCCGAAATTCTTTGTCGGCAAAGTGAACATCACCGGCAACGTGAAAACAAAAGACAAGGTGGCGCGCCGTGAAGTGACCCTCTCCCCCGGTGATGTTTTCAATACCGTTGAACTCGAGACATCCCGCAAACGTCTCCGCAACACCGGCTACTTCTCGCAAGTCGATGCCCTTCCCTCTGACGCTCTCGAGCCAGGCTATCGCGACGTGAATATCTCGGTGGTTGAGCAGAATACCGGCTCGCTCGTCATCGGCGCCGGCTTCAGCTCGATCGACAGCCTCGTGGGTTACATCAATGTCACCCAAACGAACTTCGACATCACCGATTGGCCGACCTTCCAAGGTGGTGGCCAGAAGTTCAACGCCGGTATCCGCGTCGGCACCGAGCGGAAAGACATTTCCATCGGTTTGGAAGAGCCCTACTTCCTCGACCAGCGCCTCGCCCTCGGCGGTGACATCTTCTACCGTGACCTCGGATTCGTTTCCCCGAACGACGCCTATGAACAACGGAACATCGGTGGTTCGCTGCGCCTTCGTCGCCCCATCACCGACTTCACCTACGCCCAAGCCGAATACACCGCCCAACAGGTGACCAT
This sequence comes from Verrucomicrobiales bacterium, assembly GCA_046075565.1. Lineage (GTDB taxonomy): Bacteria > Verrucomicrobiota > Verrucomicrobiia > Verrucomicrobiales > SLCJ01 > JBJTQJ01. The sequence goes on along the minus strand of JBJTQJ010000104.1, from coordinate 24,327 downwards.
CCACGAAATCGACCCCAATGCCTCGGAAGCGATCAAGTCCGAAGAGGGAGATTACCTCCAGCACAAGGTTGAAGTTTCCGTGGTTCACGATTCCCGCGACGACATCCTCGTCGCCCGCCGCGGCGGTCGTTACGAAGCCTCCGTCTTCGGTTCCTTCGGCGATGTCGAAGCCATCGGCGGCGAAATCGGCGGCGTGCACTTCTTCCAACTCCCGGCCGACCTCATCCTCAGCCTGCAAGGCCGCGTTGCCACCGTGGAAGGCGACGATGTGCCCATCTTCCAGCGCCTCTTCCTTGGGGGTGCGAATACCCTGCGCGGCTTCGACTACCGCGACGTCGGTCCGAAAGATGAAAATGGCGAACCGCTCGGTGGCCAGACCTCGGTCTTCTTCTCCGCCGAAGTCACCTTCCCCATCATTGAAAGCGTGCGCGGAGCCGTCTTCTACGATGTCGGTGCGGTTGGAACCGACTCCTTCGACTTCGGTGGCGACATCAATTCCAACGTCGGTGTCGGCCTTCGCCTCTTCCTGCCCTTCGGCCCCCTCGCCGTCGACTTCGGTATTCCCGTCCAGTCCGACGAGTTCAATGACAGTGGCGGCAAATTCCAATTCAACGTCGGCTATAAGTTCTGAGTCAAACCTCCCGCGGGTGACCGCTTGAAGTCCACCGATCCTTCCCAACCATTCCATGAAAAACATCGTCAAAACCATCGCCATCCTCGCCCTCAGCGCGAGCATAGCCCAAGCCCAAGCTCTGAAAGTCGGCATCGTCAACATGCAGGATGTCCTCCAAGGCTACTACAAATCCAAGCAAGCCCAGGTTGAACTGAGCCAACGCCGCGACGACATCAAGAAAGACCTTGATGTGCGCCGGGCCAAGCTGCGCGACCTGACCCGCGAAGCGGAAGATCTGCAAAAGCTCATTCGCGACGAATCCACCACCGCCGAGTTCCGCCGCCTGAAAATGCAGGAATTCGAGACCAAGGGCCGTGAAGCCAACGCTCTTGCCCGCGACCTCGACCAAGTCGCCAAACAAAAGGAACGCCAACTCATGCTCGAACTCGAGCGCACCTTCCGCGGTATCCGCGACGAGGTGAAAGTGGTCGTCGATGAAATCTCGAAGAAAGATGGTTACGACCTCGTTTTCGACAAGTCGGCCATCGGAATGGGCGGCACTCCCTTCCTTCTTTTCTCGAAGGACGCCGTTGACTTCACCCCGTCCATCCTGGAAAAACTCAACGCGGATGCTCCGGCAGAATTGAAAAATGCTCCTCCTGCAGCACCCCCGGCCGCTCCGACCGAAGGCGGCAACTGACCAGCTGAAGACAACTTTGACCCGCAACAGGGCATCCGGACTCTCTCCGGATGCCCTGTTCATTTTTGTCGTATTTTAGGGTGAAAAATGCCGACTTGCCGTCACCGTACCATGGCTGCTGTCTGGTCCATCGGATTCTCCGTGACTGGCCACGAAACGTCCGCAAATCCAACTTCATTTTTTCATGCCCTCCCCCTTTACCTTTCCGACGCTGACCAAGTCTGCCTGCATCCTCTCTTTGCTGGCAGCCAGCTCTTTCGCCCAGCCGGCGGCCACCCCACCTGCCAGCCCCGAAAACGCGCCCGCCCCGCAAGCCCCGGCGGCAGACGCTCCCCAGACCGAGTTCAAACTCCCCGGCCTCGTGGTGAACACGGTGGAAAAATTCGTCGATGTGGAAGCCAGCATTTGCCTCGACGAAGGCGCGCTGGAGGTTATCGCCTGCACAAAGGAAACCAAAGAACACGAATCCATCGTCGTGGTTGCGGCCCGGCCCATTCACATCCATGCCGCCCTCCTGTTGCTCGGAGCCAAGAACGGCAACCCCGCCATGCGCGAACCGCTCGACGATCAAGGCACTCGTTGGAGGGACATTCCTCCCCGTGGCGCTCCCATTGAAGTCTTCCTGGCTTGGAAAGATGCGGAGGGAAAATTGATCGAGCGACCGATCGGGGATTTCATCAAACGAAACCGCGACGAAGGGGGACCGGCCGTGGCGGAAGGAGATGCGGCAAAGGAGGAGAAGGAAAAATTTCCCAACACTTTCGTTTTCGCCGGCTCGCTTCTCGGTGACCCGAGCAAAACGCCGCGCGACTACATGGCTGAACTGAGCGGTCACGTCATTTCCATTTCCGCCTTCGGGGATGAAGTGCTTTGCCTGCCCGCCTTTTACGGGCAGGACAATGAGTCGCTGATGTGGGCCATCGACCCGACCCATCTTCCAAAGCGTGACAGCAAGGTCATGCTCCGTCTGCGACCAAAGAAGGAGGAACCAAAACCGGAAATCAAACAAGCTCCCTGAGCCCGCGCCCATGAAGTGCCTCGTCTCAGCGGCAGCATCATCCTGCTTCACCACACGGGTTCAATCGCGCCGAACAAGGAAAAACACGAGATGAGTCTCTGCGTTGATCAAAACGATAGCCTAGCCAAGACATAGACCCGCGGGGTCGCCCTAGCGGAATCCGACTTTCCAGCCATCAAGAAACCATGACACGCATTCCCATCATTCTCGCGCTCCTTCTCGTTCCCATTCTGGCGGCGGAGCCGTCCAAACCGCTGAATATCCTTTTGTTGTATGCGGACGACCTTGGCTATGGCGATCTCGGTTGTTTCAACAAGGATTCGAAGATCCCCACGCCCCATCTTAACCGTCTCGCCAACGAAGGCCTCCGGCTCACCGACGCTCATAGTTCCTCCGGTGTCTGCACACCCTCGCGTTATGCCATGCTCACCGGCCGTCATCATTGGCGGGACTTTTACGGGATTGATTCAGGATTCGACAAACCATTTTTCAAACCCGGACAGCTCACCCTGCCTGCCATGCTCAAGGCAAAGGGTTATACCACCGCCTGCATTGGGAAATGGCACCTCGGTTGGGACTGGGACTCCATCCGCAAACCGGGAGCACCGGCAAAGTCAAAAAAACACGATGCATTCGACTGGAGCAAGCCGTTCAAGGGCGGACCATTGGCCCGCGGTTTTGATCACTACTTCGGCGACAATGTGATCAATTTCCCGCCATACACCTGGATTGAAGACGAACGTTTTCTCGCCCCTCCCGACATCACCTTCAAATCCACTCCCCAGGTTACGAAGGAAGGAAGCTGGGAATGCCGCGAAGGTCCGGGACGATCCGATTGGGACTTTTACAAGATCCTACCCACGCTCACGAAAAAAGGCGTGGAGTATATCCATTCCCGCAAGGGCAAGGAGGAACCCTTTTTCCTCTACTTCCCGCTGCCATCTCCCCACGCGCCGATTATTCCGACGGATGAGTTTGACGGCAAATCAAAGGCCGGAGCCTATGGTGATTTCGTCGTGCAAACCGACGACACCTGCGGGCAAATCCTCCAGGCCTTGCGCGACACCGGACTCGACGGGAATACGATCGTCTTTTTCTCCGCCGACAATGGCGCAGAAGCCTACGCCTACGCGCGCGATGAAAAGTTCGACCATTGGTCCTCCAACCCGCTGCGCGGCCTCAAACGAGACATCTACGAGGGCGGGCACCGCGTGCCGACCATCCTCAAATGGCCGGGGGTAACCAAAGACGGCGCGGTGACAGAAGCGCTCTTTGCCCAGTTGGATCTCATGTCCACCCTCGCCAGCTATCTTGAGTTCGATTTGCCCGAAGCATCGGCAGAGGACTCGCATGACTTTTTCCCATGGCTCAGCGGAAAATCCCCGGCTCCGCCACGCACCACCATGGTGCATAACACCTTCAAAGACAGTTATGCCATCCGCCATGGCGACTGGGTGCTCATCGATGCCAAAACCGGCGCCGCTCGCCAACCACCCCCCGCATGGATGACCAAACACCAGACACCCGCCTACGGGGACGAGACGGTCGGCCTCTACAATCTCAAGGAAGATCTCGGCCAGCGGAAAAATCTCGCGAACAAACAACCCGAAAAAGCAAAAGAACTCAAGGACCTGCTCAAGTCCATCCGCGAAGGCGACCACACTTCACCGCGGCTTGAGGCGGCCGCGAAGAAGCCGTAAGCCACAGGGCGGCAGCCTGTCTGAAAGATTGTAGCGTCGGTCTGTGACCGTCGCACTTTGCTTGGGTGCCGCATTGCACCGGGAAGAGTTGCCGGCGGTCATAGACGCGCCGCTACAAGATTTTTCCCGAATCACGGGGCCGAGTCCAGTCATCTCACCCCTCGGTATTGATTTCGATACCATTGGAGAAGCGCAGGAATTCCTCCTTGCTCTTGTCCGACCAGAGTCCTTTGTCTTTGGCCGCAGCCATCCAATCCTTGGCGGCACCTTCGCATTGCTGAAGCAGCTTGGCGGAACCGGGTTTCTCCTTCCAGAGGATCGGGGGATACTTTTTCATGAAACCGATCAATTGCTCGCGCGGAATCGTGCCGGCATCCGCCTTCGCAAACGCGGCCCGGGCCATTTGGTCGAGAGTCGCTTCATCCACGGGAGGAGAACCGGATGGTTTCAGCGGCACGCGGCTTGCAGGCGGGCCTTGTCGAGGTTTTTCCATTGGTCGGTGATGGCAACCGTAGTCGTGGCATTTTCCCCGGGTAATCCGGTGGAGAGCTGAAAACATTGCTTCGCGAAATCCATGACTCCTACCGAAGAAGAATGTCCGACGCCCGGCCAAGTTGCCGCGACATGGGTGAAACGCCCTTTATCGAGCGCGTCGCGGAATCGGCCGAACCATTCTATCCTCGTGAAAGGAGCTTCGGGAAATGATTTCGCGGTGTCCTTTTCCCCGCAGGAAATGGCGAACGGAATCTTTTTGGCTGCCGTGCTGAACTCCCCATATCCATCTGTTGCCCAACTGCCGGCCGAGTGTGCGGAGACGCCACAAACGTGCTGGGGATGTAGCATGGCGAAGCGATGCACGAACTGCGCCCCACCCGAGAAGCCATGGAGGAACATTTTGTCGTTGAGCTTGTAGGTCTCGCCGAGGGATTTGGCCAAGGCGATCAGCTTTTCGGCATGAATCCCGTCGCCATTCTGATAGGGGCGCTCTCCTTTGGAAACAAACGACGGCCCGATGACAATCACGTCGCCGCGCTTGGCCCAGCCCGCGATTCCATTCGCTCCTTTGCCATTGCCTCCCGCTCCGTGCACGCCGACCACCAGTTGGTAACGGATGCCCGCGTCCATCTTCTCCGGAGTATAAACATGGCAATCCATGCCCTGCATATCCTTGATCACGGATTCCCCCGCCCGCAGGCCGGGCATCTGTGAGGTGAGAAAGAGGATGGACAGCAGGATACGGATCATGGCTCGCCGCTGGCAACGGAATAAACGTAGGCCAATTTGCCCTGAAAACAAGGGTACTTCTCCCCGCGCCATCGGGCCTGCCGGGTGAATTCCACATTGACGATGCTGCTTTCTCCGCTGAGGCTTCAGGGTTCATTCATTCGTTCCGGATCCTCCAAACCATCAAGACCGCCATGCGAATCAAACCAACGATTGCCTTACTTGGATGCGCGTTCCTTCTCATTTCCCCGGCCCTGGCGGCGGGCAGGAATCAAACGGCGAACCCGGATTTCACGAAAGGCGATCCGATTCCGCAAATGGCGAAGCACGATTGGAATCTCGGTGCGACCGGACTGCGCGGCTGGATCTATACCAACAAGTTCGTCACTTCCGAAGCGCGCCAGATTTATGTCACCACCGTGGACAAAGGCTCGCCGGCCGAGGGTTCCTTCGAAACGGGCGATGTGATTCTCGGAGTTGGTGGCAAACCTTTTTCCTATGATCCCCGCACTGAATTTGGCAAAGCTCTCACCGCCGCCGAATCGGAAGCGGGCGGTGGAAAGCTGATCATCACCCGCTGGCGCGAAGGCGAAACGGCGGATGTGGCGCTCACGCTTCCCGTGCTCGGCGACTACAGTGCAACAGCTCCCTTCGAGTGCGCGAAGTCAAAACGTATCTTCGAACAGGGATGCCGCGCGCTTGCCGATTCGGTGGCGACTTCGGCGCATCAGCAAGATGCCATCGTGCGTTCGATCAACGCACTCGCGCTCCTGGCCAGCGGCGATCCCGACTATATGCCATTGGTGAAGAGCGAAGCGAACTGGGCGGCGGGCTACACGACCAATGGTTACCAGACCTGGTATTATGGCTATGTGATGCTGTTTCTCTCCGAATACATTCTCGCCACCGGCGATGATTCCGTTCTGCCGGGTTTGCGCCGCATCGCCCTCGAGGCAGCCAATGGCCAGAGTGCCGTGGGCTCCTGGGGCCATCGCTTTGCCAGACCGGATGGGAGACTCTCCGGCTACGGCATGATGAATGCCCCCGGTGTGCCCCTCACCATTTCCCTTGTCATGGCCAGTGCCGCAGGGGTGAAAGACCCGGAGATTTCGAAGGCCATCGAGAAGAGTTTATTTCTCTTGCGGTTCTACGTCGGAAAGGGATCCGTTCCCTACGGCGATCACGCGGCATGGACGGAAACCCACGAGGACAACGGCAAAAACGGCATGGCTGCAGTCCTATTCAATCTGACGGACGAGAAACCCAGCGCGGAATTTTTCTCGCGAATGTCCCTGGCTTCCCATGGGCCAGAACGGGATGGCGGCCACACCGGCAACTTCTTCAACATCGCCTGGGCCATTCCCGGAGTGGCGCTTTCCGGCCCGCAAGCCACCGGCTCGTGGATGAAGGAGTTCGGTTCGTGGTATTTTGATCTCGCCCGACGCCATGACGGGACCTTCGTCCACCTCGGGCCACCGGAACCCGATCACGACAGCTACCATGGTTGGGACGCAACGGGCGTCTGTATGTTGGCCTATGCCATGCCGTTGAAAAAAATCTATCTCACCGGAAAGCGCGCGAGTGGCGTGCCCCAACTTGATGCGGCCGCCGCCGCATCGATCATCGCCGACGGACAAGGATGGAACAACAAGGATCGGACCAGCTTTTATGACGGCTTGGGCGAGCAGGAATTGCTCAAACGCCTGTCGAGTTGGTCGCCGATCGTGCGCGAACGGTCCGCCATGGCACTCAGTCGCCTCAATGAGCCGCCCATCGAGGCCCTGATTGCCTTGTTGCAGTCGCAAAACCTGCTCGAGCGCTATGGCGCGTGTGAATCCCTCGAACGTCTGGGCGGTCGAGCTGCCCCGGCCGTGGATGCCCTGCAAGCTTGCCTGAGCCAGGATGACATGTGGTTGCGCGTGGAAGCCGCGCAAGCGCTCGCCGGCATCGGCGAGCCCGCCAAAAAGACCGTGCCTCAGTTGCTCGAACTCGTGACCCGGGAGGACCGGGCCAATGATCCCCGCAACATGCACCAGCGATACATCAGCAATGTGCTATTCGATCGCCGTGAAGGTCTGCTCGGGCGTTCCCTCGAGGGAGTGGACCGTGCCGCACTCTACAAGGCGGTGAAAGCCGGACTGCTTAACCAGGATGGTCATTCGCGGGGCAGTTTCGTCTCCGTTTACGACAACCTATCCTACGAAGAGATCCAGCCACTTTTACCCGCTATCCTCCAGGCAGTGAAAGTTTCCGCGCCCAGCGGCGAGATGTTCGCCGATGAAATCCGACTTGGCGGATGCCGCCTTCTTTCCAAACACCTCGTTGCCGAGGGTGTGCCGGTCATCGTGCAATATGCACGGGAACAGAATCCTTGGTCCAGCGAGAACCGCACCCCGGAGATCATGAAGCTTCTTCTTCCCTATGGCACACACGCCAAAGCCATGATTCCACAGTTGGAGAAGCTGGCGGTCTACTTCGAAAGCGAAGAACTCGATTTCCCGAAACACCTCATGATCATGAAGGCAAAGTGCCTGCGCGAGACCATCGAAACCATCAAGGCCGCCACCGAAACACCAAAGCTTCGACGCATCCAGTGAGATCTGTCGTGATCGGACATTAGGAATGCCCATGCGGATTTTTCCGATGGCCCTTCGAAGCCGAATTGGCCGGTCGATTTTTCCCGATTCCCCTCCCCCATTCGTTCGACATGTTTTCCTCCGCTTCCATCGCTTTCCCTTGGCGGGAGCCGCGGCGCCGCTTCTTACACCTGCTCGGTTTCGCGGTTTTCCTGCTCGATGCCTTGCAACTGCCCGCCGAAACAAAACCCGGACCGAATGTGATCCTCATCATGGCCGATGATCTCGGCTATGGAGACTTATCCTGCTTCAAAGGGGAGAAAATGCGCACGCCGGTGCTCGATAAATTGGCTGCTGATGGGGCACGCTTCACGAACTTCTACTCCGGTGGCACCGTCTGCACACCATCCCGCATGGCTTTAATGACCGGACGTTATCCCTCCCGAATAGGATGGACGGGCGGAGTGATGGGTCACAAGATGTCGCCGTCCACCGGTCTTTCTTCTTCCATCCGCACGATGGCCGAGGTCTTCAAGACGGCAGGCTATCAAACCGCCATCTCCGGAAAATGGCATCTCGGTGAAGCACCGGAGATGTTGCCGAATGCCCGTGGCTTCAACGAATCGCTCTGCATTCTTTCGAGCAACAATCAGACCAAAAAACTCTGGAGGAATGGGGAGCTCGTTACCGACGCGGTGGACAACCGCTTGCTGACCGAACATTTCACCCGCGAGGCGATCCGGGTGATCCAAGCCAAAGACCATCGGCCGTTTTTCCTTTATCTGCCTTTCACCGCCCCGCACTTTCCCGCCGAAGCGCATCCCGATTTGAAGGGCAAATCCACGAACGGCGCCTATGGCGATGTGGTTGAAGAACTCGATTCCCGGATTGGTGAGATTCTCTCCGCGCTCAAGGAGAGCGGGCAGAGGGAAAACACGCTGGTGTTTTTCCTCTCGGACAATGGTCCCGAACCCAGCCAAAAGGGATTCAACAGCGCGGGACCTCTCCGCGGTCGCAAGTGGTCTTCCATGGAAGGTGGTACCCGCGTTCCTGGTATCGTGGCGTGGCCGGGAACGATTCCGGCCGGACAAACCATCGACGATATGGTATGCGCCATCGATATCTTCCCCACACTGGCCCGTGCCTGTGGGGTTTCCATGGCCCATGTTGCCGCGGAGATTCCCATGGATGGCGTTGACGTGTGGCCATCATTTCTTGGCAAGGAAAATGGACCGCCGCATGCCCGCACGCAGTTGCTTTACTGGGAAGGTTGGGCCGAACCCCAGGCCATCCGCATCGGCCAATGGAAGCTATTCTTCGATGAGGTAAAAGACATTCCGGGCTCCGAGTCGGGACCCGCCTTGTTCGATCTGGAGGCGAATCCGGATGAATCCCACAACCTGGCCGCCGAACATCCGGAAAAAGTGAAGGAGATGCTCGAAGCCGCGCGCAAATCGCTGGAGAACATTCGCGAGTTCTCTCTTCCTATGGGAGGACTGCCGAAAGAATCTCCTGCGCCCGCAACGAAGAGTCCACGCTGGCTTTAAGCTCAGTGCAGTTCACTTGGCAAGCCTATCGCTCCGGGGCAAGAGCGAGACGCTCTTGCTACGGCCGACATGGCAAATCAAGGGGAAATCTCCTGTGGGCATCCAACGCAGTCGTAGCAAGACCGTCCCGGTCTTGCAATTTGGTAAACGCCGCTGGCTTCAAGCCGGACCGCAGACGAAGGCCGTTTCCTCGGCGATGTTCTTGGCGTGATCGCCAATGCGTTCGAGGGAACGGGCGATGAACAACAAGTGGAGGTAATCCGCCGCCGCGTCGTGGTTGGCTGCGATACGGGCGGTGAGGTCCTCGATCATGCTGCGGTGCATTGCGTCGAGTGATTTGTCTTTCGGGCGCAAGGTGGCGGCGAGGTCGCGATCTTTTTCAAAGAATGCGCGGACTGCCTCGGTGACCTCCTCGATGGCAAGCTGGAAGAGTCCTTCGAGTGATGAGAGATCGACCTCGGTGGCGAGCAGGATGCGTCCGCGGCGCCCGATGTTCTTGGCCTCGTCGGCGACGCGTTCGATGTTGGAGGCGACCCTCATGACCGCGATCACGAAACGCAGATCGCCGGCCACGGGTTGGAAGCGGGTGAGCACGTCGATACCGCGGGCGTCGATCTTGCGTTCGATCTGGTTGACCAGATCATCATCGGCGATGGCACGGGCGCAATCGGCATCCGAACGACCAAGCACACCCCGGCGGGCGGCCTCCACATTGGCGAGGGCTTGATCGCAGAGCGAACGGGCGAGGGCGCGCAGATCATCAAGCGCTTCCTCGTAAGACGATAAGATATGGGGGGACATGGCGGAGCGGGTGGATATTTTCAACCGAATCGCCCGGTGACGTAGGCTTCGGTGCGGGCCTGTTGCGGATTCGTGAAGATGCGGGTGGTTGGACCGTATTCGATGAGTTCACCGAGGTAGAAGAATGCCGTTTGCTCGGAGACACGCGCGGCCTGCTGCATGTTGTGGGTCACGATCACAATGCTGACCTGTTCACGGAGTTGGCGGATGAGTTCCTCTACTTTGGCCGTGGCAATCGGGTCAAGGGCGGAGCAGGGTTCATCCATCAACAGCACACGGGGTTTCACGGCCATGGAACGGGCAATGCAAAGCCGTTGCTGCTGCCCGCCGGAGAGTCCGAGGGCGCTGTCCTTGAGTCGATCCTTCACCTCGTCCCAGAGCGCGGCTCCGCGCAGGCTGGTTTCCACAGCTTCACGAATGGCCGCGTCGTCCTTCAGACCGGCGATGCGGAGCCCGTAGGCGACATTTTCATAAATCGAGAGCGGGAAAGGATTGCTCTTCTGGAAAACCATCCCCACTTCCCGACGCAAGCGAACCGGATCGAGGTCGCGGGTGTTGATATCTTCCCCGTGCACGAGGATGCGCCCGGCGGTGACGCGCGCTCCCTCGACAAGGTCGTTCATCCGGTTGAAGCAGCGGAGGAGGGTTGATTTTCCACATCCCGAAGGGCCGATGAAAGCCGTGACTTCGTTGCGGGGAATTTCCATCGAGATCCCCTTCAGCGCCTTGTTGGTCCCATAGTGGAAATCCACCTCTTCGACCAGAATGGCGGTCGTGTCCGCATCCGGCTTCGTCGGAGCGGTCGGGGGATTTTGGGCGGCAATCGGCATGGTGGCGGGGGGTGGGAGTCTGCCCGAGGAATGGCATACGGGCAAGTCGGGGAATGTGTCAATCTAGTCACAATGCGTCAAAACCGCGTTTGTGACAATTTCTTCACACAAAAGAAGGGGAGGAAATTGGGCCCCGCCTCCATCTTTGGAATTGTTGGCTCGTCCACCGCATCGGCAGACCGCCACCACCCGACCCAATCCAAACTAACCATGAAAAAGTCCGTTTTATTCCTCGCCATCGCCAGCTCCCTGGCAGCTGCCCCGGTGCAAGTTGACCCCGCCCTGCCCGCCTACCAAGCCGTGCCGGGGGTATCCGGGACCCTGAACTCCATCGGATCCGACACGCTGAACAACCTGATGACCCTTTGGGCGGAAGGTTTCAAGGCCAAATACCCGAATGTGGTGATCCAAATCGAAGGCAAGGGCACATCGACCGCGCCCCCCGCCCTCATCGCGGGCACGGCCCAGCTCGGGCCGATGAGCCGTCCGATGAAAGGCGAGGAAATCGACGAGTTCGAGAAGAAGATGGGCTACAAGCCGACCGAAGTGCAGGTCTCCATCGATGCCCTCGCGCTCTGGGCGCACAAGGACAATCCCATCCAGGGCCTGACCCTGGCCCAGGTGGACGGTATTTTCTCGAGCACCCGCAAACTCGGGGGAACCGACACCACCGAATGGGGCCAACTCGGTCTCGATGCCTGGAAAGGCCGCCCGATTTCCCTTTATGGCCGTAACAGCGCCTCCGGCACCTACGGGTTCTTCAAGGACCACGCGCTGGGCAAAGGGGACTTCCGCTCGTCGGTCAAGGAACAACCCGGTTCCTCCGGTGTCGTGCAAGGGGTTGGTAGCGACCTCTATTCGCTCGGATACTCGGGCATTGGCTACCGCACCGCCGCCGTGAAATCCGTGGCCTTGGGCAGCGAAGCCGGAAAATTCTTTGAACCCAGCTATGAGAACTGCCTTTCCGGCGATTACCCGATGGCCCGTTTCCTGACCATCGCCGTGAACAAAAAGCCCGGTGCCGCCATGGACACGCTGACGAAGGAATTCCTCAAGTTCGTGCTCTCGAAAGACGGCCAGGAGATCGTGGTCAAGGACGGCTACTACCCAATGCCGGCCGAAGTCGCCGCCGAAGCCCACAAAGCCATCGAATAAGCTCTCATTCGGTCTTCCCAGCGAAGGCCCCGGAATCCAACGGTTCCGGGGCCTTTTCGCTGGCGAATTTTCCCGCCTCATCCATGGTTTGCCCGGCCCACAAGGCCCCCGCATGAGCGAGAATTTCACCCTACCCGCGGGTCGTCCGCCTGAAGAAGACGCGCGTTCCCTCGCCCGCTTCCAAGTCGCCCGCGGCACGCTCCTGCTGGATCGGTTCATGACCTTCGCCATTCACGGCGGAGGTCTCGCCGTGATCATTGCCGTCTTCGGTATTCTTGTCTTCATTCTCGCCAAAACCATCCCGCTTTTTCGCGGCGCGCAGGTCAAGGAATCCGCCACCCTTTCCACGGGATCCGGTCCGAAGCCTGCCGGGACGATTCTCGGCACCGACGAGTGGGCGAGGCTGCCCTACATCTATGGTGGTGGCCGCAGCCTGACCTTCGCCCGCCTTTCCCCCGATGGTTCATCCACGACGCCCGAATCGGTTCCTTTGCCGATCCCGGAGGATTTCCAGACCAGTGTCGCCAAACCGGATCCAAAAAACGGCCGCATCCTGCTTGGCTCGTTCGACGGACGGGTGACCGCGGTCTCGCTCAATTACAAATCGCAATATGGTGGCGACGGCTCGTCAACCATTACCGCCGCTCCGGCAGCCGGTCCGGTTTTCGGCGACGCCGCCGGCCCGGTCAAATCCCTATCGGCTGCGACCAGCGCCACCGCCGAGGTCTTCGCCTGCATCCGGGAAAAAGCGGAGGGCCGCCTCTCGGTGGAGATCTTCCCGGCTACCCGTAAGGCGGGTTTGTTAGGAAAAGGGAAACTGGAAGTCGGAGCGCCCATTTCCCTCGACTCGATGATCGAAGGCACGCCGCATGGCGTGCTGGTCAGCAGCAATGCCCAAGGAGTGCTGGTCGAAACCGTGGAAGGCATCGTCTATTACTTCGTCCTTGCCGGCGGCAAAGCGGAACTGCGGCAGAAATTCGATCCTTTCGCGGGCGACGATTCCGGCATCGCGACCATGGATTTCCTCCTCGGCGATGTCTCCCTCGTCCTCACCGACACGAAAGGTCAAGTCAAGGTCTTCAGCCTGCTCATTCCCGAGGGAGAGAACATCCGGGTTTTCCGCGAGACACGATCGTTCCCCAACATGGCGACAGCTCCGAGCCAGTTCATGGCGGGCGGACGCGGCAAGAATTTCCTGCTCGTGGCCGGACGCGAGGCCATGCTCGGCTACTCGACGACCACGAGCACACGCTGGAGGGAGACCTTGCCCTACGAACCAATCGCCGTGACCCTCGATCCGAAGACGGAGGTCGCTTTCCTTCTCGACGATACCGGTGGCTTGCACCGCCTCGACATCCACGATCCCCATCCGCAAGCGGGATGGAATGCCTTCTTCGGGCGCATCTGGTATGAAGGATACTCCGGGCCGCGCCACGAATGGCAGTCGAGCGGGGCGTCCGACGACTTCGAGCCGAAGCTTTCCATGGTGCCCCTGCTCATCGGTTCGCTCAAGGGCACCTTCTACGCGATGATTTTCGCGGTTCCCATCGCCTTGCTTGCCGCCGTTTACACCGCGCAGGTGCTCCACCCGAAAGTGAAACGCATCGTCAAGCCCACCATGGAGATCATGGCATCCCTGCCTTCGGTGGTGCTCGGTTTCCTCGCCGCCCTCTGGCTCGCCCCGCTGATTGAAAATAAGATCCCTTCGTTGTTAGGAGCGGTGGCGGGCATTCCGCTGGCCGTCATCCTCGCCGGTTATGCCTGGAGCATGTTGCCCTATCCGGTGAGGCGACGTATCCCCGCCGGACGTGAATTCCTCTGGATGCTTCCGCTCGTCGTGCTCGGGGCGTGGATCGGTTGGTCGCTCGGGCCCGCCATCGAACGCACTTTCTTCACCGTGGTCATGCCCGATGGCAAGGAAGCCGCCGACTTCCGCCTCTGGTGGCGGTGGAAATCCGGCACCTCGTTCGAGACCCGCAACTGCGTGGTCGTGGGATTCATGATGGGCTTCGCGGTCATCCCCATCATCTTCACCATCGCGGAAGACGCCCTTTCGAATGTGCCGCCATCGCTCACCGCCGCCTCGCAAGCGCTCGGGGCCAGCCGCTGGCAGGTCATCCGCACCGTCGTGCTGCCGGTCGCCGCCGCCGGAATCTTCTCCGCCCTCATGGTCGGTTTCGGCCGCGCTGTTGGAGAAACGATGATCATGGTCATGGCCACCGGGAACACACCCGTGATGGATCCCGATGGCAATTTGCTTTTCCGCGACTTCTTCCACAATATCCGCCAATGGGCTTCCGGTCAGCCGGATTCCATGCCGGTGGCCACACACTGGCAGCCGTTCAATGGCATGAGAACGCTCTCGGCCAACCTGGCCGTCGAACTGCCGGAGGCTCCGGAAAACTCGACCCACTACCGCGCCTTGTTCTTCGGCGCACTGCTTCTGTTTATCATGACCTTCGTCCTCAATACCGTGGCCGAACTGCTCCGCCAGCGTCTCCGGGAGAAGTTCAAAATTTCCTAACCGATCTTCATGACCCCGACCACGAGCGAACGCCCCCGCCGCCAATCCGGAGAAACCCGGATCTGGCTGACCGGCATGGGCTTGTTGCTCGGCTTGCTCATGGTCGCGTGTTTGTTGTTGCTGGTGTTGACCCAAGGGCTCGCGGTCTTCTGGCCGGCGAAGATTGAGAAGGTGACCATCAAGGCCGACGCCGAGGGTGCTCCGCCGATCGTTCTGATTGCCGAGGTCACCCGCGAGCAATCGCGCAAGCTGCCGGGTGACGCGGCTGAACTGGAGGAGATCCAATTGTTCCTCGGTAACCGCGAATTGAACGGACAAGCCTTCCGTTTCGTGGACAAGAAGAATGTGATCTCGCGCGAAGTGGCGGCGGGCATCATGGTCGCGGAACGGATGGAATACGGCGATCTGATCGGTTTTCCCGTCGCAGTGGAACCGGCGGGCGGGCAACGCGTGGAAGCGACGGCACCGGAGTTCCGAAAAACCCTCACCGAACGGGTGAACGCGGCCAATGATCTGCGCGGAGAACTGGAGACTCTCGAGAAAAAGGAAATCGGCAAGGCCAGCCGCGAGCTGCGCGACCTCGAAGTCGAAGCCCGCAAAGCCAAACGCGAGCTTGCCGCCGACCCGGTCGCTCTACAAGCCCGCCTTGCCGAACTCGAAGCGGAACGGAAAGTCAAAGAAGCTCCCATCTCCGAACTCATGGGCCGCGCCCAGGAGATGCGAACAAAGCTCGCCGCCGACCAATTCGTTTATCGTCTCGCCGACGGGAAAGAGAACCGGATCCCTCTGGGCAACATCGTGAACTTCCATTTCCCCAACGAGATGGGCACCGGCGCCCAGATCGCCCACTTCTTCTCCGCCATTCATACCTTCCTGACCGAAAATCCACGCGAGGCCAACACCGAAGGCGGCATCTTCCCCGCCATCTTCGGCACCTTCGTGATGACCGTGCTCATGAGCCTGCTCGTCACACCTCTTGGCGTGGTCGCTGCCATCTACCTGCGCGAATACGCCCACCAGGGGCCGCTCGTCCGACTCGTGCGCATCTGCGTGAACAATCTCGCCGGCGTTCCCTCGATTGTCTTCGGTGTCTTCGGTGTCGGGTTTTTCCTCTACGGACTCGGTTACTACATCGATCGCGGGCCGCGGGAGGCGATTGATACCGGGCCGTGGCTCTGGACGGCTACCTTTGCCACCGCCTTCTTCTTCATCACCATCATCTTTTCCATCCGCAGTTCGACCGCCATTCGTCCGGTCCATCCCGCCGCCACCTCTCTCTGGGTGCTCTCCGCCGCCTTGCTCGTTTATCTCGCCGCCACGTGTCCGTATTTCCATGGCTTCTATCCCGACTCCGCCGAGCCGGTCTTCGGCACGGGCGGTATCCTCTGGGCCTCGCTCACCCTGGCGCTCATGACCTTGCCCGTGGTGATTGTCGCCTCTGAGGAAGCTCTCGCGGCCGTGCCCAAGGGCGCACGCGAAGCCGCTCTCGCCTGCGGGGCCTCGAAATGGCAAACCATCCAGCGAGTAGTGCTTCCCAGCGCCTTGCCCGGAATCATGACCGGAGTCATCCTCGCCATGGCCCGGGGCGCGGGTGAAGTAGCCCCCCTCATGCTAACAGGCGTGGTGAAACTTTCCCCCACCCTGCCCTTGGATGGCGAATTCCCGTTCATCCATGCCGACCGCAAATTCATGCACCTCGGATTCCACATTTATGATCTCGGCTTCCAGTCGCCGGATGCCGATGCCGCCCGCCCGGTGCTTTTCGCCACCACCCTTTTCCTCATCCTACTTGTCATCATCATGAACGTCGCGGCCATCCGCCTCCGCAACTGGTTGCGCGACAAATACAAGGCGAGCACCTTCTGACCGGACCCAGCGCATGAACAACCCAGCTTTCATCGCCGTGGAAAATTTCTCCTTCTGGTATGGCCAGAAGCAGGCCCTCCATGAGATCCAAATGGATGTCCCGGAGCGGCAGATTACCGCCTTCATCGGTCCCTCGGGCTGTGGCAAGACCACCCTCTTGCGCAACATGAACCGCATGAATGATCTCGTGGACAACACCCGCCATCTCGGGGACATCCGCATCGACGGCACCAGCCTCTACGCCCCCGATGTCGAGGTGATTTCCCTGCGCAAACGGGTGGGCATGGTCTTCCAGAAATACAATCCCTTCCCGAAAAGCATCTATGAGAATGTCATCTTCTCGTTGCGGGTGGCCGGGCGCAACCGCAAGGCGGAACTCGATCCCGTGGTCGAAAGCAGCCTGCGCAAGGCCGCCCTCTGGGATGAAGTGAAGGATAAACTTCACGAAAGCGCCTACGGACTTTCCGGCGGACAACAACAACGGCTCTGCATCGCGCGCGCCATCGCGAATCGACCGCAGATTCTTCTCATGGACGAGCCATGCGCTGCCCTCGATCCGGTCGCCACGCTCAAGATCGAAGAGTTGCTCGCCGAACTGAAACGGGAATTCACCATCGTGATCGTGACCCACAACATGCAGCAGGCCCGGCGTTGCTCCGACCGCACGGCCTTTTTCTACCTCGGTCGTCTCATCGAGCTTGCCCCCACGCTCCAACTCTTCGAAGACCCGCGGGAAGAACGCACGGAAGCCTATATTTCCGGAAAGTTCTCGTGAGGGGGGGGCGGACCGAGAACGGATTTTCAGTCGGGCCATGGTTGCTTCTGATGGGGTTTAGTCCCACTTGCCTTAGCCATCTCGCAGGGATTGCCTTATCCCAAAGGGATTGTGTCCCGGAGCCCGGGGTTGCCCCGCGTGCGGGGCTACCCCGGGCTTTGGGGCGGAACCCCGTTGGAGTTCAGACCGTAGTCCGAAGTTCAGCGCCAGACAATCGGTGACGCATTTGGTTGCACTACCCTGCTGACAATGCTTCCCGGGATCGCTCGATGAAGCCTTCCGACTTGCCTCCCGTTCTCCCCACTCTTACCTCATCACGCTTTCACGGCCTGGGCCATGGTCTGCACGATGTTGAGGGTGTGGTTGGCCACCGCCTCGAGGTGGTTGTTCATGTCGATATAGAGCATTTCCGCCTGCACATTGCCACCGGCCTGCATGCGGCGCGCGGCCTCGGCATTTTGGCGTTTGCGCAGGGCATCGACACGGTCTTCGACGGCGTGGGCGGTTTCGAGGAGCCCCGCATCGGCGGCGGAAAGGGAATTTGCGGCCAGGTCGAGGGAGGCCCGCACCTCCATGGCAATGGCGCGGAGGTCGCGGTGCTGGCCTTCGGTGAAGTCTTGGCCCTGCTTGTATTTCCGCTGCACGGTTTTCACGAGCCGATAGATGCGATCGGTGGCCTCCTCGTATTCGGAAACCGCGCGCAGGAGTTTGGTCACACGCTCCGCGTTGCCCGCTCCGATTTCATGGGCCGAGCATTGGATGAGGTAGGCGGTGGTATCCTGCAAAAGGCTGTCGCAGGTCTCTTCCATCTTTTTCAATCCGGCGACCATGACCGAAAGATCCTCGCCCGGTTTCTCCACGACTTCGGTGAAGCCGTTGAACATTTCCGAGGCGAGGCCGGCCATACGGTTCGTGGCCGCTTCCGCTTCCGCGAGGTTCAGCTCGCCAAGACCGACGATGTTGCCAGACAGGTAGGACAGATGGGGTTTGGTTTGCTCGCCCGCTTTTTCCTTCACCAGCCGCTCCACCAGCTTCGCGAACTGGGGCACGAACCAGATGAGGATACAGATGTTGGTGAAATTGAAGGCGCTATGGAATATCGCGGTGGCAAAGGCGATTTCCGATTTCTGGAAAGCTTTGTCCGCCGCGCGCAGAGATTCCGGCAGATAGCCGGCCATCTTCCACACCATCTGGGTGAAGGGGAGGAAAACCACCAGCATCCAGCAAACCCCGATCACATTGAACAAGAAGTGTGCCCGGGCCGCGCGTTTGGCGGCGGTATTGGCGGGCAGGGCGGCGAGCCAGGCGGTGACGGTGGTGCCGATGTTCTCCCCGAGCACGATGGCGGCGCTGTTGCGGAAGACAAGCAACGGGTCGGCTTGGATGTCGCCCAACCAACCACTGAGCGCGCAGGTGACGGTGATGGCCATGGCCGCCGAGGACGATTGCACAAGCAGGGTCAGCACCAGGCCCCCGAACAGGAAGAGGAGGACCGAGCCGAAACCGTGGCCACCGAAACCGCGCATGATTCCTTCGATCTGTTTCGCCACTTCCGGATCTTCCTTCATCAGCGTGCGCACGTCCGGCACGGAATCCTTGAGCAGGCCGAGCCCGAAGAGCAGGAGTCCGAATCCGATGAGCGTTTCCCCCCAGCTTTTCCCTTTGTCCTTTCCGAGAAACAAACAGGGCAGACCGATACCGATGAGCGGGAGGGCGATGGTCGAAACCTGGAATTTGGCCGTGGCCGCCACGATCCAGGCGGTGATGGTCGTCCCGAGGTTGGCCCCCATGATGACCCCGATGGCCTCGACGAGGGTCAAAAGTCCGGCGTGAACAAAGGATACGACCAGCACGGTCGTGGCCGAGGAGGACTGAATGACGGAGGTGATAAAAAAGCCGGTGAAGACCCCGCTCAGGCGGTTGGCGGTCATTTTCGAGAGCGCCGAGCGCATTTTTTCGCCCGCCACCTTCTGGATGCCCTCCGACATGACCTTCATTCCGTAGAGGAAAACCCCGAGGGAACCAAGGATGGTGAACAAAGAAGTGGTGAGGGACCAGGGGGTAATCGAAGCGAGGAACATGCGAGTGTGACGAAATTGTCACAATCCGCCGCCCGATGCAACCCCGGGCTGGCCCGAATGGCTGGACCGGACAATGCAGCTGTGTCGGAGTGCGGGGGCACGCGAAGCACGACACCGCTCTTGGCGGGTGAAGCTTCATCCCCGAAAGCGCCGTCGATGCCGGCGCACTCCAATACAACGGCGACCCAAGCGCAATCCTCAGGAGCCTGCCACAGGCGTCCCGGTTGCCCGTCATGGCCCGGAGATGACAGCGGGCCTGTGGATTCCGGAACGCACCGGCAGGATGCCGGTGGCACACTCCAGAAAGCGGACCGAGCAAAGCGCGTCCATCATCGGCATTCTCCAATCGTTCGGGCATCGGTAGATCTTGCCACCAGAGAAAGCTACCGGCGGTCATAGACACGCCGCTACAATTGAGGATGAAAAGCCGGGGCGTTGTTCATCGGCGGCAGCCGATCCAAACCTGTAGCGGCGTGTCTATGACCGTCGCACTTTTCCGGGGTGGATCCTCTTTCCCCAACGCGGCGGCGCCCCCGATTCCCGGCAGGCCGTGAGTCCCAATGCGTCCCGTAGGACGGGCCAATCAGCCAAGGGATGCTACTCTTCCACTTCCCAGGTTTCCATGAGTTCGGCGGGCAATTCGACGATGAATTGCGACGGGCGCTGGAGGATGTCGCCGGAATGGTTGCCCGGCCAGAGCACCGGGTAGCAGAGGTGGAGCAGGTCCTTGGCCCGGGTGGCGGCGACATAGAAGAGGCGGCGTTCCTCCTCGATGCCGGTGGAGTCGTCATCCCCCATGGCCCGGGCGTTGGGGAACATGCCCTCGGCCAGCCAGATGAGGAGAACGGCTTTCCATTCGAGGCCCTTGGCCTGGTGCACGCTGCTCAGGGTGAGCATTTCCTTGTCCTGCTCCTGTCGCCCATCGGCGGCGACATCGACCCCGGAGAGCAGGCTGAGTTCGGCGAGCAGGGCCTCGAGGTCGTTATGGCCGGCGGCGAAGAGGCTCAGTTGTTCGAGATCTTGTTTGCGGGACGGGTAGTTGGTGAACTTCGCCTTCATCCAGTCGTCGTAGATGCCCATGGTCACGGACTTGAGGGCCTCGACCGGTTTGGCGAGGGTGCCGTCTTCGTGCACAATCTCGTCCATGGTATAGGCGAGTTGTTTCCAATCGGTGGCGGCTTTCGCGGGCACCTTGATCGAATCGAAAATCTTCTCGTGGCGGCGCGTTCCTCCTCCGGCGGTGGCGTTCAGCCATTGGGTCCACATTTTTTCGGCCGATTTCGTGCCGATGCCGGGCAAGAGCCGGACAAGGCGGAAAAAGGCGACCTCGTCGCGCGGGTTCAAGGCCAGGCGGAGGAAAGCCGCGACATCCTTGATGTGGGCCTGCTCGAAGAACCGCAACCCGCTCGTGATGCGGAACGGGATACCGCGGGCGGTCAGCTCGAGCTGGACATCCATGGAATGGAAATGGGCGCGGTAGAGCACGGCCATCTCGGAAAGCGGCATGCCCTCGTCGCGTAGTTCGAGCACGCGATCGGCAACGAAGCGGGCCTGCTGGCGCGGGTCCTGGAGCGGGACGAGCGCGGGCTTTTCGTTGGATGCCGCCCGCGCGGCCACGAGATTCTTCGGGAACTGCCGTTCATTCCGCGCGATGGAGGCGTTGGCCAGCACGAGCACCTCGGGCACGCTGCGGTAGTTCGTCTCGATGCGGTGCATCGAACACCCGGGATGCTGCTCCGGAAAAGCGAGGATATTTTCGCAGTCCGCACCCCGCCACGAGTAGATCGACTGCGCGTCGTCGCCGACGACCATCAGGCTGCCCCCGCCGTCGGCGGTGAGCAGTTCGATGAATTCGGATTGCACGGCATTCGTGTCCTGGAATTCATCCACCAGCACGAACTGGAATCGTTTCCGGTAGTTCTCCCGCACCTCCGCATTGTCCCGCAGCAGAGCGACCGACTGCACGAGCAGATCATCGAAGTCCATGCAGTTGGTGGACTGCTTTTTCTCCAGATAGAGTGCGGCCACGCGGGATATCTTTTCTTCGAAGTGGGCGAAATACTCGTAACGAGCCTCCAGCACTTCGCCGATTTCCGCCCCCGTGTTGACGGCGAGGCTCAGGATATCGCCCACGACCTCGGCTTTGGGAAAGCGTTCCTGTTTCGGCTCGATTCCGGCGGCGGCAATCACCGAACCGAGCAAATCCTTCTGGTCCTCGCGATCCATGATCGAGAACCCCTGGCTCCAGCCGATGAGGTCGGCATGGCGGCGGAGCAAACGGTTGCCAATGGAGTGGAAGGTGCCACCCCAGAGTCCGGAGATATCGAATGGCAGGAGGTGCTCTACGCGTTCGATCATCTCGCGCGCCGCTTTGTTCGTGAAAGTGAGCAGGAGGATCGAGGAAGGAGGAAGCCCGCGGTCCAACAACCAAGCTACCCGGTAGGTAAGCACGCGGGTTTTCCCGCTGCCCGCCCCGGCGAGCACAATCGACGGGCCCGGCGGCCAACTGGTAACGGCGGCGTATTGCGCGTCATTCAGTTCGGACCGGTAATCGATGCCCGAACGGGTGGCCGGGCCCTTGCCCTGGAGTTTGTATTGCCTTGCCATGAACGACGGCGACGATGCCACATCCGCCCAGCCCTCGCCAGTGTGGAATTTCTCCGAATTTCCTTGTTGTCCCTGACATCGCGTTCTAGAATCGCGCGCCATGGCCAAACTCCCCTACTCTTTCGCCGCTCTACTCCTCGCCATCCAAACCATCGCCGCCCATCCGGATCACGGCACGGCTCCCGGTGCCGATCACCAACACGCCGTCCGCACCGGCAATGGCGCCTTTACTTTCGAAGTGGTTCCTGGATGGGGCAAGATCCCCAACGACGCACCCATCGGACCGACCCACGGATCCGTGCTCGTTGGTCCCGACGAACGGGTTTACCTCAGCACCGACAATAAGATGTCCATCATCGTCTGGGAAGCGGATGGCACCTTCGTGAAGACCATCGCGCCCGACTGCCAGGGTTTCCATGCCATGCAGATCCGGGAGGAAAATGGCACGACTTACATCTACGGCGCGCAAAACAACGGAGGGGGCAATACCGAACGCAAAAAAGCCGGTCAACCCACCACGCCTTTCCGGGTCTGCAAAATCGACACCGATGGCAAACTCGCGTTGGAGATCCCGAACGCACAAACCGGCGAGGTGCCGGGCGGATGGGGTGGCTTGACCGCCGTGGCGGTGGCTCCCGATGGTTCGATTTTCGCGGCCTGTGGATACGGTTCACAGAAGATCCACAAGTTCGACGCGACCGGCAAACTGTTGAAGAGTTTCGGTGAAAAAGGCAAAGGCGACGGGCAGTTCCAAACTTGCCATGGTCTTTGGGTGGACACCCGGTTTGAACCGGCGCGCCTGCTCGTGGCCGACCGTGAGAACCGCCGCCTCGTCCACCACGACTTGGAAGGCAATTTCATTGCCGTGCATGCCATCGGTCTCCGCCGCCCTTGCTCGGTTTCTCCGCTGGGCGAACATCTCGCCGTGGCCGAACTGGAAGCCCGCGTGACCATCCTCGACAAGGACGGCAATCCCATCGCCTTCCTCGGCGACAACCCGAACAAAGCCCAGTGGGCCAACTTCAAGGTCAAACCCGAGGAACAAACGCCGGGCATCTTCACCGCTCCCCACGGGCTTGGCTTTGCAGCCAAGGGCGACCTCTACGTCCAGGACTGGAACCAATCCGGACGCGTGACCAAACTGCGCCGGGTCCAGCCCTGATTGGCACCCAACGCGCGGCACCCGCTCGGCGGGGATGCCTTGGCCGGCGGCGAAAGCTTCAGGCATACCTTGCGGCAAAGCGCGGTGTGCCCATGGCAAGCTTCACCTTGGAGCCTTTGAGTCACGCCATGATGTTGGAGTCTTGGCTTGTGTCTGTTAGGAGCAGATTCACCGCAAGTTGCCATCTTTTCGCGAAGCGATGAAAGCCGTTAAAGTTTTTTACATGTAGAAAAAATTTTCCGAAAGGTTTCGCGTTCTTTCGATGGGTAGATCCCAACTCCATGAAAACAACCACTGGCCCCCTCGGGGGATTGTCGCGCGTAGTCGGCCAATTGGCCGGCTTTCTTTTTGGCAAAATTCAATGGTCGGCGCCTCCTTGGGCGCGCTGGCTGGCGGAAAGATTCCTCGCCTTCGGCGCTCTACTGCGCCGAAACCCGAGAGCCGCCATGCTCAGCGTGGCGGTTCTCGCTGCTTTGTCGTTCGGTGGTTGGAAGTGGTGGCAGTGGTGGGAAAGCCACCGCCCGCGTGAGTTCGCCTATCAACCGGAACAAGAGGTCGCTGTCGGGGTGGTCGCTCCGCCGGAAGCTCCAAGGACGGAGAAAGACGAGGATGTGCCGCCACTTCCCCTGCGCATCACCTTTTCTCTTCCCGCCGCGCCCATCGAACTGGTGGGCAAATCGGTGACCGATGTGGCAACCCTTAGCCCGGCCATCAAAGGCTCGTGGACCTGGGAAAACAACAAAGAGCTGTTCTTCCTGCCCGAAGCGCGCTGGTGGCCAGCCGGTCAGGCCTTCAAAGTCACGTTGCGTCCGCAGGCCTTGGCCACGGGAATGAAATACTCCGCCACCGAAGTCGCCTTCACCACCCCGCCGCTCAAGCTGCAGGTGAGTGCGTTCAATTTCCATACCGAACCGCAGGACCCGACCATCCAACTCGTCTGGGGCGAAGTGTGGAGCAATTATCCTAGAAAGGAAAATGGGCACGTTGGAATGCCACCTCTGATGGAGGCGCGGGGCATGTTAAAATCTGAAAGGTTCGGCGGGATATTTTCATCCGCTCAAGAGCAGTTTTGCCTCATCGGGTAGTCCGGGAAGCCATTTGCCGCCCAGCCATCGGCGCAGAATTCGCGTCAAGAGCAGTGTCCATCG
>JBJTQJ010000103.1:0-4515 GCA_046075565.1 Verrucomicrobiales bacterium | reverse complement strand
GAAAACGGGCAATCGAACCAATGCGTCTTTTCCCTTGGCAAAAGAACCCGCCTCCGTTACGGTTTCGGAGGAGATACTTGCGGGCGTAGTTTAGTGGTAAAACGCGAGCTTCCCAAGCTTGAGTTGAGGGTTCGATTCCCTCCGCCCGCACTCCTTCTGAATCAACGGATTGAGCGGAGAGTGTAGCAGGAAAGTGCAACTTAGCCGCTGATGGACGGCAAGGACTATGAGATTCAATCGAAAAACTCATCGCCCGTTTGGGGTCACGGTTTATTTGGCGTCTTCGACCTTGGAGCTAAGGGAAACCTTTCCATCAGGAGCGACCTTGCAACGGATAAACCGAATACCCTCCCGTTCCTCGGTGGTGCAGCGAATTCCGTTCAGGAAAAGCGGACCAACCTTCTGACCTCGGACCATCAGTTCGACCTCATAGGGAGATTCCCATGGAAGTTTCAGTTTCGAAAGTCGGCCGATGGCGGTGATATGAAATGCACCGCCGCGCTGTTCGAGCGAGAGGTTGATGCCGTCGGTGCCGACGGCGATCCCGTGATCGAGATCGATGATGCCGCTGCAGGTGAACCGCGCGGCATCCGCGAGGCCAGTGAAGATTCCGGAGCATTCCCCCCAGCTCGGGTGCGTGCGCATGGCCGACTGGTTGTGGCCCTCGTGATTGATATTCTCCGGGCCGAGTCCGAAGCCATAAATATTCACATGTGGATAGATGCCATTCTCGATATGCCGCGGATGATTGATAAGCACGGTGCTGGCCCGTGCCGCAGCGATTCCTCGTTCGATGAGGTCCTGCCGACCGAGTTCGAGGCCAAACCAGATGAAGGGTTGAGCCAGATCGCATTGTCGCGCATCAAGCCAGGTGGCGGTGTCCACGTTGTCGGCCGTGCAGCCGCCGAAAGGATTGGCGGTATAGATGAAATGCGGGTCCCAACTCGCCTGGGAGAAGCTCAGGTAATCCGCAACCATGGCCCCGGCTTCGAGATGGGCTTTGTCACGGGTCAGCTTGTAGAGCGCTTGGAATCCCTTGGCGGCCCACATCGCGCTCAGATTGCCGCGGATTGGAAGGCCCTGCGTTTCATCCAACGTGTAAGTCAGCGGGTTCCGACCGCAGGAGTAGTAAACCTCGAGATCGATCCAGCGTTGCTGCGGGATGATTTCCTTTTTCAGATAGTCAGCGATGCGCACGGCCCCATCCCGGTAGCGCGACTCGCCGGTCACGCCCGCCATTTCCGCCAGAAACCACATCATGGCCGCGGGCTGCGCGCTGTAATGCAGATCTGCGATCGGCTTCATATCCGGCGTGTAGTAGGAAGGGATCGCGCCCCGCTCATCGATGCGCGCCAACAGACCTTCGGCAAACGGGCGCAGGTAATCGACGATGCGCGGGTCCTTGCCGCAGCGCTGGTAGAACTCCAGCAGGTGGGCGGCGGATTTGCTCATGGCAGGCACGTTGTAAACCGGTGCATTTCGGTCGAAGATGGAACGTGGCGAGGGCGACGGGCCGAGGCTGCTCAAGGCCCATTGCTTGGTGGTGGCGTGATAGACGAGCGGGAAAAAGCCGGCTTCGTTCCGGGGTGCTTCCAAGGCCAGGTTGACGATGCGTTGCCCACGCTCCTTGAGTTTTGGGATAGCGAGTTTTTCTCCCCAAAAGACCATGCCATTGGCGTCGCGGATGTTGTTCCAGAACTCGAAGTTCCACAGCGCATCGCCAAAGCCCAAGCTTCCAAGCGGCGACACCATGCCGCCCACGGGCTTGCCATTCATCTTAAAATCAATGAACACACCACAATCCTCGAATCCGGGCAGGGGTGCCTGGATCGCAGGCGGCATGGGTTTGGAAACCACCTCGTAAATGGTGCGCACATACTCGGCGAACGGCATGGCCAGGTGTGGTTGTTCGCGGAACTGCGGCTGGCCGTAGCGTTGCCAGATGTGGCGGGCCGCTACCTGATAGGCAGCGCCTTCCGGCATATCCGAACCTACTAGCAGGTCGTAGCCGTAGCGAATCTCCGGCTTCGCCAGATTGCGAACCATCGAGGCATCGTTCACCCGTTGATATCGGATATGATGGCCCACCACGAAGTCCATGATTCCGAAGGAAAAGACCGGCTGTTCGGTGAGACCGGACGTGGCGTTTAAGTCCAGCGCCGTGGGCATGGTGTAAAACTCGTCGATGATGGGCACGGAAAACCGATTGCGACCCACCGCTTGCTTGCGTCGCGCGTCCGATGATTGCACGGCATATTCGTTGATCATTGCCAGATCGGGAACCATGCAGGCGTAGAGACCGCCTTTCTGGAGCACAATGGCGGGGGAGTGGAAGGCGTGGTCACCGATCACCTGATCGACCGCCGGGCCTGACCGCGGGTCGTCCTTCTTCGCCGACGGGCTGTGCACGAAGTCTGGAGCACCCGGTGGCAGAAACTCCCAGGTGGAAAGAAAATAGTCGAGACGGGGCTCATGGAGGGACGCCGAAACGTCCACGTGCAGGCTCGAACTGTCGCGATCGAGGGTCAGAATTTGTTCCGCAACAATCCGTTCCTGCACACGGCCGCTCATTTTGATCTTCACCTGCTCATCGCTGCGGAATGCCACGGAAAACTCAGTGAAAACCTCATTTGCCTGATACCGGTGCGGGTTCACCTTGGTGTCGAAAAGCTTGTTCCCACCGGGAGTTTTTGTAAAATCCGGTCGCAGCGTGCGGCAAATCTCCAGCCACTTGCCGCTTTGGTCAGCCGCCAGCAGCGTGATTCCCGCGGCTTGGTCGGTTTCACCCGTCAAAACAACGCCAATTTTGCCGTTGGTGACGCGAAGCTCACCGGGCTTCTCGATGACTTCCCACGCGGCGGATGCCGGCAGGCCCGGAAGCAACAACAGCAGGACAGTGAGCAGTCGATTCCGCATCAGGATTGGAGTTTGGATTTTTTGTTCTACAGAGAATAACCCGGGGGCCGGAGAAGCGCTGTTTTTTCTCTTGCGAACTTGAGATGTGCGCCGACCGGCGCGCTTGAATGGATGATGAAAAGAATTTGAGGTGCTTAGGCCGGTTGGAACGTGATGGCTTGGCCGATTGATTCATTTCCACTCTTTGCGCTCCGAGTCGTAGATTACAGACTCTCCGAGAGTGGTGCCATACCAAAGTATATAGGTGGAGTCCGTTTTCAGCTGGTAGTATGGGCCTTCTTCAGACTCTTTGATTCCCATCTCGGATAGATTCTCCGGAAGGCGACCAGTCTCCATCCGGTAACACTCAATCTGCTCGATGATCTTGTTTCCAATTTTTTCTTCTGATCGTCTGCACCCTAAGAGAGTCACCAGTGCGAAGAGGCCGAGTATTAAAATCTTCATTTTAGGTCGAACCATGAGGGCATCTACTGCGGAGAGGGAGGCCTGAGTTCAAAGAAGGAGGCTGCTCGCCGTTGAATGTGCCTGCTTGCTTTGCTTTTGTTTGTTGTGCAGGTTTCGCAGCCTGAATAAACCACCAGCAAGAGCAAATCCGGCGATTCCGCTGCCGGCTATCACGGAGAAATTCACGAGCTTACTCGTCATGGGGTAGGTTGTCTTTGATCCTTCGCATTCGCAGGAATCAATCTTCCATGGCGCTGGCCACCCGTAGGCCTTCGTCGTGCAGAACTGGAAGAAATCGTTTTCGGTCTTCGCAAACGCAGCCACAAGTGCCCCAGCTGCGATCATAGCCACGAACCCCGCGATCAAGCTGACTTTGACTGGACGTGTCATAGGTTAACTGTTTCAGCAGAACGTAGAGTCGTGGCAACGGCGGGACAAGGGTTGATTTCGGCTAAGGGCACTAGCGCCGGTTGCCACCCACGACTTGATAGGCCAGGGGCCGGGTCGCCGGGGGAAAGGTGCTGCCGGAATTCATCCTCGGGGAGTAGCGGAGTGAGCCGACCGAGCTTCCACAGGCAAGGACATCAAACCGTGACCTGAGGATTTCCTGAGAAAGCCAGCGAAAAGAAAAGGTGTGGAGTGCGGCGGCAAGCGATAGCGCGACGCCGCTTTGGCGAGGGCTGCTCCACCCCCGAAAGCGCCGTCGGCGGTCGCCAAAGGCTCCCTCTGCCGGCGCATTCCAACACTGTCGCTTTCCATGCACTTCTGGAGAGGCGTCAAGACTACCCGACGCTCAAAGCTTCGCACGCACTGCCTGGAATCGATGCCTCACCACCTTCAGATTTCTGGGCCTATCAGTATTTATTCGTATCCTCCCGCCGGATGATATCAAGCGGAAGTTCCTTCAGCATTGAATCCAAAAACCGCTTGGAAATCAATAGGATTTTGTGGCCAGGGTGCGTATATCACCTGAATTTTAATTGACGCCGGGGTTGCTCAGGTGCGCGGCTGAAATCACTCGTTCGACCAGCGAGCGGCTTTCCAAGAGGTTTTACGCGGTGGCTTTGGAGGGTGAAATTTGGCGGGGTGCATAGCTGGACTCGGAAATGGGTAACCACGGATGACACGGAATCCACGGATTATGAATGGATTATG
>JBJTQJ010000102.1:0-1385 GCA_046075565.1 Verrucomicrobiales bacterium | reverse complement strand
CGTACTGCCTAGGGTCTTGCCTGCCCGTCATAGCTCGTAGAGCGGCGACGCGTGTCTTATGTCTTGAAGTCTTCCGTCTTTTCTCAGTTTCCGGAGTTAATGGGTTTTCTCCGGTATCCCGGGGCCGCCGGCTTTGGAGGGTCGGCGGCCCCCTTTCTTTTCAAATCGCATGCGCCATCCATCCATTCTTGGCAAAGATGCCGGTCCTTGGGATGATGTGCGGCATTGGCTGGTGCTCGCGCCGCACCCCGACGACTTCGACGTGGTGGCCGTGACGATGCGGCACTTCATGATGCGTGGGGCTCGGATTACGCTCCAGGTGCTGTCGGGCGGAGCGAGTGGTGTCGAGGATGTCTTTGCCGCCGGATGGGAGGCGAAAACTTCAGCTCGCGAGGCGGAACAACACGAGAGCTGCGCGTTATTCGGACTGCCTGCGGTCAATATCCGCTTCCATCGCCTGTTGGAAGACGAAGAAGGTTCCATGGCCGATGTTCCAGAGAACCTGGCCCGCGTCCACAAGTTGCTCGATTCCCTCTCACCGGATGGTGTCATCTTGCCCCACGGCAATGACAGCAATGCGGACCATCGCCGGACCTTCCGTTGGTTCGCGGAGTGGCGGGAATCCAGGAAGGCCCGGTCGGTCGTTCTTCTGGTGCGCGATCCCAAGACCCTCGGTTTGCGCGTGGATCTCATCCATCCCTACGATGAAGCTGCCGCCGCGTGGAAGGCGGAGTTGCTCCGTTGCCACCACTCCCAGCACGAGCGCAACCTGCGCACCCGTGGCATCGGCTTTGACGAACGTATCCTTCAGGCCGACCGAGCCGCCGGCAAAGATTTCGGCTATGCCGCCGTCGAGAGCTTCGAATGTTTTCGTCCAGAGTAATCACATGATCCGCCTCATCCTATCCTTCGCCTCACTCATCCTGCTTTTCTGCGATGTTGTCGCGGAGCCAATGGCACCGGATACCCCGGGCTTGAAGATTGGTGTCGACGCCCCGGCCTTAAAACTGGAAAAATGGCTGAAAGGAGAAGCCGTGACCGCGTTTGCAAAGGACAAAGTCTATCTGGTGGAATGTTGGGCGACCTGGTGCGGTCCATGTGTGGCCCAAATCCCCCATCTTAATGATCTGCACCACAAGTTCAAGGATCAGGGGCTGATCGTGATCGGGGTGAATGTCATGGGTGACCCGGAGGAAAAAGCCGCCGCCTTTGTGGCCCGCAAAGGGGACAAGATGTCCTATCGCGTCGCTTACGATGGCAAGAGCGGAGATGTCGAAAAACATTGGTTAAAAGCGGCGGGTGTGCGCGGCATTCCTCACTCATTCCTCGTGCGCGAGGGCAAGGTGATCTGGCACGGTCATCCGGGGGAACTGACCGAAGAGGCT
>JBJTQJ010000101.1:0-15538 GCA_046075565.1 Verrucomicrobiales bacterium | reverse complement strand
TGCCCTCAGCAAAACAGAGCGCTTCAAGAGAAAGTCTGGCGGGGAACCCGGCATTTACTTGAACCACCAGGCCAACGGAGCACATGCATAGCAAACTGCACCCGGCAAAGGTGAAAATGCCCCGCCGGGTGCCACAAACCTTGCGGGCGCGAAACGGTGTTTCGACATAGCGCCACGAGAGAATCGCCAAAACGAATCCGGCAAGAAGCAGCGACAGACGAACGGACAAAGGCACATGACTGCCAAACCAATACGTAGCGTAGGCAAACAATGGCCAATGCCAAAGGTATAAGGAATAAGAAATCAAGCCCACGAATACCACTGGGCGAGTCCGGAGTATCGACGAACAGCGAGTCGTCGTGCCCGTGTTCGACCAGATCACAAACGCCGCACCAAGACAGGGAGGCAAGGCGGATATACCCGGGAATAATGTGCTCTCAGTGTAGGCGAAGACGGACCAGAGAATCAACCCAATGCCCAATGCACAGATGGTTTCCCGGATCCAGTGTGGAGCACGCATCGCGCCCGCCGGCAACATGGCCAAGACCGAGCCCATGAGGAGCTCCCATGCGCGTGTGGGCAATAAAAAAAAGGTGGATGAAGGATTCGTCCGCACCCTTACCACGCTGAGTGCAAAGCTGAGCAGAAAGGCAAAGAAGAACAGGATCAAAGCCCGGTTTTTTGATCGGGTCCCTGAATTTCTCAAGATTCCCCAGAACACGAGAGGGACAAGCAAATAAAACTGCTCTTCTACCGCCAGCGACCAGGTATGCAAAAGAGGCTTCTCCGCAGAAGGTTCAGCGAAGTAACCTGAATCCAGCCAAAAGTGGATGTTTGCGCCAAAAAATGTCTGGGCGATGGCTGATTCTCCCAAATCTGAATAATCGGCGGGCAGGAGAATGCCCCCCCCGGCAAGCAAAGTCGCCAAAATCACCACGAACAATGCCGGGATGATCCTGCGGGAGCGACGCTCCCAAAACTCTGCCAATGAGTAGGTGCCGCGCTCAATATCCTTGAGAATTAGGGAAGTGATGAGATAACCCGAAATGACAAAAAACACATCCACTCCAACAAAGCCACCCGAACAACCGAGGCCGGCATGATAAAGCACGACGGCCAAGACAGCAATTGCACGCAGCCCGTCAATTTCAGGGCGGTAGCTCATGCCTGGATGTGAGGGTGCCGCGTTCAACTAAGAATATGGGAGAGTTGGTATCTGTAGCTCAAACAGCTGGCGTCCGGGGTCGGTCCCCGCATTGTAACAAACGGACTGTCAGCACTCAGAAGTTAGAGGAAAAGGAGGAGATTTGCACCGCCAAGGGACGCGGGGAAGATTGACGATTGTTAATTGAGGATTGTGGATTTTAGATTATTGAAGGGGAAGTTGCTAGTTTTGGTTTTCAGGAAGAAGAGGGGAGGAGAAGTCTAAAGGTCTTAAAGTCGAAGGACTGAAGGCCGGAGAGGAGAGAGTGAAAGTGGCGTATTGGCCACTTTTTGACTTTCAGACTTTGAGACTTTCGGACTCTTCACAGTATTCGGAAGCCCGATGCATGATCAGCAAGTTCCAATCTCTGATTGTTCCTTACCAAGGCGGTGGTCGAGGGCATGCTCGAAGCTGACGAGTTCGCGAATGAGCGCGTTGTAGCGGCTATAGGCCTGGTTGCCTTCGGAGGCGAGGAGTTGATAGAGATCCAGTTCCGCCTGGGTATCGTGCTTGGGCAAGGCCTTCATCAGGCCAGCCTTGGCAAGCCGCGGGCGCGCCATGCGAACGAGGCATGATGCGGGAGTGTGGCGATGCTCCCGATGATCGTCCAAACCCTCTGACACACGCTGGGCACCGGGCAGGTCGGCGATGAGTTGATGCATTGGATCGGAGTTCATCCGGCCGAGTTATCGATGGAGTTGCAGAAAACTTCGACGGTGTTCCGGAAACTTTCCGGGTCGAGCGCGGGATAACGGATCAGGGCGGGTTCGATTCCACTGAAGAGCACCATGAGGAGTTTTTTTTCAATCAGTCCGTTGTGAAGCATGGACTCGACATCGGCATGGTCCCGGCCGTGACCGCGCTCCAGCTTTGAAAGCGCCTGGCTGTAAGGATCGTAATGATAGAAGTCGAGTTGGCCATGCCGCGCGATAAACAGGGATCGTTCACGCCAGTCGGGAAGTTCGGGAATGAAATCCGATGGGCTTGCCAACTCGACGTTCACGGACAGTTCGTCCTTGATCATGGCAATCGATTCGAAATAGCCGGAGGGCTCGGGATCGGCCTTGATGTCGACATCCACCGTCATTGATCTCCAGCCATGAAGGAGGGCGGTAGCTCCGCCGGTGAGATAAATTTTTCCTGGGCCCTTGGTTCGCCCTCCCATCGCAACCATGAAGGCCTTAAGCTTATCGATATCCAGCGGCTGACGCATGGGTGGAGGAATTGATTTTCCAGATTAAAGTGCAAGTATCGCACAGAGCCCGCGCGAATGTGCTAGCAAGTCGAACGCGATTTGCGGGGTGCGGTTGCAGAGGTGCAGTGTCCTTGGATTGAGGATTGAGGATTGAAGATTGAGGATTTTTGACTGACCTCTGACCTCTGACCTCTGGTCGCTGGCGCATGCCTTTTTGACCAAGGACCCCCGACTCTGTTGGGTCAGGCGCAGGACCGCTATTTCATTTCCAGATCGACCAGGGTGCTGGAGCGGAAGATTTCCCATGCTTGATCGGGAGAGGAAACACCTTGCACGGCTCCTTGGACGACGCGGGCATGGGCAGGGCGGAAGCGGGAGAGGTCAGCGCACCTCGATCAGAGGGTTGCCCTGGCCGATGAGGGATTCGATTTGCGGAAGCAGGGGCTCGAACCATTGAAGCAGTGCGCGGCGGCTGGCGTTGCCAATGCGCAACCACACGATCACGGGTTTGGACCTGGCATGATGCAGGCGCTGTGGAAAATCCTCGTCCTTGGTGATAATGACGGCCTGATGTGAAACGGCGTAGGCCCAGATGGTGGAATCATCAGCATGGCGGAGGCCAATATCTTCAACGTGTTCGGCGACATGACCATGCCCCTCCAAGAGTCGTGCCAATGCGGGCGGCAACTGAGCGTCGATCAGGAAACGCATGGCGGTTCAACTCGCAATGAGCACCGGGTGATCGATTTGGGATGCGGCGTAGTCGAGGCAAGCTTGGATGTCGGCAGGCTCGAGATATGGGAAATCTTCGAGAATCTCAGCCTGGGGCACCCCCGCTGCCAAGAGGTCGAGCACATCCTTCACGCGGATGCGCATTCCCCGGATGCAGGGCCTCCCGCCACACTGTTCGGGATTGAATGTGATGCGGTCGTTCATGTTGCAAGTTTATCGCAGCATTGATTTTGGGTAAAGGGGATTCGAATAGGCGTGGCGAGGGGTGGGCACCGTCGTAGCCCGCAGGTCGAAGACGGGCCCGTTGCGAAGCCCCGTTCTACGGGGCCGGTGGCGTGGGCCACGGGCTGGCGGGGAGTGGTTGGTGCGTTTTCGGGCGATGGAGTGGAGGGAGGCAAGAGAAAGGATGAAGGATGAAGGACGACGAGAAGACGCAAGACCGGAGATTTGAGGTCCTTAGTCCTTGTTAGACCTTGGGCGAAGCAGGGGGCTTTGTGCCTGCCCGCCCCGACAAGGTCGGGGTCGCTGAAGCCTGACTTCTGTTCCCTGACTCCTGGGCTTGGAGGACTGCCAACCCCGACCTTGTCGGGGCAGGCAAGGCCAACTGGGCTCTGAGGATGGGAAATTGTCGGTTGTCGGATGTTGGAAGGTCAGGGTACTGGGATTTTGCCAAATTCTGAAGCAGTCCAGGATGTCAGTTC
This sequence comes from Verrucomicrobiales bacterium, assembly GCA_046075565.1. Classification (GTDB taxonomy): domain Bacteria; phylum Verrucomicrobiota; class Verrucomicrobiia; order Verrucomicrobiales; family SLCJ01; genus JBJTQJ01. The sequence goes on along the minus strand of JBJTQJ010000101.1, from coordinate 11,706 downwards.
TTCGGCAAGCATTAACGCGTGGTCTGCTTCAGCTGGCGATGGTTCGAAGATGTCGCCAGGATAGCGGAACTCGGTGGCAAGCGGCGTCAACTCGACCACATGGGGAAGGAACTGAAGGAAGCCTGGGTTGGAGGGCAAACAGAGGCGCAGGAGAATCTCCAGGGAATGGGTTTTGACAAAGGTTACTTCAGCTGCGGTGAGCCATGCTTTGATGGCTTTTTCGGCCGCTTGCTGGCAATGGTAGCTGCCAGTGTCCAAATAGCGTTCTTCACCCTTGATCAATAGCCTGGCCGTGGCCAGATCCGATTGTGCTTTCGCCAACCAGATTTTCGCGAGTTCAAGGGATTCAGGACTCATGTCATAAAGCGATTCCCTCCCTAGCCACCGTGCTGGCGAGGGAACTGGGAGCTTTAAGCTGTTTTTCCCATTCATCATGGGTCAGAACCACGATGTCCATGGGTACGTTGAAGTCGGATAGCTCACGACGGGCAGCGATGGCCCTTTGGTAGCGCGAAACGGTAGAGTGAGGAACCACGGCAAGAAGATCGATATCGCTATGAGGTCCGGTATTTCCCCGTGCTTGTGAACCAAAAAGCCAAACCCGCTCAGCACGCATACCGCGTTTGAGACGAGCGGCCATTTGACGGGTGGTTTGATCAATTGTCATGCGAAGCAGGTTGCCAAGGCGGAATGGATTTCCGCCGGTGAAAGGTGCGGGTATTGGCGGGTAGTTACCACGACTTGAGTCTATTTCACGTGGTTGGAGGAGTCAAGCCGATCACGTGGTTGATACCGGTGGCTCAGCCGATGATGGAGGAAGAGCGGAGGATTTGGGCCCCGCCGTCGCCCTACGGGCTATGGCGGGCAAGGGTAGGAGTGGCTACGCGGCTGCGCCGCGTCTGTAGCGCAACCCAGTTCTACGGGGTCGGTGGAGTGGGCCACGGGCTGGCGGGGAGTGGTTGGTGCGCTTTCGGGCGATGGAGTGGAGGGAGGCAAGGGGGGGGAAGCGGCTGCGCCGCGGTTCGTGTCCGCCCCGACAAGGTCGGGGGTGCTTTGTGCTTAGCGGCTGCGCCGCGTCCTTGGTCTGCGCCTGCGGTGTACTCTAAGGGCCTGAGGTGCGGATTTGATTAGCGTATCCAAATAAACCGGGCGAAGCCAGCCTTGGCGAGTGGGTCGAACTCGTGGTGGTCGCTCGTCACCAATGGCGCATCCCGGGAAACAGCCAACCCAAGAGCGACGGAGTCTGCCAAGGATATCCGGAAGCCGGACTTGAACCGGGCGGCATTTACAAGAAGCTTTTCGTCCAAGTCCCACCTGATGAAAATTGGCAACTCCCGGACCGTTTCAATCACTTGACGGGCACTTGAGACTTCCCCGCTATTGCGGATGGCGTCGCAGGCGACTTCCAGAAGGTTGGTGGCGGATAACTCGACCAATGAGGATGGAATCCACGATGTCCGCGCCCGCTTCATCATTGAGAAAAGCAATGAGAGCACAAGCATCCAGCACGACAGCCGGACTATCTCTCCATGTGGATTTCATCGGATTTTCGGCGGGAAAACTCGTCGGAGGAACTTAATTTGCCTTTGAAAGCGCCCCTGAATCGGCCAACCGCGTTTGTTTTCAGCGCTTGCTCAGAAGCGCGCTTCGACGCGAGATACTCCAGAAAGTCAAGCACCTCGACCGCCAAACTTTCCGGAAGGGCGGCGACTTTTGACTGGAGTTTTTCCAAGGTGGTCATTGCCAAAGATCTCGCGGATTACCCATGGTTGTCAAGATGGATCACCAGGAGGCAGAACCTGGCGTGCGGTATTGCCGACCCCGGTCGGTCCGAGCAGGAGCGCGACGACCTTTGCCTGCCCTTCGTAGCCCTTGGGGCGAAGTAGGGTGCTTGGTGCCTGGAGACGTGGCCGCCGTGCTTGCCTGCCCCGACAAGGTCGGGGTAGCTGAAGCCTGACTTCTGTTCCCTGACTCCTGGGCTTGGAGGACTGCCAACCGGGCTTTGTGGTCGCGGCGCATTGGCCCGGCGTTTGACACAAACGCCCTACAGGGCTTTCCATGCACTGGGTCTGAACTCTGACTTCTGGGAAAGGCGGGAATTATTGAATCTCGACAAGGGGATCACCTGCCTGGATGAAAGCGAGGGCTGTTTCGAGGTGTTCCGATAAAATCCCTTTGAGCATTTCTTCCGAAGTATTTCCACACCGCAACCAAATCACGGTGGGCGTCGAGCCAAATCATGCCGCGATAACCGGATGGTCCATTCCGCGTCTGGCATATTGAATGGCCGCGACGATGTCCTCGCGTTCCAAGTCTGGCATTTCATCGAGGATTGCCTCGAAGTCGAGGCCTGCGGCCAAAAGGTCGAGGATATCGATCACGCGGATGCGCATTCCCCGGATACAGGGGCGGCCTCCGCATTGCCTAGGGTTGAATGTGATGCGGTCGTTCATGTTGCAAGTTTATCGCAGCGTTGATTTTGGGTAAAGGGGATTCGAATCGGCGTGGCGGGCGGTGGGCCCCGCCGTCGCCCTACGGGCTATGGCGGGCAAGGGTGAGCGGTGGGCAGGCTCCTGATGTTTCAAAGTGAGAGCCATTCCCTAACCTTATCTTCGATCAGGGCGAGCGTGGGATCATCCATTTTTCCAAGGCGGCGCATGAAGCGGCTGTAGTCGGTGGTGCCTATCCCTTGGGCGTCGAAAGCCCCGTCTTTCATGCCACGCGCCTGGTGTAGCACTTCGTAGGCGGTTCCACGCACGCTGGTCGTCCGGATGAGGTAGGTGGCCAGTGCGCGGTCATAAGGGCCGGGAGACACGCTTAGGATCAGCACCGGCCGTATTTTTCCTTGATAGCCGAGGTCGGCGAGCCAGATTTCACCACGTTTCATTCGCCGGCCAGTTGGCTTTCTCCGCCATCCTCGTCGTCATAGATGGACGCGAGAGACGCCGAACTCGCGACAACGAGCCGGTGGTCTTCGAACCATTCGGCGATTTGCCGCTGTTCGTGCTCGGGAAGCTGTTCTATGGCTTTTTCGATTTCAAGAACCTTGGTCATATGTCATTTTACCTCCCGGTTGCCCACTTGTCACCGTGGTTTTGAGAGCGCCAGAAGCACTGTGCCTGCCTGCCCCGACAGGGTCGGGGGTGCTTGGCGGCTGCGCCGCGTCATTGGTCTGCGCCTTCAGCGCCCGGACAGCCAGAAGTCAGGGCACGCGGATGCGGACACGTTCTGGAGTAACCGTGAGAATGGCGGCATCCGTCAGTTCGACGTCGTATGCAACCAAGAGGTGGTTGATGACGCCAGCCATTTGGGAGGCACGGAAGCCTGTGAGGCGGATGTTGCCGGCATGCGGCATGCCTTTGAGAATGGCCAGTTCGCCGAAATCTTTATCCAAGGTGACGAGAATGCGGCTTTCCAAATAGGCTGATTGCAAAATCGCCTAGTCCCCCGGATCTTTTTCCCAGTTTCCGGACCAGACAACATCGTGACCGAGAGCCTCCAAATCGGGAAGAACACCACCCCAAACGCAAGTGTCGAGAAGAACCAGAGCCATCAGCTTGCCAGGGCAGCAGGGAGGATTTCGATTCGCTCATGGCGTGCGAGCATGGAGGCGTAGGTGAGACAGGCCTGGATGACTTCAGGTTCCAGCCATGGATAACCTTTGAGAATCGTGGCCGCGTCGTCCCCGGCAGCCAGCATGTCGAGCACGTGCTCCACTGCAAGGCGTCGGCCGCGGATGATGGGCTTGCCGCCGAAGATTTCGGGGTCGAAGGAGATTCGTTCCAGCAGATCCTTGTGTTTCATGGTGGTCATTTTACCACAGGGCTAAAACGAGGCAAGCACGGCGACGGCCTTGGTGCGGACTTGCCCGATGACGTGGTTGATCCGGTAGCACCGCCGATGATGGAGGAAGAGCGGAGGATTTGGGCCCCGCCGTCGCCCTGGTGGCTATGGCGGGCAAGGGTGGGACTGCCCGTTGGAGGCTCTTGCTCGCCCCGACAGAGTCGGAGGTCCTTTGTCCTTGGTCCCGAGTCGGTGGGACCGAGGGATTGAAGATTGATGATCGATGATCTTTGACTGACCCCTGAGCCCTGCCTGTTGCGCTACGGTTTTGGCTTTCTTTTGGCAAGGCGGTGGTCGAGGGCACGCTCGAAGCTAACCAGCTCGCGAATGAGCGCGTTGTAGCGACTATGGGCTTGGTTTCCCTCGGATGCGAGAAGTTGGTAGAGGTCAAGTTCCGCCCGGGTGTCGTGCACAGGCAAGGCCTGCATCAGGCCGGCCCTGGCAAGCCGAGGGCGCGCGATGCGCACGAGGCATGAGGCGAGGGTGTGGCGTTGATGACGATGATCGTTCAAACCCTCTGACACACGCTGGGCACCGGGCAAGTCGGCGATGAGTTGATGCATTGGATCGAAGTTCATCCGGCCGAGTTATCGATGGCGTTGCAGAAAACTTCGACGGTGTTCCGGAAACTTTCCGGGTCGAGCGCGGGATAACGGATCAGGGCGGGTTCGATTCGACTGAAGAGCACCATGAGGAGTTTTTTTTCAATCAGTCCGTTGTGAAGCATGGCCTCGACATCGGCATGGTCCCGGCGTCCGGTGAGAGGTGGAAGAGAAAAGCTGAAACGCTGATGCCCCAAAGGCAGGGCTTCATTAAGCCGGAGACCTGAAGGGGGAAAGCTGACAGGGGGGAAGCGCCGGAGGCACTGTGCTTGGTCCTTAGCCTGACCCCTGGTCGCTGGCGCATGCTTTTTTTGACCAAGGACCCCCGACTCTGTCGGAACAGGCACGGTCAAAGGACAGCGCCGCCGGCGCAGGACCAAGCACCACGCACAGCGGCTTCGCCGCTATTTCATTTCCAGATCGACCAGGATGGTGGAGCGGAAGATTTCCCATGCCTGGTCGGAGTTGGCAATGCCACGGACCGCGCCTTGCACGACGCGGGCGTAGGCCGGGCGGAACCGTTTGAAGGCGGCCTTCCGGCGCAGTTGGTTCCATTGTTCGACACCGCCGCGGGTTTCCTCGCCGATCAGGGTATCGGCCCCGGAGACCCATGTGCCTTTGAAGGCATGGATGAGCATGCCGGAGGGGTCGCGGAAAATGGTATGGTCGAAGGAGAGCGATTGGTCGCCGACCTTGTAGGCACGGGGCGCGGCTTTTTCGATGAGTTTGTGCCCGATGGAGCCCATACACTCATCCGGCAGATGTTTGAACGCCTCCAGGGTATTGGCAGTTGATTTGTGGTCCCATTCGAAAAACGCGACATGGATGGAGACGCCGTCGTCCCGCTCGATGCGGGCCGCGATGCCAGTGCTACAGCGCAGGGTGGGACGGGCCGTCGCGACGATTTCCGGCAAGAGCGTCACCAGAGAACCCGTGCTTGAGGTGTGAGGTTCGAATTTCGCTGTCCCGGTTGTCGGGTTGTCCAGATAGGCCGGAGTGTAGGTCAGCACCGGTTTGCCGAGTCCGGCGGGAGCCGGGTTCATCCACCACCAGGCGACGGCCTCAATGACCGCGATGGCAACGAGAATGAACAAGAGATTGCGCATGGGGCCTGCCCCGACAGGGTCGCGGGTTCTTTAGTCCTTAGTCCTTGGTCCTTGGTCCTTGGTCGGTTATGATGAAGTGCTATCGCGCTTCGCATGATACTTGCATTTGCTAGCGCTTGAATGGCACTTTGTTCTGAACAAGCTCGACTAAGGACCAAAGACCAAGGACGGGCCGAAGGCCCCGACGACCGTGCAGCGCCCAGCCAGCGGCTCTATTGCATTCAAGCCAAGCCTCCGCCCATGGTCGATTTGACTGGAAACCAGAAATCGACCCTAAAAGGTGAAAGTGGTTTGGCTGCCGGCGGCACATTTTGACTCGCCTCGCCCAACTCGCTCAAAGGTCCTCGGATGGACCCTTGGGCTCGGGGCTCTGGTTTTTTTTCGCCTTGCCTCGATTGGCGACCTCGTCTCCGGGTTCATCGTCGTGGTCGTCATCGTGATCATGGCCGTAGGAGCCGTAGGAACCGTAGGAGCCGTAGCCGTATTGCACGGCCTTACCGAAGCGGCTCGTCCGATAGCTGCCATAGGTGTAGTTGTACCCGATACGACGACGGCTTTCAGTATAACCGTTGAAGATGAGCCCCGAAGGCGGAGTGCCGGCCGACTCGAGAAGGTCGAGGGAACGCTGGACCGCGCCTTTGGAGACCAAATTGGCGCGGACAATCAGGCAGAGATTGTCGACGAAGGGGGCGATGAGCCGGGCTTCCGGCACCGCAAGGAGAGGCGCGGTATCAACAACCACGACCTCGTATTTGGCCATGGCTTCTTCGAAGATCTCGCGGAGCCGGTCGGCCTGGAGTAGCTCACCGGGGTTGGGAGCGCGGGAGCCAGAGACAATGATGTGGAGGTTCTCGGCACCGGTGTCGGTGATGGTCGCTTCTTCCATGGTGGCCTGACCGGCGCACCAATCGGTGGCTCCGGCCTTGCCGTGTTGGTTTCTCAGGATACCAAAGATTTTGTGCTGGCGGGGCTTGCGGAGATCGAGGTCGATGAGGAGGGTCTTGCGCCCGAGGGCGGCGGAGGCGAGGGCGAAGTTGGCCGAGACCATGGATTTCCCTTCACCGGGCAAGGAGCTGGTGAAGAGGGTAATCCGGCGGCGCTTCTCGTCGCCAAGCAAGGCAACGGAGGCGCGGAGGACGCGGAAGTTCTCGCAGAAGTTGGTCGAGGAAAGGCCGGGGCGGAAAAGCAGGAGCGGATCCCAGGATTGTTGCGGGCCATTCAATTCAACATCTTTCCCCCGTTTGCGGGTATAGTTGACGGCTTGGGCGAGATGGCTCGGGTTGATTTGGGAGATGGCCGCGAGGACGGGCACTTCGGCCTCAGCTTCAAGTTGGGCCACCGAATGGAATTTGTTGTCGAGCTTGGCGAGCAGGAAGGCGGTCGCCAAACCGAGGAAAAGACCACCACCCGAACCAATGACAATGATCTTCGGCACGCTTGGTTCCGAGGGCTGTTCGGGCAGCAATGCCTTGTTATCCACCCGGATCGAGATGCTCGATGTCTCGCGGTCCACGTCGCCTATGGTGCTGCTGGTGGACATGGCCTGGAGAATGGTTTCCTGGCTTTTTGCTTGGGCATTGAGCACGGAAACACGGGAAAGAAGGGCCTGACGGGCGGCGTTCAACTTGGCCTCGGGGTCGTCCTTGGCGGCGGTGATGGCATCGGCGGCGGTCTGCCAGTAGGGGGCATCCGCCGGGGAGGTCATGGCCGTGTCCAACTCGGCGAGGAAGCGGCGCTTGATATCTTCGAGTTTTCCCTTGGCATCGACCATGTCGGGATACCTCGGACGGTAGCGCAGGGCGAGGGTGGCATAGGTTGTCTCCATGCCCTCAAGTTCCTGATGCAATTGGAGCACACGGGTATAGTTGCCGAGAGCGGTGTTGGTTTCGGCGATTTTGCGGCTGGCTTCCTCGGCTTTGGCGATCAGCGTGTTGGACTGGGTGCTGCGGTTTTCGCCGGCGATTTGTTCGGTTTCCGCCACATACTCGGTGGCGACGGCATCGGCGAGCACCCGTGCGACTGCCGGATCCCTATGTTTGACGCTGATGTCGAGGAGGCGGGTCCTCGCCCGGACCTTGACACTGATGCCAGAACCGATGACGCTAACCAGAGCGGTCTTGGGCAAGGCGCGCGCATCGGTGGCCACGCGAGCCTGGGCGTCCGAACCTTCGGTCCAAGCCGTCCACCAGGAGGGACGCCAGTCCACTTCAGGCGGAACGAAGCCACGCAACGCCAAAACATCGGCTCGTGATGCCACGCGCTCGAGCAACTCAACCCGTCCAAGACGGGCGGCGATGGTATTGAGACCCTCGAGGGTGGTTGTATCAAACTCTTCGCTCTGGGCACGTCCGCCGCCCATCATGCTCCGCTCGGGCATGGTAATGGCCAGTGTGGCCGTGGCCGTAAAATATTTGGGCGCTTTGGACAGATAGTAGAGCGAGGAGAGCGCCCCCAAGATCAAAAGGAGAGCCACCCAATACCATCGGCCGAGCATGGCCGGCAAAAGGGCGTTATGCCTGGAGCGCCGGGAACGCGGGGCGGGCGAGCTATCTTCAAAATCTTCATCTTCCATGTCGTCGTGCGGGTGTGGGGGGAAATTGGAACCGGCATTCTGATTCGCAAGAATCAGGCCCTCCTTGGATTGGCGTGTTTACCAGAATCGTTGCGGAACAGTGATAATGTCGCCCGGCTGCAGCATGTATGGTTTGGCCGCATTCTTCGAAATCGCCGTGTAATCAACTTCGGTAACCGTGCCACCGCGGTTGACGGAAATTTTCTTGGGGTTTGCAATGTCGGTAAGCCCTGAGGCGGCGGCAATGGCGGTGACCAAGTCCAGCTTGCCATCGACCGGAAACCCGACCGCACCTTGTTTGCCCACATTGCCGATGACCGTGACAAACGTGCCGACAAACCGACTTTGTCCGACGATGATCCGGTCGCCCGAAGCGAGTTTGATTTTGCCGGCGGCTCCGTCCGAAACATCGTTCTTGCCGTAGACCGTGACTCCACCGGCGGCGCGGTGCAATTCAATGCGTTCGGTGTCGGCGGTTTCGGACAAGCCTCCCGCGATGGCGAGGGCGGTCGCAAGATCGAGCCCGGTCGTGGGGTTGATCGCCAACTGGCCGGGCCGCTGGACGGAGCCGAGGACGGTGACGGCTTCGGTAGCGTAACCGACCACGGTCAAGGTGAGCTTCGGATCCACCAGCCAATCGGCGTCATAGAGGGCGCGGATTTTCTCCGAGGCCTGGCTGACCGTGAGCCCGCCCAACGCCACATTGCCAATGAGAGGAAAGGAAGCCTCGCCTGTCTTGCCAACGGGAGATTCCGGAACGGACACCTTGGGCTCGTTGAAAATATCCAGCCTCAGGACGTCATTCGCCTTGATGACGTAACCGGTGGGCTGCTCTGCGACAAGCGAGGCAGGCTGCTGGGCCAACAGGGCACAAGGCAGCAGGAAGAAGAGCAGCGCGAGGCGGGTAAGAAAATCGTGGCTCATAGGTGTGCGGGAATCTGCCTCCGAATGCCGGAAAAGTCCAGAGAAAAAAGAGGCGGAAGAGGTGGAGGCTGGATCCCTTCCGCAACTCTTCGAGTTCTGTCGATGGACCACGCCGGAAAACGGGACAGGCGGTTGTCCAAGGAGCGGCGGACTCCGATCCGACGGGTCGAATGGTATGCCCATGGGTGGTAGATGACCCCTTCAAGACAGGGGTGGCGCTTTCGCCACGCATGAACCGGGCGGATCGGAGTCCGCCCCTCCTTGGACGAGGGTTTCGGACGTCACAAGGCGAGCGGGTTTCTGGGAGGGAGCCGACAGAGTGTAATTGCCAAGTTCGAAACGTGGCAGTCGGGCGATTGAGGAGCGTCGGACTCCCCAAATGATTTGTAAATGCGAAAGAATTTTTCGTTTTCGACGGCCCGAATGTGCTAGAGTAATACTAGTGACCCATGGGCCATGCCCATGGGTTGAACCCGCAACTCCGGTTGCTCCATCCTCGTCTGCATGGCAGAGCCATTCCCGCCGTCTATTTTCCTTCGCCCGCCGGGCGGGTTTTTCAACTCGCTCGCCCGCTTTCGTCGCGTGGTCCAGGGAGCCGGTCGATGCGGTTTGTTAGCCGCCGCCTTGCTGCTCTTTCCGGAATTTCGCGCCGGAGCCCAAGAGGCTCCACCGCCCCCCGCTGATGGCCAATCACCCCGGCCGGGGGACTCTGCCTTGGTCACGCCTCTGGAATTGCCGCCGCTCGACCCCTCAGGCGCGGCCACTGGCGATGACCCTGGAATGCTCGTGACTTCTCTCCACATGGAGAAAATGCTCGACGAACTCGCCCTGCCCGAATCGTCTTCTGGTTCGGCTGAAGGAGGCCCCGACGAAAATCCTCTGTTCGCTTCTCCAGAGGAAGCGGACGCGGCCACCATCCAACGGGTTCGGGCGATCACCGCCATGCGGGAAATGAACACCCGGGTGGGTCCGTTCGGGCTCACTGGCCCCTTCCTCGGCCTTCAAACCGGGCTTTCCTTTACCGGCTTGTATGACTCGAATATCTTTCAGCGATCAGAGCAATACAGTCAAGAAACCTACGGCCAAGGGCCGGAGAGCTTTGTCCTGCGCTTCACTCCGTTCGCCCGCTATCGGACACCGGGGCCGATCTTTTTCATCGACGCCGCCTATGGCCCCAGCTATGTGACCCACACGGATTACGATGTTCTGAGCGGCTGGGAGCATAACGCGACCCTGGCCCTACGCTATGACCGCCGGAAATGGGGGGCCGAACTCAGTGGGTATTACCGCAGCACCATCAACGGCAACTCGCTCAACGATATCGCCCGACAACAGAACCCGGCGGCTATAGGTGGCATCGTGGACAACAGCTTCGATCGGGAGGGCCTTGCCGGGGAGGATTACGGCGGGAGTTTCCGCGCCGGCTTCGCAGGGCAGCGCTTCGCCACATCCTTTGGTCTGGGCTACGGCCTGAGCAGCGGGCAGAACCGCTATTACGACACCGATGTGCGGGAGGAAAGGATCGATACCGACCTCCGGATTACTTACAAACTCACATCCAAAACCAAGCTCGAACTCGACGGAGGTTACGCTTTCCGCGGCCCTTACTCCCAAGACATCGAGGTCGAGGTCGAGCCTCCTCCTCCGCCTCCTCCTCCCATCTATGTAAACACGCTGGGCCAGCAGATTCCCCCTCCCCCGGGAATAGCACCTCCCGAACCTGCTCCCGTTCAAGGACCGACAACGAAGACCGTGGAGCAGGACTACCCGGAGACCGTCACCGCCCGCATGAATTTCGCCGCACTTTGGCAGGTTTCGCCCCTGCTAGAACTCGGACCCGGGGTTCGCGCCACCTACGACGAACGCTCCGACGGTCTGGCCAGCAACAGCTTCGGACCAATCCTCCGCGCCCGCTACAAGGTGTCGAACAAGATTTCTTTCAACGCGCAGATCGGAGCGGAATTCCACCAGTTCGATGAGAAGGAACCCGAACCGGTGATTCCGCCGCCTCCTCCTCCCCAACGCCAGATCATCGTCGTGCCCGATGTGGTCACGGATCCAAATAACCCTGTCGCTCCGGCCCCGGTGGCCCAACCAGTAGTTCAAGCACCTGCTCCAACGCCGGAACCCACAGCTGATCCCGAGCCTTCATTCACTGGAGGCGCAAGCCCATTCATCACCGGGGAAATCGGGGCGACGTGGTCCCCCACCGATCAATGGGCCGTCAATCTGGGTGTGGCTCGCAATGCCAGTGTTGGATCGGGCAACGGAGACGACTTCCGCGAAGTCTTCGCGACCAGGGGTTCGGTAACCCGCCGCTTCGACCGAAGCTCCCTCACCCTCACGGGCGGATACCAAATCGAAAGCCCCTTGCGCGAACAGACGGCCGGGCAAACTTCCCTCGACCGCGAATTCCTGACCGTTGATCTTTCCTATTCTTTTCCGATTTGGAGGGACCGCGCCTTCGCCACCACCTTCGTCGGGTACCGCAATGACCAATCCGGCAATGCCGAAAATTCCTACGATGGTTACCGGGCGGGCCTGGCCATCGGGATCGGATTCTGAGAAGACAGGAAACTTGAAAGTCCGGGGGTTCCGGATCCGCATCAGCGGCTTGCCCTTCATCGCCTCTCAGGCGACGCGGGGTCACGACCGTGAT
>JBJTQJ010000100.1:0-63181 GCA_046075565.1 Verrucomicrobiales bacterium | reverse complement strand
GCACCTTTGAAGTGATTTGCCGGTCCCTTATGGAGAATGGCCGCACCATGAAAATCAGGCGGGTCAATGGAAAACCGCTTGGCCTGGCGCGCCATAAACCACCGCATGCATACGGCGAAAAGCACCCCTGCGACGAGGCCCCCTGCCATGCCAATCACCCAGTTGTTGTTCTGCAATGAATACAAGATGCCCATCGGCAGTCCGAAGGACACCGCCGTGACGATCCACTGCTTCGCGCTCGAATCCGGGGCTTTCGATTCCATGGCTTGAGTCTCCTCTGCTTTTTGCTCGCCGGCTACAACAAAATCTGCGCGTTCACGACGGGCATTGGGAGAAAAATCCATCCCCAATGGGCGGTCATGGCGGTGCGAGTTGCGGCATGGCCCATCGCTCGACAAAAAGGGAGTCCGGGCGTCCTCGCCCGGAACTTGTCCCATTCACGGGCAGGATGCCCGTGCTCCCTTTTCGGCAAATGACGCCGGAACTTCTCAGGCATGCCCCGTCGTTCGCGCGGGCTAGGGACACGACCCTGCGGGATCGTGTCCCTCCGGTTGGCGGATGGAGGGCGAGGGAACGTTTTGGGGTTTGGGTTGCAGTGACAATAAATCATCTCAACCAAACGGCTACTCGCGGTTTCGTGGCGCCGCTTGTTCGAAATTGTGATTATTGATCATCCTCCTCGTCATCCTCTTCCTCTTCCTCATCCTCTGGTTCGCCCCAAACCATTTCCGCGATGGCGTAGGTTGCGGTTGAGTCGAGGCAACCCGAATCGGAAACCATCATGAAAGCAGGTGTTTCCCACATGTCTCGTTCATACTCCCAAACGGCCTTGATCAAGAGTGCTGCAGCATCCCGCATGGAGATCTTTTTTCGAGCAAGCCTTGCGATCGGCCTTTTCTCGAGATACTTCGGAACAAATGGCGCGAGATCGTTCATGGAGAACTGCCAAAGAACCCAGTTTTTTCGGCTCTTATCCGTCCCGATATGATATGCTTCTATCCGCGAATCGCCCGGTCGTAAAGGCCACTCCACGACTGTCACAAACCCGGATTCTCCCGGATCGGTCTTTGGCGCATCCGATGGTTTGGAGATGAGGAATAATTCCGGCGGTTTTGGAAGTGATTTTTCAAGGACGGGAAGGATCGCCAATACGTCCTTGGAAGGCCCGGGAGGTAAATCCTCCGGATCTAGCGGTAGATTGGGCTTAGGCATTTGTCTTTTTGGTAGAAAAGTTTACCGAGTCGCCGGCGACAAAAGACCAAAATAGCCAGCCCGAAAGAGCGAATTCCGGCGTCGGAGGTTCATGAGAGCATTATGTCCTCACGCGCCTCCATGGCAAGAAAAATGCGGATAACAGATTTTGATTGCGGCGATTGAGAGAGGCCCCAGACTCGCTTCTGGGCTACGAAGGGCTGGGGTGCGGTGGTCCGTCCACCGCTTTGAGGGTGGATCCAACTCTCCCCGAAAAGCTGGGAAGAATCCCAGCAGTCCGAAAGCCTGTGGAGCTCAGGGGAAAAGGGGTTACCGGCGGTCAGAGACACGCCGCTACAGTTGACCAAGGGGCGGCCACCCATACGCGACACTTTTCGCTCCGCCCGAGGCCGCACTAGCCATTGTAGCGGCGTGTCTATGACCGTCGCACTTATCAAGGCTCACCCGCAAGTTTCCCTGTGCCTTGGCGCGTGTGCGCCAAGACGCGGGGACGAATCCTCACTCTTTCCCTTTGGCGAGGCGGTCTTTGACTTCGGTCTCGATTTCCGCATAGAGGGCGGCGTCGGCCTTGAGGGCGTCTTTGGCGGCGTCGCGGCCTTGAGCGAGTTGGGAACCTTTGTAGGCGAACCACGAACCGCGTTTCTGGATGATGTCCATCTCGAGGGCGAGGTCGAGCAGCGAACCGGTCGAGGAGATGCCTTCGTTATACATGATATCGAATTCGGCTTCCATGAAGGGCGGGGCGACCTTGTTTTTAACGATTTTGACCTTGGTGCGGTTGCCGGTGACAGTGCCGTCGGTGGTTTTGATTTGGCCGATGCGGCGGATATCGACACGCACGGAGGAATAGAACTTGAGGGCGCGGCCGCCGGGGGTGGTTTCCGGGTTGCCAAACATGACGCCGACTTTTTCCCGGATCTGGTTGGTGAAGATGCAGACGGTGCGGGCCTTGGCGATCATGGAGGTGAGTTTCCGCATGGCGGCGGACATGAGGCGGGCTTGGGCGCCGACAGTGGAATCGCCGATTTCGCCGTCGAGCTCCTGGCGGGTGACGAGGGCAGCCACGGAGTCGAGCACGATGACGTCGAGGGCATTGGAGCGGACGAGGGTTTCGCAGATGCGGAGGGCTTCCTCACCAGAGGATGGCTGGGAGACGAGGAGGTCGTCCATGTTCACGCCGAGGCGTTTGGCATATTGCGGGTCGAGGGCGTGCTCGACGTCGATGAAGGCGGCGAGCCCGCCTTTTTTCTGGGCCTGCGCAATGGCCGTGAGGGTGAGGGTGGTTTTCCCCGACGATTCCGGGCCGAACACTTCGACGATACGTCCGCGCGGGAAACCACCGACGCCAAGGGCGCGGTCGATGAGCAGGTTGCCGGTGGGGATGACGTCCACATCCACGCGGTGGCCGTCGCCCATGCGGAGGATCGAGCCTTCGCCGTATTCCTTTTTGATTTCGCCGATGGCGCTTTCGAGATTCTTGAGGCGTTCCTGTTGGAAGCGCTGGAGTTCTTTGTCCGCCTGGGTGGTGTCGTCTTTGGCCATGGTCGTGGGTCTTTCGTGGGTGGGTTCGTGGTGATGTCTGGTGGTTTGATTTTGGCACGCATGGGCGGTGGGCGATTGGTTCTCCGCCCGGGGGCGGACAACCGGAATTCCAGGCCGGCGTGGGAACTCTTTACCGCCATCCCCGGGCTTTGGCAAGTGTTCGTTTGCACAGAATGTGATTTTTTTTCATTCGGACCGCAGATGGTGCATGGTTGGGCATGGAAATGAACGATCGGGGATGGATGGAGCAGGCATTGGCCGAGGCAGCCAAAGGCCTGGGGCTGACCGCGCCCAACCCGCCCGTGGGGACCGTGGTGGTGAAAGATGGCCGCTTGCTCGGGAGCGGTTGGCACCGGCGCGCCGGGGCACCCCACGCCGAGCGGGAAGCTCTGGCCGAGGCGGTTGCCCGTTTCGGCCCGGAGGCCGTCCGCGGGTCAACGGTCTATGTGACCCTCGAGCCCTGTTGCACGACCGGACGCACGCCTCCCTGCACGGAAGGACTCATTTCCCATGGGGTGGCGCGGGTCGTCTATGGGGCCGTGGATGCGAACCCCCTTCACGCCGGACGGGCCGATGCCGTGCTCGCCGCCGCTGGGATCCAAGTGGAAAGCGGGCTCATGGAAATGGAGGCGCTTCGATTGCTGCGAGGATTCACCAGCGCGATGACGCGGGGTCGTCCGTGGGTGCTGGCGAAATCGGCGATGTCCCTCGACGGCGCGGTTACCCGCCCGGCCGGAGAAAGCCAGTGGCTGACCGGTCCGGCCAGCAGGGAGGCCGTGCAAACCCTGCGGGCGGAAGTGGAGGGCATCCTGACAAGTGCGGAGACGTTGCGCAGCGACAACCCCGCCCTGACCTTGCGCGTGCCGCATCCGAATGGGGATAAAGCTCCCCTCTGGAGGATTGTTGCCACCCGCTCGGGCAAAGTGCCCGCGGAGGCCCGGGTTTTTCATGATGAATTCGCGGACCGCACGGTCGTGCTTTGCCTCGGGGAGAATCATGAGCTTCCGGCTTTACCACCAGCGGTAAAGATCATTACTTGCCCGGATTGGTTGCAGGCTTTGGAGCAACTGACCCGGGAGTTTGACATCCACCGCCTGCTGGTCGAGGCGGGCGGGCGGTTGGTTGGTTCATTGTTGGATGCGCGGCTCATTGATGAATGGTTGGGTTGGTTTGCTCCCCTGCTCACCGGCACCGACAAACCCAGCACCGGAGGACTGGGCATGGCATCTCCGAAAAACGGAATCCGTCTAACTGATGTCACGCACCATCGATACGGCGACGATATTCTGATACGCGGCGATCTGAATTACGATGATCCCACTCCACGCCTCCTGCGTCCGGCTGTCTTCTTCGACCGCGACGGAGTGGTCAATGATCCGGGTGAAAGCTATTACGTCACGCGCTGGGAGGACTTCCATTTTCAGGATGGCATCCGCGAGGTGCTGCGCGCCGCCAAAACAGGCGGACGGGCCACGGTTTTGATCACGAGTCAGCGCGGGGTCGGGAAAGGGTTGATGAGCCAGGAGGTTCTGGAGACCATTCACCGGAAGATGCAGGAAGAGCTGGCTGCCGATGGCTTGGCCTTTGATGCGATTTATGCCTATACCGGAGCAAGTTCCGATGGTCCGGGAGCGAAGCCGGATCCATCTCATGTGTTTGAAGCCGCCGAATCGCTTGGACTCGACCTTGCCACGTCGT
The DNA here is from genome assembly GCA_046075565.1 of Verrucomicrobiales bacterium. Taxonomy (GTDB): domain Bacteria; phylum Verrucomicrobiota; class Verrucomicrobiia; order Verrucomicrobiales; family SLCJ01; genus JBJTQJ01. Next base: position 58,729 of record JBJTQJ010000100.1, on the reverse strand, counting down.
GGATGATCGGCGACGCCGACCGGGATATCGAAATGGGCCGCCGCGCCGGACTGCGCACCATCCGACTCGCCAATCACCGGCCCATCGAGGTGGAGGCGGATTTTACCGTGAAGGGATTGAGGGAGATCGTGGGGTTGTTAGGGTAGAGTGCCTTCGGTTGCGGCACCGCTTCCGGTGTCGGGTGAGGGACTCCGGAACTCAGCCTACGAGTGACGTCTTTTCCAGACGGAACGCGAAGGCGTTCCCGACGCGTCCCCGACCATGTCGGGGCTACAGGAGAATGGCTTCGCGTTACGAATCAAAAATGCCGACGAGGACGTCGGCGATCCCAGCGTGGCCGGTTCGTGAGTCAAGTTGGAAGACGGAGGGACGCGATCCCGATGGGTCGTGTCCGATGCTCGCGGGGGAGATGTGGGATGCTGTGCGAGCTGCCGCGTCCTTTCCCGACGGAACGCGAAGGCGTTCCGCTTCAGCAGAGTGGCTTCGCACTACGACTCAGACATGCCGACGAGGTCGTCGGCGATCCCAGCGTGGCCAAAATCTCCGGCGGGCAGGCTGTCGGCGATCCCGGCAGGACTGGCCACCTAAAATCTTCAATCTTCAATCTTCAATCCCAAATTCCCTCACTCCAGATATCTTTTTCCGGCCAGGGAGATGGTGAAATCGATGAGACCTGCGACGGGACCAAAACGGGCCTGCGAACGCGCGAATTCATCGAGGAGGTGGGACCACGCCTTGGTGGTGGCGGCGTCTTCCTCCGGCCAATCGGCGAGGGCCATGGACCAATTCCCGAAGCGCCGCTGCTCGATGGCATCACGCACGAGAATTGAAACTTTCTGGTGGCGTGAGTCGGCGGCAATGGTTGCCATCAGGGCTTCCATATTGTCCTTCGGGCCTTCAAGGACCTGGAGGAAGTGACCGGCCTTATGCACAAGCAAGCCGGTGATATTCCGGGCCTGGTTCTTCGGCCGGCTCTGGGCGAGCAAGGCGAGCAATTCCTGACGGGACATCGGCGCGGTCTCGCGGCTGATGTAGACAAGCGAATAGAGTGTATCGGAATTGACGGGCATGGGGCAACGGGATTAACCGTTGGCGACACTCGTGAAAAACTCAAGTGTTTTCGGCAAGCCGAGCGGCTTCCGGCAGCCAGGCGGCCACCAATTTTCCGAACCCGGCGGCGGCGGCGCGCCCCGCTTCCATGACCTCATGGTGGTCGAGCGGGCTTTCCCCCACTCCCGCCGCCAAGTTGGTCACCAGCGATAGCCCGGCCACCTTCAAGCCGAGGGCGCGGGCCTGCAAGGTCTCCAGCACGGTGGACATTCCAACGGTGTCCGCTCCCAACGCTCGCAACATGCGGACCTCAGCCGGAGTCTCATACTGTGGGCCGCGTAATCCCGCGTAAACCCCATGGCGGATGACCAAGCCCGCTTCATCGGCCGCGACATCCAGGGCACCACCCAACTCCACGTCGTAGGCGCGGGTCATGTCCTGGAAATTCGGTGCCCCCTCCAGCGGCGAAGTGCCGGTTAGATTGAGGTGGTCGGTGATGCGCATGAAGGTGCCCGGCGGCCAATCGAAATGCACGCCGCCGGCCGCATTGGTGAGCAACAGGCAACGCACTCCCGCGCCGTGCAACAATCGCACGATGGCCCCGACGTCGCGCGCGGGATGCCCCTCGTAGAGATGGATGCGCCCGGAAGCAGCGAGCAGAGGAATCCCGTCGATCTCGTAGCGGATGAATTTTCCACCATGCCCGGGGACGGTGGGTGCGGGCAAACCGGGAATTCCATCATACGGTAGCTCACCGGTGACGGAGAAGCCGTTGAGCCCGCCACCGAGTCCCGAGCCGAGCACCACACCGACCTTGGCGGAGAATTTTTCTGGAAGCATAAATATCATGATGGAGGCACGGCGGCGATTTGGCAAGCGTCCGTGCGTGTCGACTGCGACTTGAATGATCCCCCGGGGCAACGGAAAGTGCGCGTCCGATGCCGGTTTTCCGCTATCCCGAAGCTCTGCCCATTTCCGCCCGGCGGGAAGAGATCGTCGCGGCCATCGAACGCCACCAGGTGTTCGTGCTCTGCGGGGAAACCGGTTCCGGCAAGACCACCCAGTTGCCCAAGATGTGTTGGGAAGCACGCGGGGAAAAGCAGCGCGGCATCATCGGTTGCACCCAACCCCGACGCGTCGCGGCCACCAGCATTGCCCGGCGCGTGGCCGAGGAAACCGGCTTCTCTTTCGGCCGGGAAATCGGCTGCAAGATCCGCTTCCAGGATCAGACCGGACCGGAGACGCGGGTGAAATTCATGACCGATGGTATCCTGCTCGCGGAGGTCCAGGGCGATCCCATGCTGCGGGCCTACTCGACAATTATCCTCGACGAGGCGCATGAGCGGTCGCTCAACATCGACTTCCTGCTCGGGCATTTGATATCGATCCTGCCGAAACGTCCGGATCTACATGTCGTGATCACCTCCGCGACCATCGATACGGCCGCCTTCTCGAAAGCCTTCGGCAACGCGCCGGTCATCGAAGTTTCCGGGCGATCGTATCCGGTGGAAGTCCGCCATCTTCCCCTCGCCCATTGGGGCGAGGACGAGGATGACGACGAGGATCCGGGTCACGTCGAATCGGCCGCCGCGGCGGCCATGAGTTGCCTCGACGAATCCACCGATGGTGACGTGCTGGTTTTCCTGCCCACCGAACGCGACATCCGTGAAGCGGTGGATTTGTTAGAAGGACGCCTGCGTTCCCGGGCCGAAGTGCTCGCGCTTTACGGTCGCCTTCCCGCCGCTGAACAACAAAAGGTGTTTAACCCCGGACGGCTCCGTCGGGTCATTGTCTCGACCAATGTCGCGGAAACTTCCGTGACCATTCCCCGCATCACTCATGTCGTGGATTCCGGACTGGCGAGGATGAGCCGATACAATCCGCGCACGCGCACCAAACGACTGCCCATCGAAGAAATCTCGCAAAGCAGCGCCAACCAGCGCGCCGGACGCGCGGGCCGCGTTCGTCCCGGGGTTTGCATTCGCCTCTATGACGAGAAGGACTTTCTTTCCCGTGATGCCTACACGACTCCGGAAATCCAGCGGGCGAATCTGGCGGAGGTCATTCTCCGCCTGAAGGCTTTCCGGCTGGGCGACATCGAGACTTTTCCATTCATCGATCCCCCGGCGCCCGCTGCCATTCGGGCCGGCCACCAATTGCTGCATGAACTGGGAGCGCTCGGCGACACCGAGGATCTCACGCCGCTCGGACGTTCGCTCGCGAGACTGCCTGTCGACCCAACTCTGGCACGTATGCTCCTGCAAGCCCGCGAGGAAAAGGTGTTGCCGGAATTGTTGGTCATCGCATCGGGCATGAGCGTGCCCGACCCGCGCGAACGACCGGACGACGCCCGCGAGAAAGCGGCTGCCGCCCACAAGGCCTTCGCCGCGCCGCAATCGGACTTTCTCTCTCTGCTCCGCATCTGGATGGCCATGCCCCCGCCGGGTTCGGGAAGTTCGGCCATGCGCAAATTCTGCAATCAACATTATTTGTCATTCGCCCGCACCCGGGAATGGCGCGACCTCTGGCGTCAACTCGCCGAGTCGATGGACGCAGCTGATTTGATCCGCCCGTGGGATCCCGAGCGCCGCGTTGACGAAGATGCCGTGCACCGCTGTATCCTCGCCGGTCATCTCGGCCACATTGCCCGCCGGGAGGAGCGGAATCTCTACAAAGCCTCGGGCCAGCGCCAAGCAGCGATCTTTCCCGGATCGCAATTGCACGAGAAACCGGTAAAAGAGAAGACACCGGAGAAAGGCAAACCCGCGCGCCAGCCAGAGTGGATTGTCGCGGGGGAAATTGTCCAGACTTCCCGGCTCTTCGCGCGTATGATCGCCGCCATCGATCCCGAATGGGTCGTGCACCTCGGTGCCCACCTCGTCCAGACCAAATACGGCGAACCCCATTGGGATGACAAAGCGGAACGTGTGCTCTGTCTCGAACGCGTGTTGCTGCACGGCTTGGAACTCCGGCGCCGATCCATTGACTTTGGAAAAGTGGACCCGGATGCCGCGACCGGTCTCTTTATCCGTGGTGCCTTGCTGGCCGACGACTCACCGGTCACTCACGGATTCCGCATCCACAACCAGCGGCTATTCCACAAGATGACCACCGCGCTCAGCCGCCTGCGCGGCAGCCGCATGTTCGCCGTTGAGGAAGCATTTTTCCGATACTACAAGTCGCGCCTGCCTGCGGTTTCCTCGACCCATGATCTCAATGCCTGGCTGCGCCCGCGTTTGAAGGACAAGCCGGACATCCTGCGTGCCAGCGAGGAGGAACTCGAAACCGGCGATGAATTCGCGGATGCGGCGGCACTCTTCCCCGATGCGGTGCCAGTGGCGAACACGGTCCTGCCCATTGACTACCACTATCGGCCCGGCGAGGAACGCGACGGGGTCACCTTGCGTGTGCCCGCTCCCGTGGCCGCCCATCTGGAGGAAGGCGAGTTGTTATGGATGGTGCCCGGTCTGCGCGAGGATCTGCTGCGTCATCTGCTGCGTTCGCTCCCCAAGCCGTTGCGCAAACGGTTGTTGCCGATCGAAGCGCGTGCCCGCGAAATCGCCGAGTCTTTCCGACCCGGCTCCGGTGCCTTTCTAACACATCTCGCGTCGCACCTAAGGATCAAATATGGCATCACAGCCAGCGCCACCGATTTTTCGGTCTCCGAATTGCCGCATCATCTTCGTCCGCGTTTGGAAATTATCGACCAAAAAGGCAAAACCTTGGCCAGCGGACGCGACCTCACCGAACTGCAGGAACTAGTGCGCGCGAATGAAATCCGGCCCGACAACTGGGAAAAGGTGGCCCGCGCCTTCGCCCGCCCGGGTTTGACCGCATGGTCATTTGGTGATGTCCCCCTGCTCGTTGAAATCGACCGCCACGATGGCATGGCCACCCACGGTCATCCTGGACTGCAGGTCGATGGTGATAGTGTCACGCTTTTGTTATTCCGCACCGCCACCGAAGCGGACCGGGCCAGCCGACCAGCCATCCGCTGTCTCGCGGAACGCGCCCTCGGCAAAGACATCGCATGGCTGGCCAAAGAACTGAAATCTCTTCGTCCTCCCCTTGCCCGCAAACCGGAACCCGCCAAAGCCTGGGGCGATGCCCTGGCTGCCTTGCCCGTGCGCCCAGCAAGCGGAACCAGTACCGGTCCGGCCGCGCCAGTTGCTGACCTGCCGAGCCAGGCCATGGAACACATTCTCGCTTTCGCACTCCGCCTCGAACCACCACGTCCGCTGGAAGAAGCTCGCTTCCGCGAACTCTGCGCGAATGGCGCGAAGTCCTTGGCCCGGCTCGCCCATCGGGTGAAGCAACTGCTCGGCGAAATCGAGGAATCCCGCCAGGCCTATCTGCGCGCCAACAAACGCCATCCCGGATGGGAAAACGACCTTGCCCGATTGGTCCCGCCGGATCTGCTGGCCACCGTGCCCCACGAATGGTTGCCGGAAATCCCCCGCTACCTCAAGGCCCTGGCCATGCGCTCCGAACGGGCCAGCCTCCAACCAGCGCGCGACGTGGAACGTGCCCGGCTCATCGCTCCATGGGTTGAAGCCGCCGCCCGTGTGCCGGAAGATCAGCGGGAAACCTACCGCTGGATGCTCGAGGAATACCGTGTCTCGGTCTTCGCCCAAGAACTTGGCACCCGCGTGCCGGTATCACCGAAGCGACTGGAAAAGTTGCTGGGCGGTGAGGACTGAGTCGCCCGGCTACCATGCCGCGGCCAAGCAACGGTGCTCTGTTTCCGCTCCCCAAGCCTACTTCTCCAATGACTCCTCCATAGCCGCGATGCTGATGGAATGCTCGCGGCACAAGGCGGCGGTTTCGTCGGGCTCAAGCACGAGCGTGCGGCGGGCCTCGACGATGATGGCCCGGACGCCGGCCTCTTGGCAGGCTCGCACAGTTTGCGGACCAACGACCGGCACATCGAATCGGAAGTCCTGGTTCGGTTTGGAAACTTTGGCCAAAAGAGCCTGGCCGCGGCCCATTGCCCCGCCGCGTTTGATACACTCGTTGGTGCCTTCGAAGGCCTCGACCGCCAGAACCGTACCGTGCCGCACGACCACCGATTGGCCGATGTCGAGCCGGCTGGTTTCCTTAGCCATGCGGAAGGCATAGGCGGCATCTTCACGCTGGCGTTTGTCGAGATCGGGGCCGTAAACATGGCCCGGGGGCGGAAGCTGATCCTCGAGAAAGGTGGTCGCGGGCAACAAAGTGATCCCATCTTTGCCCAGTTCCTCGGCGATTCCGCCGAAGATCGATTCCGCATTTCGTTCTTTCAGTCGGGCGAGCAGCATGAGCGTTCGCAAATCAGGCCGGAGGTCAAAGAGGTTCTTGGGCGCGATTTGCCCGGCCATGATGGCCTGTGCTGCGCCTTCGGATTTGAACCAGGAAATCAGTTTCCCTAACTGCCCCACCCGCATCCAGCGGAACGCGTCCACGGCTTGTTCCAGATCCGGCCGGGTTTCGTTTTCGAAAGCGGCCACGACCACCCGCCGGACCCCGGCACGGCGGGCCCCCGCCACGATGGCGTGAGGATAGTTTCCGTTCCCGGCAATCAGACCAATCGTTTCCATGGCCAACCATGACCCCGGCGCGCCCATCCCGCAAGATCCCATGCGAAGGAAATTCGTGAAACCGATTTTTTGAGCGGGACGTAACAAAGTCGTGACATATCGCCACGATTTGTCTAATCTGTGTTAGTAAGAAGTCCATCCCCATGAAAACAAATCCGAAGTCCAAACTGAATCTCACCCGTTTCTCCTACGAATCCACCGGCTTCAAAGGCTGGCGTGTTTCCGTGACCCGCCACGGGGAGGTCTTCACCCGTTATTTCTCCGACCGCCAGGCCGGGTCGATGAAGAAGTCGCAAGAGGCGGCGCAAAAGTGCCTAGCGGCGTTCTTAGCCAAATTGGATGCCGCTCCGGTTGTTAGCACTGCGCGGAAGCCCACGGGCAAACAAACCGGCGTCACCGAGAATCGTATCGTGAAGGCCGGGAGCAAGGAAGCCAAAGTTTCCTGGATTGCTTCCTGGCCCGAAGACGGACGCCGCAAAGTTGTGAAATTCCCCGTGTCAAAACACGGCGCCCGCAAAGCCAAAAAGATGGCCATCGACGCCCGCCAAAAAGCGGAAAAGCGTCTCGGATTGAACCTCACGCATAACTTGCGCAAGCAAGATGTGAAGAAACTGCACGATTTCCTAACCAAATACTGATTTCCCGCGCATGACCCCCGGGGATGTCCCCTTGTTCATCTATGGAACGCTGAAACGCGGCCATCGACGACATGGGCTCCTCGGGGGTTCTCGTTTGTTCCGCCCTCTCGTTTACGCGCCCGGCTACACGCTAGTCGATGCCGGTGGTTACCCGGGCATGGTCGAGGCGGAGTCGCCCGGCCAATTTGTCGAAGGGGAAATCTTTCTCATCGGCCCTGAAACCCTCGCCCGGCTCGACGACTACGAGAACCTGGCATCCGGAGAATACCAACGACTCCCCGTATGCGTATTCGATGACCGGGGAAGTGCCCACCGGGCCCACGCCTACCTCTACCGATGGCCGGTCGAGAATCTGCCACTGATTAACAAACGCTGGACCACCGATCGGGAGTCCACGTCTCCTCTCCGTCACCCATGAATCCCACTCCTGTTATCCACTGGTTCCGTCGCGACCTCCGGCTCACCGATAATCCATCGCTGAATGCCGCCGCCACTTGTGGCCGTCCGGTGATTCCCGTTTATATTCTCAGCACGTGGAAGAAGAAGCACCGATGGACCGGACCTCGCCGGCAGCAATTCCTCTGCGACTGCCTCCGGTCCTTGTCGGCCAATCTTGAAGCCTCCGGTGCCCGACTCATCATCCGCGCCGGGGAGCCAGTGGAAGTGCTCGCCCAACTGGCTCGCGAAACGGGAGCCACCGCAATCCATTTTAACCGCGATGTCGATCCCCACGGCAAGGCGGTGGAGACAAAACTCGCCGAGTTGTGCTCGAGGTCAGGTTGGACCTGCCATGGCCACAAAGACGTTGTGCTCCATGAGGCCAACGAGGTGTTGACGCAATCGGCCACACCCTTCCGGGTTTTTACCCCGTATTGCCGGGTCTGGATGCCGATGGAGAAAACCAAACCGAAAGGCAAGGTGCCCACCTTCAAGGTGCCCGATAAAATCTCCAGCCTTCCCCTGCCCGACCTTTCATGGTGGAAAATCGAGAGCCCCACGCCTTCTCCGGATCCCATCGAAGCGGGAGAAAAAGCCGCCCGGGCAAGGTTGAAATACGCCCTCGAAAACGCCATCCCGTTTTACGCGGAACGCCGCGACATTCCCGCCGGCAGAACCACTTCGCGTCTCGGCCAGGATCTCCGCTACGGGCTTCTCTCCATCCGGGAAGTCCACGCCCGGGTGGCCGACGCCATGCGGAGCGCCACGACTGCCGCCGAGCGCGATGGTCACCGAATCTTCCTGCAGGAACTGGCGTGGCGTGAATTCTATATGCAAATCCTCCACAACCAGCCGGAGGTGCTGGATTGGGAATACAATGCGGAGTTCCGCGGCCTGCCTTGGGAAGAAAATGCCAAGGCCTTCGCACGTTGGCGGGACGGCATGACTGGTTTTCCGATTCTCGATGCGGGAATGCGCCAGCTCGCTGCCACCGGTTTCATGCACAATCGGGTGCGGATGATTGTTTCCATGTTCCTGACCAAGGATCTCCATCTCGACTGGCGGGCGGGAGAAATGTATTTTAATACACAATTGCTCGACGGTGAAATCGCCTCCAACAACGGTGGCTGGCAATGGTCGGCCGGCACGGGAGCTGATGCCGCTCCCTATTTCCGCATCCAGAATCCGTGGAGCCAATCGAAACGCCACGATCCAGACGGCCACTACATCCGCCAATGGATCCCGGAATTGCGCGACACGGCGCCCTCGCGGCTCCACGCCCCGCCCGAAGACAACCGTCCCCTCGCCCGCGGTTATCCTCTGCCCATGCTCGACCACTCTACGGAAAGGGAAAAGACCCTGGAGATTTTCAAGAAGCACCGGAACCGGTGATGGGTCGACTTTGCCCCCTTGCCAATGCCGCCGTGGGAAATGATGTTAACGAAGGTCGCTTGCAGGGTTGTCCATGCCAGCTGATTTTTGGGCGGCTCATAGGCTTACAAAACCAAAGGCTCGTCCTCTTGACAGAAACCCAAGGTAAGGCTAGTCTTACCTCACGCTTACCAAAGTCTCCAGCAAAGGCCAGACGGTGATTCCCTTGGCTATCAGGCAGATGGCCCGCATTCACGCCGGGGACGAACTCGATATCGGGTTCGCGGGAGGTATGGTGGTGTTGCGCAAGCGCCAGCCACTCACGGAGGAAAGAGTCCGGGAGTTGCTGCGGGAAGGAAGGCGGTTGCCCGAACTGACCGATGAAGCATGGGAGAAAGTGGAAGCGGCCCGGGAACGAGTTCGCCGTCGGCAACGTCCATGACCGGAGTTGGCCGTGGCGGCAACGGCGGAAGTCACTTTGACCAGCGAGAATGAAGCGGAGATCCCGCATTCAACGCTCGCGAGCCCATAGCCGCAGACCCCGCCGGTTTTCAGGCAATCACCTTGGAGCACTCATACAGGGTGTCCGGACAAAAGTCCTGCCCTTCGGGCCATTCAATCGTTCCCATCGAAACCCTTACTTGGCGGAAATACACCTCATCCCGCAGACGCCGGAAAACCCCCTTGTCGAGATAAGGACTCACATCGAACTCCCGGCGTTCGCCATTCGAAAATTCGAGGCAAACGCGGTAGCCCGGCTCGGGGTATGCTTTGGCGACTCTCGGATTCATCTTATCGCAGTGGTTCGATCTTGAAGACTTCCTGCCCGTTGACCGCCAGTTCCCAATTCGCCATCAACTCATCGCGATGGATTTCGATCCAAGCCTGCACCAGTTTCATCTTGTTCGCTTGGATTGCCCCCTCGATGATTTGACCATCAGGAATAGCAATGACAACCTCATCGCCCTGGTATTTTACATGGACATGCGGGTGCTTGTGCTTGCCGGTATCAAAGAAATACATGGCAACTATGATCCCGTAGAACATGGAAATCACTGGCATTCCTTGAACCTATGTCGCGTCCGCCCATTTTCAAGTCCACATTCAGGGGCTCGGGTGGCAAGGAAGAATCAGGGGACTGCCTCGGTGGTCTCTCTCACCACTCCGCGGCTGTTTCGAGGGCCTCCTGGAGAAGGTCCAGGTAGCTATCGCGAGGGACATCAATGGCTCCGAACGTGCGAAGATGGGGAGTGGTCCATTGCGTGTCGAGCAAAACAAAACCGCCCCGGCGGAGACGCTCGACGAGATGGACGAGACAGATTTTGCTGGCGTCGGTTTCCCGGCTGAACATGCTCTCGCCGCAGAATAATCCACGCAAGGCGACACCGTAAAGTCCACCGACCAACCGGCCGTTGTGCCAGGCTTCGACCGAGTGGGCGAAACCAAGTTCATGCAAACGGTTGTAGCTGCTGAAAATGACCGGGTCGATCCAGGTGCTTGCTCGATCCGCACATCCGAGCAGCACTTCAGCAAAGGCGGTGTCGTAGCGGATTTCGAAGGGATGTTTTTTCAGTGCCCGTCGCAGGCCTTTGGGGATGTGGAACCCGTCGAGCGGCAGAATGCCCCGGGGATCCGGCGAGAACCAGCCCAACGAACCGTCCTCCAAGCCCATGGGGAAGATCCCGGCCGCGTAGGCACGCAGAAGCGAGAGCGGATCAATCGCCCTCGTTCCATCCCGCGTGAAATCATCGTTCATACAGTACAAATTACGCTTGAAGGGAAAATGGGCACCAAGGATTTTAAGGTCGGGATCGCCAGTTCCCACCGGTAGAGCCATTCGATGAAATCGGAAATGACAACCCGGTGGGATGGGGCCATGTTTGAGCACCGATGCGTGTCGCCCTTTACCCAGGTTCTTTCGACCCCGTGACCTACGGCCATCTGGATGTGATCCAGCGGGCTTCCCGGCTCTTTGATCGGGTGATTGTCGCGGTCGCCCACAACGACGCCAAAACCCCGCTTTTTACTCCCGAGGAAAGGCTGGAACTCATCCGCGAGAGTTGCGGGGAAATCCCGAATCTCACATTCGCCCACTTCGAAGGTTTGCTCGTGGACTATGTGCGGGTCACCGGCGCGATCGCCGTCGTGCGCGGTTTGCGGGCGATTTCCGATTTCGAGTTCGAGTTCCAGATGGCCTTGATGAACCGGAAACTCGAACCGGCCGCCGAGACCATTTTCCTCATGCCTCGGGAAGAATACTCGTATCTCAGCTCGCGGATGGTCCGGGAGGTGGCGAGATTGGGCGGCGATGTGGCCCAATTTGTCCCTCCCGCGGCCCGGACCGCCCTCCTGGCCCGTTTGGGCAGAGCCTGAACGCCCCCCTCCCCAATGGATCTGAAACACCTCATCCCGTCGGAAATTCCCGAAAATGGCCTTCATCTCGAGGGTGAATTGGACGGCGCCCTCTTCGATATCAACCCCGGTGACGCCCAACCGACCGGTCCGCTGGAATACCGACTGGATCTGCTCCCTTCCGGGGAAATCTTGCTGGTCACGGGTTCGATCCGGGCACCTTTTCGGAGGGAATGCGTCCGTTGCCTCGAATCGTTCGAGGAGGTGATTTCCCTCGATCCCTACACTGCGGACGTTGAAACGGAAGGAAATGGCACGATTGATTTGACAGAAAGGCTAAGAGAGGATATCCTTTTGGCCCTTCCAGCCTACCCTCACTGTGATTCAACAGCCGAGGAGCGGGAATGTCCAGCCAGCCATCGGTTCCTCGCCCCCGACCCCGGAGATGAGCCCGCCGAAGAAACAGGCTCCCCACCCGGGGCATGGGATGTTCTCGGAGACTGGAAACCAAGTCCTCCCAAAGATTCATCATCCACCTGATCCAGCACCATGGCCGTCCCAAAGCGTAGAACGTCGAAAATGAAGAAGCGCACCCGCCGCGCCGCCAATCGTTGGCACGCGCCCAAATTCTCCAAATGCAAGGAGTGCGGCAGCACCGTGCCCGGTCACATCGCGTGCCCGTCCTGCGGCACCTACAATGGCCGTCAGGTCTTGGACATCGAAGTGGGCTGAGCCCACGCCTTTCCAAAACAAAATCATCTCAACTACCGCCGCCCGGATCATCCGCGCGGCGGTTTTTTTTGGCCTGGGCTTTAACATCTCAAGGCCGGAGATACGTGGTTCCCCTATGGCACTCTTCACGCAGCTCTGATTTCAATTTAGAAATGATTGAATCAAGATCAGCACCATGACGGATAGTATAAGCACCCAAGTCACCGAAACGAAGGAAATTTTCCCGTGTCGGCAGCCCGGGCCGATCTTTCCACTTGCCCCGCTGGCCATGGCGGGCACCATTGCAATTCCGCATGCCCGTGACACCCCGCCACCTGCGCCCCGGCACCAGTATTTTCCACGAGCAAAGGTTCCTCTTTGTTCTCATGGGGGTGATGATCATCATCTTCCTGATCCAGTTATTCCTTGGACCGGAAATCATCGCCGATTGGATGGTGGTGCCGCTCAAGATCGAAAACGCGCTCGTGGCCATTCGTTCCGGAAATGGTGATGCAGGTTCATGGCAGGCGCTGGCGACCATGCTCACCTACGGGTTCTTGCACATGGACCTCGATCACATCGTGGGTAATCTATTGTTTCTCTGGATCTTCGCGGGTCTGGCCCGCCGGCTCATCCACGAGGCATGGATTCCGGTGCTCTTCGCGATGACGGCCATCGCGGGCAGCGCCATGCATGTTTTCCTCAATCGGGGTGATGTCATTCCCATGCTCGGAGCCTCGGGCGCGGTCATGGGATTCGAAGGCCTCTATCTTGGACTTTCAACCAGAGGAAAGTTGCCCGACGCCTTTATCTGGCCTTTGAGTCGTCCCATCTCTCCCGTCGAATTGCTAATCGTGGCTCTTGTCGGTGTAGGCTTCGACTACTTCAATCTGATGGCCGGTTCGGGGTTGAATGTCGCCTTCGGAGCGCACCTAGGAGGTTTTGCCATGGGTTTGCTTTTGGGGACATTTGTTGTGCCCCGTCCAACCGTTGAAGGACCGATGCGCCAGCGTTGGCGCTGAAAATCGCGCGTTTGTGTCACTTGCGATTCGAGGTGGAAAAGCACATCTTTAGCGCCCCCACCCCTACCAGATGACCAAGCCCCCCATCGTCTCCTCCCGATTCCATTTTCACGCCCCCCTCCTCGGATTGCTCGTCGCCGTGATCTTACCAGCGTGCAAATCGAGTGGCCCAAATGCGTATCCGACAGATGGGACATCCTATCTCGCACCGGACGGGTCGATCATCGGGCCCGCCGCCAAGATGAAAACCAAGCGCAAGCGGGGAGCCGCGGTCGCCGTTGAGAAACCCCGCGAACCGGTCTGGCGATGGGAAGGTGATGGCATCCCGGGTTCCCCATCCCTCGTGATCGATTTGGGGGCGCAGCAGGCCACATTTTACAAGGGCAATCTGGCGGTCGGGTGGACGGAAATTTCGAGTGGCACGGACCAACATCCGACGCCACCGGGCAGCTTCCGCGTCCAACAGAAAAATGCCAACCACGTCTCGAACCTTTATGGCGACTACGTCGATGCGGAGGGCAACGTGGTGGTGGCAAACATCGGCATCAAAGATGACCCGCGCCCGAAGGGTTCGCATTTCCGTGGTGCATCCATGCCCTACTTCATGCGCATCAATGGCGGCATCGGATTACATGCCGGTTATTTGCCGGGATATCCGGCGTCTCATGGATGTATCCGCCTGCCCCGCGGCGCGGCCGAGGCCTTCTTCCGGAATTCCACGACAGGCATGCCAGTGAAGGTCGTGCATTGATGGTCTTTGGGACGCAGTGCTTTGAACGCGCGGACCAGCCTCACCCGAGCGCGAGGCGCGCGTCGGATTCGAGGGTTTGCGAGATTTCTGCCCACCCATTCGGTGTCTGCTCGTTGAAGACATGCAGATAAATGGCGACCTCGGTTGGTTCGAAAGTGGCAAGCAGGGAATCAATGGTGGGAGGGAATTTCTCCCTATCGAGTTCATCGGGGAGATCATCCACCGCGCCTTTTCCGTCGTGGGCGATACCGAGTCCATCGAGAAACTGGATGAGCATGGCCTGACGGGCTTGCAGCAGCCAGACTTGAAGCAGTTGTTCCGCGACGCCTTCACCGCGTTTGTGGGTCAATTCCTTGAGCATCCAGGAGACCTGATCGGGCACCGATTTCTGCAAGACAAAAATGGGACGCAGTTTCTTGGGCTCGGCGAGTGTGCCGATGGCGGTCTTGTAAACATTGCGCTCGTTTTCCCGGAAATACATGAGGATTTCGCGGGCTTTGGAGTCGCCCATTTTCTGGAAGAGTTCGTGGGATTGCATATCGGGTGAAATGTTTCGGGTCGGGGAGAGCGAACGCTAAAGCCGACCGAACGACTTGGCAATTTGAAACGGCTTTAACCTTGACCATGGATTTTTCGCTTTCGGAAGCGGCAATCCCCCGGTTTGGTGAGCTGTGCTCCAGTCACCCAAAGAACCCTCCGAGCCGCCGATTCCGGTGGAGCAAAGGACTTTGGGCGGAAAGTTGGCGGGCTTGAGCATCCGGCGGCAACTTTTCACGCTAGCCGTCTGGCCATTGTTGGAAAACCTGCTGGGTTTCGCCGTCTCCGCCACCGATCAAATTCTCGCGGGGCGGTTCGCGGGTGAGTTGACCCGCATGCACGCGCTGGATGCCCTGGCGGTCGGTGGGTATTTCGCGTGGCTACTGATGATTGTGCAAGGCGCGGTCGGAACAGGTGGACTCGCCCTGATCTCGCGGGCGACCGGCGCGGGCGATACGGCCTTGGCCCGGCGTGCGCTCGGTCAAGCGGTGTTGCTCGGGCTCTCATTTGGTTTCCTGGTTGCCTTGGCCGCACAGTTGCTCATCCCGATGTTCCTGCGGGCGTTTTCCCTCGAAGGAGAAACCGCCAAGATGGCCGCCGAATATCTGGGGATTGTCAGTCTGTCCGCACCGCTCACCGGTTTCCTTTTCGCCGCGAATGCCGGCCTCCGTGGCTCCGGAGATACGGGCACGCCCTTCAAGGTGATGACGCTCGTCAACATCACGAACATTTTCACCAGTTGGCTCTTCACCTTCGGCCCCGCGCCATGGGGAGGGCATGGCGTGAGCGGACTGGCTGCAGGCACCTTGTTAGGCTGGGCCGTGGGGGCAGTGACACTCGCGGTTGTGCTCTGGCGGAGAACGGAGGGACTTGCCCTTGACCGAGCAGGGTTGCGTCCGCATCGGGAAACCTCCCGCCGGATCGTGCGTGTCGGTTTGCCCTCGGCCGTGGAGATCCTCGGCATGTGGTTGATGAATATCGCGCTCCTTCGGCTCGTCGCCGGATTGCCACAACAAGGGGTTCTGGGGGCGCACATAATTACCATCCGCGCCGAAAGTCTTTCCTTCCTCCCCGGTTTTGCTTTTGGTGCGGCCGCCGCCACACTCGCCGGCCAATATCTCGGGCTTGGCGATCCATCGCGGGCAAAGGCCGCCGCACGCGAGGCGTGGAAAGCAGGGGCTGGTCTCATGACCATCATCGGTTTATCCTTCATTCTCTTCCCTCGCGAGATTATCGGGATATTCGTGCCGGACAGCGCACTGCACATGAATTTGGCGGCACCACTTTTGGTCATGTGCGGATTCTGCCAACCTTTCCTCGCGACCAACCTCATTCTCAAGACGACTTTCCGCGGCACCGGCGACACGCGGGCCGTCATGCGTTATTCCTACGTGAGCATGTTTGTATTCCGCATCGTTCTGGCATGGACCCTCGTGCGGGGGTTCGGGCTCGGTCTATTCTGGATCTGGGTCTGTATGTTCGCCGATGTTCTGGTGCAGGCGGTCGTGTTCTGGCTGAGGTTCAACGGCGGAAAATGGTTGCGAGCGAAAGTCTAATGTGATGGCTTTGGCCAGAAATCACCGGTAGCGGCACCGCCTCCGGTGCCGGGCGATGGATGCGCCGCACTCGAGCGTGAATCCATGACCTCGCCATCGCTCGGACCGCTGAGACAGCGGTCCCTGCCTTTGGAACGGTTGCTTGCGTTTCACGGCCGTAGTCAGCCCGTTGAAGCCTTCTTGCCCTTCGAAGCCTTGGCGAAGTAGGGGGCGAAGCGGGCCCGGTCTGACCCACTCGATCCGCATCATCCCACGACAGATGCTTCCAAACGGCAAAGGCAGGGACGTTTGTCCCAAACGTCCGCGAGATAGGACCCGCCATATCCAATGAGCAATGGAGTCCTCACCGCATCACCAGAGAGATGCCGGCAGGCACAATCCTCCACAGAACGCGAAGGCGTTCCGCTACTCCGGCAGCGAGGAGAGCACCTCCCATCGTTCGTAGAGGGCGTGCACTTTGTCCCGGAGCACCTCAAGCTCAGCCATGACAGCAGGAGTTTCATGGAATCGCGTGGCGTGAAAGTCCGGGTCGTTCAGCAGGGCTTCCTTGGCGGCGACCTCCGTTTCAGCGGCGAGGATTGTCTCCTCCATGTTCTCCCATTCCTTGCGCTCGGCAGCGCTGCGTTTGCGGGGTTTTTCGGCGGCGATGGATTTCGCCTTACGCGATTCTTTTGCCCATGACTGCGCGACCACACGCTCGCGGTTTTCACGCTGGCGGCGTTTTTCCAGATAGTAGGAATAGTTGCCCGCTTGCACGACAACGCCGTCATCCTCGAAGGCGACAATTTGGTCACACACGCGATCGAGAAAGTAGCGATCGTGGCTCACCACCATGACCGTGCCATCAAAGTCGGCAAGCGCTTCCTCGAGCATACGCAGGCTGGCCAGATCCAGATCATTGGTCGGCTCGTCGAGCACGAGCAGGTTGCCGCCATCCTTCAGGACCTTGGCCAGCATCAAGCGGGCACGCTCACCTCCGGAGAGCAACGAGACCTTTTCGTTGATGCGTTGCTCTTGAAAGAGGAATCGTCGCAAGTAGGAACGCGCGCTGATGGTTTGTTCGCCGAAGCGGACGTTCTCGCGTCCTCCGGAGATTTCATCGAGCACCGAACCCGAACCTTCCAAAGCCATCCGGGTCTGATCGATGAAGTTTGATTTGAGTTTCTTTCCCCGGACGGCGGATCCTTCGCTTGGTTCGAGCAACCCGAGGCATAGTTTGAGGAGAGTGGTTTTGCCGGTGCCGTTGCGTCCGACAATGCCGGTGCATTGACCAGGCTGGAGCGAAAGAGTGAGGTTGCGGAATAACCAGCGGGATTCGCCGACCTCACCGACACACACACCTGCTTTTTCCAGATCGACAACAATGTTTCCCAACTCGGGAGGTGGTGGAATGAGCAAGTCCATTTCACGCTCTTCCGGTGGTGCTTCCAGTCCCTCGATGGCGTAGAATTGTTCGAGCCGGTGGCGCGATTTTGTCGTGCGGGCTTTGACACCGGCGCGCACCCACTCGAGTTCCTCCCGCAGGAAACGTTGGCGACGGCGTTCGGACTGGTTGGCAATCTCCCGGCGCACCGCTTTTGATTCGAGATAGGCGGTGTAGTTCCCAGGATGGGAGTAGCACTGCCCCTGGTCCACTTCGAGGATGCGGGTGGCAATGACATCGAGGAAGTAGCGATCGTGCGTGACGAAAATCACCGCACCGGGAAAACCGCGCAGGAAATCCTCCAACCATCGGATCGATTCGGCATCGAGATGGTTGGTTGGTTCGTCGAGCAGGAGAAGATCCGGTTGCGAAGCCAAGGCACGGCAGAGGGCGACGCGGCGCTTTTCGCCGCCGGAAAGCGGGGTCACCGGAGCATCAAGGGGAGGCGCGTCGAGAGCGGTGGCCGTGGCTTTGATGCGCGCATCGAGGTTCCAACCGTCCGCATGGTCGATCACGTGATGCAGTTGATCCAATTCCGCCTCGCTGCCTTCGCCCGCTTCATATCGTCGAATGGCTTCGGCAATATCCGCCGCTCCCGCGAGGATGTTTTCCCCGACGGTGGAGGAGTTGTCGAGTTCGAATTCCTGCGGCAAATAGCCGATCCGCAATCCCCGCCGGGGAGAAAGTGTTCCGTCGTCGGGGGCGTTGTGTCCGGCGAGGATTTTCAGCAGGCTGGTTTTCCCGCAGCCATTTCGTCCCACCAATCCGACTTTTTCCCCTTCCTCAACGGCGAGGGAAATGCCGTCCAATAGGGTTTGATACCCGTAGGAAAGGCGAATGAGGCTGGCAGAAAGCAGGGCGGACATGGCCGAAAACATACCTCGGAAAATGATCCGAATCTGATTTGTTTGCTTGCAAAAGCCCCGAAAATGCGGGCAAATTAGCCGCGCATGACGGGACACGGGCTCACATGGAGGAATTTGGCGCGCCGGACCCGGCGCGTGACCAATTTCGGCTGGTGGTTGCACGGTCTTGGTGGCCCGCTCGTGCTCGTGTCCTTACTGGCAGCCTGCGGAGCCTTGTGGTGGCGTCGCCTCGACCCGGCGGCGGTGGCCCTTTGGATGTGGCCGTCGGTCGCGATCATCGTGGTTGGCTGCGGGATCTGGTCGTGGTGCCGTCAGCGACGGCACTTTATCACTGAACAAGCGGCCATGGTCGTGCTCGAGGTCGGCTACCATCTGCACAACGCCCTTACCACGGCGAGCGCCGATCGCGGCCCCTGGCCGGTTCCCCCGCCCTACCCTCCTCCGGTGCGCAAATGGCATTGGCCGAACACCTTGGTTCCGCCCTTCGTCGCGGCAGCCTTGATGGTAGCCGGACTCTTGATCCCGGTTCCCGCACCGGCCGTTGCGACGATGGCCGAGGAACCCCCGGCATGGAAAACCATGGAAGAAGATTTGCGGCAAATGGTCGACAAAAAGGTGGTCGATCCGAAGTCCGCCGAAGAAACCCGCAAGGCCATCGAACAACTCCGCGCCGGGGGCAAAGATGAATGGTATAAACACGCCACCCTCGAGGCGACCGATCGTTTGCAGAAAAAACATCAGGACTCTATGCGGGCGATGGAGAGAGAACTTCGCCGGGCCGGAGAAAATGCCGCACCCTTGGGTGCAAACGCGCCCGCCCTCGGTCCAGCGCAGAAGGCACGCCATGAGGAGCAGTTGCAACGCGCCCTCGATGGGTTGCGCACCGCGGGCCTGGAACCGAATGCCGCGTTGAAGCAACAATTGGAAAAACTCGATCCCGAACAACTCGGCCAACTCAACCGCATGCAACTCGACGAGATGCTCGATGGTCTGCGGCAGGCAGCCGAGGCCCTCCGCGAACAAAGACAGGCCGAGAAGAAACCCGGAGAGGGAGAAGAAGGCGAGGACGGTGAAGGCAATGGCGAAGGTGACGGTGAAGGCGACCCGGAAGAGCCCCGCAATGGACGCGGCGGCCCAGCCCGCGGACCCGGCGAGGGCGGCAACCCGCTGGGGCAACAAGGGGAAGAACTCAAAGCGGGCGGTCCGAAAGCCCTCCAGACTCGGGATTTTTACCAGGCGCGTCCGGGGGATTTGCTCGAATTGAAAAATAGCGAACATGATGTGGACCCTGTTTCTCCGGGCCAACAAAGCGGAGGCGGCACCGAATCGCGCGGCGGCGGCGGCGCGGCCTGGCAGGATTCCCTCCATCCCCGCGAGCAAGAAGCATTAAAGAAGATTTTCGAATGAGCACCCAGTCCATCCCCACCGATCAAGAATTGGCGGCCGCCTCGACGGCCCTCAATCATCTCACCGACGAATTGAACCGACTGCTCTTCGGTCAGGAAGAACTGGTTGAAATGGTGGTGACCGGACTTCTCGCCGGCGGCCATCTCCTCCTCGAAGGTTTGCCGGGCCTTGGCAAAACGGAATTGGTCAAAGGACTCTCGCGGGCCATCGGCATGCCGAGCAAACGCGTGCAGTTCACGCCGGATTTGTTACCGGGCGACATCACCGGCAACCCGGTGCTGCAGGAACGTGACGGCCACCGCGTCTTTGTTTTTCAACCCGGTCCACTCTTCGCCTCGCTCGTGCTGGCCGATGAAATCAACCGCGCCTCGCCGAAGACCCAATCCGCCCTGCTTGAAGCCATGCAGGAAGGCCAGGTCACCGTGCTCGGGGAAACCCACACCCTGCCGCGTCCGTTCCATGTGCTCGCCACGCAGAACCCGATAGAATTGGAAGGCACGTATCCGCTGCCGGAAGCACAACACGACCGGTTTCTCTTCAAACTGGAAGTCGGGCGTGGCGGCGCGGGCACCTTGGAGAAAATCGTGCTCCACCGCGAATTGGGCGCGGTGCCGGAAGTGCGCCAGGTCTTGACCACCGCCGAGTGGCTGGGGCATATCACGCTGACACGAAGGCTTTACCTGCCGCCGGTGGTGGCGAACTACATCGCGCGCATCGTGGATGCGACCCATCCCGGGGTGGCGAAGGCGTCGGAAGGAGTGCGATTCGGGGCGAGTCCGCGCGCGGCCCTTTCACTGGCCGCGGCTTCGAAAGCCCGGGCCTTGTTGCACGGACGACCGAACGCGAGTTTCGAGGACGTGCGGTTCCTCGCCCCGGCGGTGTTGCGCCACCGCATCCTGCTCGATTATCAGGCCCGCGTCGAAGGCCGGACCACCGCGACGGTGATCCGCGCTCTGTTAGAGGAAATCCCCGCAGACGAACAGAATCTTCCCCGCACCCTGCAACCCGCAACCCGTCCATGATCGCGAAGATCCTACTTTTTCTTTTTCTCTCCGCCGCAACCGTCCTCGCACAGGCGGTGCCGGTGAACAGCTTCACCGATGCGAATGGCAATACCCTGCGCCTGAGCAGTCCCTTTGACGATATTCCCAACGATGGCTTCTATCCCTTAATCGTGGAAATGACCTCGCGAAGCAGAGACGCGCGTTGGTCGGTCAACCAGAACACCAACGGCTATGGAGAGTTCCGGCGGAATATGATCTTCGAATGCCCTGCCGGTGAATCGAGGACCACTACGGTTTTGATGGCGAGCGGCAGCGAACGCGGCGGCTACTCATATGGCATCAATCTGGAGATCTTCGCCAGCGGTGTCAGCGACAGCGTGCGCTTTAGTGAACAAAACCAAAGCGGCACTTTTGAAGGTGTGCTTAAGGGCGCAACGTCTACCATGGGTCGTGGCAATATGTTCAGCGGCACTGGTATGACATCCTTCAGCACCGGTATTGCTCCCACGGACTGGCGGGCTTATGTCGGATATCGTGGTATCGTGGTAGCCGATTCGGAATGGCGGGCCATGGAACCGGGAGCACGGGTCGCGATCAGCCATTATGTAAAAAGCGGAGGAGCCCTGGTGGTCATTGTGCCCGACGAAACGTCGGCCTCGACTTTGCCCGGTTTTCCCAAGCCGGAGGATCCCAACCGACCGGGGCATGTGGGTCTGGGCAAAGCCATGACGGTGGTAAATGAGAAACTTGATCCCGAGTTTATCAACAAAGCCGTTGCAACCAAAGCGTCCTATTCAGACAGTCTTGCCGAATGGAAGCGCAACGCGCCGGAATTTTTCCCGAAACGCTCTTCGACACTCACGAGTTTGCTCATGCTCGTGGTGCTGGTCGGTTTCGCCGTCCTTATCGGGCCGGTCAATCTATTCCTGCTCGCCCCTGCCAAACGGAGGCACCGGTTGTTCTTCAGCGTCCCGGTGATCGCCCTTTCGACGAGTGCGCTTCTCCTTGTCTTCGTGCTGCTGGGCGATGGTCTTGGCGGAAAAGGACATCGATTCCTGCTCATTGAAAACCGTCCGGGCGAAGGGGAAGCGGTGAATCATGTCATTCAATACCAGACCAGTCGTTGTGGCGTGCTCTTCAGCACGGACTTCGCTTCGGGTGTCTCGGCCACCATCCAGAATCTCACCGATGGCAGCAGTGACTACCGCTATTCGGGATCCGGGGCAGCAAAAGAACTCATCGCCGATCCGGACAATCTGGAAGGAAATGGCGCGTGGTTCGTCAGCCGCACCAGCCAGAATTACCGGGTCACTGCCACCGTGCCGGGTCGCGGGCGCATCGAAATCCGCGGGTCCGGCGCCAGCGCGAAATTGACCTCTACTTTTGCCTTCCCACTCGACGCCTTGTGGTTCAGGGACACAGAGGGCAACTGGTGGAAAACCGGTCCCATGAAAATGGGCGAACCCGTCGGGGTGCAACCGGTGAATGCAACCGAACCCCGCACGGAATGGTCGACGCTGCTCGACAAAGCGCCAGACGAGATCGCCAGTCGTGCCAACGAAGCCGCGCAACGCCGGGGGAGTTTCATCGCCTTCACCAGCGCGCCCGAAGGGGTGAAGACCCATGCGTCCATTCGCTGGACCGACCAGGCGGTCATAACAGGCCCCCTCTTCCAACCCTGATTCCACTTTTCCGAACATGTCAGCCGCCATCGCCGTCAGCAACCTCCACCGCCGCTTCGGAAATATCCGGGCGGTCGATGGAGTCGATTTCGAAATCCCCAAAGGAAGTGTCTGCGGGTTCATCGGCTCGAACGGGGCCGGGAAAACCACGACCATGCGTATCCTCGCCACCCTCGATCACCCCACTTCCGGGCGTGTGCTGGTGAGCGGGGTCGATGTGGTGCAGGAACCGTGGAAGGTGCGCCACCGTCTCGGCTGGGTGCCCGACCATTTCCATGTCTATTCGCACATGAATGTGCTCGAGTTCATGGATTTCCATGCGCGGGCGCTCGGATTCAAAGGCAACGAACGGGTGGCGAGGTTGCAGGAAGTGATGGAGTTCACCGATCTGCTCTCCATCGCCGATCGCCCGGCCAACAAGCTGTCGAAGGGCATGACCCAGCGGCTTTGTCTCGGGCGCGCCCTCATCCATGATCCGGAAGTGCTCATCCTCGACGAACCGGCCGCCGGACTTGATCCGAAGGCGCGGGTCGAGCTGAAACACCTCATCCGGCTGCTCGCCACCGAAGGGAAAACCATTTTCATTTCCTCGCACATCCTCTCGGAGCTTGGCGAGATGTGCGATTCGCTCGTTTTCATCAACGGGGGGAAAATCGTTCACCACGGCGACGCCGATTCACTCAAACGCAGCACCGACATCGGAGGCGGGGTCATTTATGGCGTCGAAATCTTTGGTGAACCGGCCGCCCTCGCGACCTGGTGCCGCATGCAGCCGGAGGTCGAATGGCTCGAGGATCGCAAACATGGCGGACGTTTGCGCATGACGAATTCCGAACCCGAAGCGGCCGCGCGGCTTCTTTCCCGCATGATCAAGGATGGCTTGGCCATCACCGATTTCCACCGCGAGCAACGCAATCTCGAGGACGCCTTCATGGCCATGGTTGGCAAGCACACTGCACCTCCTCCACCGCCACCAATTCTCCAACCCGCTTCTCCTCCATCCGCATGAGCGATCCCACACCAATCTCCTCGCCTGCCATCCCCACGGCGCCGAACGCCGCGCTGTTGAAGGATTTCCCTGATCGGCTGAGCCCGATCCTCGTGAAGGAACTCCGCCAGGGATTGCGGCAGCACGGTTTCACCCTGCTCTTCATTTTCCTCCAGGCCATCATGGGCATCGTTGTCTTCGGATCGCTGGTCGGGGCAACTCCGGGCGATCAAGACGGCCTCCGTGCAGGCACGACCATCACGGGATTCTTTTTCACCCTCTTCGCCATCGCGGCCCTTGGCGTGCAGCCATTGCGGGGACTGAATGCGCTCGCGGGGGAAATCAAACCGGGAACGATTGATCTTTTGTTGCTCACGCGCATGGATTCGTGGCGAATCACGGTCGGCAAATGGCTGGCCCTCTTCACCCAGACCTGCCTGCTGCTCATCGCGATTCTGCCCTATTTGATCATGCGGTATTATCTGGGCGGCATGCAGTTGTTCAACGAACTGCTGGGTTTGTTCACCATCCTGGTGCTTTCGGGTGCCCTGACCGCAGCGGCGGTTGGATTCTCGGCTACCACCTCGGTCGTTCTTCGCGGCCTATTCGCGCTCGGACTTGCCTTCTGTCTCTTCGGCTTCGCCGCCGGCGGCGTCGCCTCCCTCATCGTGGGGTCCTCAATGCGCGGTGGTCCATCCTTCATGGATCCGAGTCAATCGGGCTTCCTGCTCGGTTACGCCGCTTTCATCGTGGTCGCGATCTTCATCGGCTACTACTTCCTGGAGATGGGTGCCACGCAGATCGCTCCGCCTTCGGAGAACCGGAGCACACGCAAGAGGCTGCTTGGACTGCTCGTGGTTGCGCTGACCTTGTGGGTGACGCCATGGGATCCCGAACCGAAGTTTATCATCGCGGGATTCCTCGTCTTTCTCCTCCTGATCGATGCCATTACCGAGAACCCGGAATTCACCGCCTCGGTATGGAAACCTTTCCGGCGTTTCGGGCCCCTTGGGCGGCTGCTCGGTGCCGTCCTGCTTCCCGGTTGGCATCACGGGGCCCTTTTTGTGGGAATTCTCCTCGCGTTTTTCTTCGCGAGTTCATTCTATCATTTCTCGGAAACCAGCATGAGTCGCGACGACCGGACGGGCTTGATGTTCATTGCGCTTTGGTTTGCTTCCCTTCTTCTTCCCGCCATCGGGCTGGCGCTTTTCCGCAAAGCGCACCGGAATACATTTCCTCTCTATTGTGTCGTGCTCATCGGGTGCGGCATTGTGTCGCTTTTGATCACCATTCTCGCTCATGCCCTTGATGTCGAGGAAGCCGTGGCGTGGTTTTTCCTGGTCTTCCCTCCACTCGGGATCGCCGGAATTGATGAATTGGACAACAACGATGTCGCGGGAATGTTCCCTGCCTTACTCGTTCTCGCCTGCTGGTGGGGAGTGTTGGTCTTCCTTGCCCGTTCTTGGTTCCGGCGCAGCAACGAGTTGTTCCGCCAGCCGGAGGATGGCAGTCCACCTGCATCGTGACCAAAGATGCAAAGCGCGATTACCAGTCCGGAAAATGTCGATGCCCGGGATTTTCCCGACTGGCTCAATCCCATCGTGGTCAAGGAACTGCGGCAAGGCCTGCGGCAGATGCCATTCATGCTGGTGTTCTTGCTCGCTCACGGAATTCTTGCCTCGGCCTATCTGATGGCCTTTGATGCCCTTCGCACTGGGGGCGAGGTGAATCCAGGCGCGGGAGCGATCATTTCCGGCGTGATTTTCACCAGCTTCGCCGCCTTCGGGATTTTCCTTCAGCCATTGCGCGCCCTCTTCACCATTTCGGCAGAGACCAAAACCGATAGCTTGGACCTGCTGCGTCTGACAAAACTTGATTCTGCGAAGATCTTCATCGGGAAGTGGTTTGCTCTTTTCAGCCAGACATTGCTCATGGCGGTATCGCTTCTTCCCTACCTTGTGCTGCGATACCACCTCGGCGGCATGAGTTTGTTCGCAGAACTTTCGACCTTCTATTGGATGCTCATGGCTTCCGGCATCATCACGGCCGTGGCTGTGTCGGCTTCGGTTGCGGTGTCCAAACTTTCGATGTTCACCTTGCCGGTGGTCGCGGGTTACTTTCTGCTTCTAACCTTTAGTATTCTTGGCCGATCTTCCTCCACTGAAGCCGCATTGAAAGGCGATGCCACGGCTCCGGGATTTTACGCAGCATTTCTCGCCCTGACTCTGGTGGGTGTGGCGGCCATCCGGCTCGCCTTGCACGCCGGGGCCGCGCAAATTTCCGCTAGCCATGAAATGGGCAGTGCCCGCGTGCGGAAAGCCGGCCTGGGATTGCTCCTCTTTCTGCTGCTGCTGCCCGGGTGGCCGCCGGTGGACCGGGCGCTCACCGCGTCCTTGTTCTCTTTCATACTTCTGGCCGCGACGTTCGTGGAACCACCAGTCATTTCCACTGCGATGGCACGAACCTATCTCGAAAACGGTTGGCGTGGTCGATGGGCGGCACGTTTTCTTCTTCCAGGGTGGGCGCATGGCGGGCTCTTCGCGTCGTTGGTTCTGTTCACGCATTTCGCGGCCATGACCTTGCTCCGAGCAGAGTGGAGCCCGTTCCGCTCTCCCTTCGGGGTGGGCCAAGCCATTGCTTGCATCATTTTGCCGGTGCTACCCTTCTTTCCCATCTTCATCGTCGCGATGCGCGAGAAGGGAGACAGAGATGTGCTATCCCGGGTCTCGAATCCATTCCTACTGCTTGCCTGTCTTTTTCCGGCGGGATTCCTCATGCTTGCCAGTCCGGTGGCTGTGGGCAGCCTCATCGGTCTGGCCGCCATTTACTTCATCGTCTGCCTGCTCTTCGGACTGATGACCCAAGACTACCGGCACCCGACACACTTTGCGGTAGCCCTCCGGCACTACCGCGACTTCAATTGATCTCGATGATTCCCGACAATTCCATCATCCGCGATTGCGTGCGGGCGGCAGCAACGGCTTCGGCACGGTGGTCACTGCCCTTGCGCTCGCGCTTGTGGCAAGGTGTGGCGGGCGAGATGGCGGGCCACGGCACCGGGGCCTCGATGGATTTCCAGGATCATCGCCAGTATGTGCCGGGCGATGATCCGCGCCACATCAACTGGCAGGCTTATGCCCGCACGGGTCAATACACGCTCAAATTGTATCGCGAGGAGACGCGACCATTGGTCGAGATCTGGCTCGATGCGACGGGATCGATGTTCCTCAACGAGGCGAAGGGGCGGAGGGCGGTGGAGTTGTTTCACTTCGCCATCGAAAGCGCGCGCCGCTGCGGAGCGCAGATTGAAATCAAGGCAGTGTCCGCTGGTCGCGCCCATCCCCTGCCTTTGGCGGAGTCCGCCGCCGGAGACTGGGCACGGTTTCTTCCCGAAACGGAAGCCGGAAAATCCCTGCCTCCTCCCCATGAGATGCAAACAAGGTCGGGCTCGATGCGAGTGTTTATCAGTGATTTGTTGTTTCCAGGAGATCCCTCACCATGGACCCGCCTGCTTTCAGCGCGTGGCGGCTCGGGTATCGTGTTTGCACCTTTCGCGGCGGAGGAATCGGATCCTGGATGGTCGGGGACCTGCGACTTCGTTGATATCGAAACCGTCGAACGTCGCTCCCATGCAGTGCCACCACCGGTGCTCCGTCGCTACCTTGAAGCCTATGCTGCCCACTTCCGGGTCTGGAAGGATCTTTGCCGCAAATTCCACATCGCGGTCGCACGGGTGCCGGCCGGCGGCGACCTCGAAAGCGGACTGGCCCACGAGGCGACACCAAATGGTGTCATCGAACCCAATTAACCCATGTCGCCCATGAATGCCCTTTTCGCCAACCCCTGGGGATTGCTCGGCCTGCTCGGCCTGCCCGCAGTCTTGGCCATCCATTTCCTGCAGCGGCGCACAAAGGAGATTCCGGCTTCGACCTTGTTTCTGCTCGAAGCAGCATTCCAAGCACCACCAGCCGGGAGACGATGGGAAAAGCTCGTTCCTTCGCTGCCGCTCTGGATGCAATTGCTCGGCGTGATTCTGCTCACGCTCGTCCTAGCCTCTCCGCGCTGGCCGTGGCAATGGCGTTCGCGTCCGCTGGCGGTGGTGGTTGATGACTCCGCCTCCATGCGCGTTTTCCGCGAAGCATCGGTGAAGAAGTTCGGAGAAATGACCACCTCGCTGAAAAAGTTCGGTGTGCGCAGCGAGTTTCTTCTTTTGCCCGCGCGGCCGGATGCTCCACGCATCCATGCGGGTGATGACGCCGCGGAAGCTTCGAAGTCGTTGCTGGCCCACGAACCGAATGGAGGCCCGGTCGATCCCGGTGCCGCCCTGCGACTGGCGCGGGAACGCGTCGGCCCGGAAGGATTAGTTGTCTATTTGACAGATACTCCACGCGACAATCTTCCTCCGGATGTCTCAATCGTTTCCACTGGCAAGACTGTTCCGAATGCCGGCATCACCGGCGTGACAGTAACCCGCGGGAAAGACGGCACACGCTGGGAGGCCATGCTTGCCAACCGGGGCACCCGCGACAAGGAGACCTCATGGACACTTGCTTGGGACGACTCCAACGAAGTCGTTACAGGAAAAACCGTGCTTCCCGCCCGCGGCATCGCGACCATCGGTGGATTGCTGCCACGCGGAGCCGCCCGCTGCGAACTGGTCATCGATGCAGATGACTTCACGCCCGATGATCGCTTCCCATTCGTCAAAGCCGAGCCACGCCCATTATTGGTGCACGATATGTTGCCGGCGCAACTGAAGTGGATTGGTGAAATGATGGGCAAAGGTGTGCCAGCGCTGGAGAAGGCCCTTGATGCGGATGACGCCGATTTCGTGATTGTCGGCTCCTCGGATGGGACCTTTCCTCCCGTAGGGGATGCCATTTTTTTCTGCACGGGTGAAGCAAAACCGGAGGACGGTGTGCTCGCGGGCCCGCCCGTAGCGGCCAGGCATCCGTTCAATGAGGGTTTGTCATGGGACGGACTGGCCATCGGGAAACAAGATCTGCTTCCGCCGCTCTCGGATGATACACCGCTCGTCTGGATGAATGCGGAACCGGTGATCAGTTTGCGCAATCCGGCGCGCACGGATGGCGGCCCGCCGCTGCGCCAACTGGTTTTCCATTTCAATCCGGAACACTCGAATCTGCGTCGTTTGCCGGCCGCTGCCATTCTCCTGCTCCGTTACTCCGAGAGCCTGCGCGCCACGAAGGAGGCCACGGCGTGGGAACGAGTGGATCCAGGACAAATGATTGGCGGTCTGCTCCCATCGGGGACAACTCCTCTTGTTATGGAGACTCTCGGGCGCGACGGGAAGGTGATTTCCGTCCGGGAAATCCCGAGCGGTTTACGCGCCGGCTTGCACGCTCCGGCCAGAGCGGGATTCTTCCGCGTGCGCGACGGCGACATCATTCTCATCGAAGGTGCGGTGGCATTCGCTGATGCCCGGGAAGGTGACTTTTCCGCATGTGCGCCGGTGGACTCATTTGATCCATCGACCATTGGTGCAGCCAAGTCCGACCCGGCGGATGACGCATGGTGGAGACTGGCCGTCCTTCTCGTGCTGGCTGCTTTACTCGTCTCCTGGTGGTGGTTATCCCGTCCGGCGCAGAATTCATACTCTCGAGTCACGACATGATCACTTTCGATGCCCCCGAATGGTTCATCCTCCTGCCCGCGCTGGCCTTTCTGGCGTGGCGGTGGCCGGGGCTTGGGGTGGCGCGCCCGCTGCGGGCTGCCGCACTAGTCATGGCGGTGATTCTGTTAGCGGATCCGCGTTTACCGAGCCGTAGCGGCGGACTGGACCTTTGGGTCTTGCTTGATCGTTCGGCTTCGACGGAAGATGCCGTTGATCGCGATTTGCCGGAGTGGCGGCGATTGCTCATGCAGGCAAAACCCGGCCGTCGTGATGAGTTGCACTTCCTCGACTTCGCCGCCGATGTGATTCCCGCGCCACCGGATGGCGGCACGTCGTTGTATTCCTCGCGGCGCGGCGCGACCCGGACGGCCCAGGCGATCAGTCATGTGCTGGCGAGACAGGACAAGGATCGCCCGGCGCGGGTGCTGGTAATGACCGATGGGTTCGCCACCGAACCACTCGGCGAAGCGGCGACGAAGTTGCAAGCGGAAGGCATCCCGCTCGATTTCCGGAGGTTCGGACAAATTGCCGATGGCGACACCCGTCTGAGTCGCTTCGAGGCTCCGGCGCGTGCGCAACCGGGCGAGGCCTTTGTGTTGCGTGTCACGGTGACCGGAGACGGTGACGCCGTGGTGCCGGTGCGGTTTACCAGAAATGGGCAACCGGCCGGGGAGGCGTCGGTGCAACTCAAGGCCGGACGAGGATCGCTCGAAATGGTGGACCGCATCGACAGCGGGGGCAGTCATGTTTACGAGGCGACATTGCTCGTGCCCAACGACCCCCACCCCGCCAACAACGTGGCCAAAGCCCGTGTGCAGATCGAAGGCGGCCCACGGGTGCTTCTGCTCACACGTTTTCCTGACGATCCGATGGCGGAGGTTTTCCGCGGACAAGGTCTGGAAGTCGAATTGGTCACCGAAACGAAAGAACTCGATGCCGGGAGATTGACTGGAGCGCGCGCGGTCGTCTTCAATGATGTGCCGGCCTTCGATGTGCCGCGTCCGTTTCTCGATGCGCTCGATTTCCATGTGCGCGAACAGGGCGCGGGATTGCTCATGGCCGGGGGCAAACATTCCTTCGGTTCCGGCGGTTACTTCCAATCCCCCGTCGATCCCCTTTTGCCCGTTTCGATGGAACTCAAGAGCGAACACCGCAAACTCGCGGTCGCCATGGCTATCGTGCTTGATCGCTCGGGCTCGATGGGCGCTACGGTGCCAGGTCCGGGCGGCAAGGTTTTGACCAAGATGGATCTCGCGAATACCGGCGCGGCTTCAACCATCGAATTGTTAGGAGTCATGGATGAGGTCTGTGTTTTCGCCGTGGATACCTCGGCGCACGAAATCGTGAGAATGGCCAAGGTGGCCGAGAAACGCGGGGAAATGATCGCCAAAACTCGCTCTATCCAAACGGGAGGTGGCGGTATTTATGTTTACGAAGGACTCTCGACGGCATGGAAAGAACTGAAGCGCTCGACCGCCGGAACGCGGCATCTGATTCTTTTTTCGGATGCCGCCGACTCCGAAGAGCCGGGCGAATACAAGGAATTGATCAAGGACATGCGCGCCGGCGGAGCCACCATTTCCGTAATTGGTATGGGCACGGACAAGGATGTCGATGCAGCACTGCTGAAAGACATCGCGAAACTCGGCGGCGGGCGCATCCAGTTTACTGAAAAGGCGGAACAAATCCCGCAGCTCTTCGCGATGGAAACGGTGACGGTGGCCCGGAGCGCGTTTATCACGGAAAGCACACCCGCAAAAGTGACCGGCAACTGGGCCGAAGTCTCGGGTCAATCGCTCGACTGGTTGCCCGCAGTGGATGGTTACAATCTCTCTTATGCCCGCGATGGTGCTGCGGTTTCGTTGGCTACCGGTGATGAATACTCGGCGCCCCTCGTGGCCACCCTCCGACGTGGGTTGGGTCGCACGGCAGCGGTAAGTTTCCCTCTGGCTGGCGACCAATCGGCAGCCTCCCGGGCATGGCCGGGCTACTCCGATTTTCTGAAAACCCTCGCCCGTTGGTTGGTCGGCCCGGCCATGCCACCGGGGCTGGGTTTGAGCCACCGCATCGAGGGCAACCGTTTGTCGGTCCGCCTATCCTACGCCAACGACGACTGGGCGCGGCGCCTCGCGAAGGAGCCTCCAATCTTGAAACTCGCCATCGAAAGTGAAATGACCACCGTGCGCGATGTGCCTTGGCAACGGATCTCACCCGGAGAATTCACCGCTTCCCTCGAACTGCAGGAAAACGAAGTCGTGCGCGGGGCCATCCAAGCGGGCGGCCACACCGCTGGATTCGGACCACTCGCCCTCGGGGTATCGGCCGAATGGGCCTTCGAACCGGAACGTCTCGAGGAGTTGCAGGCGGTTTCCCGGACCACCGGCGGCCGGGAACTGATCGACCTCGCCCAAGCCTGGCTGAAGCCCGAAGTCGGCCAACGGGTGGACCTGCGGCTCCCCCTTTGCATCGCGGTCATGCTCCTGCTCCTGCTCGACGCCTGGCAGACCCGCTGGCAATGGACCTGGAAAAAACGCGCGGTGGCCGAAGGTGGCTTCGATCCCGCCAACCTTCCGAAAGCCGCCCGCAAGGCGAAACCGGTCAAGGTGAAACCCGCTCCCGTCGAGCCGCCGAAGGAATCTGCCGCCGCCGAAGAGGAAGCCGAAGCCGCCCGACGCCGCAGCCGCTTTGCCAAAGCGAAATCAGGGAAATAGGGGGTCATTTCCGGGATGGACAAATCCCCCGCCCCGCCCAAATTTACCGGGTTCAAATTTTTCCCTGAATGACAAGAATCCTCATCATCGGAGCGGGCGGCGTGAGCCGCGTGGTCGTGCACAAATGCGCCCAATTGCCGGGCGTTTTCAGCGAGATCCACCTGGCAAGCCGGACGGTTTCTAAGTGCGAGACCATCGCGGCGGAAATCAAACAACGCTATGGCCGTGAGGTGCCGGTCTATCCGGTGGATGCCGACAAGGTCCCGGAGCTGGTTGCCTTGATTCGGAGGGTGCAACCAGTCATGGTATTGAATATCGCCCTGCCCTACCAGGACCTGGCGATCATGGATGCCTGTCTGGAGACGGGAGTGCATTACCTCGACACGGCCAACTACGAGCCGCCGGATACGGCGAAATTCGAATACCACTGGCAATGGGCCTACCGCGAGCGCTTCGAAAAAGCGGGGCTCATGGCCTTGCTCGGCTCGGGTTTCGACCCTGGGGTGACTTCCGTTTTCACCGCCCATGTGCTCAAGCACCATCTGAAGGAAATCAACACCCTCGATATCGTGGATGTGAATGGAGGCTCTCATGGACTTCCCTTCGCCACCAACTTCAATCCCGAGATCAACCTGCGCGAAGTCACGGCGGCCTGTCGCCACTGGGAGAACGGACATTTTGTCGAGACCCCGGCCATGTCGATGAACAGAAGTTTCACCTGCCCGGACGGCGTGGGCACATTCAACATCTACCGGATGTATCACGAGGAACTTGAATCGCTGGCGGTCAATGTCCCCGGTCTGCGCCGCGCCCAATTCTGGATGTCGTTCTCGGAGAACTATCTCAAGCACCTCGAGGTGCTCGGCAATGTCGGCATGACCTCGATTGAGCCGATCATGTTCGAGGGTCGCCCGATTGTCCCGCTGCAATTCCTCAAGGCTTTGCTGCCGAAACCGGAAGAACTCGGTGCCCGCACGAAGGGATACACCTGCATTGGCAATATCTGCCGCGGACCCGGCCACGGTGGTGCCAATCGAGTGCATTACATCTACAATATCTGCAGCCATGAAGCGGCCTTCGCGGAGACAAACAGCCAGGCGATTTCCTACACCACCGGGGTGCCCGCCATGATCGGGGCGAAAATGATGTTGGAAGGCAAATGGATGAAGCCCGGCGTCTGGAACCTCGAACAGCTTGACCCCGATCCCTTCATGGCCGACTTGAACGCCCATGGCTTGCCGTGGAAGGAGATCGAACTCGACGAACACCCGCTCGAAGACTAAGCCTCATCTTTCCATGAAACTGACCGGTATCACCGACGAAGCAGGCTCCGAAATCGGAGTGCAAATCCGCGCCGTCCAGGAACTCGCGTGGAATGCCATCGAATCGCGCAATGCGGCCGTTGCCGGAGGGAAAGCCGCCTCCATCCATGAATTGCCAGAAGCGGAATTCGAGGCCGTTGCCGCTGAAATCGAAGCATCCGGGGTGAGTGTTCCGGCCATCGGCTCGACGGTGGCCAATTGGGCACGCTCGATCGAAGAACCCTTTGACCTGACCCTCGACCAACTTTCCCGGCTTATTCCCCGTGCCCAGCGGCTTGGCACGACCCACATCCGGATCATGTCTTATGCGGTGCGGAAAAACGCCGATGGTTCGGACCACCCCGACCAAATGGTCAAGGAACGCATCCGCCGGCTGAAAGAAATCAATCAACGGCTAACCGACGCCGGGCTCATCGCCGTGCATGAAAATTGCATGAACTATGGCGGCATGGGCATCAGCCGGACGCTCGAACTGCTCGACGCCATTCCCGGATTCAAGCTTGTTTTTGATACGGCCAATCCGGTCTTCAATCTGGACCGCGACCGTCCGGTTTCGGGTGCCATGCAGGACCCATGGGCGTTTTATCTCGCCATCCGTGAGCACATCGCCCACATCCACATCAAGGACTGTGTCTGGAATCCCGCGAAAAACGACGCCGATTACACCTGGCCGGGTGAAGGCGATGGCCGCGTGCGCGACGTGCTCGCCGACCTGAAGTCCCGCGGCTACGATGGCTGGGTTTCCATCGAGCCCCACATGGCGGTGGTTTTCCACGATACGGAATCCAAAGATGCCGAGGACCCCGTGGAGAAGGCGCGCCGCCAATACGAGAATTTCGTCGAATACGGACGCCGCCTCGAGTCGCTCATTCAATCCCTCTAACTTCCAATCCATGCTCCAAACCAGCCGCGAAGCCATCATCGAGCTCCTTTTCCTCTCACTCTATCTCGACGACCATCTTTCAATGGCCGAGGATGCCGCCATTGAGACCGCCCTGCTTTCCCTCGGCTGGGCAAGCGAGAAGCCGAAAGAAATTTGCATTCTGAACGCCTTTGCCAGTGCGCGCAACGCCGCCGCCTCGAACGAAGCCACCCGGAAATTCCTCGACGAGCGGGTGTCCGTGATCCAGAACGACGGCCAGGAATCCGTCGCCCTTGAATGGCTCGGAAAGGTCCTCGCGGCCGACGGGCTGACCCAACCCGAGGAGCGGTTCCTCCACCAACTGCATGACCGGCTTTTCCCAAAGCGGTAATTGACCGCAACCGGCGCGGTCGGCGCGGGTTTATACCCATCGTCATACCCGGTCTCCTCACTATGAAGATTCCCCTGTCCGTTGGTTGCTTGGTCCTCCTCCTCGCCGTGCCCGCTTGGGCGCAGCCGGCTGGACCACGTCCTCGTCCGGACGGCCCCGGCCGCCCCGGCGATCGTGCCCTAGGTCCCCCTGCGGACGGCGGGCCGGCTTGGAACAAAGAGGCCAAGGATGGCCGCGAGCATCGCCCGCTCGGAGGATTTCTTTCTCTGCCGCCCGAAGCCAGGCGCGCTCTTTTCCAAACCCACGATGCCGATGGGGATGGTAAACTCAGTCCGCAAGAAATGAAATCCGCTCGGGAGGACCTGCGCCAGAAAGAAATGAACCACCGTCGCGAACTCCTCCAGAGATTCGACAAAGACAAGGATGGAAAACTCGATGAAGAAGAACGCAAGGCCATGCGTCTCGCGTGGGAGGACCATCTGAAGAACTCGAAAGAGGAATTGCGGAAGAAGTTCGACACCAATGGCGATGGCAATCTCGATGATGCCGAGAGACAGGCCGCCGAGGCTGAACTGAGGCAAAAATGGCAACAACGTCGCGAGGAAATCCTCCGCCGATTCGACAAGGATGGCGACGGTGTGCTGAACGAGGAGGAGAAAGAAGCGGCGAAGAAATCACTATCATCCCCGCAGCGTCCTGAGCGCGGACCGCGCCGCGACAACGACGGTGGCGGGAAGCTCTTCCCCGGTTTGGATGCTCCGAAACGACCGGGCCCGCCTTGAGTTTCACTGCTGTCACCTGCGAATTTCGAATCCACGGAGACCTGCGACGGGCGCAATATCGAGGATTTCCCGTTTGCGAATGAGTCCGTTGAGATCGCTGTCTTCGATGGCCGCGAGAAATGCCGCGACCTCATCGTCTGG
Source organism: Verrucomicrobiales bacterium (assembly GCA_046075565.1). Classification (GTDB taxonomy): domain Bacteria; phylum Verrucomicrobiota; class Verrucomicrobiia; order Verrucomicrobiales; family SLCJ01; genus JBJTQJ01. The sequence continues at coordinate 23,513 of JBJTQJ010000100.1, read as the reverse complement.
TCCCATGACTTCCATTTCCACGCGTCCGTCAGGCAGATTCTGCACCCATCCGGTCACTTCAAAGCCCATGGCAATCTGTTTCGTTTGGTAACGGAAACCGACTCCTTGGACGCGACCTTCGAAATGGATGCGTTTGGCCTGCACTTGGGAAACAATCGCACGCGATGCAGTCTCTGGCGAGAGGATTCACCCTAACCCGCCGCCGATGTAAACTTCACCCCCCCGACACGCGCATTTCCTCTTTCCCGGCGGCGGCCTGAAGGTAAATTCACATCATGCCGTCGCTCACTCTCGCCGCCCACGCCAAAACCAACCTCTCCCTCTGGGTGCTGGGGAAACGCGACGATGGTTTTCATGAGGTGCGCACACGGATGACTCCCCTTTCCCTCTGCGACTTGCTGCACATCCAGACTCTGCCGAAAGGTCGGGGGCTTGAACTCGTCGTCGAAGGCGCCGACTGGACTCCGAAACCGGGCGAAGAGAATCTGGTGGCGAAAGCCGCCCGAGTGTTCCGCGAAGAAACAAATCGCGCGGTCGATGTGCGGATCATCCTGACCAAAAAAATCCCCTCTGGGGCCGGACTCGGTGGCGGGAGCAGCGACGCGGCCGCCACGTTGCGCGGGCTCGACCACCTCCTCGGAACGAATCTCGGAGAAGAAACCCTGCTCGCTCTTGCCGCCGCCATCGGCTCGGACGTCCCGTTTTTTATCCATGGAAAACCCTGCGATTGTTCCGGACGCGGCGAGTGCATCACACCGGTCGCTGATGACTGGGAACTTCCCGTTGTTTTGCTCAAGCCCGACTTCGGGGTTTCCACACCCGAGGCCTATGGACGATGGAAAGATGCCCCTGAAATTCCGGGCGTGCTCTATGCACCGCAACTCTGCCCATGGGGAGAGATGGAGAACGACCTCGAGCGTCCCGTCTTCGCGAAATACCCGGTCCTCGCTCTCATGAAAATGTGGTTGCTCGAACAACAGGAGTGCCACGCTGCCCTGATGAGCGGATCCGGTTCGACCGTTCTCGCGATTCTCGCGACCCAACATGGCGGCGAGAATCTCGCCATGCGGGCGAAAGAGGAATTCGGTCCGACTTTATGGACCCATGTCGGCCAGACCATCTGCGTGACGCCGCGTCCCTGACCCGGGAGTCACTTTCATCGGGATCGAAATCGCTATCGCTATCGAAAACGCAGGGCCTTGGGACACGAAAGGCTGGACGTCCATCACTTGGCCGTAGGCTATGTGTCCCAGATAGCAGCGATGTGGCTATTCTATACGGGAAGAATTCCTGGCCTGCCGTATCGATTTCGATGGCGATCCCGATTTCGATTTCGATTTGCATTTTGTTACAATGCAGATTCCTGGCGCCACGCAACGCGCCTGCGCGCCAGCTTAGTCCAGTCTCTCGATTTCGACATCCACACTCATTTCTCGGGTGGCATTGGCCGGTCCGGTGAGCGTTCCGCGGATGGGAGCGGCATCTGCATAATCTCGCCCAGTGGCGATTTTCACATGACGTTCATCGGCCAGACATCGATTGGTCGGATCAAGACCGAACCACCCTTGCCCGGGCAAATGAACCTCGCACCACGCGTGGCTGGCTTGACCGCCGCGAAGCCCGCCTGATCCATCATGTAAATATCCGCTCACATAACGCGCGGGAATACCAAGCGAACGGCAAAGCCCGATCATGCCATGGGCGAAATCCTGGCATACCCCGGATTGAATGGCAATGGCTTCGGAGGCGGTGGTGCCCACATGGGTTGTCGAAGAGTCATATTTCCATGTGGAGTGCAGATATTCCATGATGGCGCGGACGGTCGCGAAGACTTCCGGTTGGGCGTCGCGGATATCGAGTGCCAAACGCCAAAGTTCGGGATCGAGGGTTATATATGGGCTGGAACCGAGAAATGGATAGAGACTGTCCGCTGCGGCATCGTGAGCCAGCATGGAGAAATCAACCGGAGCGGGCATTCCGTTCGCATAAGTCGAAGTGGTATGGACTTTGCTGGTTGCCTCGATGCGGAGTTCGGTGTGCGGCTCCGGCAGCTCGAACCAGTGCACCTGATTGAGGAAATTGTCGCGGAAATGCCGCAACCGTGTCGGTGGCTGGATATTCAGCAGGAAAAACGGCAGCCGTTTCGGATCGCTGCTGACGGGATGCAGCCGCAATTCATTTGAACTCCCGCTCACGGGGGCGCGATATCTGAAGTGGGTGAGATGGTAGATGCGCAGGAGCATTGGCAATGGCGAAGGAGAGAATCAATAGCATGGAAAAGACACCCACGGGCAAAGCGAATTTCCCCGCCTGATCTGCGAGGCGTGAAAGCGGCGGCTCGTTGGTAGGCAAGGTGACCGCGCCCCAACCGAGGCGCGAGGCATCCCTGAATTCAAGTCGGTAGGTTTTTTCCGGATCAACATCCACTGTAATGGGCATCCAGGTGGAAGTTCCGTGGCGTCGCATCGTGGGAATCTCGATGGGCTTGCCTTTGCCCTCCGGTCTCAGGCGCAACTTGAGCGATCCCCCGGTATCCATGCCGAGGTAGAAAAGCCGGAAGGCACCGGATTGCGCCTGGATGGGGCCGCTCATCACCTGCGCGTCCTTGCCCGCGGGACCATCCGAACGATCAAAACTCGATGCGAGCAACCGCTCCCCCGGAGGAACGACCATACCATCGGGCAACTTGGAATCCAGACACGCTCCGGTGCGGGTGGCATTCTCCACGGCCTCGGGCGACGTGTGAAAACTCCCGGGAAGCACGGCGACGACCGCCGGATCGGCAAGCCATGACTTTAGCGCTTCAAGTTCGTCGTAGGGCAGATGAAAACGCGAGACATAGCCGTCAAATACGGTGGCGTCTCCATCGCGGGTGAAGCGGGCGGTATTCCGTTCGCGCAATTCACCAAAGGCACGGTAGTCGGGCAACTCGAATCGCCATGCCCACGAGGCCAACACGAAGAGTCCCGAGAGGGTCGTCGCGCCCCAGAGAATCGCACCGGTTGGCAACAGGAAGGAAACGATACGGCGAGGAGAAGCGGACAGGCTCGTGACAACCAGCACGAGGGCGGCGATGTTCGTGGCAATGCCTAACAGATGGAAGTCTTCATAGCGGGACACCGGTCCCACGGCATTGGCTCCCCGAACGTAGGCCATCGCAAGCAACTGGAGCAGTATCCAGCCCCCCATACAGGCGGTAAACCGCGAAGCGGCAAAGAAATTCCCATTCATCCTCCCAAAAAGTGTGAGGAGCGAAAGCACGAAGAACGGCACCCAAATCAAGGGGCCAAGCCACGGCTGGTTCTGCCATGGCCACGCCAGATGTTTTCCGAGGCCATGGAAAAACTCCCCGATGCCCGAGGCTTCCTGTCCGGCGGCATGTTCCGGCCGATAGATGAGGGCAAGACCGACGGCGAGCACGAGAAGAGAAGCGATGATGGTGGGAAGCTGCCGCCGAAGATTCCCACGGACATCGGAGAACCATTTGCCATCCTCCCGACGGGCGAGCGCGAGGGCGCACCAGACAAGCAGCACGGGACCCGTGAAAAAGCCGGAACCATTGGTGAAGATCGCGGCGAATGCGCAAATGAGACCTAGCCACCAGAGCGGTCTCCGCCAGGATGAACCGGCCATTCCCACAAAGGCCATGATGGAAAACAACATCTGGAGGTGGAAAGATGCCTGGAATCCAAAAGTGATATTCTGGTAAGCGATAGGACTGGCCACCAGCACTATGGTCGGCCAGAAAAGAAAATGTCCGGTGCGGCCATCTTGACCGGCGCGGAAAGCATTCGCCAGCAAACCCGCGTAGAGCGCCGCGATCAAGGCGTTGGCCATACAGCGCACCCGGGTATCCCAAACGCGATCGTTGGCGTGAAGAAGAGCTCGCCCCAGCAAACGTTGCCAGAGGATGCGGTGTTCATTGTGGGGGCTGGCCAATTCCCGGATTCCGGGAGACTCTCCGGGAGCGCGCTTCGCTTCCGTCACGAGTTCAGCCGGCAATTCATCCCAGTAGGGCAATCGGGAAACGCTTCCGTCGATCCAGTGCACCCGCATGGCGAAAACAAATAGCACAGCGAGCAAAGTATAGACCCACCATCGTCTGGAATGGAAGAAGGTGCAGACGTGGTCGCGCATCGGTCGCGAATGTCCATCCAACCCGCCGGAAGGGCAACCCTGAAATGAGCCCTGCACGTTCCACCCGGAATCCCAAGACATCTCAGCTTTTTCTAACGACCCCGCCAACCGATGCCCCGGCGGCCCGGACTTTGACCATCACCCGGGGAATGATTTCCAGGGCTAGCTCAAGCTCCTCGCGCTCGGTCAGACGAGAAAGGGAAAAACGCAGGGTCTCCATCGCAGCGACGCGGTCGAGGCCGAGCGCAAGCAAGGCGGCGGGCGGCTCCGGCGAGTGACTGGTGCAGGCCGAACCGGCCGAACAGGCGAGCCCAGCCTCGTCCAGCAGGACGAGGGCGGCAGCAGATGCTGCTCCCCCAAAGCGCATACAGGAGGTGTTGGGAAGGCGAGGCGAAGATCCGCCGATCACTTCGGTTTCCCCGACGGTTTCGGCCAGACGTTTCTCGAATTCATCGCGCCAACTCTCCAGACGGGGCATTTCAGCGAGCCCGGCGGCGGCGAAGCGTGCCGCCATGCCAAGCCCAACAATCCCGGGGACATTTTCCGTGCCACCACGGCGGCCATTTTCCTGCCCTCCTCCGGGAATGAGGGGGCGGAAACGAATACCAGGGCGGACAAAGAGCGCCCCCGTGCCCGGTGGTCCATGGATTTTGTGCCCGGAAAGGGAGAGGAAATCCACCGGCACGGAGGAGACATCCACGGGGATGCGTCCGACGGCTTGCACGGCGTCGGCGTGCACAGGGACTCCGGCGGCGCTGATGATGCTTGCCGCCTCTGGGAGGCCGGGCAGGATGCCGGTGTCATTCGAGGCCCAGATGAGGCTGACTAACGCAAGCTGGTCGCGTTCTTCTGCCAGGATGGTGGCCAAGGCTTCCAGATCGTAGCAACCATCGGCCCGCAGTGGCAGAAGAAGCACATTTTCATCACCCACGGCGAGGGCGGCGGCCCGCCGGGTGGCGGCGTGATCAAGGGCGGAGGTGAGGATTTTCCGGCGCTGTGGCTGGAGCGCGGTGGCCGAGTGGATGGCGGTGGTGATGGATTCGCTGGCTCCGCTGGTCAGGAGGATGGACTCCGGGGATGCCCCAAGAAGATTGGCCACCTCGCCACGGGCTAATTCGATGGCGGCGCGGGCCTCCCGCCCGGCCCGGTGCAAGGAAGATGGATTGGCCCCGCTCCGGCTTCGCAGCCAAGTTTCCATAGCCCGGAAGACGGTCTCGTCCATCCGGGTGGAGGCATTGTTATCCAAGTGGGGCATTTTTGAAGATACCGCAAACCGACGTTCGTGCCGCCCCGAAATTGACCTTTCGGATCACCAAGTGGTTGCCAAAATGCCTCCAATCGGTGACAATCCCGAAATGTTCCGAAATCTGCCCCTCAATCTCGAAACCCCCGCACGGATCGGGGTGGTGGGCACCGGCTTTATCGCCTGCGGACTTTTGTCGATCCTGGCCGGTGCACCAGACATGCGGCCGGCGCGGGTGCTATCCCGGAGGAATCCGACCGAGCTTTCGGGACTTGCGCTGGAGAATTATACCGACTCCGTTCAGGAATTGATCGATACCTCCGACCTGATTGTGGAATGCAGCGGTGATGTGCACCATGGCGCGGAAGTCATTCACGCGGCCATGGCGGCTGGCAAGCCGGTGGTCACCATCGGCACCGAGTTCCACGTCACGGTAGGCTCGTGGTTTGTCGGCAAAGGAATGCTCACGGAAGCGGAGGGCGATCAGCCCGGCTCCTTGGCCGCCTTGCATGAGGAAGTGACGAACATGGGTTTCCGACCGCTCGTTTACGGGAACATCAAGGGTTTCCTGAACCATCATCCCACGGATGAGGAAATGGAATACTGGTCGCGCCAACAGGGCATCAGCATCCAACAGGTCAGGAGTTTCACCGACGGCACGAAGGTCCAGATGGAACAGGCGTTCATTGGCAACGGGCTCGGTGCGGGTATCATCACGAGGGGCTTGCTTGGCCCGGCCGGCCTCAGCCTCAAGGAAGGCGGCGAACTGCTGGCCTCCCGGGCCAAAACCATGGGCAAACCGATTGCGGATTATCTGCTGAACCATCACCTGCCGGCCGGAGTTTTTATCACCGCCGAACACCCGCATGCCGGCATGGAAGTGCTGCGTTACCTAAAAATGGGCGAAGGGCCTTACTACACTCTGCTGCGGCCCTACCATCTCTGCCACCTCGAGGCCCCGCGCACGATCCGCCGCGTCCTTCGGGGTGGTCCGCCGCTGCTCGACAACAGCGCCTATCCAACGTTGGGTGTTTGCGCCGTCGCGAAACGCAAGCTCGAAGCCGGCGAAAACGTGGTCCGCGGTCATGGTGGCAACAAAGCCCGCGGCGAAGCCTTCGCGCTCGCGGAAATCCCGGATGCCGCCCCGCTGGGGCTTCTTGCGGGCTCGAAAATCCGCCGCCGTGTCCAGCCCGGAGATGTTCTCACTCTCGATGATGTCGAGCTTCCCGATACCTTCGCGACGAGGATATGGCACGAATTGCGGGAGAGGGCAAAGGAACCCGTCGGTTGCTGAGGTTCGGAAGTTCGGGACGTCATAGGCCCCGGATCAATTCGCGGCGAAGAACGAACGTCTGACCATGGTACCACGCTCGAAATAGGCTTGGAGAGCTTTCGGATTAGGTCCGCCAGTGCCGCCGCCCATCATCCCGGCACCTCCGGATCCTTGGCGGACGATTTTCTGGTAATGCTCCACACGAGCGAGGTAAGTTTTCCAGGTCTTGCCGGGCCGTCCGTTGTCGAGCAGGAAGTGCGGACAATTCTTGTGTGGATTGTCTTTGTATTTGTATCTCGGCCAGTGGTAATGCGGCACGACGTTACGCAGCGGGATATCGTAGGCATGCATGAGAATCGCGGTCAAACGCGCCGTGCGATCCACGGTTACGGCGCGATTCGACCCCCGGTTCTCGCACATCTCGATCCCAATGGAATAGCGGTTACCCGGACCATCGAAGTCGGCGTGTTCACCCCGTTCATTGGCGGGAAGATGCTGGATGCCTTTGTTGTCGTCGGTCGTGAAGTGCCAGGTCAGGTAACCGAGGCTGTTGTTGCCGCGCAGGGAACCATTTTGCAGCGCCCGGCAATGCTGTGTCGCATCAGCCGATGAGTCGAAGTTCTGCGTCGAATGAATCGTGATGTAGCGCGGATTCATGGGGCGGGCTTTCCAGCGCCCGTGTTTGCCCGCCGGAATCATGTTTTGCGTCAAGCGCACCGAGCGGAAAATCGAAGCGGCGTCGCCTCCGGCGGGTGCGGAAGTCATCACTTGCCGGCCCCCACTTTTGCTGGACTGGCAGGAGACAAGCGGCACCGCCAGGGCGAGCAGCAGGACGCTGCGGACCCGGGAACCGAACCCCGGCGAAATTCTTGGGAAAGTTTTGATAGTCACGGTGTCTGTAATAAGCAATTTATGCAAGGAATGCAAGCACTGGAACGATTTTGACGCACTTTTTCCAGTTTTGTTGGAATTTCCACGGACCATTGAGAAGTTGCCCCGGAAAAAAGGCTCGATCCTTGCGCGGGAACGGATGCTCGGCAAAGTGCCGTGGTGAGCGTCTGGAGGGTATTTTCCTATTTGAAGCGCTACCCGTTTCTCGGCGGGTTGCAGCTCTTTTTCGCCGCCTTGATGGCCGTGGTGGTGATTATCAGCCCGGCCCAGACCAAGGTGGTGATCGACGAGGTCCTCCCCACCGGCGACCGGGACCTCCTTTTCAAATCTCTCCTGCTCATGGGCTTCGGGCTCATCGGACGCGAGGTCTTCAATGCTTTCCGCATCATCCTCAACAATGTCTTCGAGCAGAAGGTCATCTACGATCTGCGGAGCGATCTTTACGCCAAGCTCCAGCATCTGCCGCTCAAATGGTTCGACAACCAGCGCAGTGGAGACCTCATGACCCGGGTGACCGAAGATGTCCCCGCCATGGAGCGCGTGCTCATTGACGGCATCGAGACCGGGCTGGTGGCCTCATTGCAGGTGCTCGCTGTCGGTGCCTTCATGTTCTCCATGAACTCGCAGCTCGCGGCCGCGCTGCTCATTCCGATTCCCATGATTGCCGCCGGAGCTCTCATTTACACCCGCATCTCGGCCAAACGCTGGCGTCGTGTGAAAAAAGCCGCCGGCGACATGAACGCCCTCCTGCACGATAACCTCGCGGGCATCCGGCAAATCAAAAGCTACACCGCCGAACCGGCCGAACACGATCGCTTCAATGCCGCCTCGGACAAACTCCGGCAAGCCAGCCTCAAGGCGATGTTCGCGTGGGGCATCTATCAACCGGCGATGTTCGCCATGGGCACCTTGGGCATCCTCATTGTCACCGGTTATGGAGGCATGCTTGTCATGGACGGAAAAATGACCGCCGGCAATCTGGTCAGTTTCCTATTCCTGCTCGGATACTTTTATGAGCCGATTGGGAGGTTGCACAGCCTCAATCAACTCTTGCAGTCCGGACGTGCCGCCGCCGAGCGGGTCTTTGCCATTCTGGACGCCGAGGAAGAGACTCATATGGACCACGGCCGCCGCCTTCCGCGCGAGGCTTGGAAAGGTCATGTCGTCTTCCGCGATGTAACCTTTTCCTACGCCGACCGACCCACCCTGCGCGGCATCAGCCTGGAAGCCCAGCCCGGCCAGACCATTGCCCTTGTCGGGACCACGGGTGCCGGAAAATCCACCGTCATCAACCTGCTCACCCGCTTCTACGAATACGACGGAGGAAGCATACGGATCGACGGAGAGGAAGTCTCGGAAATCGCCAAACCCAGCCTGCGCGATGCCATCGGCTATGTGACGCAGGAATCCTTTCTCTTCAATGGCACGGTCAAAGAGAATCTTTTGCTAGGAAAAAGGGATGCCACCCAAGAAGAGATAATGGACGCACTGCGGGCTGCGAATGCCCATCTTTTCGTCGAACGTCTGCCCGGCCGTCTCGACACCATTGTCGGAGAACGCGGCGTGAAGTTGTCCGTAGGCGAACGCCAGAGACTTTCCATCGCCCGGGCGATTTTGAAGAACCCTCCCCTGCTCCTGCTCGACGAGGCCACCGCCAGCGTGGACACGGAGACGGAGCGTCTGATCCAACAGGCCCTCGAACGCCTCATGGCCAATCGCACGGCTTTTGTCATCGCCCATCGTCTTTCCACGGTGCGCAATGCCGACCGTATCTACGTGCTCGACCAAGGCCAGGTCATCGAACAGGGCACTCACGACCAACTCCTCGAATTGGATGGCCACTACGCCACTCTGGCGAAACGCGATTTCCTGGAGAATCCGGAGTAAGTATCCTCAGAACACGGCGAGAAGCTGCACTTCGGTGCGGAGTATCAACTCTCCGCTTTCCTGTTCCCGTCCGCAGCCTGCTCCGGCGATCAAAGCTGCCGATGGTGAAATCGGATGACGCACCGCGGCTTCGATCACATCGGCCCCTCCGGCATCCATCTCCTCAATGTGCTGCAAGATGATCGATGCCAGCGCGCCTTGATTCAGCCGGTAGTCGATACCGAAGAAGAAGTTCAGGCTATCGTCTTCGAGGCCCGATGGGAGATAACGGAAAGTGCCGGGAGTCGCCGAGACATGTCGTCCCGAATCATCGGTGGCGATCCGCTCGGCACCCATGTGCCAGCCCCAGGCTTTCCGCTGCCGGTGCAACGAGAGATGCCATGGAGATCCCGACTCCTCCACGCTTCCCGCGCGGGCGAGTGCGTCCACACGGTAGGTGGCGGCATTTTTCTTCTTCAAGCCAGTCTCCCACGAGGCCCCGAGCCATGGGACATCCGCAGCCGAGGGATTGAAGCGGGCGTGGGTGCGGAAAGTTCCAAATTCGGCATCCACCCACGACCAGGCCGCTAACAGAAATGGTTCTTCCTCCAGGGATGGCCCGGCATGATACGCGGTGACAAACGCCTGATCAATGAATGCCCCGAAGGTGAATCGGCCGAAATCTTTTTCCCTCCCGAGATCAAGGCGCACGCCATCAAAGACCTGCATGTCGGGCATCCATGACAACGATCCGATGCTCCTGTTCCCGGAGGTGGTCAGTCGCTGGCGGCCGATGGTGAGCCCTCCCATCCCATCACTGGCATTCCATTGCCACAAAAGCCGTCGAATCTCGGGAAGATGCGGGACCGGAGCACGGGCCAACAGATCCCGGGCGAAGTCCCAGCGATCAAAAACATCCAGTTGCAGGGAAGACCTTGGTCCGGTTTCCAAGGCCAGCCGGAGACGATTGAGAAACTGCAGGTTGTCGAAGAAGACGGACTCCGGACCATCGAATAACGAAAAGGCGAGGCGGGAATCGTAATCAAGGCTGGCCAATTGCGCATCATCATCTCCGAAGGCCGCATTCCCGTGCAGACGGCCCACCATCACCTGCGCCGACATCGGCGCACCGATGCGCGTCGGAGGGCGCACCGTCTGCACGGGCGCGTTGGTGGGAAGGGGCTGGATTGGCAAGCCGAGAGTGTAGGAACTCGCCGAGAGCGGGCGTTCGGGCCCGAAAGTCGCCGCATTGTCCACCCCGACCTGTCCGGACGCGTCCGCTACCAGAAGCAGCGGTGCGAAAAGGAGGACAAGCCGGTGGCGAACGCGCATGAAACCCGTTACGCGGCGTTTTCCCCATCCTTTCGCAACGCCATGCTTTTCCGGCCCGATTCACTGCTCCCATGGCGATTTTCGCAAGATCACCAAACGCCATATGCTAACGTGAAAAACCATTCCCTTGAACCGCGTTGAGAGAGAAACATTTTATAGTTTTCCAAAAAACCACAAGCTGCTCCCCTTCTGGCGAGCTACACTAGCCTCATTCTTCCCTTTGGAACCATGAATCGATTGTTTCTATTCCACTCGATAGCGGCTGCCCTTATCTTGCCACTCAATGAAGCCCGGGCAGTGGAGGCGGATCGGACACCCCTGGCCCGGCCGAATATTCTCTTTATCCTCGCCGATGATATCGGATATGGCGACTTGAGCTGCTATAATGACGCCGCCAAGATTCCAACACCGAATCTCGACCGACTCGCCAGTGAAGGCATGCGCTTCACCGATGCCCACTCGCCTTCCACGGTCTGCACGCCGAGCCGCTACAGCCTGCTCACGGGCAAAATGGCTTTCCGGATCAATTACAAAAGTGTTTTCCAAGGCACGGAAGGTCCCTGTTTGATTCAAGCCGACCAATTAACCCTGCCCGGCATGTTGCGTGACCGCGGATATACCACCGCCATGAGCGGCAAGTGGCATGTCGGCCTTACCTTTCTCGACAAGGCCGGACAACCAATCACCGCGGGCGGAATTGCGGGCGTGAAAAAAATCGACTACTCTCGCCCGATTCCCGATGGACCGATCCACCGTGGTTTCGACCGGTTCTTCGGAACCGCCTGCTGTCCGGGCACGGATTTTCTTTATGCCTTCATCGATGGCGATCGTATCCCGGTTCCGCCAACCGGAAAACTCGACAAGTCGAAGCTTCCCAAACACCCCTATGCCTTCGACAACCGCGACGGCCTCATCGCACCCGGTTTTGATGTTGAAACCCTCGACCAGGTTTTCCTCGAGAAGAGCAAGGAGTTTCTCGAACAGCACGCGCGGAATCATCCGGCGAAACCCTTCTTTCTTTTTCATTCGATGAATGCGGTCCATTTGCCTTCGTTCGCATCAAAAGAATTCAAGGGAAGCACCAAAGCCGGGCCGCATGGGGATTTCATCAATGAACTCGACCATATCGTGGGCGACCTGATGAAAACCCTCGATCGACTCGGATTCGCCGACAACACGATCGTCATGTTTTCGAGCGATAATGGTCCGGAAATCGAAACCGTGATACAGATGCGCAAAGACCACGACCACGATGGCGCAAGACCATGGCATGGGGTGAAGCGGGACCAATGGGAAGGCGGGCATCGCGTGCCATTCATCGTCCGCTGGCCTCAGAAAATCGCCGCGGGAATCAAGAGCGATCAGACGTTCAGCCTGACCGATGTCATGGCCACCTGTGCCGCCATCACCGGGGCTCGGATCCCGGACAACGCAGCGGAGGACAGTTTTGATTTTCTCCCCGTGTTTCTCGGCCAACAAGCGACTGCTCCGGTTCGCCCCTATACCTTGCATCAAACCGTCAGTCTTGCCCTGGCCATCCGCCGCGGACCATGGAAATACCTCGACCATCGCGGCTCCGGCGGAAACAATTACGAAAAGAAGGAATTCCGTTCCCTTGCCCGTGCCGATAGCGCCCCCGATGCCCCGGGTCAGCTCTACAACCTCGATGCCGACCCCGGGGAGAAAGAAAACCTGTATTTCAAGCACCCGGAAATCGTCAAGGAAATGAAGGCACTTCTCGAGAAGTCGAAGGCAGAAGGCCGCAGCCGTCCACTCGCGGCGGCCAAGCCTTGAATCCGATCTCCAACGCCTACTTTCCTCTCTCGAACCACAGGCGCTTCTGCCTGCGCGCGAGGTGACACCCACTCGTTAGATTGACTCGCGATGGAGGGCCGGAGGACCGGACCATGGCGAGCGCGGCCTCGATTTCCCGGAAGCTCGGGGCGGACGCCGCAATGGAACCCAACCAGAGCAGGAGCACCCGCCGGGCGATGGCCACCGGGAGGGCGCGTAATCCGGCGACTTCCAGACAATGCTTCTCCACGACAAGCTTTGCCAAAGCCTCGGCGGCGAATCGGTCGAGAAATTCATCTTCATCGGACACGATGCTGGCCAGCCTGGCCATTGCCGGCACCGGATCGCGTCCGCTTGCCTCGGCAAGGACGGGAAGAACATCATGCCGCAAGCGGTTGCGGGTAAATTCCCGCTCGAGATTGCTCGCATCTTCACGCCAGACCAGCCCGCGGGCTCTCGCATACGCGACCAGTTCGTTCCTCCGCAGTGAGAGCAGGGGCCGAAGGACCACCAACTCACACCCGCGGGAGAATGATTGTTTCTCCGCCGGAGCCATCCCGGCCAAGCCACCGAGACCACAACCCCGGGCCAGATTCCAGAGCATGGTTTCCGCCTGGTCATCGGCATGGTGGGCGAGCGCGAGATGGTGAATCCCGGTCGCTCGGGCAATACGGGCGAAACAAGCGCGCCGAACATCGCGGCCGGCCGTCTCAATCGATACTCCACTTTTCCGGGCGTGGGCCGCCACATCGCGGCGCATGATGTGACACTCGTCTGTTCCGGCCAGCCAGCACACAAACTCGGCATCCGTTTCCGACTCGTTTCCGCGCAGTCGATGGTTCACATGGGCAACCAACACGCCATAACCAAGCGACCGCAGAATGTCGAGAAGAACCACCGAATCACACCCACCGGAGACGCCCACCAGCAACTTCTGCCCGGGGATCAGCCCGGCCGCGGACAATGCCTCCCCCACGGTCCGGAGGCATTTTCCCCCGCCCGCTGCCATGGTGACATCTTTCTCCGGCATGGCTTCCAGTGTCCATGGGTTCATCCAAGGATTCAAGCATGATTCCATGGACCAGCCAACTCCTGACAAAGGTTCTGGACTTGAGGCGTATTACGTTCGACCGATTCCCATCTGCAACTCCGCTTACCATGAAAAAATCCATCCTCGCGTTGCCGTTTCTCCTCCTCAGCCTCGGCGGTCTGCACGCCAAACCCCTCAAGGTCTTCATCCTTGCCGGACAATCCAACATGGAGGGCCCGGCGAACATCAGCACCTTCGATTATCTCGGCGACGACCCGGCCACCGTTCCCCTGCTAAAGAAGATGCAGGGAGCCGACGGAAAACCCACCGTCGCAGATGGAGCATGGATTTCCTATCTTACCGGGGCCAACGACAAGAATTTCACGCTCTCCGGCAAACTTACCTCCGGATACGGCTCGATGTGGGGTCAGGATCCGTCGAAACCCGGCGATAAAATCGGTCCGGAATTCACCTTTGGTCTGGCCATGGATGAGGAATTCGCGGAACCGGTGCTCATCATCAAGGCCGCCTGGGGAGGCAAGAGCCTGCATACCGATTTCCGTCCACCCAGTGCCGGCCCCTTCGTGATGCCAAAGGAAACCCAGGAGCTTTGGGAAAAACATCCCCAAGGGGCTCACGGGATTCCCAAAGTCGAAGAACGTCCGAAATGGAATGCCGACAAAGTGCAGGCCACCGGGGTCTATTATCGTCTGATGATAGACCACGTGAAAAAGACTCTTGCCGATCCAAAACTGGTCGTTCCGGACTACGATGCCGCCCAAGGATATAAACTGGCCGGATTCGCGTGGCTCCAAGGCTTCAATGACATGGTGGATGGCCAGGTCTATCCACGGCACAACCAACCTGATCGCTACGCGATGTATTCCGAACTGCTTGCCCAATTCATCCGTGATGTGCGCAAGGACCTCAATGCTCCCAAGATGCCCTTCGTCATCGGCGTGATGGGCGTGGGCGGACTGAAGGATGAATCCCATTCGATGGTCACCTTCCGGCAAGCGATGGCCGCTCCGGCGGATCTGCCCGAGTTCAAAGGCAATGTTACCGCCGTGCCGACCGCGCCCTTCTGGTCCGATGAACTGGGAGCCATTGATGAAAAGCGCGGGAAGATCCGCCAGATGGGTCACTTCCTCGATTCGAAACACAAGGACCACGCCAATGCCAACGGTCAGATGACCGATGAGCAGAAAAAGGAATATCTGAAGAAATTCGAGGCCGATCTCATCAGCCCAGCCGAAGTCGCCCTTTGGAAACGCGGCGCCTCCAACGCCGGCTACCACTACCTCGGCTGCGCGAAAACTTTCGCCCTCATGGGCAAAAACTTCGCCGAGGCGAATCTCGCCATGCTGAAGGCGGGGAAACAGCCGTGATGCAGATGGGCTGAATATTCAATATTCAACACGGAATCAGCAAGTCTCAATGAGCTTAATCCCCGTCGCCCGGCCAATTGAACATTGACCATTGCGTGCTGAATATTGAATATTGAAAAATCCTCCCCTCATGCCCTCCTTCTCTTTCCACCACCGCGCCCTCCTCGCTACCCTGCTCCTCACCGGCCATCTCTCCGCCGCCGATCCGCAAGGTCCTCCCGACCTAACCAAAGACCGCAATGTGGATCGCGGGCAGACCTACAATCTCGGCTCCACCGGTCTGCGCGGTTGGATCGACCTGAGACCGGCCACCTACCACGATGGACTGCAAGGCCGAACCACCGCTTCCAGCCGCCAGATTCTCGTCACCCATGTCGGCGAAAAATCCCCGGCCGATGGGATCGTCCAGGTGGACGATGTGATCCTCGGCGTCGGCGGCAAACCCTTCACCGATGATGCCCGCAAAAGTATCGCCCTCGCCATCCAAGAGGCGGAGAAGGAATCCCATGGCGGACTCCTCAAGCTCACCTGCTGGCGGGCCGGCGAAGTGAATGAGGTGCAACTCAAACTCCGCGTGATGGGAACCTACGCCGATACCGCGCCCTACCAATGCCAGAAGTCCGAAAAGATCCTTCAAGAGGCCTGCGAAATTCTGGCCAAGGAAAAGCTCGAAGACACCTGGCACGGCGGCATCAGCGGGCTCGCCCTGCTGGCCACCGGCAAGGAAGAATATCTGCCGATCATCCGCGAATGGGCCTACCAAATGGGTCCGGAGACCCTGAATATCAAGGATGAGGTCAATGGCTCATCCTGGGACCTCGGTTACCGGAACATGTTCCTCGCCGAATACTACCTGCTCACCGGCGAGCAGAAGGTCCTGCACGCCATCCGGGAGATCACCCTTTCCCTAGCCCGTGGACAAGGCATGTATGGCACCTTCGGGCATGGATTTTCCCAACTAACCCCCGATGGCAAACGCAATGGCTCGATTCCTCCCTACGGGCCGGTCAACCAGGCCGGGCTCTCCGCCAACATGGGCATCATCATGGGCGCGAAATGTGGCATCAACGAACCCGAAGTCGGTGCCGCCATCGAACGCGCCACCAAGTTTTTCGCCTACTTCATGGACAAAGGAGCCATCCCCTACGGCGAACACGAACCATGGCCCTACCACGATAACAATGGCAAGTGCGCCATGACCGCCATGTTGTTTGCCATGGAGGGGAAACGGAAACCGGAAACCCAATTCTTCGCCAAAATGGCTACCGCCGGACACCGCAACCGCGAATGCGGCCACACCGGCCAAGGCTTCAGTTATCTCTGGGGGGCCCTCGGGGCCAATGTCGGAGGACCCGAGGCCGCCGCCGCCTTTTTCAAGGAGTCCTCATGGCACTTTGACCTCGTGCGGCGCTGTGATGGATCCTTCACCTACGACGGCGCTGAGCAATACGGCGGCGGCAAAACCGACGACAATACCTACTACGGCAAAAGCAGCTACAACGGTCTGAGCCCGACCGCCAGTTATGTGCTCACCTACGCGCTGCCGCTGAAGAAACTCCACCTTACCGGACGCAAGGCCAACGAATCCTTCTGGCTGACCAAGGACGGAGCCACCGCCGCCGCCGCTTCGGGGCGTTTTGATCTCGACCGCCTGAAAATGTCTCCCTTCGAACTGGTGGACGCCTTTCGCAACTGGTCGCCCATTGTTCGCGGTTGGGCCGCCGAAGAATTGGCCAAACGCCCGGAGGCCACGGCCATGGTGCCCAAACTCATCCGCATGACCGAGGACACAAATCCCCATGTCTGCCAGGCAGCCTGCGAGACCCTCGGTCGTCTCAGAAGCAGGGAGGCCTTGCCGGTGTTTGTCCGCCTGCTCAAACATCCGGACCGCTGGACGCGCTTCAAGGCCGCCAAAGCCATCAAGGAAATGGGCGGGGATGCCAAACCCATCGTGTCCGAGCTGCTCACCGTCGTCGCCGAAACCGCCGAACCCCTCCAACCAATCCAATGGGCCGACCCGGTCCAGCTCACCCACGGACAACTCGGCGCCGCCCTCTTTGCCGGACCGCTAAAGGATGTCGTCCATGCCGCGGACCCGAAACTGCGCAACCCGGCCATCGAAGCCATCTCCACCAATGCCGACGGCATGGCCCGGGCCACCCTCCGGGGTTTTTTCGAGAACCACCTCACCATCGAGGACATAGAGGCCCTGGCCCCGGTCCTTCTCACTGCCGTCCTGACCCAGTGCCCTGCCGACACCATGTTCAGCACAGAGATCCGCATGGGTGCGTTTCGGGCCCTGACCAAATACCATTTCAAAGAAGGCATTCTCGCCGGAGTCCAACTCGCCAAAACCCAAGGCGGCCACGGCAGCGAGCGCCGCACCGGTGAAATCATGGAGGAAATCGCCAAATACGGCACCGCCGCCCGCATCGCCATCCCCGGTCTCAAGGAACTCATCGTTCAATTCAATACCGACTGCGAAAAAGGACTTTTCCCCAAGGGAGAACTCAATCATATGAGGATCGGAGCTATCGAAGAAGCCATCCGCGCAATCGAATCCGCGACCGGTCAACCGGAGTTGCGCATGATGCTTTCGGAGTTCCAAGAAAGACAATGATCCAACCCCATTATTAGCTAATGCGCATTGATCGCTGCTCATCCGGCGATCGAGTAATCATTCATGCATTTTACAGACATCCCATAGGCTTCTCAATACGGACCGACCTGGGTCTGGAGCCTTGCTGTGACAGTGCCCTCGACCGGCGAAAAGGAAAATGGCGATTGTGGCTTCCGGATTCGTTTGGTGTCGTTTCGTTGTCGATATGGGCCGACGCTGTGTAATGGTCAATTGACGCATCTCTTGCGCCGCCCTTTGAGATTACGTTCGGCGCCGGGGGCGGACTATGCGCTGGTATCAGCGATGTTGGATAAATATCATAGCAATGATCGCTCACGCTTATGCAACGCCTCCAGCGCCACCTAGGGCTGGGACTCGGAAACGCGGAGGAGGGCGCGCGCGGTGCCAATGAGCAAGACGACCTAGGTTTGGCTGAGGCCGGGCTTTTCGCGCATGAGCCTTGCGCGCGGCCAGCCCAAAACCACCAATGGACACGAAGGGACAGAAGTGGGAAGGGAATTGCACGGTATGCTCAGCAGGCCTTCACCCGCGCCTAAGGAAGCGGGCTCTTTCCGGAGTTCATTACAACACGTGTCGATTCTAGCCCATGATGAGGCGCGCGCTTCGCCATCGTGGTTCAATTTCTTCTCCAGATTAATACGGGAAAATTGGAGCGCGAGTTGTGCCGAAGCCGATCCATCAATGTCGCCCTTCTGTCGGTGCATCCAAGATGACGACCTGCGAAACGGTCTTCATGGTCTGGTGGTCGGCAAAGGTCCAGACGACTTTTTTCCCGGGAGTGACTTCGATGATGTGAGGGGCTTTGCCGAACTGTCCGTGACCGAGCCAGTTGGACATGACGGTATTGCCATTTGGAAGACGGTGGAACCCGGTCATGAACTTGAGGCTGATGCCGGAACCTTCTCGAGACAAGAGAAACCACGGCTGGCAAGGATGAGCACTGGCGAAGCGAACCTGCCCCCTGCCCCCTGTCTCACTTCCTCTTCCCCGACTCACGGCTTGCCCTTCATCCACTCCTCGGCAAGCGCGGGCCATTTGGAGACTTCGTTGGCCGATGGCCGCAGGCCGTAGCCGTGGCCTCCGGATTCAAAAAGATGGAAAGTGGAGGAGACTCCTGCTGCCTTGAGGGCTTGGTCATAGACGATGGTGCCGGCGACGAAGGCCTTGTCGTCTTTGCTTTGCAGGATGAAGGTCGGCGGCACTTTGGCGGTGATCGGCAGTTCCGGGGCGACCTTGCCTTCTTTGGTCTGCAGATAGGCCGGATAGATCAGCATCGAAAAATCGGGACGACAGTCGAGTTTGTCGATTTCATCGACCGCTTCGTAGGCCATCTTGTCAAAGTCCGTGCTCAGGCGCGCGCAGAGGTGGCCGCCAGCCGAAAATCCCATCACGCCGATGCGTTTGGGATCGATCTTCCATTCTTTGGCATTTTGGCGGACGAGGCGCACAGCGCGCTGGGCATCGGCAAAGGCACCCTCACGGTTCTTCGGAACCCGATATTTGACGACGAATGCGGAGTAGCCAAGTCGGTTGAGCCATTCAGCGATCTCGGTGCCTTCCTTGTCGATGGCGAGGATCGAATAGCCTCCCCCGGGAAAGACGAGGACGGCGGGATGGACCGAATCGGGTGGGACAGCCACCCGGTATGGAGTGATGGTTGCCTGCTGGATGTCGGTGATGCGCTTCACCCCGTCGTTTCTGTCGGCCACCACCGTTTCCTCTGCGACCCTCCCGGCGTCGGCCGGCCACACGTTGATCGGTGGCGGTGGGATCTGCTGCGCCAAAGATGGCACGAGTGGTGAGAAAATCAGGAACGGGAGGAGAGAACGCATGAGGGAGTGACGTGCGGTGCTTTGATCGCGGGAATGAAGCCAGTTCGGCTTCACTTACTCTGCCGCCATCGGCGGAAACTGGAAGACCGGCCAGCCGTTTTTGTCGGCGAGGTTGGGGACCTGGACTTCATTCCAGCCCATTTTCACATGCTTCGGGGAAGCGACTCCATCCGCGCTAACGATCACCGTGTTCCCTTGGATGGTGGCTTTGGCCGGAACGAAGACCTTGTCCTCTCCGGCGATTTCAAAACATGCCGGCTCGTTGCCATCGGTGGTGGTCAGTCCTTTCTCGATGCCTTGAAAAGCTACGGTGAGCTTGCTACCGCTGGCTTTGGCCGAAGCGAACTCAGGGCCGGTCCATGCCACGGCCTTGCCGTAGTCCTTCTTGAGAGCTAGATTCGCCAACCGTTCGGCAACCGGCTTCTTGTCCCAGGGGTGGATGTCGTCGATGACGCCGTGGAGGGTATCGTGGATCGGGACGATGCCGCAATTTTTGATCTCCTTGGCCGCCTTGTATTGAGCCGCCCAGATATTCCGAGCCAGGGTCTCGTCATCGCCCGGTCCTTTCTTGTTGTAGCGGTGGGGCGCGATTTGCACGAGATAAAATGGGAAGTCGCCGACTTGGAAATCTTCACGCCAACCGGTGATCAGGGCATCCAGTTTGGTGAAGTAGGCCGGGAAGTCATTCGCACGGTTGGATTCACCCTGATACCAGATGGCTCCCTTGATGGCGAACGGCACCAGAGGCGCGACCATGCCATTGTAGATGCTCTCCTTGCGGTCGCTTTTCAGGAACGACTGATGGGCTTTGTTCGAGATCCATTGGTCAACCGGGGTGCCGCCCCATGAGGTGTCGATGAGGCCGATGGGGATATCCAATTCCTCTTGAAGTTTGGCGCCGAAGAAAAACCCGCATCCGGAAAAGATCAGACAGTCTGGCTCGAGTTCGGTGGTTTTCCAGGTGCCTTTGGTATCCGGGGCGGGCTCGGCGGCCTTGACGTGATCCGGGACCCGGAACAAGCGGAGTTGTTTGTTGTTTTTCTGGGCGGCGGCGTCTTCCTTCGGGGTTTTGGTGCATTTGGACAATGGCCACTCCATATTGGATTGTCCGGAGCAGATCCAGACATCCCCGACCAGGACATTCTTGAGGATGATCTCGTTATTGCCTTTGACCTTCAATTCCTGAGGCTTGGCGGAGACGGCAAGTTTGGCCAGTTTCACCGACCATTTCCCGTCTTTGTCTGCGGCTGTGGACTTGGTTTGACCAGCGAAGGACACCGTGACTTTTTCCCCGGCATCGGCCCAGCCCCACACCGGGACTTCGACCTCCCGCTGCAGGACCATATGGTCGCTGAAAATGGAAGGAAGTTTGACGTCCGCAGGGAGTTGGGCGGCCGAGGCAAGGGCGAGCAGGGTGATCCAGGTCTTCATGGTATGGCTCTAAACGTGGCGACGGTGCGGAATCGTTCAAACGATGAGCAGGCGACGGCTCAAGACTTTGCCACGATCTCCAACGCGGCGCCAGCGGCGGCGAGGCCGAAGGCTCCCGTGACATGGCTGGCACCTCTCAACAAAGTGTCCGCCCCTATGCACCTCCCAGCACCTTACCCCACTACTTCCACCCGCAAGTCCCTTAGCACGCGCAGGCCTCCCCACTGGCCAAACCTCATCGCCACCCCGGTCTTGCCTGCTGTTTGAGACGATGGTTCGAAACTCGCCATGTTCTCCGGGGCATCGGAAACCCCTACGCCATGCCCTGTCTCCTCCTTCTTCTGTGTTCCTGCCCCGACTTGGTCGGTGAGGTGTTCTAGATTTCTGGACCATCAACTTCTAAAATCAAGCACGATATGAACCAGACACCACGCAAGCGTTACACCCCCGAATTCAAAGTCCAAGCTGTCGAACTGCTCGCTCTCGGCAGACCTGTCGCCGAACTCGCCGAAGAACTTTGCATCAGTCCCAACCTCCTCTACTCGTGGAAAAACAGCTCGCAGGGCGCGCGGGTCGGGAGCGGAGGCGGACGAGCCGCAGGCGAGGCCGCCGCAGCGGACGACCCGCGCGCCCTGCGACGCGAAATCGCCCTCCTCCGCCAGGAGAACGAGATTTTAAAAAAAGCCGCGGTCATCCTCGGCACCAGACCCCAACCCAGCTCCGTGAAATGATCGATGACATCCGCCAAGCCACCGGCCATGGCATCCGCCCGATCTGCAACGCCCTGGGAGTGCCCCGCAGCAGCTACTACCACGCCGCCCAAGCCACCCCGACGCAACAATCCGACCAACAGATCGGCGGCCTCATCGAGGTGATATTCAAACGCCACCGCCGCCGCTACGGCCACCGCAGGATCTGGAAGGAGCTTGCCGATCAGGATGTCGTCTGCGCCCCTGACCGTGTGCGCCGGATCATGCGGGAGCGGGGTTTGAAGGCCATCCAGCCCAAGACCTATGTTCCCAGAACCAGCGACGGCAGAGCCGACATGCCCTCGCCCAACCTGCTCGTCGGCCATCCCCTCCCCGACAAGCCCGATCAAATCTGGGCCGGCGACATCACCCACATTCCCACCTCCGCGGGCTGGCTCTACCTGGCTGTGGTCCTCGACCTGTGCTCGCGGAAAATCATCGGATGGTCATTGGCCGATCACCTGCGCGCGGAGCTCGCCGTCGATGCCCTCAGACAGGCGATCGGCTCGCGCGGCACCACTCAAAAGCCAATCTTCCACAGCGACCGTGTCAGCCAGTATGGCAGCGCCGCCTTCCGTCAGGTCCTGCGCCAGAGCGGTATCCGTCAAAGCATGTCCGCACGCGCCAACCCCTACCACAACGCATGGACCGAATCCTTCATGGGCACACTGAAAGCCGAAATGCTAGACGGCGGCTGCTTCATCGATGACCGGGACGCCCGCACCGAACTTTTCGCCTACATCGATTCCTACTACAACATCCACCGCAAACACTCCGCCCTCGACTACCAAACCCCGTCCCAATTCGAAGCCGACATCCCCACCCAAAACTAAACAAATAACGGTCCAGAAATCCGTTGCATCTCACGCGTCCTACCATTAAACGATAACCCACTATAAATCAAATATATATTTCCATAGTCTTTCTAATATCCACGGGGCTTGTGGCTCACTCATTGATACATCAAAAGCTCTCACATACCATTCAATCGGTCGTTGTTTAATCTGATAGCCTGAAACATCAAATTGTGCGCCGGCTGTAAATTGTATTTTCTCTGGTATGTCTAAGTCTATCAAATCAGCTAATCGTTTTATTTCAAGTCCTCCGTGATGAGGTGCGCCATTCTGAGCACATTCAAAATTAAATACTCCAATTTGGTGTTCGTGTTCTCTTGCTTGTCTAAAGGAATAAATCTCATCATCTTTGAGGTCGTGGTAATGTTTCACGATAAACCATAGATAGCTTGAAGCCTCTCGCCCAACATTCTCAAGGTGTTCTCCTTTTTGGACTACGAAATCTCCTTCCTGTGGAGTTATGGTTTCATTATGCCGTGCAATTACCTTCATAGTATTCCGTTATGTTAACAATGTGTGCTTGAACTTCTGGCTTGGTTTGGCAACCGTTTAATTCATTTTCTAATTCTTGTATGAATATCTGCTTTTTAAGTTCCTCGTTTGCAAGTTTTAATTTAAGTGCTGTGTTTTCTAGTTCTTTAAGTCTGGTTTCGTGTTCAAGTTTCTTGATTTTATAGTTGGTTTCTGTGATAAGGTCGTGTGTTTTTATGCAGTTAAAGGAACACAGCTTGGTTCTTTTTGTGTATGGTTCAAACCCTTGCTTACATTCTAAACACAAATGGGGGGAGTTCGGAACTTTCTTGGAACTGCTGGAATTCAATTTTTTCTTTGGCTGCAAGGAATTTGCTTTTGGCGGGCAGCCATTGCAACAGCGTTTGGGGCGGACCGTTGGGCGGGGAAAAGGGGGTTGCGGGGGGAAGGGGGTTCTGGAAAAACTGAAAAGCTGAAAACTGAAATAGTGGAGGTCCGTCCTGATGACGGATTTCCACGTAATCGGGGAATTTCATGGCGTTTCACCTACCGTCAGAGCATAGCTTTTCCGTTCCGCAGTG